>JAETTM010000041.1 GCA_021769135.1 Lachnospiraceae bacterium | reverse complement strand
AATAACGTAGCCACAAAGTTAAAGGACTTAAACCTGATAAACCGGTTCCTGTTCGACGAGGTGATGGAGGACAGGGAGTCCTACCAGGCGGCGGTGAGCATCCTGCTGGGGGAGGACATCCGGCTATTGACCGAACCGGAGACGGAAAAGGAGTTCCGGGTATCGCCGGAGCTGCGTGAAATCAGGCTGGATGTCATCGGCATGGACAAGGGCGGGAAGCTGTACTATACGGAGATGCAGCAGAAGGACACGAAGAACTTAAGGCGGAGGAGCCGGTACTACCAGGCGCAGCTGGATGTATCCCTGCTGGAACCGGGGAGCAAGGACTTCAACCTTCTGAATGACAGCTGCCTGGTGCTGATGGCCCCTTTCGACATCTTTGGCCGGGGGCTGTACCGTTATACCTTTGAAGGGGCCTGCAAGGAATGCCCGGACTTAAGGCTGGATGATGGGGCCTTGAGGGTATTCATCAATACTAAAGGGAAAAACAAAGGGGATTTCCCGCAGGAATTTTTGGACTTTATGGAATATATTATATGTCACCAATTTCCGTTAGGAAATTGATGACCTGCTTGCGCATCAGCGCAATTCATTATATTACCAATACAACGGATGAAATGGCGGAAAAGACGGAGAGCCAGAGGATAAAACGGATACATGAACAGGTGAAAAGAATCAAGCTGTCGGAGAAAATGGGGGTGAAATATATGCAGCTATGGGAAGAAAAGGCATATATACAGGAAGAGGGCTATGAGGAAGGCCATACTCAAGGATTAGGCCAGGGGCTGGAACAGGGATTGGAACAGGGGCATATCCAGGGTTTGGCAGAAGGTGGAGAGAAGCAGTTGATAAACCAAATATGCAAAAAATTGGGCAAAGGGAAAAGATTGGAACAAATAGCGGACGAGGTGGAAGAAAGCCTGGAACTGGTGGAGAAAATCTGCCTTGCTGCGCAAAAAGAGGCACCGGATTACGATTGCAATAGAATTTATGCAAGGCTTCATGAAGGGGAATAACTTCTAAAACACGGAAATCAATTTTCATGGGCGGTGTAGCAGGCCGGGCGTTTGGCCGGTGCGGGATTCGGTTTTGCGGCTAAGCCAAAAGGCATATTTCACTAATGAAATGGGAAAAGAGTTGAAAAACCAAAAGAAACGGTGTAAAATCGACTAATAGGTGAGAAAACCGCAATGGTACTGGAAAGCAGCAATTCCCCGGACGATATCCCCCAGAGAATTTCAGGACGTTAGGACGGAAATTGCTCTGCGGGAACGGGATATTGGCAGGAGAATTGCGGTACTGGAATAGGAGAAAGAAGTATGGCGCTTAGCAAGAAGCCGGTAACCGGCATGAAAGATATTTTGCCTGCGGAGATGCAGCTGCGGGATTATGTAATCGGGGTGATTAAAGAAACCTATGGGAAATTCGGCTTTACTTCCATAGAGACGCCCTGTGTGGAAAATATAGCCAATCTGAGCAGCAAGCAGGGCGGTGAGAATGAAAAACTGATTTTTAAAATATTGAAACGGGGCGAAAAGCTGAACCTGAAGGATGCCAAAGGAGAGGAAGACCTGGTGGACGGCGGGCTGCGGTACGATTTGACGGTGCCGTTGGTGCGTTATTATTCCAACCATTCCAATGAGCTGCCATCCCCTTTTAAAGCATTGCAGATAGGGAATGTGTGGCGGGCGGACAGGCCGCAGAAAGGGCGCTACCGCCAGTTTATGCAATGCGATATTGATATTCTGGGCGAGCCAACCAACCTGGCGGAAATAGAGCTGATTCTGGCCACCACCACTACGTTGGGCAAGCTGGGATTTAAAAATTTCCAGATACGTATTAACGAAAGAAGGATTTTGAAGGCGATGGCCGCTTACAGCGGCTTTCCGGAAGAATCTTACGATAATGTATTTATTATTCTGGATAAAATGGATAAAATCGGTTTGGACGGCGTGGCTGCGGAGTTGAAGGAAAGCGGCTTTGAGCCGGAGAGCATCGAAAAATATCTGACACTGTTCCGGGAGATGGAAAGGGCGGAAAACGGGCTGGCTTATCTGGCGGACGCGTTGGGCGATGTGTTGGAAACGGAAGTAGTCCAGAGCCTGGAAGAGATTATTGCCAGCGTGAAAGCTACGAAAGCTTCTGAATTTGAAATTGTGTTCGATGCGACCCTGGTGCGGGGGATGTCCTATTATACCGGAACGATTTTTGAAATCGCCATGCCGGAGTTCGGCGGCAGCTGCGGCGGCGGCGGGCGGTATGATAAGATGGTAGGAAGGTTTACCGGCAAGGATGTGCCGGCCTGCGGTTTTTCCATCGGATTTGAAAGAATCATCCTGATTATGATGGAGAACGGGTTCCGGATTCCGGGACAGAATAAAAAAGTGGCCTACCTGATTGAAAAGGGAGTGGCTACGGAAGAACTTTGCAAAATCATCGCCCAAGCCCAGGAAGAGCGGGGAGAAGGCACGCAGGTGCTCGTGGCGCGGATGAACAAGAACAAGAAATTCCAAAAGGAACAGCTGAACGGGGAAGGCTATATGGAATTCCGGGAATTTTATAAGAATCCGTTAAAGCAGTGAGGAAATGATAGAAAAAAATAAAATCCGTCAGAGGATTGGCGGAGTAAGGGGAACGGCGGAATCAATGGAGATGACGCTGAACAAAGGGCATAAATGCAAGCGATATTGGAAAGTGGAAAACAATAGGAAAGCGAAAAATCAATAGGAAAATAAAGAGATTGTGAGGAAGAGTTGATTATGGCAGAAGCGATGAAAGGCTTAAAGAGGACGCACCGATGCGGGGAACTGTCTGCGGCCAATGTGGGCGAGATAGTGACCGTAATGGGATGGGTGCAGAAGCAGAGGAATAAGGGCGGTATTATCTTTGTGGATTTGAGGGACCGTTCGGGATTGCTTCAGATTATTTTTGAGGAAAGCGACTGCGGCAGCGGCAATTTTGAAAAAGCGGAAAAAATGAGAAGCGAATTTGTTATAGCGGTAGTGGGAAAAGTGGAAAAAAGGGCAGGGGCGGTGAATGAGAACCTTGCTACCGGCGATATTGAAATCCGGGCGAAGGAAACAAGGATTCTGTCGGAAGCGGAGACTCCCCCATTCCCTATTGAAGCGGATTCCAAGACAAAGGAGGAATTGCGGCTGAAGTACCGTTATCTGGATTTGCGCAGGCCGGATTTGCAAAGGAATCTTATGCTGCGCAGCGCTATTACGGCAAATATCCGCAAATTTTTGACGGAAGAAGGTTTTTTGGAGATAGAAACCCCTATACTGGGGAAATCCACGCCGGAAGGGGCCAGGGATTATCTTGTGCCCAGCCGTGTGCACCCTGGGACTTTTTATGGACTGCCCCAGTCTCCCCAGCTGTTTAAGCAGCTGCTCATGTGCTCCGGTTATGACCGTTATTTCCAGATAGCCAAGTGCTTTAGAGACGAAGACTTGAGGGCGGACAGGCAGCCGGAATTTACCCAGGTGGATATGGAACTTTCTTTTGTGGATGTGGAAGACGTCATTGATGTGAACGAACGGCTGATACAGTTCGTGTGCAGGGAAGCCATCGGATTGGAAGTAGAACTTCCCCTGCCCCGCATCCAATGGATTGACGCTATGAACCGTTACGGTTCCGATAAGCCGGATACCCGTTTCGGCATGGAATTGACCGATGTATCGGAAACGGTAAAGGGATGCGGTTTCGGCGTATTTACCTCCGCTTTGGAAAACGGCGGCTCCGTAAGGGGAATTAATGCCAAAGGCCAGGGCGCTATGCCGAGAAAGAAAATCGATGCTTTGGTGGATATGGCCAAAGGCTATGGAGCTAAAGGGCTGGCTTATCTTAGCATCAATGAGGATGGAAGTTATAAATCTTCCTTTGCGAAATTTATGACAGAGGAACAACTGAATGGGCTTGTGCAGGCCATGGATGGGGAAAAGGGCGATTTGCTGCTGTTTGCCGCGGACAAGAATTCCATCGTATGGAGCGTGCTAGGGGCGCTGCGCCTGGAACTGGGCAGGCAGATGGGCTTGATTGACGATAATAGGTTCCAATTCTTATGGGTAACGGAATTCCCTTTGTTGGAGTGGAGCGAAGAGGAAAACCGTTTCGTGGCCATGCACCATCCTTTTACCATGCCTATGGATGAGGATTTGGAATATCTGGATTCCGACCCGGGAAGAGTGCGTGCGAAGGCATACGATATTGTGCTCAACGGCGTGGAGCTGGGAGGCGGTTCCGTCCGTATTTTCCAGAATGATGTACAGGAAAAAATGTTTGAAGTATTGGGATTTGAAAAGGAAGACGCTTATAACCGCTTCGGCTTTTTGCTGAATGCATTTAAATACGGGGTTCCCCCTCACGCAGGGCTGGCTTATGGCCTGGATCGGCTGGTTATGCTGCTGGTTCATGGGGAAAGCATCCGCGACGTAATGGCATTCCCTAAAATAAAAGATGCCTCCTGTCTGCTTACCAATGCGCCTGATGTGGTGGACGAGGTGCAGCTGAAGGAGTTGGGAATTGGAATTTTAGAGAGGCCCGAATAAGGACATGGGAAAATAATGATAAGAATTTATAGGGCGGATATCGCCCAACTGCCAGATGAAGAGGCAGTGGAAAGAAATATGGTTTTCCTGGATGAGACGCGTAAAAGGAAAGTAAACCAATGCAGGAATCTGGGAGATAAAAGAAGAAGCCTTTTGGCAGGATTTTTGATTCAGGAAGGGGCAAAGGATTGGATGTGGGAGGAGAGCGGTTTGCAGAAGGAATCTGCGCCGCTTTCTTTGTCATATGGGTTTTCGGAGTATGGGAAGCCTTATCTGCGGGGGGGAATGGATTTGCATTTCAACCTTTCCCACTCGGGGAACTGTATAGTCTGCGCTTTTTCGGATGAAGAGATAGGAATCGACATACAGATGCATCGGAAAAGGCAGGGGGATATTGTACGCCGCTTTTTTTCCAGAGAAGACAAGGAATTGCTGGAAAAGATGGCGGAAGGCGGCATGGGTTCGGACGAAGCTTTTTACTGTATGTGGACGGTGAAGGAATCCTATATGAAGCTGACCGGCGAAGGGATGCGGCAGGGCCTGGATGCGTCGGTGATAGAAATATCCCATGAGGAAAGGGAAGAAGCCTCCTTGGCAGAGAGGGAAGCAGGTATTCTTGGCTGGGGCAGAATCAGGAAAAGGGAAGAGGCGGACAGCGGCGCATATTTTAGAAGCTATGAAGAAATCGATCAGGAAAATAAATATAGCATATCGGTGTGCAGTTATGGAAAAATGGACGATATACAAAGAAAGGAAATCCATATATAAGCGGTCTTAAAGCGGCATGGAAGTTTTGGACGATGGAAAGGGCATGGTAATTAAAGTAAAATATGAAGGGTATTCATGGGTTTGAGAATGTGCTCGGTTTTCAGCGGGAAGAGCGGGCTATCCGAAGAGATTTTAATATGGCAAAAAAGGTAGGAAATGTACGGTACGGCAAATACTATTTATTCTATCCCGGACTCCGTAAATGGATGTACATAGCCTATGAGGATATTGTTTGGGCATATCGGTGGCTGGAAGAAATCAAAGGCAGATGGGGGAATGGAAGCGGCATGCAGATACATTTCATGATGCTGGTGACAAAGGATAAGAGGAAGCTGGGTGTGCCTGTAGGGGATGAGAAAAACGCGGCAACAGGGTTGTCGATGTTAAAGGACTACAGCGGCGGGTATATTGATATCGGATATGCCAAGGATAAAGAGGAGATTTACTTATGATAGGAAACCGAGATATATCTTCCGGCGGATATCGCACTCAAACCAATATGCATGAACAAATTTATAGTCATGAACAAATTCATAGTCATGAGCATAAAATTACGAAATGCCTTCATGAAACTTCGATGAGACAGCCGGAGGGAAGCGCAGGGGCAGCTTCAGGGGGTATACAGCAGGCCCGGATACAGCCAGGGTTGAAGGAGGAAGGGTTTTCGCTGAGGGATTTTTTTGCTGGCGGATTTCGTAGCCTGGCTGCCCGGTTTTCCGGTTTTTGGAGAAGATTGGGCGAAGAAGACGGGCAGGATATGGCTTTGCGGGAAAGCAAGCCTTTGGCAGAGGCGGGGAAAGCCGTTTTGACAGTCAAAGAGGGGAGCAAGGAGGAAAATGACTTTTCCATTGAAGCGGAAGGGAAATTATCCGCCGCCGTATTGGGCACGGCAATGGTAAAACCGGAAAATAAAAGAACGGAAATTCCGGAAACGGCCAGAAGAAGGGTTAACCAGGTGGAAAGCTCCAAAAATGGCGGGCTGGAAAAAGGCCAGGGCGGAATCCGGAAGTTCCTGCAGAAATTTGGGGAAGCAGCGGCCGAGGCGGGGCGCTTTTTAGGAAGGAAAAAGAGGGAAAAAGTACAGCTTTCGGAGAATAATACGGATTTGAACCAGGGAGACAGCAGTTTTCTAATGGATTCTTATAACAGGATGGGGGAATATAGCACGCTGGCTAAAGACAGGAGCCTGGAGGGGAAGTTTCGGGCCAAAGGGTGAAGGGTAAAAGAGGCTATCCGGCGGCAGGATAGCCTCTTTGTGTGCCGGCGTTGTTCCGGAGGGGGGATTTCCTAAGCAGAAGGGAACAGGGCAAACACACAAAGAGGGAGAGCGGCTTCACGGTAAGCTGTCCAGTATCCCGTCTGCAATGGCCTGGGCGATTTCCTGGAAATGGTTGTCGAACAGGGCATTGTCGCTGTCATTGTTTATGAATCCCGCTTCTATTAATATGGCGGGCATTTGAGTGCGGTTGAGGACTACCAGATTGGTACGTTCGTTAACGCCATGATTAATAAAGCCGATGGCCTGCAGGTTTTTATTGATTGCTTCTGCCATGCGGGCGGCTTCGCCGTATCGGTTGTATACGAGGGATTCGATTCCGGTGTATTGGTTTGGGTAAACGCTGGAATTGCGATGGATGGATATGAAGTAGTCGGCTCCGGCTTCGTTAGCCTTTTCTGCTTTGCGTGCAGGGCTGTCATATATGTCGGATGTCCTTGTATAGATTACATTGACCCCGGCATTTTCCAACAGCTGGCCGACAGCAAGGGTAAGGTTGAGGGCATCTGTTTTTTCCTGCCGCCCATTATAGGTGGCGCCAGGATTGGCGCCGCCGTGCCCTGCATCTAAAACAACAGTATATGGCATAAATGTCACCTTGGATTTCTTTGTTTTATTCTACTCTATGAAAAAATAAGAAATCGGTGCATGTTTGGGCAGATAATGACAATATTTGGCTCCCTGAAATATTACGGGTTACAGTTAGGGCAGGGCTGGTAGCCTGCATCGAGAACTTTCGTTCTTGTCGTGGTGCGCTCCGACCGCTGGTCTACGGCGATAGCGGCAGCATCGGCGCAAGTGTCCGTATGGAACAGGCCGGAGCCGGTATCCATAATGTAAAGGCGTTCGGTTTCATCTTCCGGGTTAGTGGAAGAAGCCCCGTTATTTGCGTTGGCTGGTTCACCCGCAGTGGAATCGGCAGGAACGGCAGAATCAGCAGGGGCTGTGGAATCGGCAGGGGCGGAAGTGCTTTCCGGGCTGCCGGAAACGTCTGTGCCCGCTGCGCCGCCATCGGGATTTTCTGTTCCTGGGGAAGTATTTACAAGGCCATCCGGAGTAGAAGCTGAAGAATCAGCCGGGCTTTCGTTTCCGGAGGAATCCTGCGGCATCTGTTCAGAAGAAGCAGCTGTAGAACCGGGCAATTCCGCCAGATTGCCGTTTTCATCATAGGCAAGACGGGATTCCACGTCAGAAGAAGCCCCGTCGGCGGCATGGTTGCCCGCAGAAAAACGGTGGCCGGTATATTCCGCATAAAGGATTACCCCTATAAGAGCCAGGGTAGTTGCCATTAAAAGTCCAAATATCGTATAGAAGATTTTCTTTAATATTTTCATTGCTGCTTTCCTTAGTAATATTTTTTTGTTTAATATTTTAACATTATTGGATGGATTTTTCAATCAAGAATGCGATACTTTCCGGTGAAAATCAATTTTCATGCCATACTTTACAAAAAATAAGGAGTGGAATATAATCGTTAGAGATAGAGGAAACGCAGCGCGAAAAAAGCGCAGAAATGAGGAGAAATGAAGGGCGGGCAAAAGAAAAAAAATTATGAAATCGATATGTGCCATGGGCCGTTGTTCGGGAAAATCCTGTTGTTTTCCGTGCCGCTAATGCTGTCTGGTATATTGCAGCTTTTGTTTAATGCGGCGGACGTGGTGGTAGTAGGCAGATTTGCCGGCAGCCGGTCTCTTGCCGCGGTGGGCTCTACCAGCTCACTGATTAATATGCTGACCAATATTTTTATCGGCCTGTCGGTGGGTACCAACGTACTGATTGCCCATTATTACGGGGCAGGGCAGGAAAAGGAAGTAAGCGATACGGTGCATACCTCCGTGCTGCTTAGCGTTGTCTGCGGTATTATACTGACGGTGATGGGCGTGGGGCTGGCAAAGCCGCTGCTGGAATTGATGGGCACGCCGGAGGATGTACTGGATAAGGCGGCTTTATATATGAGGATTTATTTTATAGGGATGCCAGTAATGCTTTTATATAATTTCGGGAGTTCCATCTTAAGGGCAATAGGGGATACGAAAAGACCGTTGTATTATTTGACGGCAGCGGGAGTGGTAAATGTAGTGCTGAATTTATTTTTCGTAATCACCATGCAGATGGATGTGGCTGGGGTGGCATTGGCTACTATTTTATCCCAGTGCATCTCGGCAGGCTGCATTGTCATGTGCCTGATGAAAACAGGGGGCAGTTTCCAGCTGATTCCCAGGCAGCTTCGGATACATAAGGGTAAGCTGCTTCGCATTATGAGGATAGGGCTGCCTGCGGGAATGCAGGGGGCGATTTTTTCGGTTTCCAATGTATTGATTCAGTCTTCGGTGAATTCCTTCGGCTCTTTGGTGATGGCTGGGAATACGGCGGCTTCCAATATAGAAGGCTTCGTCTATACGGCGATGAATGCCATGCACCAGACGGCAGTCAGCTTTACAGGGCAGAACTTGGGAGGCAAGCAGTTTGATCGGATCAATAAAGTGCTTTTCCAGTGCCTGATTATCGTAGCGGTGGTGGGGCTGGTGTTCGGAAACGGGGCAGCCTATTTTGGGCGGCATATTTTAAGGCTCTATTCTTCCGATGGGGAAGTGATTGAATATGGGATGATTAGGCTGAGTATTATCTGTACTTTTTACTGCCTTTGCGGCATGATGGATACAATGGTGGGCGCTATCCGGGGGCTGGGCTATTCGGTCATGCCCATGGTGGTATCTCTGATAGGAGCCTGCGGCTTGCGTGTGCTTTGGATTATGACGGTATTCCAGTGGGAACGTACATTATTATGCCTGTATATTTCTTATCCTGTTTCCTGGGCAATTACCTTTTTGGCGCATGCCGTGTGCTATGCGGCGGTAAGGAAGCGGATGAAAAAAGTGTATGGGTAGCGGCTATTGAATATGTAAGGGAAGATGACGATGAAAAAATATGAGACCATAGTTTTTGATTTAGACGGAACTTTATTGGATACGCTGGAAGATTTGAAGGACAGCGTAAATTATGCCCTTGGGAAAGCAGGGCTGCCGGAGCGTTCCCTGGATGAAGTCAGGCAGTCCGTGGGGAATGGTGCGAAACGCCTTATGGAGCTGGTAATACCGGGCGGGGAGGCCAACCCGGCTTTTGACAGGGTAAGCGCGGATTATAAAGATCATTATGCACAGCACTGCAATGATAAAACAAAGCCCTACGCCCATGTGCTTATACTTCTGGCGGAATTAAGCAGAAGGGGATATAAAATGGCCATTGTTTCCAATAAATTTTATGATGCGGTACAGGAACTGAAAAAGCTGTATTTCCATGAATATATTGAAGTAGCCATCGGGGAAAAGGAGGGGATTCGTAAGAAGCCGGCTCCGGATACGGTGATGGAGGCTTTGCGGGAACTGGGAAGCAGCAAGGAAAATGCGGTATATGTGGGAGATTCGGAGGTAGACATTGCTACGGCAGCCAATATGGGGATGGACTGCATTTCCGTCACATGGGGGTTCCGAACAAAGGAAGAACAAGAAAGGGCCGGCGGCAAAGTGTTTGCCGATGACCCATTGGATATTCTTGAATTAGTATAAAGAAGATTCGGAAGAAGGGGCATTGCTGTTTTCAGCCGCGTTTTCTTCGGGAATAACTTGTTCCTCAGTTTCTTCCGAGGTATCCTTAGGCAGAGTCATCAATACTTTAATGATACGGTTTTGGCTGATTTCTTTTACCTGCAAGGAAATGCCGTTTTCCGTGGAAATGGTTTCGCCTTCTTCGGGGAGGCGGTCCAAATGCTCGATGATAAGGCCGCCGATAGAGTCATAGTCTTCGGAAACAAGGGAGATATTTAAAGCATCGTTGATGTCATCCAGTTTCATGCCGCCTTCCACCAGATAAGAGTATTCGTCTATCTGCTGAATCAGCTCTTCTTCATCCGCGTCATATTCATCACGGATTTCGCCCACGATTTCCTCCAGAAGATCCTCCAAAGTAATCATTCCGGCCGTAGCGCCGTATTCGTTTAATACAAAAGCCACATTGGCTGTAATTTCCCGCATCTCAATCATTAAATCGGCGGTCTTTTTATATTCATAAGTGTAGTAAGCTTCCCGCAATATGTTTTTCACCTGAAAATCCTCTTTGCTGGACAGCAGGATAAAGTCTTTGATATTAATCAAGCCTACCACATTGTCTTTATCCTCATCATATACGGGAAGGCGGGTGTACATATATTGTTTGAAAACATTCAGAACGTCATCGTACCCGGCATCCAGGCTGACGCTGACCATATCAATGCGGGGAATCATAATGTCCTTTGCCACCGCGTCGCTGAAATCAAACACATTGTAAATCATTTCCCTTTCTTCGGATTCGATGACCCCGTCTTCGTGGCTGACATCCACATAGGTCTTCAATTCGTTTTCCGTCATAAGGCTTTCCTTTTTGCTCATATCGATATGGAGAAGCCTGGAAATGCCCGCGCTCATTTTGTCGATAATGAACACGACCGGGGTAAATATTTTCATTAAAAAAAGTATTATTTTAGCATAAATCAGGGAAATTTTCTCCGAATAAATCATAGCGGTGTTTTTCGGGATGATTTCTCCGAAAATGAGAATGACAAGAGTCAAGATACCGGTAGCAATACCTACCGCATAGCTTCCAAACGCCTTTGTAGCAAGAATCGTGGTGAGGGAAGAGGCGGTCAGATTGACGATATTATTACCGATAAGAATGGTGCTGAGCATTTTGCTGTAATGGTCTAATACGGCCAGGACAGCCGCAGCCCGTGAACTACCTTCGTCGGCCAGCGTTTTCATGCGCACCCTGTTCACTGTGGTAAGAGCGGTTTCCGCAGAAGAAAAAAAGGCGGATAGCCCTATCAAGACAAAAATGACAATAAGCTGTATGACACCAGTGGTATCCAAAATTTAATCACTCCTTATGTACTATTTGCCGTCTTATGGCGGCTTATATGAAATATTACAATATTGGATGATAGGTGTCAAGGTGTTTGCAAAAAAGCAAAATATTTTACAATTCAGTCAATTTGCGGCATGAAGCGGAATATACATGAAGAAGAGAGAAAGACCGGAAGGAGATTGGAATGGAAAAAATGGGGAAAATGAGGAGGAGAAGCCACGAAAAACCCCAGATGGGCAGTATGGTAAGCGGGGAGGGTGTACTTTTTATGATGAAGTGCCTGCTTTTATCTTATGTGCTCACCGCAGGGCTTCTATTGCTGCTGGCTGTACTGCTGTACCGGTTCAGCCTGCAGGAGAAGATAGTGAATATCGGGATTATTGTCATTTACATAGCCGTGACTTTTTTTGCCGGGCTGCTGGCGGGGAAACGGGCCGGAAGCAGGAAATTTGTATGGGGGCTGCTGATGGGGGTCCTGTATTTTGTCGTACTGGCGCTCGTTTCTCTGGCGGTGAACCGGAGCGTAGAGGATGTGGCCGCGAATTTCGTCACCGTATTCTGCCTGTGCGGCGGGAGCGGAATGATGGGAGGGATGCTGTCCAATTAACCGCAATTCATACCGGGGCAGCCGCAAACGGCATTTTTCCGAATATATTTGTTGCGAAAAAATATGAAAAAGTGCTTTTCCTTGGAGAAAAACTGTGCTATACTACTATAAGTTCGTAATAAGTACATCTAAACAAGGAGGCTTTGTGATGAAACACATAAAGACGTTAACCACAAGAGATTATAAAGAGTCTATGAAAAAAGGCGGATGCGGCGAATGCCAGACTTCCTGCCAGTCAGCTTGTAAGACATCCTGTACTGTGGGCAACCAGAGCTGCGAGAAAGTGAAATAGTTTCGTAGTTCCTGAAAAGGCGGGAATGGACTGCAACGGAATAACCGACTGAGAAAATAAGGACTTCGTAAGCAGCGATTGGCGTCGCTGCTTATTATATGCGCAGGCCCGCATATGGAATTTGTTGTTGAAGCAACTGCGGGCCGCGCGGCAAGTAGGGGAGAAGAACATTCCCCTACTTGATTGCAGCCCCATGGAGAGGAAATATGCCGCTAAGGCGGCGCATGGGGTGCGCCGTGCAGGAAAAGGCGCCTGCCCGAATTAGGAGAAAGGGATTGGTGAAGTGATACATCGGTATAAAAATAATGGCTATAATATTGTACTGGATGTGAACAGCGGTTCAGTGCATGTAGTGGATGACATTGTCTATGATTTGGCCGGGGCGGTAGAGGAACTGCTGGATCGGGAGGGAAGCGCGGAATACGGCGTGCTGATGGAGAGGCTGGGAGAACTGGAACTGCCTTATGATAAGGAAGAAATGGGAGAGGCGGTAAAGGAGATTCTGGAACTGAAAGAAGCGGGAATGCTTTATGCGCCGGATATTTATGAAGATTATATTGGCGATTTCAAGAAAAGGGAGACCGTGGTAAAGGCCCTTTGCCTGCATGTGGCCCATGATTGCAACCTGGCCTGCAAATACTGTTTTGCTGAGGAAGGGGAATACCATGGTAGAAGGGCGCTGATGAGCCTGGAAACCGGAAAGAAAGCACTGGATTTCCTTGTTGCAAACTCGGGGAAGAGGGTAAACCTGGAAGTGGATTTCTTTGGCGGGGAGCCTTTGATGAACTGGCAGGTGGTAAAGGAACTGGTAGCCTATGGAAGGAGCCTGGAAGAGCCTTTTCATAAAAAATTCCGTTTTACGCTGACGACTAACGGCGTGCTTTTGAACGATGAAGTGATGGATTTTGTCAATAAAGAGATGAGCAATGTAGTTTTGAGCATTGACGGAAGGAAAGAAGTGAACGACAGGATGCGCCCGCACAGGGGAGGACAAGGCAGCTACGAAGAAATTGTTCCCAAATTCCAGAAGCTTGCAAAAAGCAGGGGGCAGAAGGATTATTACGTGAGGGGAACTTTTACGAGAAATAATCTGGACTTTTCCGAAGATGTGGCGCATTTGGCGGATTTGGGGTTCGAGCAGATTTCCGTGGAGCCGGTAGTGGCGGAGCCGTCCGACGATTATGCGCTGCGGGAAGAGGATTTGCAGGTTTTGCTGGATCAATACGATAAGCTGGCGGTGGACTTGCTGGAGAGAAGGAAAGCGGGAAAGCCGGTAAACTTTTTCCACTTCATGATAGACCTGGAAGGGGGTCCATGTGTGGCTAAACGGCTGTCGGGCTGCGGTTCCGGAACGGAATATTTGGCGGTGACGCCATGGGGGGATTTGTACCCTTGTCACCAATTTGTGGGGAAAGAAGAGTTTTTGATGGGAAATGTGGAAGAAGGGCTGCTGCGCACCGATATCAGGGATGAATTCAAGTGTTGCAATGTGTATGCGAAAGAAAAATGCAGGAACTGTTTTGCCAAGTTTTATTGCAGCGGCGGATGTGCGGCCAATTCCTATAATTTCCATCAAAACATTAATGATGTATATGATTTGGGCTGTGAGCTGCAAAGGAAGCGCATCGAATGCGCCATTATGATAAAAGCGGCCTTGTCTGAATAAAAACAGCACTTGCCCGGACAGTATCTCAGAAAATTTACGGACGCATAAGCGGCCGGGAATTTTCTGCAGATGAAAAGGCTTAGGTACTGGAAGGGAAAGTGCGGAACTGGAATTAAAAAAACAGGAATAGGAGAAATGGATGATGAAAAAGAACAAGGCGATTATTATCCTGCTTGTGATGGTTCTGGCCTTATGCGGGCTTTCTTATACCGCAGTGGAAGGTATCGGAACGGAAAAAGCAGGGGCGGCGTCCGGCATCAAGTTAGGCCTTGATTTGGCCGGGGGCGTAAGCATTACCTATCAGGTAGTGGGGGAGGAAGAACCTTCCAGGGAAGATATGGCGGACACCATTTACAAGCTGCAGAAGCGTGTGGAAGGCTACAGCACGGAAGCGCAGGTATATCAGGAGGGAAGCGACCGGATTAACATCGAGATACCCGGCGTATCCGATGCCAATGCGATTCTGGAGGAACTGGGCAAACCGGGTTCTTTGTATTTCCTTGCGGAAAAAGGCGCGGATGGGGAACTGAACTACACTATGACCATGGATGAAAATGGGGAAATAGTTTATATCATGCTGAGGGATATCGAAGAATTGGAGGCGGACGGCTCCGTTCTCCTGGCGGGAACGGATGTGCAAGATGCCCAGGCCGGCAGCATGAGCGATGATATGCAAAACAGCCAGTTTGTGGTAGGGCTGACTATGACCTCGGAGGGAACGAAGAAATTTGCAGATGCCACGGCAAAGGCTTACCAGAATGGGGAAACGATTGCCATCTATTATGATGATGAAATTATAAGCGCCCCTCAGGTAAATGCGGTAATCAGTGATGGAAACGCCCAGATTACAGGTGGCTTTACCTATGAAGAGGCGGACAGGCTCGCTTCCACCATCCGTATCGGCGGGTTGAAGCTGGAGCTGGAGGAACTCCGTTCCAACGTGGTAGGTGCACAGCTGGGGAGCGCGGCCATAAATACCAGCCTGAAAGCGGCGGCAGTGGGCTTTGGGCTCGTGGTTATCTTTATGATTGCGGTTTATTGGGTGATGGGCGTAGCGGCATCTTTGGCATTGGGAATTTATACCGCTGTGATTGTTGTGTTATTGAATTTATTTGAAATTACGCTTACTTTGCCGGGCATTGCCGGTATTATCCTTTCCATCGGTATGGCTGTGGATGCCAATGTGATTATTTTTGCAAGGATAAGGGAAGAACTGGCAACGGGGAAGACAGTGCAGTCATCCATTAAAATGGGTTTTTCCAAAGCTTTTTCCGCTATTCTGGACGGCAATGTGACGACCTTGATCGCTGCGGTAGTATTGGGCTTTATGGGTTCCGGAACGGTAAAAGGCTTTGCGCAGACATTGGCTCTGGGTATTATCGTGTCCATGTTTACGGCCCTTGTGGTTACAAGGCAGCTGATGAAAGCCCTGTATGGGATAGGGCTGAAGAAGGAAAGCCTTTACGGAGTGGGGAAAGAGAGGAAGACGATTTCTTTCCTGTCCAAAAAGAATCTGTTCTTTGCCATTTCCGTCATAGTGATTCTGTCCGGGTTTGTGTTGATGGGCGTGAACCAGGCTTCCAAGGGGAGCGCTTTGAATTACAGCCTTGAATTTGTGGGGGGTACTTCCACGAACGTAACTTTCAATGAAGACAGGACGATAGAAGATATTGACAGCAATATAGTGCCACTTATCGAAGCGATTACCAGCGACGGGAACGTGCAGACGCAGAAGGTCGCTGGCACCAATGAAGTAATCTTTAAAACAAGGACATTGACCGTGGAAGAGAGGGAGCGGTTCAAGGATGCCATGGTGGAAAACTTCTCGGCAGATGCGGAGAAAATTACGGCGGAAACGATTAGCTCTACCATTAGCAGCGAAATGCAGTCGGATGCGGTTCTGGCTATTTTAATTGCTACTGCATGTATGCTCGTATATATATGGTTCCGGTTTAAGGATATCCGGTTTGGAACAAGCGCAGTGCTGGCCCTGATACATGACGTTCTGGTGGTTCTGGCGTTTTATGCGGCGGCAAGGGTATCGGTGGGGAACACGTTCATTGCATGCATGTTGACGATTGTAGGTTATTCCATCAATGCCACAATCGTTATCTTCGATAGAATCCGTGAAAACCTTGCACTGCTGGGCAAAAAGGGGGATTTGCAGGAAATGGTTAACAGAAGTATCAGCCAGACTCTGTCGAGAAGTATTTTTACCTCGCTGACGACCTTCTTTATGGTGGTATCGCTGTTCATCTTCGGAGTAACCAGTATCCGGGAATTCGCACTGCCCCTTATGGTAGGCATCGTATGCGGCACATACTCTTCCGTATGTATTACCGGCGCTTTGTGGTATGTGTTCAGGACGAAAATTGTGAAAAAGGAAAAATAAATGCGATTATACAGCCTTCAGCTTTGTGTGAGGAAGGATGAAATGGGCAGGAGGCGAAGAACGCATGCAGGGAAAGCCAAAGAAGCGTGCGGGCAGAGGCAATAGTGAAGAGGAATCCCCCGCCGGAAGCAGAAAACAGATAAAGAGCTTCCGGCGGGGGATAGCGTTTAGAAGAATGTGGGAATGCGTGAAGTATGCTTTTGCTTTGAGGAAAGGATTTGGGAATTCATGGCACAGTGGTTTATAATGGCAAAGAGGGCGGATTTCGGGAAAATTGCGGCCAAATATCATATTGATCCGGTAATTGCCCGATTGATTCGCAATCGGGATGTGGTAGGGGATGATGAAATCGATAAATATCTGAACGGCGGGCGGGGAGATTTATATGCCCCTTCCCTTTTAAAAGACATGGATAAGGCGGTGGAGGTTTTAAAGGGAAAGATTGGTTCCGGGGCCAGGATTCGGATTATCGGGGATTATGACGCGGACGGCATTTGTGCCTCATACATTTTGCTGAAAGGGCTGACAATTTGCGGGGCAAAAGCGGATACGGTGATTCCCCACCGGGTGAAGGACGGATATGGATTGAATGAAGCCTTGCTTGAAGAAGCTGCGGGGGATGGGGTGGATACGGTAGTGACCTGCGATAACGGGATAGCGGCGGCCCCCCAGATTGCTTATGGAAAAGAACTAGGGCTTACCGTTGTGGTGACGGATCATCATGAAGTTCCTTATGAAGAAAGGGAAGACGGGGAACGGGCCTATCAGCTTCCGGATGCTGCGGCTGTGGTAGACCCGAAAAGGGAGGACTGCACCTATCCCTTCAGGAATATATGCGGCGCCGTGGTGGCCTATAAGCTGGTGCAGCAGCTTTTGGAAGAATGCGGGGAAAATGGGAACCTTAAGGATGAGAAAAACGAGGTGTTGGAGGAATTGCTGGAAATCGCAGCTTTTGCCACGGTCTGTGACTTGATGGAGTTAAAGGACGAAAACCGCATCATCGTAAAATGCGGGCTGGAAAATATGAGGCAATCCAGAAACCTGGGGCTAAAGGCGTTGATAGAAGTCTGCGGGGTAGAGCCGATGCAGCTTTCCTCCTACCACATCGGTTTCATCCTGGGCCCATGCATGAATGCCACAGGACGGCTGGATACTGCGAAACGGGCATTGGAGCTTTTGCAGAGCAAAGACTGGGCGGAGGCCGTAACGATTGCGGCAGAGCTAAAGAATCTGAACGATATCCGCAAGGAAATGACGGCAAAGGGTACGGAAGAGGCTATCGCCCATATTGAAAAGGAGGGGCTGTGGGAGGATAAGGTTCTGGTGGCTTATCTGCCCGAAGTCCACGAAAGCCTGGCCGGTATTATTGCCGGGAGAATACGGGAAAAGTATGGGAAACCGGCATTTGTGCTTACCAAAGGGGAAGAAGGGGTGAAAGGTTCCGGGCGCTCGATAGAGGCCTATCATATGTATGAAGAAATGAGCGCCTGCAAGGAATTCTTTACAAAATATGGCGGCCATAAAATGGCGGCAGGGCTTTCCATGCGGGAAGAGGATGTGGAAGCATTCCGTAAAAAAATAAACGGAAACTGCCGCCTGACCCAGGATGATTTGGAGGAAAAAATACATATTGATGTGGCAATGCCGTTGTCCTATATTACGAAGGAACTGGTTGGGCAGTTAAGGCTGCTGGAGCCCTTCGGGGAAGGAAACAGGAAACCGGTTTTTGCCCAGAAGGATGTACATATCCTGAACGGGAGGGTGATGGGCAAGAACAGGAATGTGGGAAAATATGGAGTGGCGGACGGCAGCGGGAATTATTTCGATATGGTGTATTTTGGCGATTTGGATGCTTTCCATGAATTCCTTGTGGAAAAGGCGGGAGAATATATGGTAAACCGGCTTTATAGCGGGGAGCGGGTGGATATCCCTTTGAGCGTGATTTACTATCCGGATATAAATAGGTATAAAGGGAGGGAAAGCTTGCAGATTGTGATGAAAGGTTATAGGTAGGCAGGAGGACGGAAGGCCGGTCATGGGCAGAAGGTTTTTTTGCTGGGTTTCCGGCGGGGGTTTCCTAAGCAGAATGGGTAGGCTGTGGAGGGCGGCCGGGGCGTCTGCAAGTGCCATCCATGGCACGTGCAGACTAATTGCGGCATCCGTGCCGCAATTTCCCTTGGGTATCGGGCATTCTGCTAAGGAAAAGCACCGTCGGAAACAACGCAGAAAAACCTTCTGCCCATGACCGGCCTTCCTGGCTTCCTGGGGCGGGAGGGTTAGGTGTGGCGGCTGCTGAGAGAATCCTGTCCAGGCAGGGGGGAAGTGGCTGAGATTATTGTTGTCATTCCATGGACGCTATGGTATACTTTCTATGAAGCATATTTCTAAATAATCATTTCAGAAGAATTCTAGTACTCTTTGAACATTTCAGGAAATAAATGCTTTACAATCCAGAAAAACAGTATAAGCAGGAGATTTCCAGAATGTCTCCTGCCAGAGGAGGAAAGAGGATATGGATAAGGATACCGTCAACAGAAGATATCTGTCCGATAATAGGCGTTATGCGGACTTAATTAATGGATTTGTATTTCATGGGGAGCAGGCCATCCATCCGGATGCCTTGACGGATATGGATTCCCAGTCCGGGATATGGAAGAAAAGCGGATATGCGGGGGAAAACAGGGAAGATGTCATGGCCAGGGGGCGCAGGAACAGGGGGAAGGGCGGCCGCGACTTGGTGAGGAAAGCGGCCATCGGCATTAATTTTGCCGTAATCGGGATTGAAAAGCAGGAGGAAGTGCATTACCTGATGCCTTTACGGGCTATGGGGTATGATGCGGCGGAATATGAACGCCAGGCCGCCATAATCAGAAAAGAGGTCCAGGCATCGGAAGGGATAAGCAGTGCAGAATTTTTATCCGGTTTCCGAAAGGACAGCCGGTTGTGCCCCTGTGTTACACTAGTGTTATATTTTGGCGGAGAATGGGATGGAAGCCTTGATTTGCATGGAATTATAGATTTTACGGATATCCCCGAAAGGTTAAAGGGGCTGGTGAACAATTATCAATTGCATTTGCTGGATGTGGGGAATCTGGAAAATACGGAAGTGTTCCGGACGGATTTAAAACAGGTCTTTGACTTTATCCGTTATTCAAAAAATAAAGAAAAACTAGAGGAATTGGTAATGGGGGATGCTGCCTATGGGGGGATGGATGAAGATGCCTTTGACATGATAGCGATATATGCGAACGCGAAAGAGTTGATGAACGTGAAAAGGAATTGCAGACAGAAAGGAAAAATAAATATGTGCCAAGCTTTGAAGGAAATGATTGAAGATGGAAAAAAAGAAGGATTGGAAAAAGGAATAGAAAAAGGAATAGAAAAAGGTATGGAAAAGGGCCTGAAAAAGGGTATAAAAAGGGGGCAAAACAGAATTAACCGACTGAATCTGAAGTTAATCCAGGACGGGCGGACGGATGATTTGCTGAGGTCATTTCAGGATATGAAGCTGCAGAAACAGCTGTTGAAGGAATATAAATTGTAGGATTGGGGGCAAAAGGATATGATTTTGACGGTAACATTGAATCCGGCGGTGGATAAGACGTATACGACCGGGGCGCTGATGCTTGGGCAGGTGAACCGGATGCGGACGGCGCATAATATTGCCGGAGGGAAAGGGATTAATGTGGCAAAGATTCTGCGCCAGTATGGCTACGAAGTGATGGTAATGGGTTTCCTGGGCGGCTATACGGGGCAGTTTATTGAAGAGTATATGAAGGGCATCCATGCGGAATGCCGGTTTACCCATGTGGCAGGGGAAACAAGGAGCAGCATCAATGTGATTGCGGAAGACGGATATGTGACGGAAATATTGGAGCCGGGGCCTGCGGTGTCAGCCAAGGAACTGGAGCGGTTTATGGAGGAATATGAAAGGGCGGCAGCGGGATGTGAGCTGGTGATAATGTCGGGAAGCGTGGCAAAGGGAATATCGGCGGATATTTACCAGCAGCTTGTGGCTATAGGGAAAAAAGCGGGAACGCGCTGTATTCTGGATACCAGCGGCGAAGCGCTGATTCATGGGATGAAAGCGTCGCCTTTCCTTATTAAGCCCAACCAGAAGGAACTGGAATACCTGGTGGGGCATAGATTAAAGGATATAGGGGAAATAAGGGATGCGGCGGAAAAGCTGCGTCGGAGGGGCATCGAACATGTGCTTGTTTCATTGGGGAAGAAGGGTCTGCTGTCGGTGACGGAAAAGGCGGCTTTGTGGGCGAAAGCGCCGGCGGTAAAGACGGTAAATACGGTAGGGAGCGGGGACAGCGTGGTGGCATCCTATGCCATGTCGCTGCTAAAAGGGGAAGACGGCTATACGGCGCTAAAAAGGGCGGCGGCAATATCGGCGGCCCATACGGCAACTTTGGAAAGCGGGGATATTTTACTGGAGCTTGCGGAAGAACTGCTGGAAAAAGTACAGATTGAAAATGTATGACGAATTCCGGTAAAGATTCAGATGCCAAAAGCCTTGCCCATGGGAAGCTTTTGGCGCCCGAATTTCATAAAGGAATAGAAAGGAATACAGCAGAAAAGCCCGGCTTAACCGGACTTTTCCTATATTCTTATGAGGGGGGAGATAGTGAGTTTCTCAACTATCTTGTGTATACTATAAAGCTTAAATATGTTCAAAATGTGTTTAAATTATGTAAAAATTATAAAAATGATTAAAAAAAATTAAAGCTTTCCTAAATATGGAATACTTAAAGAAGAAAAGTTGAAAAAAGCCAGGATACGTGATATCCTTTATTAAGTTATGAAAGGACATGGTATTAACATGAAAGAATTAAGCCAATTGCTGGAAAAAATAGAATATGAGCGTGTGGCGGGGGAACTGGACGTGTCCATAGATGCGGTGGTATACGATTCCCGGAAAGTTTCGGAGGGATGCCTGTTCGTCTGCATTGCGGGGGCAAATGCAGATGGGCATGATTTTGCGGCGGAGGCGGCAGCGAAGGGCGCCAGAGCGCTGGTGACGGAAAAAGCCCTCCCGATGGAGGGGCTGGAGGGCGTGACGGTCGTTCGGGTGGAAAGTACCCGTTATGCCCTGGCATATATTGCTGCGGCCTGGTTTGGCCATCCGGCGGAACGCATGAAGGTTATCGGCGTGACGGGAACCAAAGGAAAGACGACGACGACGTATCTGGTGAAGTCCGTCCTGGAAAAGGCCGGCTATAAGGTGGGGCTGATTGGAACAATAGAAGTGATTATCGGGGAAAAGAGGATCCATGCGGTGAATACGACACCGGAATCCTACCTTTTGCAGGAATATTTATGGCGGATGGCGGAGGAAGGCTGCGATGCGGTGGTGATGGAGGTTTCTTCCCAAGGGCTTAAGCTGCATAGGACGCAGGGCTTTTTGTTCGATATCGGAATTTTCACCAATATTGAACCCGACCATATCGGGCCTAACGAGCACGAAAATTTTGAGGAATACCTGATGTGCAAGGGGCTACTGTTCAGGCAGTGCAGGGTGGGGATTGTCAATAGGGATGATGCCCATTATGAAAAAGTAATAGAAGGGCATACTTGTGAAATAGAGACCTACGGCTTCGACAGGGAAGCCGATTTGCGGGCGGAAAACCTTCATTTAGTAAAAGCACCGGGGGAATTGGGAGTCCGTTTTGATGTAAAGGGACTGATGGATTTCACGGCGGAAGTAACGACGCCCGGCAGGTTCAGCGTGTACAATGGGCTGACGGCTATTGCCATTTGCAGGCATTTTTCCGTGGATGAGGATATGATTAGGAAGGCGTTTTTGGAAGCGAAGGTCAAAGGAAGGATTGAAATGATAAAAGTATCCGATGATTTTACCTTGATGATAGATTATGCCCATAATGCCATGAGCCTGGAAAGCCTGCTTACCACATTGAAGGAATATGAACCCCACCGTTTGGTCTGCCTGTTCGGCTGCGGGGGCAACCGTTCCAAGCTGAGGCGGTATGAAATGGGGGAAGCGAGCGGGAAGCTGGCGGATTTGACCATTATTACTTCGGATAATCCCAGGTTTGAAGAACCCCAGGATATTATTGAGGACATTAAAACGGGCATTGGGAGAACCGGGGGGAAATATGTAGAAATCTGTGACAGGAAAGAGGCCATTGCCTATGCCATAGACCATGGCGAACCGGGGGATATTATTGTCCTGGCGGGGAAAGGGCATGAGGATTATCAGGAAATCAAAGGCGTGAAATATCCAATGGATGAAAGAGACCTAATCCGTGATATATTAAAGGAGCGGGGATGGAAGAAAGATTTGCAGACATTATCGTAGATATATCCCACGAAAAGCTGGATAGGACATTTCAATATATTATACCGGAAGGACTGGAAGGGAAGATAAAAATAGGCTCCTGCGTAAACATCCCTTTTGGGAAAGGGAACCGCCTTCGAAAAGGATATGTGACAGGTATCGGCAGCAAGGCCAAATACGCCCCGGAAAAACTAAAGGGCATAGCGGGCGTGGAAGAAAACGGCATCGATGCGGAGGCGGGCTGCATTGCCCTGGCCGCATGGATGAGGGAGCAGTATGGCTCCACCATGATAACCGCATTGAAAACAGTACTTCCGGTAAGGCGGAAAATAAAAGGGATAGAAAAGAAAAGCTGTAAGCTTTTGATTCCAGTACAAGAGGCGAGGCTTTTGCTGGAAAAATGCACCAATAAGAAACAGACGGCAAGGGCAAGGCTGCTGGCGGAACTGATAAGGATGGGGGAACTTCCGATGCCGTTGATTACAGGGAAGCTGCATGTATCCGCCCAGACGGTAAAAAGCTTGGAAAAGCAAGGCGTTTTAGCTGTCCTTTCCGAAAACAGCTACCGCAATCCGGTGAAAATATCGAAGAAAACGGATGATGCCAGGATGGAGTCCTATGGGGCGAAGAAAGCGTTAAGCCATGGGCAGCAGGAGATTGCATCCCGTATTTTGGAGGATTTTGACTATGGGAAAAGGGATACCTGCCTGATTCACGGTATTACAGGAAGCGGAAAGACGGAAGTTTATCTCGCCATTATAGAAGAGATGGTAAAGCGGGGAAGGCAGGCCATCTTCCTAATCCCGGAGATAGCCTTGACCTATCAGACGCTGCTGCGGTTCTACGCCCGTTTTGGAGACCGGGTATCGGTGATGAATTCCACATTATCTCAAGGGGAAAAATACGACCAGTGGGAGCGGGCAAAAAAAGGGGAAATCGATGTGATGATTGGCCCGCGTTCCGCGCTGTTTACCCCGTTTCCCCGTTTAGGGGCGATTATAATAGATGAGGAGCACGAAAATACATATAAAAGCGAATCCATGCCCAAGTACCATGCCAGGGAAACGGCGGAAAAGATAGCATCCATGCATCAGGCCGTGGTAGTCCTGGGCTCGGCCACCCCTTCTTTGGAGGCCTATTACCGGGCAAAAAGCGGTCAATACCGGTTGTATGAGCTGCAAAAAAGGCAGGGCGGAGGAGAATTGCCGGCTGTTTATACTGTGGATTTGCGGGAAGAATTAAAGCAGGGGAACCGCTCCATATTCAGCAGGAAGCTCCATGGGCTTCTAAAGGACCGCCTGGAAAAGAAGGAGCAGAGCATTTTGTTTTTGAACAGACGGGGATATGCAGGCTTCGTCTCCTGCCGTGCCTGCGGCCATGTGATGAAGTGCCCCCATTGCGATGTGTCCCTTTCGGAGCATATGGGGGGAAAATTGGTTTGCCATTATTGCGGTTATGAGCATCCGGCAGTGAAGAACTGCCCGGAATGCGGTTCCAAATATATTCTCGGATTCCGCGCCGGAACGCAGCAGATAGAAGAGGCGCTCCATAAGGAATTCCCTGAGGCAAGGGTTTTGCGGATGGATGCGGACAGCACCCGGACGAAAGACAGCTATGAGGAAATCCTAAACGCTTTTGCCAATGAAGAGGCGGATATCCTTTTAGGGACACAGATGATAGTAAAAGGGCATGATTTCCCCAATGTGACGCTGGTGGGGATTCTTGCGGCGGATTTATCCCTTCACATTAACGATTACCGGGCCGGGGAGCGGACTTTTCAGCTGCTGACCCAGGCGGCAGGGCGGGCAGGAAGGGGCAGGCGGGCCGGAGAAGTGGTTATCCAGACCTATGACCCGGAGCATTACAGCATCGTCCATGCGGCCAGCCAGGATTATAAAGGGTTTTACGAAGAGGAAATGATGTACCGGGAAATGCTCCTGTATCCGCCTGCGGCCCATATGCTGGCGGTGCTGGTGGCCTCGCCGAAAGAAGAGGAAGGCAGCAAGCTTGCGAAGGAAATCGGCATCCTGTTAAAAGGAAATTGGCCGGTAATAGGGCCTGCCCCCGCTTCGGTGGGAAAAATCCAGGATATTTACCGCTTCATGATTTATGTAAAGCATAAAGATTACGGGCAGCTGATAGAGGCGAAAAATGCAGTGGAGTCCTTTTTGGATGAAAGGGAGGAAACCGGCAGGGCAGGGAAAGAAGCCGTGCAGTTTGATTTTGACCCCATGGGGGCCTATTAGCATAGAAAGGATGGATTGGATATGGCGCTTAGAAACATAAGAGAAATTGGAGACGGAGTATTAAATAAGAAGTGTAAGGAAGTAAAGGAAATGACCCCCCGTACAAAAGAGCTGATTGAGGATATGCTGGAGACTATGTACGAAGCCAACGGGGTTGGGTTGGCGGCTCCCCAGGTGGGTGTGCTGAAACGTATCGTTGTCATCGATGTGACGGGGGAAGACCCTTATGTGATGGTGAACCCCAGAATCCTGGAAACGAGCGGGGAACAGACCGGCAACGAGGGCTGCTTAAGCGTGCCTGGGAAAACGGGAACGGTTACCAGGCCTAATTATGTGAAAGCGGTGGCTTACGATGAAAATATGGAATTATATGAATTGGAAGGCACCGAGCTGTTAGCCAGGGCGATTTGCCATGAATTGGATCATTTGGAAGGAAAGCTGTATGTGGACATGGTGGAAGGCCCCTT
Source organism: Lachnospiraceae bacterium (assembly GCA_021769135.1). Lineage (GTDB taxonomy): Bacteria > Bacillota > Clostridia > Lachnospirales > Lachnospiraceae > Kineothrix. Next base: position 11,871 of record JAETTM010000041.1, on the reverse strand, counting down.
GATGAATGTGGAAGATTTGGAAGACGAGGAAGGATAAACCGCCAGAGGAATAGTGCTCTGACATGGAGGAATAGGATGAAAGTTATATTTATGGGAACGCCGGATTTTGCTTCAGGGGCTTTGGAAGCGATTATTGAGGCCGGCCATGAGGTGGCGGCGGTGGTGACGCAGCCGGATAAGCCGAAAGGAAGGGGAAAAGAAATGCAGATGCCGCCGGTGAAAGCCTGCGCATTGAAGTATGGGATTCCGGTACTTCAGCCGGCAAAAGTCAGGGAGCCGGAAGAAGTGGCCAAATTAGCTTCCTTTGGGGCGGATATCTTTGTAGTGGCCGCTTTTGGCCAACTGCTGCCGGAAGAAATATTGAAGCTGCCCAAATTCGGGTGCGTGAATATCCATGCTTCCCTGCTCCCTAAATACCGGGGGGCAGCGCCTATCCAATGGGCGATTCTGAACGGTGAAACGGAAACGGGGATAACGATTATGCAGATGGATAAGGGCCTGGATACAGGGGATATATTGATGAAGCGCGTAGTTCCTATCGGGGAAAGGGAAACGGGGGAGTCTTTATATGACAAATTGTCCAGGGCAGGGGCGGAGCTTATTGCGGAGGCACTGCCTAAAATTGAAAAAGGGGAGTTAAAGGCGCAAAAGCAGAACGAAGAAGAGGCCACCTATGTGGGGATGCTGAAAAAATCCATGGGGCTTATCCACTGGGAAAAGGATGCGGCATCTATCGACCGGTTGGTACGAGGACTAAATTCCTGGCCAAGCGCGTATACTTATTACCGTAAGAAAAGCTTGAAAATATGGGAATGCGAGGCAATTTTGGAAGAAAATGGCCGTGTGGAGACAGAGGGCATGGCGGGAGTGGTAGAGAGAGTGGAGAAGGACGCTTTCTATGTGAGGACCGGAAAAGGGCTTTTGAAAGTGGTGCAGGTGCAGCTGGAAGGAAAGAAAAGGATGGATGTAAAGGATTTCCTGCTGGGGTATCCCCTGGAAGCGGGGGCTATACTGGGAGGGCAGGAAAAGGCGTGAAGGTTTGCGCATATTTGAGTTAGGAGGTAAACGGATATGTATGGTTATTATTTTGACCCCACATATATTCTTGTACTGATTGGGGCGGTATTGTGCATGGCGGCCAGCAGCAGCCTGAACAGCACCTACAGCAAATATGCAAAGGTGCGCTGTATGAGCGGAATGACAGGGGCGGAAGCGGCCGCACGGATTTTGAGCCAATCGGGGATTCATGATGTTAGGATAGAGCATATAAGCGGAAACCTGACGGACCATTATGACCCGAAGAATAAAGTGCTGCGGCTGTCGGATACCACATACCAGGCCCGTTCGGTGGCTGCTATCGGCGTGGCTGCCCACGAATGCGGACATGCTGTGCAGCACCAGAAAGGATATGCCCCTTTAAAGATAAGAAGTGCTTTAGTACCGGCGGCCAATATAGGCTCACGGATTGGGCTTCCCCTTGTGCTGCTGGGGATAGTGCTTGGGCTCAGCCCTGCTTTTATACAGGTTGGAATATGGATATTTTCCCTGTCGGTGCTGTTCCAAATCGTGACGCTGCCGGTGGAGTTTAATGCCTCTTCCAGGGCTTTGGCAATGCTGCAGGACTACGGGATTACCGGAGGGCAGGAGACTGGTTATTGCCGTAAGGTGTTACGGGCGGCGGCACTGACCTACGTGGCGGGCGCGGCCTCTTCCATTTTGCAGCTGCTCCGCCTGGTACTTCTAACCGGGGGCAGGAGAAGGGACGACTAGGAGAAACGGTTCGGGCCGCAGTTATAGCTGGGGCAGGGAGGATAAATGAATATACGGGAATTGATTCTGGATATGTTGATGGAAATGGAAAAGGAGAACATCTACAGCAATATTTTGATAAGAAATGTTCTGGATAAATATGATTATCTTCCGTCAAAGGATAAGGCTTTTGTGAAACGTGTGACGGAGGGCGTTCTGGAACGCCGGATACAGATAGATTATATTATTGATGCCTTTTCCAAAATCCCTGTGGAAAAGATGAAGCCCCTCATCCGCAATCTGCTTCGGATGAGCGTGTATCAGTTTCTTTTTATGGATTCGGTTCCCGATGCGGCAGTGTGCAATGAGGCCGTAAAGCTGGCGGCGAAGAGGAAATTCCAGTCGCTGAAAGGCTTTGTAAACGGGGTGCTGCGCAATATTGCCCGCTGGAAGGAGGCACAAACCGATGAAGTACCTAAGACGTTTTTTTATCCGGATAAAAAGGAACATCCTTTGGAATATTTGTCGGTGGCCTATTCCATGCCGGAATGTTTTGTCAAGGATTGGGTGAAGGATTACGGGATGGAACGGACTGAGAAGATGCTCCGGGCTATGCTGGAAATCCATCCGGTAACCGTCCGGCTGAAAGAGTCTTTATCCATGGAAGAGAAGGAAGCTTTGCTCGGGGAAATGGAAAAGAAGGGGATAAAAGCGGATTCCCATCCTTATCTGCCTTATGCGTACCGGCTGACCCATGTGGACGGGGTAAGAAATATCCCCGGATTTGACAGGGGCCTGTTCGCCGTACAGGACGTAAGCTCCATGCTTTGCGTGGAATGCGCGGGAATAGAGGAAGGCAGCTTTGTGGTGGACGTATGCGCCGCGCCAGGGGGGAAAAGCCTCCACGGGGCGGAGAAAGCCGGTACGGCGGGGCATGTGCTGGCCCGGGATATTTCTCCGGATAAGGTGGCTCTGATTGAGGAAAATGCCAGGCGGCAGGGGATTGGAAATATAAAAACAGAGGTTTTCGATGCGCTGCAATATGATGCCGCGTTGGAGGAAAAAGCCGATGTGGTGTTGGCGGACGTTCCCTGCTCAGGGTTAGGGATACTCGGCAGGAAACGGGACATTAAGTATAATGTGACCCGGGAAATGCTTTCGGAACTTCCCGCCGTGCAAAGGGATATATTGGGCACGGTATGGCGGTATGTAAAGCGGGGGGGAATCCTGGTATACAGCACGTGTACGGTGCGTAAAGAGGAAAATGAGGACAATGTCAAGTGGTTTTTGGAGCATTTCCCTTTTATCCCGGAGGATATCAGCGGGAAAGTAGGGCATATCCCCGAGACGGGAACGGCGGCGGAAGGATATTTGCAGCTTCTGCCGGGCATCCATGAGACGGATGGGTTCTTTATCGGGGTGTTCAGGAGAAAATAAGAAAAACGCGGAGAAATGGGGTTTAGTATGAAGGATACAAAGGCGGACATTAAATCCATGGATTTGGAAGAATTGAAGAAGGAGATGGAAGAGGCAGGTGAGAAATCTTTCCGGGCGAATCAGATATACGAATGGATGCACGGGAAGCTTGCCAGGGATTTCGACGAAATGACCAACCTTTCGAAAAATTTGCGGGAAAGGTGCAGGGAAGCTTATTTGTTCACTGTCTTGAAAGCTGTGAAGGTGCAGGAGTCTTCGCTGGACGGAACGAAGAAATTTTTGTTTGAACTGCCGGACGGCAATACGGTGGAGAGCGTATGGATGAAATATAAGCACGGGAATTCGGTCTGTATTTCTTCCCAGGTAGGCTGCCGGATGGGCTGCCGCTTTTGCGCTTCCGCTATTGACGGGCTGGTAAGGCCCCTTGCCCCTTCCGAAATGCTGGAACAAGTCTATGCCATTACATTGCTTACCGGGGAGCGGGTATCCAATGTGGTGGTGATGGGAATGGGGGAACCGTTGGACAACTATGATAATTTGATAAAGTTTATCAAGCTTCTTACCGACGAAAACGGCCTCCATATCAGCCAGAGGAATGTGACGGTTTCCACCTGCGGGCTTGTACCCCAGATGAGAAAGCTGGCGGATGAAGGGCTGCAGATTACCCTGGCCCTGTCTTTGCATGCCGCCGACGATGAAAAGAGACGGGAGCTGATGCCGGTGGCCAGAAAGTATACGCTGGCTGAGCTGATGGACGCCTGCGCTTATTATTTCGATAAAACGGGCAGGCGCATCACCTTCGAATACAGCCTGATAAGCGGGGAAAACGACGGGGAAAAGGATGCAAGGGAACTGGCCAGACTCATCGGACGCCTGAACTGCCATGTGAACCTGATACCAGTGAACCCTGTAAAAGAGCGGGATTTTGTATCAAGTTCTTCCGAAAAAGTGCTTGCATTTAAAAATAAACTTGAAAAATATGGAATAAATGTTACTATAAGAAGGGAAATGGGAAGAGATATTGATGGGGCGTGCGGCCAGTTAAGGCGCAGACAGCTGCATCAGTAATGCAGGAGGTTTCGTCGTGTTAAGGACATTTTCCATTACGGATATTGGAAAAAGGAGAAAACTGAATCAGGATTATGTGTTCGCATCGGAAAAACCTTTGGGGAATCTTCCGAATATATTTATTGTTGCAGACGGCATGGGGGGCCATAATGCGGGGGATTATGCATCGAAATATGCGGTGGAAACAATAAAGAAGGAAATAGAGGATTCTTTTGAAAAAAATCCGGTGAAAATATTGGGAAAGGCCATAGAGTCCGCCAACAGCCATATCAGGAAAAAGGCCATGGAAGAGGAAAGGCTCCGGGGCATGGGAACGACGGTAGTAATGGCCACCTGCTTGAAGGATAAGTACCTGGAAGTGGCCAATGTGGGCGACAGCAGGCTTTATGTGGCAAACGACAGAGAAATCAGGCAGATTACCAGGGACCATTCCCTTGTGGAGGAAATGGTGCGCCGGGGAGGCATTGACAGGAAAGAGGCCAGGAGCCATCCGGATAAAAATATCATAACCCGGGCGGTGGGCGCGGAAGATACGATACTGGCCGACTTTTTTGATGTGGAGCTGAAACCGGGGGATATTGTGCTCATGTGCTCTGACGGTTTGACAAATATGCTGGAAGACGAAGAAATCCATATGATATTGAGCAGCCAGGAAAGTGTGGAAAAGAAGGGGGAAGAATTGGTGAAAGCGGCCAATGACAACGGGGGAAGGGATAATATTGCGGTAATTCTAATGGAACCCTTTGCCGATGAGGAATAACACCCGGCTTTGAAAGGAGCAAAGTTATAAGATGATTAAAATAGGAATGATAATTGGAGACCGGTATGAAGTATTGGAAAAGATTGGCACCGGGGGCATGTCGGATGTATATAAAGCGAAAGACCATAAGCTGAACAGGTATGTGGCGATGAAAGTCCTGAAGCAGGAATTTTCGGAAAATGCGAATTTTGTTTCCAAATTCAGGGTGGAGGCGCAGGCAGCCGCAGGGCTGATGCATCCAAATATTGTAAATGTTTACGATGTGGGCGAGGAAAACGGCATCTATTTTATCGTGATGGAGCTTGTGGAAGGCATTACCCTGAAAAAATATATCGAGAAAAAGGCGAGGCTGTCGGTGAAAGAGGCGGTCAGCATCGCCATCCAGGTTTCCATGGGGATTGAGGCGGCACATAACAATCATATTATACACAGGGATATTAAGCCTCAGAACATAATTATATCGAAAGAAGGAAAGGTAAAGGTTACGGATTTTGGCATAGCTAAAGCAGCTACCAGCAATACCATTACAAGCAATGTCATGGGCTCCGTTCATTATACTTCGCCGGAGCAGGCGAGGGGAGGGTACAGCGACGAAAAGAGCGATATATATTCATTAGGTATCACCATGTTTGAAATGCTGACGGGGAGGGTGCCGTTTAATGGGGAAACGACGGTGGCCATTGCTATTAAGCATATACAGGAGCCGCTCCCTTCTCCCAGGGATTATATACCGGAAATCCCTCTCAGCGTGGAGCAGATTGTCTTTAAATGCTGCCAGAAAAGCCCGGACCGCAGATACCAGACGATGGCCGACCTGGTGACGGATTTAAAGCAGTCGCTGATAAATCCGGATGAAGATTTTGTAAAAATGGTCAACCCGGATGAAGAGGGATCTACCCGGATGATTACCGATAAGGATATGATGCAGATAAAACGCCAGAGCGACAGAAGGGATTCCATGGACGAAGCCCTCCGCCTGAAAAAGGACGTCCGCCGCAAATATTATGATGAAGAGGACGATGAAGACGAAGAGGATATGCTGAGCGAGGACGAAGATGAGGATGACCTGGAAGAGGATATGGATGATGAAGAGGAAGAGGAATACGATTCCAAAATGGAAAAGGTAACGACGATTCTGGCTGTAGTGGCCGCCCTTCTCATAGGTTGTATCGTGTTGTTCCTGGTAGGAAAAACTTTGGGAATCCTGCCTTTTGAAGGATTGGGCTCCAAAAAGGAAGAGGATGCCGGAACGGAAGATGCGGGAAAAGTGGAAATGCCCAAGGTCGTGGGCCGTCAGGTAGAAGAGGTGAAGACGGAGCTGCTGGGGCTGGGCTTGACGCCGGAAATCACTTACAGGGAAACGGACGAATACGAAGCGGGGCTTGTATTGGAGTGCAACATCGGTATCGGCCAGATGGTGGATTCCAAAACAGAGATTATACTTACGGTAAGCGCAGGGGCCAGCGGAGTGGAAGTGCCGGATGTGGCAGGGATGTCAACGGCGCAGGCCGTCTCCAATCTGGAGCAGAAAGGCTTCGTGGTAAACCGGACGGAGAGCTATGACGCTGCGGTGGAAAAGGGGAATGTCATTTCCCAGTCTCCGGAAGGGGGAACGAAAGCCCCCAGCGGTTCGGCGGTTACCATACGGATTAGCCAGGGGGCGGAGGATAATAAGGTCAGGGTACCAGATTTGATAAAGCTGTCGGAAATGGACGCTATGGCAACCATTAAAGAAAGCGGGCTGGACGTAGGCAGCGTGAGAGAAGTCAATCATGAGGATGAATCTTTGAAGGGGCTGGTCTGTTATCAGAGCTATTCGGTAGGTTCTTACGTGGATCCGGGAACGGCGATTGACCTTCAGGTAAGCATTGGTCCCAAGCAGGGAACTTATAGCTTTGTAGGAAGCATTGAGGCGCCTTCCGCAGCGGAAGACCCGGAATATAGGGATGGATTAAATGTAACGGTTACGATAGATACGGCGGATGGGATACAGCTGTTGAACACAAGCACAGCGTCTTTCCCGATTTCCGTGAATTATACGGGCATTCGGTCGGCTACGGGAACTGTTACTTTCACTTATATGGTAACTACGGATGCCACAACCCAGACGAATCCTGAAACGGGGGAAGTGACTACAACGGAAGGGACCGCGGTCCAAAAGACGGTATCCAGGGAAGTGCAGTTTACCCCGGAATCATAATCGGGGGAAAATGCCAGGAGGCATAGGGATATGGAAGATAACGGGAATATTGCAGAAACCGGAAAATACAAAGAAGGGGATAGGTATATACATGGTAAAATCGTGAAGGGGATTGCCGGATTTTACTATGTATATGGGGAGGATACTACAAAAAGAGGCGGCAGGATATACGAGTGCAAGGCCAAAGGCATTTTTCGCAAGGAGAATAAGAAGCCTCTGGTAGGGGATGATGTACGCATGGAAATATTGGACGGGGATACCCTGACAGGGAATATTGTGGAGCTTCTTCCGAGAAAAAATGAACTGATACGCCCGGCGGTGGCCAATATTGACCAGGCGCTTGTTATATTTGCGATAGTGAAACCGGAACCAAATTTTAACCTTTTGGACCGGTTTCTTATTATGATGGAGCAGCAGGGGCTTTCCAGCATCATCTGCTTTAATAAACAGGACATTGCCACCAGGGAAGAAGAGGAAGCCCTGGAAAAGGCTTATGGTTCCTGCGGTTATCGGGTATTGTTTGTCAGCGCCAAAAGGGGGGATGGCATGGAAGAACTGAAAAAGCTGCTGCACGGCAAAACCACGGCTGTAGCAGGGCCCAGCGGAGTGGGAAAATCTTCCATTATTAATTTCCTGAACCCGGAAGCGGGGATGAAGACCGGTGAAATCAGCAAAAAGATTGACCGGGGTAAGCATACTACCAGACATTCGGAAATTATAGCCCTGCAGGAAGATACTTATATTATGGATACGCCTGGATTTACGTCTTTAAGGCTTTTCCATATGGAAAAGGAAGAACTGCCGAAGTATTATCCGGAATTCGCTTATTATGAAAAGCAATGCCGTTTTTCCGGCTGCGCTCATATAAACGAGCCTGACTGCGGGGTGAAGGAGGCTTTGGAGAAAGGAAAGATAAGCAGGATACGTTATGAAAATTATAAGGTTTTGTATAGGGAATTGCAGGAAATGAAAAAGAAATATATGAGTAAATGTAATATGACATTAGAAATAATCAAAAACAAATGAGAAGGCGATGCAATTGAATAGTGCAACGCAGTGGGAGAAGTGAAGTATGAAAATGAGTTTGGATACGAAAGATTATAAAATACTTAAAAAAATCATCTACATAGTTATGGCTTGTATGCTGATGATATATATGCAGAATTATGCTTTTCAAAATCATTCGGATGACGCTGTATATAAGGATACATTTCTTCATTATGAGAATTGGGTGCAGTGGGTGGCCGTCTATTACAATAGCTGGTGCGGGCGTATCGCCATTGATACATTATTGGTTACCTTGCTTAACCTTCCTGTTAATGTTTGGAGAGCGCTTGTATCCATCTCTATTTTGCTGACGGTTTATTATATCGTTAAGATTGCGGAGCTGCTTTCTGATTGTCGGGGGTATGCGCATTCTGGAACGTGTAGCAATAGTGAAAACAAACGATATATAATAGGAAAAGGACTGAAATTCGGATTACCGTTTTTGCTGTTCTGTTATTTCAGGCCGATGTTTAATGATTGGGTTTTCACATGGTGTACGGGAACGGCCAATTATTTGTTTCCAGGTTGCTGCTTATTGATATCCCTGTATCCAGTGCTTTCATATGTAAATGATACTCCGATACATTTAAAGGATATTCTGCTGGGAATACTGGCAGGAATCCTTACGGGTTCAAGCGAACAGACGGGCGCGGTATTTATGGTTTATTCCGCCATCCTACTTTTATGGCATGTATATAAGAAGAGGAGGATTTCCCTTTCCATTTTTCTGCTTTGCATTCTGATTGACATTATGACATTGATTTCGATTTTCGCGCCGGGAAATCAGGTTCGTGCCCAAATGGAGGTTTCTTGGTTACCATCTTATCCCATGTTCGGCTTTACGGATAAGCTGATATTGGGAATGCAGCACTATGTGGGGCATATGTACAGGATGGATGCTGTGCTGTTTGTTATCATAATGTATGTGATGCTCTTTATATTGAATCACAAAAATAGGAAAAATGAGCTGTTTGTATTGCTGGGATTTGCCATGAACGGTATTCTATCAGTTCTTTCCAGTGTTGCATTCAGCGAATGGTATATCAATCCGCAATGGTATCTGTATGTGTGCTGGCTACTCATTTTGTTTATTACACCGTTTTATAACGGATGGCTGTTGTACTGCACATTCAGCGAGCGCTTCAGACAATTGGCTCTGATTACTGCATTCCTTTATCTGGCTGCGGTTTCCAGCTGTGCTGTTCTTGGCTTTTCGCCAACGATTTATGCATCGGGCATTCGGATATTTTATATTTATCAATTGTTGGTATATGCGCTGGATATCATTTTGGTGTACCAGGGTTTCCGAAGCAGCGCTAGGTGTTTCCTTGCGGATTTGTGGGCAGCGGTAGCCATGGGGATAGCGGCGGTCGGTTGCATTGGATTTATTTTCTTGTTTGAGATTATGAATCAGAATAAAATAATTTTCTTGGACAAAATACCGGAACGCGACAGCGCGCGGATACAAAATGTTTCGGTTGTAGAAAAAAACGGATACCTGCAGATTTCCCTTTATGCCAAGGATGATGACTGTATATTTGCTTATGACAATTGGGTGAATGGTAAAGGGCATTCTTTATACCTTAATGCCAAAATAGCTGTAAAAAATAACGAAGGGTACTACGTCCTTTCCACCTACCCCAAGCCCAATGAGGATACCAGAGAATCCGTGGAATTAAGGGGCTATATTCCCATCAATAAGATGGAAAAGGCAGGGAGAAAATATGAAATAGTGTTGATTATTTATAATATGGAAGGGGAAATGCTGGGGTGCTCTAGGAAGGTGCTTTTTTAGCAGGAACGGTATACTGAATTTAGTGGTCGGATATTGTAATTATATTGTTGTTTACAAAATCAAGTGCTGAAACAGCTTTGAAAGGAAAAATAATTCGCACTAATTCTGTTGAGGATAGGCTTTTTTTGAGAAAAAGTAGTAAAATAGAAGAAAAAATTTTTTCGTAGAGGAGCCATATGAGCAGGGAACAAGAGTCATGGAATGTGATAAGATTAGGAATAGGTATTGCCCTGACCTGTTCCATGATTTTGCAGATACAAAAGACCCGAGAAATCTGAGCTATACAGAGTATTCTAACGATGAATTACTAGGAACTATGTTCTATAAAGGGATTGCCGGTATTGAAAGCATGTAGATGATGTCCTGATGTCCTGTCAGCTTCTTTTCCACACAAAGGCGGTTGATGAAGCGCAGGAGCGTTGATTCGGAGAACTCTCCCCGGCGGATGGAGCCGTCATGCTGCAGCTGTTTATAGATGGCGGCGGCGCTCATCCTTGGGTAATGTTCCTTAAGATAAATGATCTGCTCCTGCACAGCGCTGTCAAGTTTGCGCGTCTTTCCCTCATCAGAGCGGCCGGAGGGCTTTAAGGCGTCAAAACCGTCTTTGACATAGAGTTCGTACCATTTGGCAATGGTGGAGACGGCATAGTGGCGCAGGCCTCCGTCCGGGTGCAGGATGCCCCGTTCCGAGACCTCGCGGAAATATTCGCTGAAGCTTTTGTACTGTGCCGGAAGGCCGGAGATGACAGGGGCAATGGCAGAGTATTTCATGAGTGCGATATCATGTTTCTTTTGCTGTTCCATAGGTATGGTTCCTCCTTTTTTCGATGATAAGAGGAGTATAAAGAAGATAACACAGGAATGCACGGCAGGTTATGTTGGTGGCGGGTAAAAAATATTTGGTGTATTTTTTATCTGCATGAATTGTTTCCCGAAAAGTGACAGGCACTGCCGTGTCAGCCGGATAAGTGGTCTTAGGATGATCCGTTCGGAGAGAAGGCGTTCCCGCCAACAGGCCAGGTACACCCGGATGAGACGGGGCGGCGTGCGGTCATCGATCTCAGGGTTCGCATCAAGTACAGCCTCCGGGCCGTTGCCCTCTTCAAAGGCTTCAATCAGGGAAACCTGGTCTTCCAGGGGAATCTGGGAATAGGGAACCAGACCTGAGGGAATGAGGGCATGGGAGCGGCCGCAGCTCTGGCACAGGACACGCTGGATGATAAGCGGGGACTTTGTGCCGTCTGCTTTGACATGGCGGCGGTAGAAACCATAACGGATAAGGGAGCCTTGGCAGCCGCAGGTACAGGGCAGGCAGAAAAGATCGATCTGATTCACGGTGTCATCATAAGATTTTTGGGAAATGGGGTTGTTTTCACTGACAAATACGGTTATCATAGTCTTGCTGGCGGCATTCATTTTTATGGATGCCCACGGTGTAATGGAAAGGCAGGAAGCAGACTGTGGTAGGTGGGCTCCTGCCTTTTCTGTTGCTCATGAGTGACTATAGTATGATAGCACAGACAGAGCCATAAACAAAACAATCTGACGCGGAATGCATCAGATTAACTTATCCAAGGGATATATTTACTTGACGGGAAAAAGGGAATTTGGGGGATGGGAATTTGATGGTCTATACCTCACTTAACATCTACATTGGTTTTCTGGAAGAAGTAAAAGGAATCCGCCGTGAACGCATCTGTTTTAATGAGAGTGGGTATAATTCCCCGCCCCTCGGGGCGTAACAAACTTTTCCCAATATTTATACAGTGATATAATATAAGTGGAAAGGAGATGTGTAGATGAGTGAACATATAC
>JAETTM010000001.1 GCA_021769135.1 Lachnospiraceae bacterium | reverse complement strand
CAGTCCACATCGCCGATTCAGATTTCCAATATCGCTACGCTGGGATACGATTATCTGCTTCCGGTTTCCTTCTGCCACAATATGGCGGAGTCGGGGGCTGCTTTCGGGGCCGCCCTGCGGATGAAGGAGCCCAAGGCGAAAGCTGCGGCCATGACCACAAGCTTTTCCGCTTTCCTGGGAATTTCCGAACCGGCATTGTTTACGGTAAATGTGGTAAATAAGACCCCGCTGATTGCGGCTATGATTTCCAACGGCATAGGGGGTGCGATGACGGTTGTTCTTGGAACGAAATGTTTCGGCTTTGTCATGCCGGGCATTACATCCCTCCCTGTCTATGCCGACCCGGCGGGCGGGCTGAAAAATTTGCTGTTGATGGTAATCTGCATCGCGTCTACCTTTGTAATCGGTGCGGTATTGAGCTTTATCCTGGGAAGGAAAATAAGCGAAAATACATAATTTGATTTTTGAGAAACCATAAACTTGACAGAAACAATTTCTTTTGCTATTATTTGTGTAATAAAATTAACAAATTCGTAATATTTTCATAATGTATCAATAGAAAATATTAAGTTATGGCCGAAAAACGGATTGGCCGGCATAAATAATAGGGAGGTAAAAGAAATGTCAGGAAACAGAAAGCCGTTTCATATGCTGTCATGTCTGCTTATGGGCTTGATAGTGATGATGGCTGCGAGTATGACTGCCAGGGCCGGAGAAGAAAAAGCCAGCAGCCAGGAATACCTGGATTCGCTGAATGTGGGCGTAGCGGTATTGCTTGATTCCGGCACAGATGAAAATACGGAGAATTCCATGGATGGCACTATAGGAGATGGCGCGGATGAAACGAATGGGAAGGACGGCGGCGGAGAGACTGTCGATGATGTTCTCATGGCATATAATTCTGCGACGGAAGTCCAGGTGACGGAGGAAGCCATAGCCGAGCGTTTGGATGGGAGAAAGACTGGAACGGAAGGGGAAGATAAGGAAGGCTCCGACCTGGTAATGGCTGATGTGCAGTATACATTGAATGTAAGGGCCAAAGCCAGCGAGGATTCGGAGAAAGTCGGCGTCTTATATAAGGACTGCGGAGGCAGGATACTGGAAAGGAAAGACGGGTGGACGAAGCTGCGTTCCGGCGATTTGGTGGGCTGGGCCAGCGACGAATATCTGCTGTTCGACGAGGCGGCGGAAAGCATGGCGGATGAGGTGGGGAACCTTATCGTTACGATTGAGACGGATGCCTTGAGAATCCGTAAAGAGCCGAATACGGAATCCGATATCTACGCCCTCATCGCACAGGATGATGAGCTGGACGTTATCGAAGTGATTGATGATGATTGGATCAGCGTAAAATATAACAATGAAACCGGGTATGTTTCAGCGGAATTTGTAAATTTGGATTTTCACATTGACGAAGGCGAAACCATTGCTTCCATTAAAGCAAGGGAAAAAGCGGAAGCGGAAGCAAAGGCGAAGCTGACGGCCAACCAGGGCGCAGTAGTGGTTGGAGCGGATGATACCAGGCTTTTAGCAGCATTGATTTACTGCGAAGCAGGCAACCAGGGATACGAAGGCCATCTGGCGGTGGGCGCTACCGTTATGAACCGGGTGAGAAGCGGCGCATACCCCAATTCCATTTACAGCGTAATTTATGCTTCCGGGCAGTTCACTCCGGCGTTAAACGGCAAAGTGGCCAGAGTATACGGCGGCAATATTCCTGAAAGCTGCATGACCGCAGCCAGGGAAGCTATCAACGGCGCAACCAATATCGGCACCGCAACCCATTTCAGAAGAGTGGGGGCGCATGACGGGATTGTAATTGGCGACCATGTTTTCTGGTAAATAAATAGCCTGTACCAGAAAATACGGCGCAATATTAAAAAGAAATTTTCAGAAAAATGCTTCAGGGTTTCCGGAGCATTTTTCTTTTGCGCAGGCCCGCATATTTTTTTATATAGGCGGATGATATTGAATAAATGCTAAAAGTATAGTAAGATAAGGGAGAAAAAGAAAGGAGGCTGGAAAAGTGGATTACACAATTTTTTGGCTGGTGGCCTTGGTGCTGTCCATTGTTATTGAGATAGCCACGTTAGGGCTGACTACCATTTGGTTTGCCGGCGGGGCATTGCTTGCAGTGATAGCGGCGGCTTTGGGATTGCCTTTGGTAGTACAGATTGTCCTTTTTTTTGCTGTGTCCTTGCTGCTCCTTTATTTTACAAGACCTATTGCGGTGAAATACTTTAATAAGGACAGGGTAAAAACCAATGCGGAGAGTCTTGTAGGAAAGCAGGCGATAGTAATAAGTGAAATTGATAATCTGCAGGGAATCGGGCAGGTGACTGTGGCCGGGATGGAATGGTCGGCGCGGACAGCGGAGGACGGAGAATCTATTCCGGTAGGCGGCATAGTAAATATTGTTGCTATTAACGGGGTAAAATTAATTGTAGAGGAAAGAAAAGAAGACCAGGGCTAAACATGGTTTAGCAGTGGAAAAGAAAAAGCCGGAAGCAAAAGCGGCAGATGGAGGATTGTTATGGGATTTGTAGTGCTTATTTTATTAATTATAGTAGTGATTATTGCGGTTTCCTGCGTAAAGATAGTTCCGCAGGCCTTTGCGTATGTGGTGGAAAGGTTGGGGGCATATCAGGGAACGTGGTCGGTAGGCCTTCATTTTAAGATGCCTTTTATCGATAAGGTGGCCAAGAAAGTGAACCTGAAGGAACAGGTGGTGGATTTCGCGCCGCAGCCGGTTATTACGAAGGATAACGTAACGATGCGGATTGATACCGTCGTATTTTTCCAGATTACGGACCCGAAGCTTTTTGCATACGGAGTGGAAAACCCCATTATGGCGATTGAAAACCTGACGGCGACCACTTTGAGAAATATTATCGGCGAGATGGAACTGGATCAGACGCTTACGTCCAGGGAAGTAATTAATACGAAGATGCGTTCTTCTCTGGATATCGCTACGGATCCTTGGGGCATTAAAGTTAACCGCGTGGAACTGAAAAACATCATCCCTCCGGCAGCAATCCAGGATGCGATGGAGAAACAGATGAAGGCGGAGCGTGAACGCCGTGAAGCCATCCTGCGAGCGGAAGGCGAGAAGAAGTCAACAATCCTCGTGGCGGAAGGCCAGAAAGAATCTGTAATCCTGGAAGCGGAGGCGGAAAAGCAGTCCGCAATCCTGCGTGCGGAAGCCCAGAAAGAAAAGATGATTCGCGAAGCGGAAGGTGAAGCGGAAGCTATTCTTAAGGTACAGCAGGCAACGGCGGACGGTATCCGTATGATACGCGAAGCCGGGGCAGACCAGTCGGTGCTCACAATCAAGAGCCTGGAAGCCTTCGAAAAAGCGGCGGACGGCAAGGCAACCAAGATTATTATCCCTTCGGAAATACAGGGAATTGCAGGCTTGGCTTCCGCTTTGAGAGAGGTTGTAGTAGAGGAAAAGAAATAGGGTCATGGTTCAGTCCAGGATTTTGCACTATGCCGCAAAGGCTGCGCAATTATAAAATTCAAAAAAGAAAATTCCGGCAGTTGGAAAAATATTCCCTCTGCCGGATTTTAGGATTCTTTAAAAAATAATAGGAGAAGAAGGATGAATATTGTAGGACGCGATTTTTTGAAGCTTCTGGATTTTACAGCGGAAGAAATAACATATATGCTGGATTTGGCGGCGGATTTAAAAGAAAAGAAAAAGAAGGGCATTTTGACAAAATGGCATGAAGGGAAAAACGTGGCGCTGATTTTTGAAAAGACGAGCACGAGGACAAGGTGCTCCTTTGAGGTGGCGGCCCATGATTTGGGGATGGGAACTACATATCTTGACCCGTCAGGCTCCCAGATTGGCAAGAAGGAAAGCATAGCCGATACGGCCAGGGTGCTTTCCGGGATGTATGAAGGAATCGAATACAGGGGGTATGGGCAGGATATTGTGGAGGAACTGGCGAAATATGCCGAGGTTCCGGTGTGGAACGGCCTGACCAATGAATTCCATCCTACCCAGATGCTGGCGGATTTGCTCACAATCAGGGAGCATTTCGGCTATTTGAAAGGCATTAAACTTACCTATATGGGGGATGCCCGTTATAATATGGGGAATTCGCTGATGGTGGCCTGCGCTAAGATGGGCATGCATTTTACGGCATGTACGGCGGAAAAATATTTTCCTGATAAGAAGCTGGTAGAGGAATGTGAAGAACTTGCTTCTAAATCCGGCGCGACTATCACTTTGACAGAAGATGTAGAAGCTGGTGCAAAAGGGGCGGATGTGGTTTACACCGATGTGTGGGTTTCTATGGGCGAGCCGGACGAAGTATGGGAAGAGCGCATCGAAGATCTCTCCCCTTATCAGGTGAACCGGAAGGTGATGGAGCTTGCCGGGGAAAAGGCGGTATTTATGCATTGTCTGCCTGCTTTTCACGATTTGGATACGAAGATTGGAAGGGAAATTGGCGGAAAATTCGGCATAACGGAAATGGAAGTGACAGACGAAGTGTTCGAGTCGGAGGCCTCCATAGTTTTTGAAGAAGCGGAAAACCGCATGCATACGATAAAAGCGGTGATGGCGGCCACATTGGGCGAAGGAAAATGAAGTAAATGGCGGTAAGGCTGTAAAAAGCTTCGGCAAAGGATGCGCAGAAATGGGGATAAGGATGAAAACGGAGATTTTAAAGCTTCTCAGGGAGAGCGGGGATTATATTTCAGGGCAGGAACTTTGCAGGAAGTTCGGCGTCTCCCGGACGGCGGTCTGGAAAGTGATAAATCAGCTGAAGGAAGAAGGGTATGGAATTGAGGCAGTGCAGAATAAAGGATACCGCCTGAACGCCAATCCGGATGTGCTTTCTTCCAGCGAATTGAAGAGCCGCATACGGACAAGATGGGCGGGGAGAAATATTGTTTATTATGAAGAAACAGGCTCTACCAATATAGATGCCAAGCTCCTGGGAGAACAAGGGGCGGAGCATGGAACAGTGGTGGTGGCGGACAAGCAGAATGCGGGCAGAGGAAGGCGGGGAAGGTCCTGGCAGTCTCCGGCGGGGAAGGATATTTATTTTACTATCCTGCTGAGACCCGGATTTGAGCCGGATAAAGCGGCGGGGCTTACACTGGTAATGGCGCTGTCCGTGACGCAGGCCGTCAGGAACTGCTGCGGCCTGGAAGCCGGGATTAAGTGGCCCAACGATGTGGTATTGAACGGGAAAAAAATATGCGGGATTTTGACGGAAATGAACGTGGAGACGGATTACATCCAGCATGTGGTAATCGGAACGGGGATTAATGTGAATCTGGAGCGGATGCCGGAAGAGATTGAACGGACGGCAACCTCCCTTTTGCTGGAAAGCGGGAAAAAAACGGCGAGGGCGGGGCTTTTGCAGGAAGTGCTGGAGCGGTTCGAAGAAAATTATGAAAGTTATGAGAAGGATTTAAGCCTAGTGCATATGTTGGAAGAATACAACCGGTATCTGGTCAACAAAGATAAACAGGTAAGGGTATTGGATCCGAAAGGGGAATTCGAAGGAATTGCCAGAGGCATCAATGATGTAGGGGAATTGTTGGTGGAAACGGAGGATGGCAAATTAACCAGGGTGTATGCCGGTGAAGTTTCGGTAAGGGGGATTTATGGATATGTCTAAAATGGCTGGTAAGAAAGAATCGCAAAGAGGAAAGAAGGAAGCGCAAGGGGAAAAGAAGGGCCAGGGGCATGGAAAAATCGTACTTTGCGGGGCCAATGCATATGAGCAGAAATATTATTTCAATGAAACCTTCCAGGGGCTTCCCCAGTCCATCAAGGACGAGCTGCATATTATCTGCGTGCTTTTTACGGAAGAAATCGGCGGGATTTTTACCATTGCTTTTGAGCCGGACGGGAATGTGGTGATGGAGACCAATTTTGCAGAGGATGATTATCTTTACGATGAAATCGGCAGCGGGCTTCTGGTGAGGGAAGTGAGCAGGAACAGGCAGGAAATGTTCGAATCATTGAGCCTTTACTACAGGGTGTTTGTGCTGCACGAAAAATTGGATTTGGAGCAATAGACGGCAAAAGCGGAAGGAGAGGACGAAATAGATGATTTTAGTAATTGATGTGGGAAATACGAACATAACTTTCGGCGTGTATAGAGGCAAGGAGCTGGCAGCCACGTTCCGAATGATGACGAAACAGCCGCGGACGTCGGATGAATATGGGATGAGCATTATGGAACTGCTGCGGATTCATAACGTAAATAAGGGGGATTTGGAAGGAACGATTATCGCCAGCGTTGTTCCTAATGTGATGCACTCCCTGACAGGGGCGGTGACCCGATATTTCGGAACCCCGCCGCTGATTGTAGGGCCGGGCGTGAAAACGGGAATCAGGGTTGTGACGGAGAACCCCAGGCAGATAGGGGCGGACCGTATTGTGGGCGCGGTGGCAGCTTACGAACTATATGGAGGGCCCGTGCTGGTTCTCGACTTCGGAACTGCCACAACATATGATTTGGTGTCCGAGGACGGCAGCTTCATAGCCTGCATTATAGCGCCGGGCATACGGATTTCGGCGAAGGCATTGTGGGAAGGAACGGCGAAACTGCCGGAGGTGGAGATTAAAAAGCCCAAGTCCATCCTGGCACAGGAGACGATTTCCGGCATGCAGGCAGGGCTGGTGTACGGGCAGATAGGCCAGACGGAATATATTGTGAGACAGGTGAAAAAAGAGAGCGGCTATGACAACTTAAAGGTGGTGGCCACGGGAGGGCTGGGAAGGCTGATTTCCGAAGAGACGGCCAGTATTCAGCATTACAATAGTACGCTGACCCTGGAAGGGCTGCGGTTGATTTATGAAAAGAACAGGAAAGCGTAAAGTGGAAAACAATGGCGGATAAATGGTTGAGGAAGTTGAAAATTGGGAATGTGACTTTGGATAACAATGTGATATTGGCTCCTATGGCAGGCGTGTCGGACCTGCCATTTCGCCTTTTATGCCGGGAACAGGGGGCGGGCCTGGCGGGAATGGAGATGGTGAGCGCCAAAGCGATTTTTTATAACAGTAAAAATACGGCGGCATTGATGGAAATCCATCCGGAGGAAGGGCCGGTGTCATTGCAGCTGTTTGGGGCGGACGGGGAAATTGTAAGCGAAATGGCCAAAAGAATCGAAGAACGGCCTTTTTCCATCCTTGATATCAATATGGGCTGCCCGGTTCCGAAGGTAGTGAACAACGGCGAGGGTTCGGCATTGATGAAAAATCCTGTATTGGCGGAGGAAATTATTTCGAAAACAGTGAAAGCCATCCATAAGCCGGTGACGGTGAAGATTAGGAAAGGCTTCGATGAGGACCATGTGAATGCGGTGGAAATAGCTAAAGCGGCGGAAGCGGCCGGGGCGGCGGCCATTGCGGTGCATGGGAGGACAAGGGAGCAATTTTATTCGGGGAAGGCGGACTGGGAAATCATCGGGAAAGTGAAGCGGGCGGTCAGTATCCCGGTGATTGGCAACGGTGATGTGGTGGACGGGGAGAGCGCGAGGCGGCTTTTGGAAGAGACCGGCTGCGACGGCATCATGATAGGGCGGGCAGCCAGAGGGAATCCATGGATATTCCGGGAAATCATCGGGTATCTGGAAGATGGGCGTAAGGTAGCCAGGCCGAAGCCCCAGGAAGTGAAGGAGACAATTTTGCGCCATGCCGTGTTGCAGGTCCAATATAAGGGGGAGTATACGGGAATCAGGGAAATGAGGAAACACATTTCATGGTATACGGCAGGGTATCCCCACTCGGCCAGGTTCCGGGGAAAAATAAACGGGATAGAGAAAATGGAAGAACTGCGGGAGGGCGTGGAGGAAATTTTCGGATAGCATTTAATAGCGAATGTTTGTGAAGAAGATGCATGGCTTGGGAATAAGGAAGGCTTTGGAATCATATTGTATTCCATAGGATTTGGGCATTCAAAAGCACTTTTGGTGAAAACTGTTGGCACAAATGGCGGAGGGAAAGGCATGCATGGAAGGCGGAAAGGTATTATATTTTTATGTGAAGGAAGAGGACAGGTTCAAAAAGCATGGATGGAGCCGGGGAGTAATGCCGGTGATGGAAGCGGACATGGCTTCGGACAGGAAAGGGAATATGGCATGGGGCGGAAACGGCGATATGGCACTGAAGTCTGCTGCGGGAGCCGGAAGCAGGCTGGTCTGCTGCGGCGTGCCCCGGTATTACCGGAAAGGGAAAGACTGGGAAAGGGATAGGCTGGTGGCGGTGCTAAGCGGCAAACTGGAGGAGCTGGGGGCGGAGACGTATTACCTGCAGCCGGAAGCGGCGAGGATGGCGGGGATAAAGGAGAGGATGCCTCCTGAAATTATACTTCAAAAAATATGCAGGCAGATTCCCTGCCTGGAATATCTGGTCTATATCGGCTGCGGAACGGAACACAGGGAAGGGGCCTTGGGGGAAGAAGATTTCAGGGAAGAGCGGCAGATGCTGTACCGGCTTTTAACTCCGTATCTGGCAAGGGTCAACCACTTTACGGTAATTACCGACAGGCCGGAAGGCTATGAGGAATTTACAGAGTACCTTTATGAGGAATATGGGATTCCGGCATCCAATATCCGTAAGATGGAGGGCCAGTTCGGGAAAGCGGGGAGGACGGTCATTATTGACGGGAGAAAAGAATACGAACCTCCCTGGCAGATGCTTCCTCAAAGGGCCTCATATGTAGATTTGTGGTCCGTGGAGGGAAAACGGGAGCGGGCGGAGAAAACGCGCACGGATGTGAAATATATATCAGCGGTAAAATTCCTTGACACTCTGGTGAAAAATGGGTATAATACCATCGTTAATTAGGCTGTATGGCATAGTAAAAGCAGGAATTGAATCCGATGAAGGCAGCAAAACTGCGAAAGGAGTATGAAGGTTGAAATGGAAGAAAAGAAAAATATTTTAACTTATGAGGGTCTTAAAAAATATGAGGATGAGCTTCACGAACTAAAAGTAGTAAAGCGGCAGGAAGTTGCGCAGAAGATTAAAGAGGCCAGGGAGCAGGGGGATTTGTCGGAGAATGCGGAATACGATGCGGCAAAGGACGAGCAGCGAGACATCGAAGCGAGGATTGAAGAACTGGAAAAAATCCTAAAAAATGCTGAGGTTGTAGTGGAAGATGAAGTTGATTTGGACAAAATCAATATTGGCTGCAAAGTAAAGATTTTGGATTTGGAATATAACGAAGAACTGGAATATAAGATTGTAGGCTCCACGGAAGCCAACAGCCTGAAAGGGAAAATTTCAAACGAATCCCCGGTAGGGAAGGCTTTGCTGGGGGCGAAGGTGGATGATATTGTCAACGTGGAGACCCATGTCGGCGTATTGCAGTATAAAGTGCTTGAAATTCAGCGTTCCAGCAATTGATGAAGAATGGTTGCAATGGAGAAAGAAAGAGGAGTGTCAGCGGTGGGAGAAACACAGAATACACAGGAACAGGATATTAATCAGTTATTAAAGGTGAGGAGAGAGAAGCTGGCGGCGCTTCAGGAAAAAGGCAAAGACCCTTTCCTTATTACGAAATATGACGTGAGCCATCATAGCCTTGAGATAAAAGAAAGATTTGACGAACTGGAAGGCCAGACGGTTTCCATTGCGGGAAGGGTGATGTCCAAGAGGGTGATGGGAAAGGCATCCTTTTGCAATGTGCAGGATATTCAGGGCAATATCCAGTCATACGTGGCCAGAGACAGCATCGGGGAAGAATCCTATGGGGATTTTAAAAAATATGATGTAGGGGATATCGTCGGCATTAAAGGAGAAGTGTTCAAAACGAAAACCGGGGAAATTTCCATTCACGCGGCGGAAGTGACATTGCTTTCCAAGAGCCTTCAGATTCTGCCGGAAAAATATCACGGGCTGGTGAATACGGATATCCGCTACCGTCAGAGATATACGGACCTGATTATGAACGAGGAAGTGAAAGACACGTTTGTCAAAAGGTCGAAGATTATCAGCTCCATCCGCAGATATCTGGACGGGCAGGGCTTTCTGGAAGTGGAGACTCCCATGCTGGTATCCAATGCAGGGGGTGCAGCCGCGCGTCCTTTTGAGACCTACTATAATGCATTGGATGAAAATGTAAAACTTCGCATTTCTCTGGAATTATATTTGAAGCGCCTGATTGTAGGCGGCTTGGAGCGGGTTTATGAAATCGGGCGGGTATTCCGGAACGAAGGTCTGGATACGAGGCACAACCCGGAATTTACCCTGATGGAACTTTACCAGGCTTATACGGACTATAACGGCATGATGGATTTGACGGAAAACATGTTCCGCCATGTAGCGCAGGAGGTCTGCGGAACTACAACGATAACCTATGGCGGAGTGGAAATAGATTTGGGCAGCCCTTTTAAACGGATTACGATGATTGACGCCGTGAAAGAATATGCGGGCGTGGATTTCGATTTGATTAAGGATACGGAAGAAGCGAAGAAGATAGCGGACGAAAAAGGCGTCCATTATGAAGAGAGGCATAAGAAAGGGGATATCCTGAACCTGTTTTTCGAAGAGTTTGTGGAAGAACATTTGGTGCAGCCCACTTTCGTGCTGGACCATCCGGTGGAAATCTCCCCTCTTACCAAAAGAAAGCCGGATAAGCCGGATTATGTGGAACGTTTCGAGCTGTTCATCACATGCCGCGAAATGTGTAACGCTTATTCCGAGCTGAATGACCCTATCGACCAAAGGGCGCGCTTCGCAGCCCAGGAGGAAGCTTTTGCGGCAGGGGATGAGGAAGCGAACCATACGGACGAGGATTTCCTGAATGCATTGGAAATCGGTATGCCGCCTACTGGTGGGATTGGGTATGGGATCGATAGGCTGGTAATGCTTCTGACCGATTCGCCGGCGATACGGGATGTGTTGCTTTTCCCGACGATGCGAAGCACACCCTGAAAATCCAGTGTTTATGCGGGTTTGCGGCACTTTCATTAGAGGTTTGACATCAATTTGATATCAAATTTTACATTTTTTGGTGGACTAATTTGGACTTATACGGTATGTTTTAGAAATTTGAACCTTTCAAAACTAAATAGTTGAATGCTATTAAAAGGACATTTTCCAAGATACGGAGAGTGTCCTTTTTCTGTTGTTCAGGAGAAAAAAATTGTATTTATTCTGCAAATTCGGACATATTAATGCCAAAAAGGCGTTTACATTCATTCGTTAAGTAAGTATAATATAAAGAGAGAATGTAACACGGTGCAAGGGGGCGGTGTCTATGGATGAGATTTATAATAAGATTGAGTCGATAGCTGCTGAAAGCAACGGCTTTGTGAAGACTTCGCAGATTGAAGCAGCAGGAATCAGCCGCGGCATCATAAAAAAATATGTTGACAGCGGCTTACTGGAACGGGTTCGAAAAGGCATTTTTGTTCCGTCAGATGCTGACATTGATGAATTTGCATTGCTTCAGGTTCAGTGCTCCAGCCTTGTTTTTTCATATGGTACGGCTCTTTATGTTTGGGGGGTGACTGACATTATCCCGCATACATTCGATATCTCAGTTCCACAGGGAGAAAATATTTCAAGATTGCTTCGAGATAATCAAAAAATAAAGGCTCATTATGTTATGAAGGGCTTTTACAATCTCGGCATTACGGAAACGCAGTCCCCGCAGGGAGCGGTTATTCGGCTGTATGACAAAGAACGCTGCCTGTGCGATTTGATTAAAGACAGAAATCAAATCGAAAAGCAGCTGTATGTTCAGGCAATCAAGGACTATTTCAAAAGTCGGCCGGATATCCGTAAATTGCTGAAGTATGGAAAAGCCTTTGGAATTGAAGAAAAAATAAGGACTTACATGGAGGTATTGTAATGAGAACACCGGAACAGCTAAAGGGAGCAATCCGAAACTTTGCAGCAAAGAATCATCTGAGGGCTTTGGATGTGCAGCATATGTTTATGTTTGAACGCATTTTGGAGAGGCTTGCCGTATCGCCCTACGCACAGAATTTTTTCTTGAAAGGCGGCTTGCTGATTTCTTCGATGATTGGGGTTGGAGCCAGAACCACAATGGATATGCAGAAGGACTGGAATTCCATGTGCTTTTGGATACGGTTGAAGAGATTGCAGAGCCGATTGATATAAATTGAAAATAGAATTTGTAAGGAAATGACAAATTAAAAGGAGGAAATAATTATGGAATACAGATGTAAAGTGACCGTACTTGACAAAAAACTATTTCTGGAACTTCAGGCACAATATTGTGCAGTTCCAGATAGTGGAAAATGTCCTTGCTACAATGTGGGTGATGAATTTATTTTTTACCGGAATAATGAAAGAGATGATTATTGGCATTGTGGTGAGGGAACGTTAGTCAAATCAGGAAAGCCAGACGAGGGTTGTTTACAATCTCCCGGAACTGCTCATTGTGGAAGCAAGGGCGTGCCTTTTTGTTCGGAAGCGTGGGATGCTATCAGCCGTTATATTTATACAGCACTTCAGGGCGGAAGTATTATGCACGGCTGGACAAAGGATGACAGAGTTATGATTGCTTGCTGTAATGATGGAACACGACCGGTGATTTTCAAAATCGAAAGAATTGATTATGAGGAGGAATAAGCCATGAACGATATTCTCAAAGCTATGAAAGAACGCAGAAGTATTCGCAAGTTTAAGCAGGATATGCCTGCGAAAGAAGATATTGAACAGATTATCGAGGCTGGCCTTTATGCTGCGAATGGCATGGGAAAACAGGCAACGATAACTGTTGCAGTTACAAATAAGGAATTGCGTGACAGACTCTCTGTTATGAATTGTAAAATCGGTGGATGGAAAGATGGCTTTGACCCATTCTACGGCGCGCCTGTTATTTTGATTGTTCTTGCTGATAAGAATTGGTCAAATCGTGTTTACGATGGTAGTCTTGTTATGGGAAACATGATGCTGGCTGCACATTCCCTTGGTCTCGGCAGTATTTGGATTCACAGAGCTAAAGAAGAATTTGAAATGCAAGATTACCAGCAGTTGCTGAAGGAGCTCGGCATTGAAGGAGAATGGGAAGGTATTGGACATTGTGCGGTTGGGTATATTGATGGTGATTTGCCGAAAGCCGCAAAGCGCAAAGACAATAGGGTTTATTGGGCTGAGTAAACAGATTCCAGTTTCTTCTCCTGTTTCAGTAGGGCAATTTAAAATAATTGTAGTAAGCTAGGGCAAGACAAACCGAAATGGTCTGTTTTGCCTTTCATTTGTATGTTTGTATCGTGAGGTGCAGGCGAGAAGAAGGGATAGTGAAACCGTAGCCTTACGGACGGAAACCCGATACTAAGCGTACTGGTGGTATTAGAATTTAAGCTTGATTTTTGAGACTATTTAGTGTAGTCTGCAATAAAGACTACTGGGTGTAGTCTGTGAAAGGAGAACGAAACACATGGCAGAAATACAATTGGGTGTTATTGAGGCACGATATGCAGATATGATTTGGGTGCATGAGCCGGTTACTTCGTCTGAACTGGTAAAGATGACAGCGGTAGAATTTAACTGGAAGAGAACCACGGCACATAATGTATTGCGTAGATTAATAGATAAAGGATTGTTCCGTAATGAAAATGGAATGGTAACTGCTGTGATTTCCAGAGATGAATTTTATTCCATGCAGAGCAGACAATATGTGGAAGATACTTTTGCCGGCTCCCTTCCGGCATTTATTGCGGCATTTATGCAGGGTTCCAAGATTACAGCGGATGAAGCGGAAGCAATCCGCAGGATGATTGACAGGGCAGAGGAGTAAAGGGTATGGGCGATATTTTCTTGAAATTATTAAATATGAGTATTACTGCCGGATGGCTGATATTGGCAGTTTTATGTATCAGGCTGTTATTTAGAAAAATTCCCAAATGGGTGAATTGCCTGTTGTGGGGAGTAGTAGCAATCAGGCTGATTTGCCCGTTTTCCATTGAAAGCCAGTTCAGTATATTGCCAAGTACAGAACCTATAAAATCAAGCACAGTTGTGGAAGGGGAAATGCAAAATTATATACCGTCCATAGACAGCCGTCTGACGATTGTGGAAAATACGATAAACCCAATGCTGACAGAAACCTTTGCGTATAATGAATCAAATAGTGTGGCTCCCTTGCAGATAGTTACATATGCTGCCGGCCTTGTTTGGTGCTGTGGTATGGTTTTATTAATAATTTATGCAATGGGCAGTGCTGTAAAACTGCATAAACTTGTAAGGGAAGCGGTATGCATCAGGGATAATATTTATATTTGCGATGCTGTAAAATCACCATTTATTTTGGGGATTTTCAGACCAAGGGTTTATCTTTCTTCTGCGCTGCGAGAGGGAGAGATGGACTATATCCTTGCACATGAATCTGCACATCTTAAAAGGAAAGACCATTGGTGGAAAGCGTTGGGTTATTTATTGTTGTGTACCTATTGGTTTAATCCTCTTTGCTGGATGGCATATTCCCTGCTTTGCAAGGACGTTGAACTGGCTTGTGATGAAAAAGTAGCCAAAGATATGACATTGCATGAGAAAAAAGAGTATTCTAAAGTGTTGTTATCCTGTGCGAGGCAGAGGAGTTTGATTATGGTGTGTCCGTTGGCTTTTGGGGAAGTGGGAGTAAAGGAAAGAGTGAAATACGTATTGAATTATAAAAAACCGACATTATGGATGATTACGGCAGCGGCAGCAATATTAGTAGTATTGGCGGTATGTTTTTTGACGAATCCCACAAGTGAGTATCAAATCGGAATTACAATACCTGCAGGAAGTACAGAACCCTTTTGTTATTCAGATGAGGCTAAGGATAGCAGTCAGGTTACCATATCAAGGGAAGACACGCTGCAGGCAGAGGAAACGCCATTAGAAAACAATGCTATACAGAATATTATGCTGTATGAACAGCCGGAATCCGACAAGGTATGTATAAAAGTACAGCCTACAATGATAAGGGAGAACGCTTATTATTATTATATTCCTGCAGATAAAGACCAGAAATGGCTGTCAGCACAAGTAGAGGCACTGGATTTGGAAGGGAAACCGTTTGACAGACGATGGGAAGGTCATAAAGAAAAAGGCTGGCAGATAATCTATAATGATGTAGAAATAAGAGCGTTTGAAGGAGGGTACTTATATTATACATACAATGATGAAAATGGTATTATGGAGTGCTTTATAGAAGCTCCTAAGTTATGCGACTATATACAGATTATGTTGACAGAAAAAATAGGTTATCAAAATTATGATGTTTCCAAAATAAAAGATATTGTATCCGCTAAGTTAGATGTTAAATCCGCTTTTACTGGTGGACAATTTTATAGTCAGACCATAACAGACGCAGAGACACTGCAAAAGTTTGAAGAGTGGTTCAGTAATGCGGAATATATGCATGGCGGCACAGAGTGCGGAACACAATATGCCTGTTTGGAATTGACATTGGCAAACGGGAATGTAGTGAAACTGTCTATGGCTACAGACAGTTGCCCGAATTTCCATATAGATGGAGTTGCTTATGATTATCGTCCAGTGTCAGATTGGGATAACAGTGAGTTTTACAAATGCTTCAATGAAATACCGCGGGGATTATGAGCAGATTATGATGTGGGCTGCTCTGTGGTTTTAAAGATAAAAAACCACAAGGAGAAGGGAGGTGTTTAGATATTAAAATTCAATAGGAACCAAAAGGTGTATGGAAAGTATGACCTACAATCCATGCACTTTTTATTTTGGAAGATTCTCATGATAGTGGTTTTCTTATTTGTTGGGGAAGATGCGCTGATTTATTTCTGGCAGAGATACCGTATCCTGCTTGCAGAGAGGAAGAAATATTTTGTGGAGGAACAACAGGCCAGTACAGTCATGGGGGCGGAATCCGGCCTCTTGCCATAAGGCAACTTTAAATAGGCCGGATTTTGGACTAAAAGTCTAATGAAAAATAGTTGAAAGTATAATATCCTTTTATTAGAACCGAGATGGTATTAATAAAAGGGTATTTTTTTGCCATATAAACCATGCCCAAAATAGAAGACGGTTCACAAAAACAGAATAAAAGGAGAGAAAAGGATGAAAATCAGAACAGATTTTGTAACAAATTCGAGCAGCAGCAGTTTTATTTTAGCGAGGAAAGGAGATTTAACAGAAAAGCAGAAGAATATAATCATAGAATATGTTGAAAACGAAATGCTTGGAAAGAAGATGCTTGCGCCTGACAGTAGCGAAGAAGAAATAGAAAAAATTTTTGAAGAGAATTATATTGAAGAAAATGACCAGGAAAAAATAAGAAAGGCATTGAAGGAAGGCAAAACAATTTATAGCGATTGGGTCAGCTTTGAAGGAAGCGATTACGATTTAGCAGATATGTTTATCTCCCTATGGGAAAAGTTGGAGAAAGCAGATGGCGAAAATTTTGAAACCATTGACGGTTCATTGGATTATTAGAGGCAGGATATGAAGGTACGGAGAGAAAAAGATTTTTTAACTATATTTGACGAAAAAACCGGTCAATATTTGCGAACAGGCATTATCAAAGAGGGAAAAGATACGGGGGAAGAGCCTTTTATGAGTTCATTTCCGGAACTTCTGGATGTAGGGATTATGGGGCATTGCAAACATGGGAAAAGCAGATTGTGTATAGCGGCTGGCGTAGAGTGCTATCAGGACGGCCTGCATACAGATTTGCCGAATATGAAATTGCAGGACTTTAAAGAGCTTGTAAATCAGTGTAAAGGAAAAACATATCAATTTGCACTGGGCGGCTGTGGAGACCCAGACCAGCATGAAGATTTTGAGGAAATATTGCGTTTATGCAAAAGTGCCGGTATTGTTCCTAATTTTACAACTTCCGGCCTTGGGATGACGGAGCGCACTGCAAAGATTTGTAAGAAGTATTGTGGGGCAGTTGCCGTCAGCTGGTATAGAAGTGATTATACTCTTAATGCTATAGAATTGTTGACAGCAGCAGGAGTAAAAACAAATATTCACTATGTTTTGGGCAAGAATACGGTCGCGGAAGCATTGCATAGGTTGAAAGAATGCAGTTTTCCCAGAGGGATAAATGCAATTATTTTCCTTCTTCACAAGCCGGTAGGGTTAGGCAGCTATGAAAATATGATTAGTCAGGATAACGAAGAATTCAAAAAGGTTATTGAGTATATTGTTTCAGAACCTTGTGGTTATAAAATTGGATTTGACTCGTGCACAATACCGGCATTGATAAATCATATGGGAAAAATAAATGCGGACAGCCTGGACACATGTGAAGGAGCCAGATGGTCTGCCTATATTACGCCAGATATGAAAATGCTGCCATGCAGTTTTGATAATCAAGAGCGGCGCTGGGCGGTAAATTTGAGGACACATTCTGTGAAAGAAGCATGGAACAGCAAAAACTTTGAGGATTTCAGAAACCAATTCCGCCTGGCCTGTTCTTCCTGTACAGAAAGGCTTCAATGTATGGGCGGATGCCCTGTTAGGCCGGAGATTGTATTGTGCGATAGAAAGGAAAGATGCCCTGCCGGTTTATAAGCCGCTAAAAATTCATTTTGATATTTCACCAAAACTAATTTAGATGTAAAATGTATAAGGAAATGGTATGCTTTTAAAAAACAGAATAGGGCATGAAAGACTATATCTGTGTGGCATCTACAAACTTGGTAATCTCAAATTGATTTGAGCATAAAAGGAGTGCAGAAGGAGAAAATTATGAATGAACTGGAAAAATGCCTGGCAGGGGAATATTATGATTGCCATGATAAAATATTTTTGGAATTTAAAAGGGATGCAAGGCAGTTGCTAAAGGAATATAATTCCCTGGCATATGAACAGAAGGAAGAAAAGGGCAATATTTTAAAACGATTGTTTGGAAAAATCGGTACGAATGTATCTGTGGGATTGCCCTTCATTTGTGACTATGGACGAAATATTTACATAGGGAATAACGTATCCGTGAATATGAACTGCACATTTGTGGACTGCAATCAAATAACCATTGGCGATAATGTGTTGATAGCGTCCAATGTACAGCTTTATACGGCAACGCATCCTGTGGAACTGGCGGAAAGGCTGACCCCGGATTGGGATGAGGGAACAGGGCAATATTTTTGCCGCACTTATGCATTGCCTATAAAAATCGGGAATGGATGCTGGCTGGGCGGGGGTGTTATTGTCCTGCCCGGAGTGACCATAGGCGACGGCTCTGTGATAGGGGCTGGGAGCGTTGTCACAAAGGATATACCGGAAAATTCGCTGGCGGTCGGGAACCCTTGCCGTGTGATAAGGAAGATTAATGATGGGTGTGAAAGCGGATAAATTTCTGCATATAATTATTACTGATTGTGAAATGCAGAAAGACATGAAAAGGCTGGCAGGGGCACGTTCTATCTGCCTGGACGCATATGGAACGGATTCAGCAGGAAAAAAATATGATTTAGAAGTCCAGAGACAGGACAAGGGAGCATATCCTTTATGTAAATGGTGAATATCGTGGAGAATCCGATATAGGAAAACTCATGCACGATTTTAATTGCACCAATGCAGATGATATGAACTTTGAACTGATGGCAGAACGAACAAGATATTTGAAAGAAAATCCGAAAGGAGTCCAAGATATGTGCAAAGTGATGGAAGATATGAGATATGAATCTTTGAAAGAGGTTGCAAAAAGAATGTTGGCAGATGGAATGTTGACGCTTGAAAAAATTGCGGAATATGCCGGACTTCCTCTTGAGGAAGTGAAAAAGCTGAAAGCAGAACGAACAGCGTAATTGAAATATCCATTTCGATGGGGCAACAGCCGGAAAAGCATAAAGCAGCCTGTACAGATAAACGATTTCTGTGCAGGTATTTTTTTGGACACCATAACTGGTCTGGCCATAAAATATCAAATTGGATATTTAAACAAAGCCAATCAGGGCTTAAAATACATAGCAACTGGTAATTCTATATCCGGATTTGTATTGCTAGAAAGCCTATTGGAATAGTGGAGGAAAAATAAATGTCATCGGAAAGATATGAATTGAATAAACAGCTGGCGCAAATGTTAAAGGGCGGGGTGATTATGGATGTGACCACGCCGGAACAGGCAAAAATTGCGGAAGAGGCGGGGGCATGCGCCGTTATGGCCCTGGAAAGGATTCCGGCGGATATCCGCGCTGCAGGCGGCGTATCAAGGATGAGCGACCCTAAAATGATTAAGGGGATTCAGGAAGCGGTGTCTATCCCGGTCATGGCAAAGTGCAGGATTGGGCATTTCGTGGAGGCGCAGATTCTGGAAGCGATAGAAATCGATTATATTGACGAAAGCGAAGTCCTTTCCCCGGCGGACGATGTTTATCATATTGATAAGAGGCAGTTCAAAGTTCCTTTCGTATGCGGAGCCAGGGATTTGGGGGAAGCGCTGCGGAGGATTGAGGAAGGGGCGTCTATGATTCGGACGAAAGGGGAGCCGGGAACCGGGGATGTGGTGCAGGCCGTGCGGCATATGCGCAGGATGAACGGCGAGATAGCGAAGGCAGTTTCCATGAGAGAGGATGAGCTGTTCGAGGAAGCTAAAAATTTACGGGTGCCTTACGAACTTTTGGAGTATGTCCACAAGAACGGCAGGCTTCCCGTAGTGAACTTTGCCGCAGGAGGCGTGGCAACACCGGCAGATGCGGCATTGATGATGCAGCTTGGAGCGGAAGGCGTTTTTGTGGGCTCCGGCATCTTTAAATCCGGCGACCCGAAAAAACGTGCGGCAGCAATTGTAAAAGCTGTGACCAATTATCAGGATAAGAAGCTGCTGGCGGAACTTTCGGAAGATTTAGGGGAAGCCATGGTTGGCATCAATGAGCAGGAAATAGAGCTGCTGATGGCGGAACGGGGAAAATAGGGGAGCGGATATGACAGAAAGGGATGGTTGCTGCAATGAAAATCGGAATACTCGCTGTACAAGGTGCGTTTATAGAACATGAAACAAAACTGGCAAGGCTGGGGGCGGAGTGCATAGAACTCCGCCAGAAAAGCGATTTGGAAATAAAGTTCGATGGTTTGGTGCTGCCGGGAGGGGAGAGCACGGTGCAGGGAAAGCTGCTTCGGGAACTGGATATGTTCGAGACATTGAAGGGAGAGATTGAAGGCGGGATGCCGGTACTGGCAACCTGTGCCGGGTTAATCCTGCTGGCGGAAAAGCTGTCCAATGACAGCCATGTGTACTTCGGAACATTGCCCGTGACGGTAAAAAGGAATGCCTATGGCAGACAACTGGGAAGCTTTCGCACTGTTCAGGATATGGAAGGAATCGGCACTGTGCCGATGACGTTCATCCGCGCTCCATATATCGAGGATACGGAAAATGGCGTGAAGGTGCTGTCCTGTGTTGACGGAAAGGCTGTGGCTGTGAAATACGGCAGCCAGCTCGGGCTGTCCTTCCATCCGGAGTTGGACGAAGATGACCGGATTCATAAGCTTTTTCTGGAAGAGTGCAGCCTTTACAGCGCTTAATCCAAAGCAGAACCAGTGTGGCCAACAGCTAAAGCCTGAAAGGAATATATGCCGAAATGACATTGACACAACTTCACTACATTATTACAATCGCAGAAACGAAATCCCTGAACAAGGCGGCCGAACTTTTATATGTATCTCAGCCATCCCTGACGAGCGCCGTGAAAGAACTGGAAAAAGAACTGGGCATTGTGCTGTTTTACCGAAGCGGCAGGGGTGTGACGCTGACAAATGACGGTCAGGAATTTCTGCTCCACGCGAAGGAAATCTACAGCAGCTATGAAAATGTATTGCAAAAATACAGGAAGGGCGGAAACTATAAAAAGAAATTTGCCGTCTCCTCACAGCACTATTCTTTTGCGGTAAAAGCTTTTGTCGATATGGTAAAAGAATTTGACCTTTCAAAATATGAGTTCGCTATCAGGGAAACAAAAACCTGTGAAGTTATCAGCGATGTGAGCACGTTAAAAAGTGAAGTGGGCATTTTGTACCTTTGCGATTTTAACAGGAAATCCATGATGAAACTGCTGAACAGCGCGAACCTGGAGTTTCACCATTTGGTTGACTGCCAGGCCTATGTGTATATTTGGAAAAACCATCCGTTGGCCAAAGAAACTTCTATCCGCTTTAGTCAGCTGGAAGATTATCCCTGCCTTTCTTTTGAGCAGGGGGATAACAGCTTTTTTTATCTGGCGGAGGAAATTCTTTCAACGAACGAATATGCCCGGATGATTAAGGCCAATGACCGGGCCACAATGCTGAACCTGATGGTGGGGCTGAACGGATATACCCTTTGTTCGGGAATCATTTGCGAGGAATTGAACGGGAACGAATACGTGGCCGTGCCCTTTGAGGCGGATGAACAGAACCCCAACAGCGTGATGGAGATTGGCTATATTACGAGGCGGAACCTTATACTTAGCGAAATGGGGGAGCGGTATATCGAAGCGATGAAACGGTATTTGGGGATTTAGGGAAAGGATGAAGGAAAGGACAGGGATGCGGAGCCAATGCCCAAACGGGAGACGATGGGGAAATTCAAGGAAAAATGAGAGGGAAAGAGGAAAAATCAGGGGAAAGGATGAAGGGGAAGAGGGAAGCGAATAGAACGAATATCCGGTTATAGATTCAAACTATAACCGGATATTTTTATCTCCTATTAGACAGACAATTCCTAGTATGTTAGTATGAATGCAGAACAAAAAGAAAAACCGCGGCATCTGGCTGGCAAAAATTACAGTGAATTCTGGAAAGATAGTACGATTACTGACCGGATGGAATGCTAGAAGTAAGCTTCGGACTTTAAAGGAGGATGAATATAAAAATGGGAGATATTAAAAATTCAAAAAACTGGGCATTTGAAACAAGGCAATTACATATCGGTCAGGAGCAGGCGGACCCGGCAACGGATGCCAGGGCGGTTCCTATTTATGCTTCCACATCTTATGTGTTCCACAATTCACAGCATGCGGCGGACCGTTTTGGACTGCGGGATGCGGGCAACATTTATGGCAGGCTGACAAATCCTACGGAGGATGTATTTGAACAGAGAATTGCTTCCCTGGAAGGGGGAGTAGCAGCCCTGGCGGTTGCTTCCGGGGCAGCGGCCCTGGCATATACCTTTCAGGCGCTGGCGCAGTCCGGGGAACATATCGTGGCATCCAAGACGATTTATGGGGGAACATACAATTATCTGGCCCATACTTTCCCACTGAACAACGGCGTGACCACTACATTTGTGGACCCCTATGAGGAAGGTGCTTTTGAGGCGGCTATTCAGGAAAATACCAAGGCGATTTTTGTGGAAACCCTTGGAAACCCCAATTCCAATCTGGCGGATTTGGAAAGTTTAGCCAAACTGGCCCATAAACACCATATTCCGTTGGTAGTGGATTCCACTTTCGCTACGCCATATCTGATTCGTCCGATAGAATATGGCGCGGATATCGTAGTACATTCCGCAACTAAATTCATTGGCGGCCATGGAACAGCCATTGGAGGAGTGATTATTGACAGCGGGAACTTTGACTGGAAAGCTTCGGGGAAATATCCATGGATTTCCGAGGCAAATCCCAGTTATCATGGTGTCTCCTTTACGGATGCGGCCGGGCCGGCAGCTTTTGTTGCTTATATCAGGGCAGTGATTCTGAGGGATACTGGGGCGACCCTTTCCCCGTTCCACGCTTTTCTTTTCCTGCAGGGGCTGGAAACCTTATCGCTCCGGGTAGAGCGCCATGTGAGCAACACTTTGAAAATAGTGGAATATTTGGAGGGCCATCCCCAGGTAGAGGCGGTGCATCATCCCTCTTTGCCCGGTGAGCCCACCCATGATTTATATGAAAAATATTTGCCAAACGGCGGCGGCTCCATTTTTACTTTTGAAATTAAAGGGGATGCGAAAACGGCACAGACATTTATCGACAACCTGGCCATTTTCTCGCTGTTGGCCAATGTGGCGGATGTGAAATCATTGGTTATCCACCCCGCCACCACAACCCACAGCCAGAGCACCGAAGAAGAACTGCAAGAACAGGGCATTAAACCCAATACCATCCGCCTGTCTATTGGGATTGAGAAGGCGGAGGATTTGATTGCGGCGCTGGAGGAGGCGTTTGAGACGGTGAGGTGAGGAGACGTTTTGCCTGCAAGTATGGTATATTGATAGCAATTTGAAATTAGTATAAGTAAGAAAGGATACGTGGAAAACATATTGTTCCATGTGTCTTTTTTTGTGTATTTAAGAGCAGTCTTTTAAGCAAAAATGCACAATTATTAAAAGTGAAATATAGTAATTATTGAGTCTTGAAAAAAATGAAACTTAATTTTATAATTAATAAATATTAAGGAAAATTTCCTACATATATTAAAGACAAGAAATTTTAATACAATTGTATCAAAATAGAGAAAAGGAGGAAGATGAGAGCGATTTGCCGCAAGCTTGTGTTTGCGCGGTATCCGCAAGCTTGGCAGGACAGAGGTGTGAACCTTGAAAAACGCAAAAGCCGCGCAGAAACGAGGAAAACATGACATTAAAAGAAAGGCAAAAGGTAACAAATGAGGTGGCAGGGGAGAAAATCCAGATTTCCTTTATGGATGAAATACGCGAACAGCCGGATGCGCTTAGAAGGTTTGTGGAGCGTGCCTTTGGGGAAGAGGAATTGCAGCGCGCTTTGGATAGGCTGGTGAAGCCCAGGAAAAATCTCCATGTTGTCCTGACTGGAATGGGAAGCTCATTGTTTGTCTGCTATATTGCGATGAAGTTCCTCCGAGATAGGGGGATTCCGGCATCTGTGGTGGAATCTTATGAATTACAGAAGATGGAGAAACGGTTTTTTTCGGATGACATTATCGTGATTGCGGTATCCCAATCGGGAGAAAGCCCAGAAGTGCTGGAATTGATAAAAAAGATGCCAAAGGAAGTGCCGGTCATTGGGGTGAGCAATTACTCCAACAGCCATTTATGTGAAAACGTGGCAGTGACCGGCGGGATTTATGCCGGAATGGAATACCGCACTTCCACAAAGTCCTATACCAACAGCCTGGCGGCGATGATTTTGCTGGCTCATCGGATTTTAGGACACAACGAAGAGGAATTTCTCTCTCTAAGCCGCCGGTTAGAGGAGTGTGCGGATAAAATGGAAGGGCTGATTGGGAATAAAAAAATAGGGAAAGATATAGCTGAGTTTATATGCGACATAGAATTTCTTATTTTTGTTGGCTCCGGATATTCTTATACAACGGCCAGCCACAGTGAGATTGTGGCCGAGGAAGCGGGAAAGTTTCATTCTTCACGATTTACCCCTGCCCAGTTTATCCATGGGCCTATTGAGTTAATCGGTGAAAAATTTGGCGTTGTGGTATATGACTTTGACCGGCATTTTAGCTCCAAATGCGATTGCGTCCGGGAAAATGTTTTGAAATATGGCGGAAAAGTGATGCTTATCACAAACAGGGTGGATGTGGAAATGCAGGAAAACCAAATGGTCTGCGTGGTAGAACATGAGGATCCTATCACCGCTACATTGTTGGAGATTATTCCGTTGGAACTAGGGATAAACAGCCTTTGTGAAAGCAGGGGCATGGCAGCAGGGTGTCTGGCAAGGGTTGTGAAACGAATGGGCAATTGATAGGCAACAGTGCCATACGAATGTGTAGATGTGACTATTATATAAAGAGAAAAGAGGGCAAAAGAATGGGATTTATACACTTTAATGAAAATGGATGGATTGTAGGCAAGGATGGGAATCCCCTTTATGTTGTGGGAATTAATTATGTGGCCAGCTATGTATGTACCAATTTTTTGGAGGATTTCAGGCCGGAAGTTATCGAACGGGATATGGAACAGATGGAAAAGATGGGGTTCAATGCCCTGCGCATTCCTATTTATTGGGGATTTTTCGAGCCGGAAGAAAAGCGGTTTAACGAAAGGGCATTTGAAAACTTTTCTACTTTTCTCTCTATGGCAAAAAGCCATGGATTTTATGTGATGCCGTGGCTGCTGGTGGGAGTTGCAACAAAGGACGCGAATATTCCATACCGCCAGGGCCGCCCGATTTTTGAGGGGGATATGCTGTTTGCGGCAGAGAACCATTTGCGGACGTTTGCTCGCCGCTATAAAGACGAAGAGGGAATTCTGTTTTGGGATATATGCGATGAACCGGAATTCTATGCGCGGCATATAGGGAATGAACAATGGCCCTACAACACTGCCAGATTTAACCATTGGCTAAGACATATGTATGAAGCCTTTAAGAAGGAAGACACCAACCATTTGGTAACATTGGGATTCGGCGAAATCGCTACGGAGAACTACGGCTATACGCTGAAAGATTCCGCTGAAATTCTGGATGTGATGTCCGTGACCTGTTACCCCTATGATTCTTCGGTGGAAGGGCTGGATACGGCGCGTAACAATTCCTATCTGGGCTTCTATGTGAAGATGAACAGCCTGAAAAATAAGCCCGTATTTACCTGCGAGGCTCCCGGCTTCAGCGAGGTATGGTTTTCTAAAAATATGCTGGGGCGCTATTTCCGGGTATCATTATATTCTAATTTAGTCAATGGGAGCACAGGGGTTTTACCTTGGTGTTATAACGATTTCGCAAAAGAAATCTGGACAGGCATGGACTTGAATGGGATGGTTGCGGAACCCTCTTTCGGCATTGTGGATAACGCGGGGAATATCAAGCCTTCCGGAAAAGAACTGATGGAATTCGGGCATTTTGTCCGGGATGTCCACATTACGGAATATACCCGCAGGAAGCCAAAAGTGGCTATTCTTATACCGGCGGGATATTATGACCGGGTATATGATGCGAAACGGAAAATACGGGCCGCGATGCTATTCCTGAAAGGGTGCGGCATGGACATGGAATTTATCTGGGATGAAAAGGATGTTTCCCTGTCCGGTTATAAAATGGTGGTTGCATGCGTTTCCGAAGGGATGAGTATTTCCACCTGGGAAAATCTGATGGGATATGTGGAGCAGGGAGGAATATTGGTACATGATTATGACGGCCTGGGAGGTTTGAGCCCATATTTTAACCGGCTGTTTGGCGTAGAGGTTCAGACAAGGCAAAAGAATTTTAACATGGACAGGATAATAATGAAAACCCGATTGGGCGCATTGGCAGAAGGGGATGAACTGGTATTACCCGGAGAGATTAGGGATGAACGGTTTGCGATGGAGAACGGATTCCATCGTCAGAAAGGAACAAGCATTAGCAGCGAATATTTGATAGTGAAACCGATAAACGCTCAGATTGTGGCGGCTTTCCAAAATGGCACGCCGGCCCTGCTAAGAAGCAGCCATGGAGCGGGTAAAACATGGCTGTTTACAGTGCAGTTCCACAGCGGCCTGTTTGAGATGGAGTACCAGGAATATCGGAACCATATGATGTTTGAGCTGTACCATGAGATTTTATTCGAGGAGAAGCTGTTCCGCCCATGCATATATGCAAATGCGGAATTGGAGACAGGATTGTTTGAAAAGAAGTCAGGAGAAAAACTTCTGGTTCTCATCAATCACGGACCAGCACAAAATCATGTGTCAATTCAACTGGATGATTCTCTGCTGCATGGAAAAATGAGAGTATGGGATGACAGAGAAGGCGTTCTTTTCCAGGATAAGAAAGTGGAGCTTACGATGGAAGCGGCAGAGGTAGTGAAACTGCTGTTTGATGTATAGGAAATATAAGCGGCATCCGGTTGGAAGATGATGCATGAGTTTGGAGAGAAAACTTTAGGCCTATAGTTTGTGCCTGGGCGCTGCTTGGCACAAAACTGCTTATGGGGCATGGGTGCAGAGAAGCAAAGGAAGGTTGGAAAGGCCAGGAAACATCGGCAAAGAAAAAAGAATGGAAACGAAGAATAAGAAAGCGGCGCAGAAATGAGGATAGGTATGGGAAGAAAATTAATTGGATGGTTATTATGTTTTGTAATGATAGGAAGCATGCTTGCAGGATGCGGCAGCAAAGAGGAAGCGATGCAGGAAACCAGGGAGGAAGAAGGAACAAAGGAAGAAAGCCCGGAAGGAGAAACGGTAAAGGCGGAAGGGGGAAAAATTGTCTTCTGGCATTGGTGGAGCGCTCAGGAAGAGGAATATTTAAAAACCATTGCAGAAAACTACCAGAAGGAAACGGGAGTGGAAGTGGAACTGTTGCAGGTCAGGGACTTCGCTACTGTCCTTACGGCAATTGGGGGCGGAACACCGCCGGATGAGACAGGGTGAGCCGGTAGAAAGGAAAATAATGAAAATAAAGATAAAAATTAAAAGCGTGAAAAAAATAGCCATATTCCTGATTGCATTGTTTCTGGTATTCATTTTTCTAGTTCCGGTATACTGGATGATAATCAGCTCGCTGAAAGACAGGAAAAGTATTTTTCAATATCCTCCGGTTTTGTTTCCGAAACAGCTCCATTTTGAGAATTATATGGAGATGATGGCATTTATCCCATTTTTCAAGTATGCGGGAAATACGTTGTTCATCTCGCTGCTTTCCACCATAGGGCTGGTGATGTCCTGCTCTACAGTGGCCTACGCCCTTTCCAAACTAAAGTGGAAGGGGCGGCAGGTATATTTTATCGTTATGCTTTCCACCATGCTGCTGCCGTATCAGGCACAAATGATTCCGCTCTATATGCTTTTTAAAAAGCTGGGCTGGATTGGAACCTTTCTACCCCTTATCGTACCTAATTTTTTCGGCGCGGCCTCCTATATTTTTTTGCTGCGCCAGTTTATGATTGGCATTCCGAAAGAATTGACGGAATCGGCATTTATGGACGGTGCCGGGCACTTCAGGATTTTTACGGGAATTATTCTTCCGTTGATTAAACCGGCCTTGTTTTCGGTGGCTTTGTTCGCCTTTTTTGCCAACTGGTCGGATTTGACGGGGCCGCTAATCTTCCTTAATAAGGAAGAGCTGTATACACTTACCATTGGCCTGACCCATTTTCGGAGCGGCCATGGCACGGAGTGGGGATATTTGATGTGTGCCTGCGTATTGTTCTCGCTGCCCATTGCAATTATTTATTTTTTCACCCAGAAACAATTTATCGAAGGGGTTACATTTAGCGGGATTAAGGGGTAGGGTTCTTAACAATTGACGGGATAAAAATTATTGTGTAATATTGACATTGGAGGAAGCAGACTATGGATTATAATTCGGATTCGCCTGTTATTTTGAAAATCAAGTCGGTGTATCCCGGCCTGAAGCCATCGGAAAGAAGGGTGGCGGACTATATATTGACCGATACGGAATCATTTATTTATAGTAACCTGGCGGCAGCATCGGAAGCGGCAAATGTGAGCGAGGCTACGTTTGTGCGTTTTGCAAAAGCGCTTGGATTCAGCGGATATCGGGATATGCACATTGCTATGGCCGCATCCCGGAAAAGCGATTCTGCAGAAGGCATTGCAGATTTGAGCGTGGATGAAAATACCTCTTTTGAGGATGTTCCCTCCATTGTCATTAACCGCGCAATTTGTGCATTTAATAATCTGAAAGGGATTTTTGATTTAAAAGAGTATACAAAGGCAGTGGAAGCCTTGGAAAAGACGCAGAATATCTGCGTATTCGGCGCAGGGGGCTCTGCCTATGTGGGGAAGGACGTGGCAAATAAGTTTATGCGCTTGGGTAAATTCGTCCAGGCATCCAGCGACCCCCATGTACAGGTTTCCTATGCGGTTTCCATGCATCCGGGGGATGTGGCGATTGGCATTTCCCATTCCGGGGAAACGCAGCAAACGGTGGAAGTGCTCCGGCTGGCCAAAAACCAGGGAGCAAAGGTTATATGCATTACCAATTATGAAGCTAGCAGCGCGGCCAAACTGGCGGATATAAAGCTTTTGACTGCCAGCTATGAAAAAATCCTGCAAAGCGAGACGATGGTATCCCGCCTATCACAACTGACCATTGTGGACATGCTTTATCTGGGGCTGATTCAAAGGAATTACAAGCTTTATGCTCCAATGATTGAGAAACAGAATTCCACGATAGTGCCTATGTTTTTCGGGCAAAAATCCCGGAACGGAGGTGAAAAGGATTGAACAGATGGCTGGCAGGAGCGGATATTGGCGGCACCAGAACGAAAATTGGCCTGGTAGACAAAGAGACGCTGGAAGTGGCGGGGCTGGAAGTATTTCCTACGGAAAAGTATGACCGTGATATTTTTATGGAGCAGTTTCTAGGGGCAGTGGAGCGGGTATGCCGGAAATGTTCCGTTTCCCGGGAAGAACTGGCGGGAATTGGCATTGGAATAGGAAGTTATGTTTTTGAACCGGGTGGAATAGTGGACAGCACTTGGGGATATATCCCATGCCTTGACGGGGTAGCCCTTGGGGATGAAGTGGAAAAGAGGCTTGGAATATCCTGTGCAGTGGATAACGATTTACGCGCCATTGCTTTGGCGGAAAGCAGGATAGGGGCAGGAAAGGAATACAGCCGTGTTTTAAGCATTACCCTTGGAACGGGCGTGGGAGTCTGCCTGACTGTGGATGGGAAATTCGTGGAGAAGGAGGCGGTCACCCACCTTGCAGGCCATATTATGGTGCGGGGAAAAGGCGAGTGGGTAGAGTCTTTGGATCAAAAAGGATGCTATTGCCCCATATTTGGCTGTATGGAAAATACATGTTCGGCCACGGCCCTGGAAAAAATGGCCAGGGAAATGGTGGCCCCTGATATTGACAATATTCAGTTGTTCCGGCTGGCAAGGGAGGGGAGAAAAGAGGCAAAGGAATGCCTTCAGTTCTTTTTTGACTGCCTGCTACGGGGGCTGAATCAAATGGTATATATTTTTTCGCCCGATGTGATTGTCCTGGGGGGCGGAATAACCAAAGGTTTTGGCCCCTACGGGGAAGAACTGGGCAAAGGGATAAAAGCCAGGGTGCATTCCCGGCAGAGACCGGAGCTTTCTATTTCCCGGCTGGAGGAAAACAGCGGAATTATCGGGGCAGCGCTGCTGTGGCTTGTGGAAAAATAAGGAACGGATTGCTGCAATCTTTCCCTGTAATTAACCACGGAAATCAATTTCCATGGTAATCAACATTGAACGATTGACACCTCATCATATAAAACGTATAATTGACAACGTAGTATCCGGCATATGGCCCGCGATGCAAGTGAACGGGCCAAACCGGACAATTATGCGATTTTTGCCATGCTTTATAATATACATATGAGGTGATTCATTGGACAATGGATTATTTAAGATAAAAAAATCAGGAAAGTACAAATATATTTTTCTTTCTCTTCTTTTATTGTTGATACTTCTGTTAATCCCACGTTTTGATTCGAATGAGGAATTGGCATTTTCTTTAGAGCCGGGATACTATGAAGAACCCATTTATTTGGAGATACAAGGTGCGGATAGGTATAGCATTTATTATACCCTGGACGGAACGGAGCCTACCCGGAATTCCATCCCCTATGAAGGGGAGTTTTATTTGAAAGACGCATCTTTTCAAAGCAATGTGCATGCGGAGCGGACAGATACATCGGCGGGGTTTTATCAGGAACTGGTGGAAGAATATTCGTCTGAATTCCCAGGATATATCGTGCCGGCCAGCCCTGTGGACAAGTGCAATATTGTAAGGGCGGCGGCTTTTGACAGGAGCGGGAACTGCGTGGACTCCATTACAGGCTCTTATTTTATCGGTTTTGGGGAGAAAACGTTGTATAAGGATATGTGGATGGTTTCCCTCATTACCGACCCGAAGAACTTGTTCGATTATGAGACAGGCATTTATGTGACAGGAAAGGTTTTTGACGAGTACATACAATTATTGCCCGATGAAAATACCCCCCACAGGGGAACCTGGTGGTGGTGGGATGCGAACTACAGAATCAGGGGCAAGGAATCTGAACGGCCGGCCCATGTGGAGATTTTTAACACGGAGCGCCGGAAAGTTCTGTCCGATGAGTGCGGAATCAGGATACAGGGACGGGGAAGCCGGGGGAAAAATCCGAAGAGCTTAAGCGTGTATGCCCGCAGGGAATATTCGGGGAGCGAAGAATTTTCGGAGGATATTTTTGGAATCGGGGGAAATTCCCACAAGTTTGTGATATTTTCAGGGGCCGATGACTCGGCTTATAAAATAAAAGACTATTTAGCGCACACTTTGGAGGCGGAGCTGGATTTCGGCACTATGCAGTTTCGCCCGGCGATGCTGTTTTTGGACGGCGAATACTGGGGGATGTATTACATAACGGAAAGCTACAATGCGGATTTTATTTCCGACCATTATGGCGTGCCTCAGGAAGAAGTCATCTTCGTAAAAGAAGAGGTGCTGGAAGAGGGGATGGAAGAGGAAATCGAATTATATCGGGAAATGAGGGCTTTTATATCGGAAAATGATATGGCAGTGGAAGAAAATTACGGGAAAGCGGAGAGTTTGATTGATATGGACAGCTATATTGATTATTATGCGTCGCAGATTTTTATCGGAAGGTACGGCGACTGGCCGGTGAAGAACGAGGGGGCATGGAGGACCAGGAATGTGATTCCTGATAACGAGTATGGAGATGGCCGCTGGCGCTGGATGCTGTTTGACGTGAACTCGGGAAGCCTGGCTACAAGCCAATTGGAGGTGGATACGCTGACCAATGTGATGTCAGTAGACAGCGTATTTGCTTCTTTATTCCGAAGCCCGAAGTTCAGGGAGCGTTTTGTGGAGCGGATGGTTTATATAGCGGAAGAAATATATGCGGATGAGAAGATAGACCAATTTGTAGATGCCTATCTGGAAAATATGATAGAACCCATTTGCAGCAACAATGTAAGGTTCATCGCAATAGAACTGCGGGATGAAGGCATAGCGAATATTGAGGATACGCGTACCTTTTTGAAACAGAGGAGGGGTTTTATTTATCAGATGATGGGGCAGTATGTAGGGAACGAATATGTCCAGTCGGTGGTGGAACGCATGAAAGCTTCCGGATAGGCTGTTCCCACAAGAAAAGGACAAAGAACAAAAGCGGTAACAGTTCAGCCCATACGAATGTGTTGATGTGACAAAAGCGGGGCAGAAATGGGAAAAAGATGGAATATAGACATGAACTGAAATTTCAGGTTACTTTGATGGAATTGGAAAAAATAAAATACCGCCTGGAGCCTGTACTAAGCTATGACAGCCATCAGGCCGGAGATTTTTATACGGTGAGGAGCCTTTACTTCGATGATATATACGATTCCTGCCTTTTTGAAAATGAGTCGGGGGTTGGCAGCCGGGCGAAATACAGAATCCGGATTTACAATGGAAACCCAGATTTGATTCATCTGGAAAAGAAGTATAAGGAGCGGGAGATGACCAGGAAAAAGAGGGAGGAAGTCTCCCGGGAAGA
This sequence comes from Lachnospiraceae bacterium, assembly GCA_021769135.1. Taxonomy (GTDB): domain Bacteria; phylum Bacillota; class Clostridia; order Lachnospirales; family Lachnospiraceae; genus Kineothrix. The sequence goes on along the minus strand of JAETTM010000001.1, from coordinate 120,547 downwards.
ATGCCAGGCACTGATTCGGGAAGGGAAACTGGGAGGACATGGGGCATTGGCAAAGGAACTTGCTTACAGGATGCAGTCAAAGGGAATGACGCCGAAGTGCATCGTGGAATATGACAGATGTGCCATGGTAAACGAGGTAGGAAATGTGAGGGTTACTTTTGACATGAATGTGAGGGGATGCGCCAATCCGGAAAATTTCCTTGATGGGCCATTGGAGGGTTGTTATAACGCAATGCCGCCCAATATGCATATTCTGGAAATCAAATACGATGAACTGCTGCCGCGGTATATTTTGCAGGCGGCGGATTTAAACACTTTGCAGCGGCAGGCTGTTTCGAAATATTGTCTGGTAAGAGGAAGCTATTAACGAAAGGAGCACGGTTATAAGATTGAAAATTGGAAATTTTCAATCCCAAGTTTGTGTCTGCGCGGCATCCACAAACTTGATAAACTCAAATGAATTTGAGAGCAAAAAGCCGCGCAGAAATGGAGTCAAAAATGAATTACAGCGATATTATTAAAAAATCGGTTTTGGAAGGTTTTTCCTATGCGGATTTTTCCACAACGAAAATGGCAGTTACTTTGGGGTTAACCTTTTTGATAGCGGTTTATATTTTCTTTGTATACCGTTTTATTACAAGGAGTACCTTTTACAACAAAAATTTTAATATAACAATGGCAATCATTTCTGTAGTTACCGCAGGAATTGTCATTGCCATGCAGTCAAATTTCGTCATATCTTTGGGAATGGTGGGCGCATTGTCTATCGTGCGCTTCCGGACAGCCATCAAGGAGCCGATGGATTTGCTGTTCTTATTCTGGTCCATTGGTACAGGAATTGTATGCGGGGCCGGTTTGTATGAACTGGCAATTGTGATTGCCCTGGTGGTAACCTTTGGCCTGCTGGTGCTGCAGTTGGTGCCGATGATGGCAAGCCCCATGCTGCTGATTATAAAAATGGACAATATAGATAAGGAAGAAGTAGTCCTATCCGCGGTGAAGAAATCTACGCAGAAGTATAAAATAGACTCCAAAAGCATAACTAATGGCAGGGAGAATCTCATTATGGAAATCAGGGCTAAGGAATACAGCGGTCTGACCAATGAAATTTCGAAGATTGAAGGGGTGGTCAGCGTTACCTTGATGCACCATGAGGGAGAAGTAAAGAATTAGGGAATTTATTGAATTTTACCAGAAATGGAAGAAAGGTCAGGTTATTATCATGGGAATAGCAGGGGCATTACTAAAACGCCTTTGAGAAGATCCCGGCCGGGGGGTATGGTCTTATCGGTGGGAAGCTATGGGTGCAATTTGAGATGCCTATTCTGCCAGAACCATGGAAGCTTTGGAAAAGACGTAGAATATCTGTGTGTTCAGCGCAGGGAACTCTGCTTATGTGGGGAAGGATGTGGCAAATAAGTTTATACGCCTGGGTAAATTCGTCCAGGTATCCAGCGAACCTCATGTACAGGTTTCCTATACGGTTTTCATGCGTTCGGGGAATGTGGTGATTGGCATTTCCCATTCCGGGAAAACCGGGAAAACGTAGCAAACGGCGGAAGTGCTCCGGCTGGCAAGGAGCTTCCGTACATTTGCGTACGGGGATAAAATTTGTGGACAGATTGGAAATCTTATGGTAGACTATTACCAATAGATATTTTGGTACATCTAATTCAATTCAAATTAAAATTCTTTAAGCAATCTATAGACTTCAGGTATCGAATGAAGCAGATTCAGGAAAATTTCTATTTACCCATCAGGAAATTTTATAACCATTAATTTTCTATGGAAAATTGGCGACATATGGTATAATAGACAAAGGAGGATTCAGTGAGAGACACAAAGGTACAATGGCATCCGGGTTTCGTAGCAGCTATGGAGTTGGAACTGGAAGAAAATCAGGGTGATTTAATATTTCAAAAAGAGTATAATTTAAATACGAGACCGCTGGAAATTGATTTGCTGGTAATCAGAAAAAATGTAAGTACGCATATAGACAATGAAATCGGACATATATTCAGGGGCCATAATATCATGGAGTACAAATCTCCGGATGACCACTTGAATATTGATACTTTTTATAAGGCGGCAGCCTATGCCTGCCTATATAAATCCTATGGAAAGAAGGTAGATGCAATAAAGGCGGATGACATTACAGTATCTCTCGTCAGGGACATGAAACCGTCAGGGCTGCTGCGATACTTGAAAGAGCAAGGCTTTCTTGTTTCAAAGCCATACAGGGGTATATATTATATAGAAGGAAAAGTGCTTTTTCCTACGCAGATAGTAGTGACACGGGAAATAGGCGAGGATAAGCACATATGGCTGAGGGCATTGTCTGAAAAAATCAACATTCAGGAGATGGAATCCCTGGTAAAGAAAGTCAGAGAACTTGAAGGAAAATTTAATAGAGAATTGGCGGACTCTGTTTTGGAGGTAAGTATCCAAGCTAATGAGCAAAGGATAGAAGAATGGAAAGGAGGCGGAAGTATGGGACCGGCATTGATGAAATTGATGCAGCCCGAATTGGCTGTACTGGAAAAGGAAGCAGTGCAGAAAGGGATGCAGAAAGGAATGCAACAAGGGATACAGCAAGGGATACAGCAAGGGATACAGCAAGGGATACAACAAGGAATGCAGCAAGGGATACAACAAGGAATACAACAAGGGCTGCAGCAGGGGGTTCAGACTGGCATACAGAAAACAATAGAAATTCTCCAGGATTTGGGGTATGAGAATGGGAAAATCATAAAGATTGTAAGGGAAAAGTACAATCTAACCGATGATGAGATTGGAAAATATATAAACGATAAATTGGGAAATATATAAGCAATAAACGCATATATAGAAAACAGCGGAAAGGGAAGAAGGTTATCATGGGAATAGCAGGGGCATTTATGGTTCCCCATCCTCCGTTAATTGTGCCGGAGGTGGGAAAAGGGGAAGAGGGAAAAATACAGGCTACAATAGATGCTTATCATAAGGCGGCGGGCAGGATTGGGGAGCTGATGCCGGAAACGATTGTGCTCATTTCTCCCCATCAGATTATGTATGCCGATTATTTTCATATTTCACCGGGAAGAGGGGCGAAAGGAGACTTTGGCCAGTTCCGGGCCGGGAAGGTGAAGATGGAAGTATCTTATGATACCCAATTCGTGGAAAAGCTATGTGCATTGGCGGACAGGAAGCGCCTTCCGGCAGGAACGCTGGGGGAACGGGAGAAAAAACTGGACCACGGCACGATGGTGCCTCTGTTTTTCGTGGAGCAGTATTGGAAAGAATATCAGCTGGTAAGAATCGGATTGTCCGGCCTGCCGTTAATTAAGCATTATGAACTGGGGCAGTGTATACAGCGGGCCGCGGAAGAACTGGGAAGAAGGACAGTATTAATAGGCAGCGGAGATTTATCCCATCGCCTGAAAGAGGATGGCCCTTATGGATATCAGGAGGAAGGGCCGCTTTATGACAGCCGCATTATGGATGTGATGGGAAGGGGCGCCTTTGGCGAACTGTTGGAATTCCCGGAGGATTTTTGCGAAAAGGCAGGGGAATGCGGCCATCGTTCCTTTACGATAATGGCCGGGGCATTGGACAAAATGCAGTTGATACCGGAAAGGCTTTCCTATGAAGGGCCTTTTGGCGTAGGATATGGTATTTGCAGCTATATGGTGCAGGGCGGGAATCCGGAAAGGAATTTCGGGGAGCAGTATGAAGAGAAGAACAGGAGACGGTTGGAAAAACAGAGGGAAAAGGAGGATGCTTACGTCCGCCTTGCCCGGAAAACCATAGAGGAATACATCCGTAAAGGGCAGAAAATAGAAGTGCCAAAGGAGCTGCCGGAGGAAATGTACAGCGGCAAAGCAGGGGTTTTCGTATCGATTAAAGAGGATGGTAAGCTGAGAGGATGCATCGGAACCATTCAGGCTGTGCAAGCCTCCATCGCGGAAGAGATTATAGAAAATGCAATCAGCGCATCTACCAGGGATTCCAGATTTTCGCCCATCGAACCGGATGAATTGGACAGGCTGGTGATTAGCGTGGATGTGCTGGGCAGTATGGAACCGATAGATTCCCCGGAGGAACTGGATGTGGTAAAGTATGGGGTTGTGGTGACAAAAGGATATAAGAGGGGCCTTTTATTGCCCAATCTGGAAGGCGTGGATACGGTGGAAGAGCAGATTGGGATTGCAAAGAGGAAGGCCGGAATCGGAGAAGAAGAAAAGGTGCGGCTGGAGAGGTTTGAAGTGGTGAGGCATTACTGAAAAGCCTTTCGGATTTTCGTGCCAGCCTTTTGAGGCTGGCTTTTCCGGCTGAATATCAAGTTGAAGTAGGAGGAATGGGCTATGAAGGCAGTTTGCGGTGCGTGTATGCATCGCTGTAGTTTGCCATGACTCATTGATGTGGAGAAAGCAACACAGAAATAGTGAAAAATACGGAACAAATGTGAGGGCATAAACGTGAAAGCCGGGAGGGAATGAGTTATGAGGATAGTCTGCGAATCATGTATGCACCGCTGCAGCCTGGAGGACGGGCAGCGGGGAATCTGCAGGGCGAGGAAAAATGAAAATGGCAGTATCATCTGCGAAAATTACGGCATGGCTACCTCTTTGGCTTTGGACCCGATTGAAAAAAAGCCTTTGAGAAGGTTTCGGCCGGGGAGCATGGTCTTATCGGTGGGAAGCTATGGGTGCAATTTGAGGTGCCCGTTCTGCCAGAACCATGAGATATCAATGGTTGATGGGGAGAGGGCGGAAAAAACTGCCGGAGCAGTGTATCTTTCACCGGAGTGGCTGGCGGATAAAGCATTGGAGTGCCGGGCGGAAGGGAATATAGGCGTGGCATTTACTTATAATGAGCCGCTGGTGGGCTGGGAGTATGTACGGGATGCGGGCAAACTGGTAAAAGAAGCGGGAATGGAAAATGTTCTGGTTACCAACGGCTCTGCCTCCCTGGAAGTGCTGGAAGAAATTTTGCCTTACATCGATGCCATGAATATCGATTTGAAAGGCTTCCGGGAGGAATATTATAAGAAGCTGGGCGGGGATTTGGAAACGGTAAAAAGGTTTATTTCCCGTGCAGCCATGGATTGCCATGTGGAGCTGACCACTTTGATTGTGCCGGGGGAAAATGACAGGCCGGAAGAGATGGAGGAGGAAGCGGAATGGATTGCATCCCTTGGAAGGGAGATTCCTTTGCACGTGAGCCGTTTCTTTCCCCAGTACCGCATGAGGGAAAAAAGGGCAACAGAAGTAAAACAGGTGTATAAGCTGGCAGAAACGGCGGGAAAGTATTTGAAATATGTATATACCGGGAACTGTTAGGACAGCGTAAAAAAAATCTATCTTTTATTCAAATTTTCACAAAATTCCTTTTATGGAGTAAAAAAATCACAAGATAAAACCTTTTTATTCCATTTGATTCGAGGCCCGTTCTGGCTAAAATAAAATCATCCAAAAAACAAAAAACGAAGGGAGAAAGGTTATGAAAAGAGCAGTATTGAAAAAAATGACGGGCCTCTTAATGTCGGCTGTTTTAGTGGCTTCTTTGGCAGGATGCGGCGGGGCGCAGGATAGCGGGGAGGCACCGGCTACGGCGGAAAGCACAGCACAGGAAAGCGGCCCGGCAGCAGAGGACAATTCCGGGGCAGAAGAGACTGCGGAAAGCGAAGCGGCGGCTCCTGCCGATGGGGAAGCGGTTACCATTACGCTCTGGTCGCAGTTTTCAGACCCCAATTCCACCGATGGGAATTATGTTGCCTTCTATAACGCGCTGGAATCCATTAAAACGGATATGCCCAATGTAAATGTAGTACATGAAGGAACGGAGTCGGAGTCTTATAAAGTAAAGCTGAAAACGGCCATGGCAGGAAACGAATTGCCGGATGTGTTCTTCAACTGGGGGGCCGGAACAATGGCGCCTTATGTGGAAGCAGGGCTGGTTCTTCCGATGGACGATTACATGACCGATGAGGTGAGCGCCAGGATCCTTGGAGGAACATTGGATAATTTTACTTTTGACGGCAAAATATATGGGTATCCTTACAGTGTGGCGGTAGCGTCATTGTATGTGAATACAGAGCTGTTCGAGCAGAATAATGTGAAAATACCGGAGACCTATGATGAATTCCTGGAAGCAGTGGACGCATTTAAGGAGGCCGGCATTACGCCGATTTCCCTTGGGGAAAAGGATTTGTGGCCGGGGCTTATGATTTTTGGCATCCATGCAATCCGTATGGCCGGGGCGGAAGATTTTAATGCAGCTTTAATGGGAGAAGGCTCCTATAATACGCCCGAATTGGTGGAAGCGGCAAAATATGTGCAGGATTTGGCAGCAAGGGGCGGATTCGGCGAGAGCGCTATGGGCACATCGGAGGATGATGCGGTGGCAGCATTTAAGCAGGGCAGGGCTGCAATGATGTTCATGGGCAGCTGGCTGAACGGCGACTGCGAAGCGGACGATGCGGCGGTAAAAGGAAAAATTTCCGTTATTAAATTCCCGGTAATTGAAGGCGGGAAAGGTACGAAAGACGAATTCCACGGCGGCTCCGGCGAAACCTTCCTGGTGAGCAGCAGTACGGAGCATCCGGCAGAAGCGGCAGCAGTGGCACAGTATATTTGTGAAAAAATGTCCAAAGACCAATATCTGGCGGGTTCAGGCATGCCGGCATGGGAAGCCGATATGGGCGATACTTCCGAATTAAACCGCCTTTCCCAGGAAATTGCGAACCTTACGAAAGATGCCACCGGATATGTATACTGGCTGGATTCCCTGACAGGAGGCTCTGCGGCGGATACGCTTATGAATGAAATTGCAAACCTGATTGCGGGCGCGGAAACACCGGAAGAATTCTGTGCAAACCTTCAGAAACTGAATGAATAAATAATTTTTAAAAGAATACGGCAACGGCCGGAAAAGGCATGGCCATGAGGTGAAAGGGGCTGCAGCATTAGGCGTTATACATAGAAGAGAAATATTTTATGGAAAATGACGCATAATGGGGCAGTTCCTTTTTTGTGCACAGGCTCGCACAGGGGAGTCAGAAAGGAGATAGGGTTTATGAATAAAATCTTGGGAAACAAAAAAGCTTATTTTGTATTTGTTTTTCCCGCATTCGTAATTTATTTTGTAATGGCATTTATACCTATTATCATATCGGGCTATTACAGCACCTTGGAATGGAACGGGATTGGAGAGAAGGTTTTTGTAGGGATAGAGAACTTTCTGGAACTTCTGAAAAATGATGCATTTTTATCATCGGTAAAAAACTCCTTTATTTTGGCGGCGGCATCGGTAATCGGGCAGCTTATCCCGGCCATGTTCTTTGCAATCGTATTATCGAGGAATATTAAGGGGGAAGGGGTTTACCGGACAATATATTTTATACCGGTTCTGCTTTCCACAGTAGTAATCGGGCAATTGTTTTTAAAAATATATAATGCGGACTACGGTGCATTAAATGCTTTGCTGCAAAAGCTGGGCCTGGAAGGGCAGGACTGGCTGGGGAATACGAAGCTGGTGCTGGCAGCATCCTTTTTCCCCATTATCTGGCAATACATCGGCTACCATATGCTGATTCTCTATACGGGAATCAAAGGCGTTCCTGCCGAAATCTATGAGGCGGCGCAGATAGACGGGGCAAATGAAAAGCAGATGGCATTTATGATTACCATGCCGCTCATCAAAAGCACCATTAAAGTGAGCATGACATTTGCGGTGATAGGTTCGCTGAAGCTGTTCGATTTAATCTGGGTACTTACCAAAGGCGGGCCGCTCCATGCCAGCGAAGTGCCGAGCACGCTGATGTATACAACGATTTTCACAAGAATGGAATATGGAAGCGGCAGTGCCATCGCCGTATTCATTGTCCTGGAATGCCTACTGTTCTATTTCCTGATTGAGAAATTTTTCAAAGTAGATAATCTTACATATTAGGAGGGCGGTTATGAAATCAATAAAATTATCCAAAGTTTTGTTACAGGTTCTTCTGATTGCCTTCGCAGTGGTGCAGCTTTACCCGCTGTTGTTCCTCTTTTTCTTTTCATTGAAGGATAATAATGAAATCTACAGCGGCAATGTAATGGGGCTGCCGCAGCATTTTTACTGGTCTAATTACGAGAATGCCCTGCTCAATGCGAATGTGGGATATTATCTGCTGAACAGTATTTTTGTAACGCTGGTGGTTATTCTCGTTTCCGATATCCTGGCCTGTATGGTTTCCTATGCGATAGCCCGAATGACGGTAAAAATCAACGGAATTGTGAAAACGTTCTTCTCCTTAGGGTTGATGATTCCACTCCACGCGGTATTGCTGCCGGTATTTATTATGCTGAGGAATCTGAAAATGCTGGATACCTATCAGGCGATAATTATCCCATATATTGCGTTCGCCCTGCCCATGGCTATCTTTTTTATGATAGGCTTTTTCCAGACGCTGCCCAGGGAACTGGAAGAATCGGCATTTTTGGACGGATGCGGCATTTACAGGACGTTTTTCCAGATTATGCTGCCGTTGGTGAAACCGGCTTTGGCCACCATTTCCGTATTTACTTTTCTTTCTACCTGGAACGAAATGATGTTTGCAATCACATTTATCAATTCGGAAAAATACCGGACCCTGACCGTAGGCATCATGCAAATGGTGGGAAAATATACAACGGATTGGGGAACGATGGGAGCCGGCCTGATGGTGGCCACATTGCCTACGATTGTCATCTATCTGCTGTTCAGCAAACAGGTGCAGAGCGGCATGGTATCAGGCGCAGTAAAAGGGTAAGTGCGCAGAAATGGAGGAGAAAATGAAAATTCAAAACCCGATTTTAAAGGGATTTAACCCGGACCCCAGCATTGTACGTGTAGGAGAGGTTTATTATATTGCTACATCCACATTTGAATGGTGGCCGGGCATACAGATTCATATGTCATTGGATTTGGTGAACTGGAAGCTGATAGGGCATCCGTTAAATGAAAAACGGCTTCTTGACATGACGGGGAACCCGGATTCAGGGGGAATCTGGGCACCGGATTTGTCCTGGCATGACGGAAAGTTTTATTTGGTATATACGGATGTCAAAGTAACGGACGGCTCTTTTAAAGACTGCATCAATTATTTGATTACGGCAGAGGATATTATGGGGCCATGGTCAAATCCAGTGGAATTAAATACGGCAGGGTTTGACGCATCTTTATTTCATGACGATGACGGGCGCAAATACTTGTTAAACCAGTACTGGGACCCAAGAAGCTTTCATCACCCTTTCTATGGAATTATGTGCACGGAATATTCGGAAGAGGAGAAAAAACTAATCGGTGAACCCTGGCTGTTGTATGGGGGAACGGAAGAAAAATTCACGGAAGGCCCTCATATTTATAAGCTCCACGGCTACTATTATCTGTTTGTGGCTCAGGGGGGAACCGTTTATGCCCATCAGGAAAGGGTTGCGCGGGCAAAATCGTTGAGAGATTCTTTTGAAACCCAGCCCGGAGAGCCCTTTCTCACCACCATAGATGTACCTTTCCACCCAATCCAGAAGGCAGGACATGGTTCTTTGGTGAGCACGCAGACAGGGGAATGGTATTTTGCCCACTTAATGGGCCGCCCTCTCCACCACAGCTATGAATCCGCGGTGGACCCGAGGGGATGGTGTCCGCTGGGCAGGGAGACGGGAATCCAGAAAGTCATTTGGGATGAGGACAATTGGCCGCATATTGCCGGCGGCCACATGGGAATGGAACTGGTAGAGGCTCCCATGGGCATAAAGGAGCATAAATGGGAAAACACATGCCCGGAAAAAGATGACTTTAATGAAGAAAAATTAAACATCCATTTCCAGAACCTGCGCATTCCGCTTTCGGAAGATACAGTATCGCTAAAAGCCAGGCCAGGCCACCTGCGCCTTTACGGAAGGCAATCCCCCGCCTCTACCTTTACCCAGGCGCACATTGCCAGGCGGTGGCAGCATTTTTCCTTTGATGCGGAAACCAAAATGGATTACAGGCCCAAAAACATCCAGCAATTTGCCGGGCTGACCTGCTACTATAACACCCAGAACTGGTCCATGCTTCAAGTAACCTGGAACGAAAAGTATGGACGTGTCATCGATGCGGTAAGCACAGACTTGGGAAAAACCTTCAGCGTTTACGGCGAAAATCCCGTTCCCGTACCGGAAGATGCGGCTTATGTTTATCTGAAAGCGGAAGTGCGGGGAATCGAATACCGTTACTTTTATTCCTTTGACGGCAGCCAATGGCAGGAAGTTCCCCATTGCTTTGACTCCGCCAAGCTATCCGACGAATACATCAAAGCGGTGTACGATGCCGCATTTACAGGCGCCTTCGTAGGCATGGCCAGCGTAGACGGACTGGGCACACACCTCCCGGCCGATTTCGACTACTTTATATATAAGGAGAGATAGAATAGGTTGTGAGAATATTCTGGCGGTATCTCCGGTTCAAAGCCAGTTGCACCAGGCATTCCATCAAGCCCAGAAAAGCAGGAAACACTCGGGCAGAGGCCCTCCCGTTTCCTATGGTCTTGATTCCATGGTGCAAAATGGCTTTTCACCAGAGATACCGCCAGAATATTCAGCCTTCGCTATTGGAGAGGGGGAGAGCGATTCTCTTTTGCACCTATTCTCACAACCCCCTCCTTCGCAATTCTCCCTTACAAATTCCTCTTATAGTCCCGAATCGACATCCCCGTATACTTCTTAAAGCAGCTGCTGAAATAATAAGCATCGGGAATCCCCACGGCCTCTGCAATCTGGTAAGCTTTCATATCCGTTCCCGTAATCAGCTGTATGGCCCGTTCCATCCGCAGCCTGTTCAGATATTTGGAAAAGCTGAATCCCAATTCCTTTTTAAAGGTCCGGCTTAAATAGCTGTCATTCATATGAAACTGTTCCGCTACGGCGGCTAAAGATAACTCCGGGCTGCTCATTTCTTTCTGGATGTACTGCATAATATCCCAAAGAATCGTTTTGCTCCTGTTGGAGCGGTAGGATGCGATGGAAAGGGTGAGCTTGTTCAAATAAGCCGTGGTTTTGCTCCGCAGCATGCTCCCCGTGGGTTCCGAAAGGATGGGGAGAAAGGAATTGGCTTCCTGTTCCAGGATTTCCTGCAAATCGATACCGATATCGTTTACCGCGTTGACGGCGGCGGAAAGCAGAGTCATGGACAGGAGGCGGGCTTTGTCCGTCTCAATGAGGTTGCCCTTTTCATCCAAATAAAGGGAGGGGAGGACTTTGTTCAGCTCATTGCTTAAGCCCGCTTTTATGTAGAATTTGACATCCTCCACGGCGCCCTGTTTCGGCTGCCAGTCCGTGTTTTGCACATGGATATCATTCTGGTAAACGGTGATGGACTGGCTTGGTATGTAACGGCTGAATTTCAGTGATTCCAGGCTTTCCTGCCAGGAAAGGTTGATTTTCAGGAAATCATCATATGCCGTTCCAATGCCGAAAAAGATGTCCAAACCGGAAATCTGGTGGATGGAGCATTGCAGCTGTTCGCATAAAGTTACCATTTTAACTTCCGGAGAATAAGAAAGAAGGACTAAATGATGCCTGCGGTCGATGAGCGCTTCGATGCGGGTATCATTTTTCAGGCATTTTTTCACAAATTCCAGATTTTGCATGTCCTGCAGCAGCCGCTCTTCCTCCGATGTTTCGAGGAAATGGGGAGAGGATGCCTCTAAAAGGGTGACCTGTATATAGGAAGGAACGCCTTCCGGAAAATAGTAGGACAGCTGGCTGGCAGAAGTGGAAGGTGAAATCTTGTCCTCCAGAAGCTCGAAGAGGAAACGCTCCCGCAAAAAGGAATAGTTATCCTTTAATATTTGTTTCAGGTGGTCCAGTTCGAACCATTTCTTTTTTTCCTCCGCAATCTGCTCTTTCAGTTTCAGAATTGTGGATTGCAGCTCCGCATGGTTAATTGGCTTCAGGAGGAAATGGGATACGCCGATTTGGATGCTTTGCTGGGCATAATCGAAATCCTTAAAGGCGGTCAGGATGACGATTTTGATATGGGGGTATTTTTCCGCAATGAGGCGGCTAAGTTCCAGCCCATCCATATAAGGCATTTTAATATCGGTAAAAATAATGTCCGGGGTCTGTTCTTCCAAAAGGGTGAGGGCCTCCAGCCCGGAAGCGGCTTCGGCGGCAATTTCCAGGCCGAATGCTTCCCAGTTGAGGCAGCTGACAATAAAGCGGCGGGAAAGTTCTTCGTCATCCACAACCATTACTTTCAGCAGGGGGGCATTGTTATTGTCATTGATATTGGCTTGGTTCATATCGCTTTTCGCATCCTTTCATTGCCCGGATATCGTATAATTGTCCGGGTGTCATGTGGTTGGCAGGGTATCGTATGATTGACCGGCGAGGGGCAGGGAAAAAATAATTTCGCATCCTTCCCCGGGGGCGCTGATGATTTCATATATATTTTTGTCATCATAAAAAATCTGCAGCCGCTCCACCGTTCCCCGCAGGCCGAAGCTTTTGCGGTTGGATTCCAGCGTATCGTTCATAATGCCGGAAAGCTGTTCTTTGCTGATTCCCATGCCGTCATCCTGGATATGGAGCATGAGGAAATTGCTTTTACGGTATGCACGGATGCTTATGGTTCCGAAATCGCCGGTGGGCAGGATGCCATGGTAGAGGGAATTCTCCGCTAAGGGCTGCAGGACAAGGCGGGGAATGGTGAGGGAGAGGGTATCTTCCTCGATATCATAAATATCTTCAAATTGATCGGGGAAACGCATTTTTTGCAGCTTTAAATAGTTCTTTACAATGTTCACTTCCGTGGCCAGGCTGATGACCTCGCTTCCCTTGCTTAAGCTTTCGCGATAATACTCCGAAAGGGAAATGACCATATCGCAGGCAGCAGCATTTTGCCTGTCGGTAATCAGATAGGCGATGCCGCTTAGGCTGTTGTACAGGAAATGAGGTTTTATTTGTTCCTGCAATATTTTAAGCTCGGCTTTCCGCAGCTTTTTCTGCTCCGAAATTTTGGAGGAGAGAAGGAGTTCGATTTTGTCCACCATTTCATTGTAGGCATCCTGCAGCTGGCCGATTTCATCTTTATGGGAAGTCACATAAGCCGGGTGGAAATCCCCCTGTTCCGTTTTCTTCATGGCGGCGGACAGACGGTAAAGCGGATCCGTGACGAAATGGCGGGTGCAGAGGGCAATCAGCAAAAAGAGGCTGATGCTGATAAGTACGGTAAACAGGAAGATGAGAAGGAAGGGCTTGAATTCGTTGGAATGGGAAGCGAACTTGGTGGCGCTGAAATAATGCATGTCCAACGAAGGGTTCTGCAGGGCAAGAAGCAAATATTTATCGCCGTCCACCACCGCTTCTTTTTCCTTAAAGGCGAACAGCTCCGAAATGGTATTTTCGGAAAAAAACTGGGTCAGCATGTTGTTGGAAAACTGGAGCACGGGAGAAGAGCCGGAATAAACGCAGATGTCCGAATAATTGGCATCTTTCGTATCGGAAACGGCGAAAAGCTCATCCAAAGGAATATTAATAATCATATAGCCCAATGGACGGACATCTTCAATGCTGTTGACCAGACGTATGAGGGAAAGGTAATTATTTTCCCCGTCGGGAGCAAAGTATCCGCCACCATTGATAAGAAAAACAGGGGCGCCCTGAAGCCGGTGCACCTCCTCATACCAGTCCGCTTCCCTGGGGGAAGAGAGGATGGCATGGGGCATGGTATAGCGTGCGGCGCACTCCGAGTTCCCGTTTTCGTCCAAAATAATAATGGATTCCGCCGCAGGCATGGATTCCAGGGAAAGATAAAGGGCATTGCGCAGATTCCTGGAAAGCAAGGTGCTGCCCCTGCCGCCCGCCGTTCTGCTCAAATAATTTTGTATATCGGAACTGCCCAGCATGTAGGTGGAAGTTTTGGAAATAATACGTATGGTGTTATCCGCATTTTGGGAAATGGTTTCCAGCGTCTGGGAGGCCAGCGCGCTGATGGCCTTCTTCGTCTCATGGTGATAAAAAAAGCGGATTAGCGTAATGTTGCAAATCATGCACAGTAAAATAATAAAAACATAAATCGTTTTAAACTTCGAAGCCAGGCTCCGGTTCATAAAAAGTTGTTTGATATGAAGGAAATGTCTGCGCACGGCAGGAAAGAAGTTGTTTTTCATGACGCCTCCAAACAGCCTGTTTTCTATATTTATTATACCTTATCCCCTTTTGTTTCACAATGAATAATTCGGCCGAAAGTTTTTTCTCCCATTCCCCCTAAAGTAATTCTCCAAAAATCCGATAATAATAATAAGACATCAGTAATTTCATGGAAGGAGGAGTGGACGATGCGTATAGAAGCCTATACTCAGGTTCAGCAGATATATAAAACGACCAAGGCTGATAAGAGCCAGAAAAAGGCGGGTTCCGGATTTGCCGGCGACCAGCTGGAAATTTCCAGCCTGGGAAGGGATTACCAGGTGGCAAAGCAGGCGGTGGCGGCCAGCAGGGATATCAGGGAAGAAATAACTGCTCCTCTCAAGAATAGTATTCAAGCGGGTACTTATGAGGTGGGCGCAGGGAAGTTTGCTGATAAATTATTTCAGAAGATGAAAGAAATGGGGTAGTTGTGTGGCAAGTTTGATGGAAAACCTAATTACCGTATTAGGAAGCTTATGTGATGAATATGACAACTTGCTGGAACTTTCCACAAAGAAAAAGCCGGTGATTATTTCCGGCGATTTACAGGAATTATCAAAAATCACGGATGAAGAACAAATCGTTGCAAGCAGAATCAATAATCTGGACAATAAAAGGCGGGAAGTGATTCAGGATATTGCCAACGTAGTAAACAGGGATGTTGAAGATTTGATATTGACGAACATTATTCAAATGCTGGAACCCAGGCCAGTGGAGCAGCAGAAGCTGGCCAAAGTTTATGACAGGCTGAAGAACGTAGTGCACCGGGTGCGGACGATTAACGAGCAGAACCGGGATTTGATATTGAATGCGCTGGAGATGATTGAGTTTGACATAAATATGTTCCAGGCGATGAAAGCAGCCCCCGAGACTGCGAACTATAACCGGGGCGCATACAGCGCCGGCAGCGTTATCGGGGTGAATAAAAGTGGATTTGATGCGAAGCAATAATCCCGGGGAGAGGTGATATCATGCCATTATTTGGAAGTTTATATATAGGGGCATCTGGACTGCAGACGAGCCAGAACGCGCTGAATACCACGGCGCACAATATGACAAACGTAGACACGCAAGCCTATACAAGGCAGCAGATTCTGCTCAATACAAGGACATATCAGACACTTTCTGTCAGCGCTTCCGCTGTTTCTTACCAACAATACGGCCTGGGGGTATACTATGCCCAAACGAGGCAGGTGCGGGATATGTTTTTGGATAAGACCTACCGCAAGGAATCAGGGCGCAGCGCCTTCTATGAGGCGAATACGAAGGTCATCGATGAGATGGAGGATTTGTTCGGGGAGTTCCAAGGAGTGGAATTTTCACAGGCTCTTTCCAACCTTTGGGATACCGTTCAGGATTTGGACGGCGACCCCTGCGATTTGACCCAGCAGAACCTTTTTGTATCCCGCTGCAATGAATTCCTCACAAGGGCCGCGTTGGTATACAAGGGCCTGAGCGATATGCAGGATAATTTGAACGGGCAGATTAAGAAAAACGTTGACCTTCTCAACGATTACGGGGAAGAGCTGGTGGCATTGAACAAGCAGGTGCTTCGGGCGGAAGCGGGCGGTGTGGAAAATGCCAACGATTTGAGGGATAGAAGAAATTATATTTTGGATGAGATGTCCAAAATGGGTAAGATAAGCTATACGGAGGATATTTACGGTGTAATAACCGTTAAATTTGAAGGGGTGGACTTTGTAAATACAGAAGCCGTCAATAAGATGGACGTATATGCCGACCCGGATACCGGTTTTTATACTCCTTATTGGCCTCAGCTTGCCAATTATATCGAGACGTCCTGGGGGGAAAAGATTCCTGTGCTGGACAACTGCACCGTATTTGATACGACACAGGAAATCCGTTCTTCGCTGAATACGGATATCGGTTCTTTGCGGGCGTTGGTGTATGCCCGGGGAGACAAAAGAGCGACTTATCATGATTTGGAAGATGCGGAAGTTTATAACAGGGATATTTCCCAGTCGCTGCTAATGAATGTGCAGGCGGAATTCGACCGTCTGGTGAATAAAGTGGTGACGGCCATCAACGGTGTGCTGGAAGAGGCGGCTAAGAGCGAGCCGGGAACGGGTTATATGAAGGATGAAGATGGCAATCCCATCCAGATGTTCGAGTTGATATCCGAGGACCCGAAGAAAGGCTACACCATCGGGAATATGGTTGTAAACGAAGATTTGAAGCGGGAGCCGGGAACCCTTTCCTTCCGTCTGCAGGACGGTTCGGAGGATAAGGCTACCACGGCTAAGCTGAAGGCTGCTTTTTCGGAAGAAACCCATACGCTCAACCCGAACGTGGAGACGAAGGTATCGCTAATCGGCTATTATTCCAACCTTATCGACCAGGTAGCCATTACGGGGGAAGCCAATAAGGAAATCAAGGATGTGCAGGAAGAAGTGGTCAACGAGACTTTTTCCGCAAGGGAAATGATTATAGGCGTATCCGACTCGGAGGAAATGGAGTTCATGATTAAATTCCAGAATGCTTTCAACGCATCCAGCAGATATGTAAATGTAATTAATGAAATGATTGAACATATACTTAGCACATTGGGAAGGTAAGGTGAAGTAAATGCCATCACAATTTTTTGGATTATCAATAGCGTCATCGGGACTTAGGGCAGCGAATGCGGCATTGAATACCACCGCCAACAATATTGCAAATGTGCATACTGAAGGCTACAGCAGGCAGCAGGTAAAGCAGGAGGCGGCGGATGCCCTCAGGCTGTTTACCACATATGGCTGTGCGGGTGCCGGAGTGGATACGGTGGCGATAGAGCGTGTCAGGGATTCCTTCTATGATATGAGATTCAGGAACAATAATTCCACCTTGGGGGAATATGACATTAAAAAATACTATACGGACAACATCCAGCAATATCTGGACGATGACGAGGAAACCGGATTCGCGGCGATTTTTAATGCCTTCAGAAGCGCCCTGCAGGGGATTACCCCCGATGGCTGTACCAGGGATACCAAAGCCACGTTTATTGCCGCCGCCCAGAAGATGGCGGAGTATTTCAATAATACGGCGGGCAATCTGCAGGCTTTGCAGAAGGAAATCAATGAAGAGATTAAGCTGCGGGTGGAGCGGATTAATTCCATTACTTCGGAGATCGCCACACTGAATAAACAGATTAACGTGGTGGAACTGACCGGAACGATAGCGAACCAGCTGAGGGATAAAAGGGATTTGCTACTGGATGAGCTGTCGGAAATTGTAGATATAGAGATAAATGAATACCCGGTGACCGATTCTTTCGACCCTACCAGGGAGACGGGGGGAACCCGGTTCGTAGTCAGCATCGCGGGCAATCAGCCCATTGTGGACGGCGGGGATTACCACAAGCTGGAATGCCGTTCCCGGGCGGACAATGAAAAGGTGAACCAGACCGATGCGGACGGTTTGTACGATATTTACTGGGATAACGGGAATGATTTTAACTTGAACAACGCATCCATGGGCGGCGCCCTCAAGGGCCTGGTGGCCATGCGCGACGGCAATAACAATAAAGCCTTTTATGGAACCGTGCGGGGGGTAGGCAAAGGGCAGGCCGGAACCCAGGTGACAGTAGAGGTTACGGCGGAACACTTGAAGAGCATGGAAAAATGCAATATTTCCGATACGGGCGGAAGTATTTATCTGGGAAATACCCTGTATTATTATAAGGACTGGGAATACCGGTATGACGATGCTACGGGAAAGGCTTACTATACCTTCACCATGGATGATGCGAAATGCGATACGGTTGTGGCTGCCGATAAGGTGGGCAAGGAAGCGGAAATCGGCGCGGATATCAATTATCAGGGGATTCCATATTACCTTTCCCAGATGAACGAGTTTGTCCGCGCGTTTGCGGCCAAAGTCAATGAGATTTTCATGAGCGGTTATGACAAATACGACAATCAGGGAGCCATGTTCTTTACGGCGAGAAAGCCGATAGCCGGGGATAAGATTACGGATTCCCAATATACTGCGGACGAATTGCCGGATATCAAACAGAACCCCAATGATGCCACGAAAAAGAATAGAGGATATTATGCCTTGACCGCGTTTAACCTGGAAATCAACGATGCTTTGGTAGCGGATCCGGATTTGCTGGGAATCAATTCGGAAGCCAATGCCGGTGTGGAACAGTGCGGGAATGTAAAAGAGCTGATTGCCGCTTTGCAGGATAAATCCAAGTTTAGTTTCAGGAATGCCACGGCGGAAGAATTTTTAGGGGTAATTCTGTCCGATGCGGCCTTGAATGCGAGGAATGCCAAAGACTTTTACGATACTTACTACGGCATTGCGGTTACCATAGAAAATCAGAGGATGTCGATATCCAGCGTGGACGAGGATGAGGAAGCGGTGAGCATGGTGAAATTCCAGAATTCTTTTACGTTATCTTCGAAAATGGTACAGACTTTGACTGAGATATATGACAGGCTGATTTTGGAGACCGGGGTTTAAAAAGGAGATGGATGCAATATGAGAATGACCAATAAAATTATGCAGAATAATTCTCTGTATAATATCAACAATAATAAAGAACTGCAGGATAAGCTGAGTACGCAGATGTCTACAAAGAAGAAAATATCCAGGCCCTCGGATGATCCGGTAATCGCTATCCGCGCCTTAAGGCTGCGCAGCGACGTATCCCAGATTACCCAATATTACAGCAAAAATGCGAAGGATGCGGAAAGCTGGCTGAAAGTGACGGGGGATGCGCTGGAGACAACGGCGGAAATCTTAAAGAGCATGGCCGGGCTTTGTACCCAGGGTGCGGTAAAGGTCTTTGATGCCAGCAATGTGGCTATTGTTGTGGAGCAGCTGAAGGAACTGAAAGAAGAATTCTATTCCACAGGCAACGTGGATTATGCGGGAAGATATATGTTCACCGGCTATCGGACGGATACATCCCTCACGTTTACGGAAAATCTGCCGGAGAACCCGGCCGACCCGGCTTACAGGAACTATTCCATTACCGAGCAGTTGGACGCGTCGGCGGTGGATAAGATAAATTATACGAATATTGGCAGCTTAAAAGGAGTGACTAAGGATACGTATGACCCCACAACTGGGGCAGCGGAAAAAGAAGCGGATATTAAGAACGATGACATATACCGTATCAGGCTTTCTTATGATAATATTAAGGCGGATGGCACGAATAAACCGACAATAACGCAGATTTCCAAGACGGATAAGGAGAACTCCATAAAGAACGGTACGGCACCGACGGAAACAACTTTGATTGCGCCTGGGGATATTGAAGTAATATCTTCCGCCGTGGAGACGGACGCCACAGCTACCCCGCCTACTTTGAGCGCACAGGATTATGTGCTGGCTAATCCTGGAAAGGCGGTACTGATACCGGAAACGGGAGAACTGCTGATAGGCGCTGACCTTTACAAGAATCGATTCCAAACCATGGACTCGGATACGGAAATCAGGATTAACTACCAAAAGGACAGCTGGAAGAAAGGGGATATGCGTCCGCAGCATTATTTTGCCTGCGACGATATTACAGACCCAGCTAACCCGATTAAATACAATCAGGCGGAGGATAAAACAACAAACCAAAAATATATCCCCTGCGAAAGAATAAACCAGTACATGGAATATGATGTAGGATATAACCAGAGAATCCGCGTGAACACCAATGCGCATGAAGTGTTTACCTTGGACATGGATCGGAATATCGACGATATGGAAGCAATGCTGGCTGATTTAAAGGAAATAGAGGATATTAAAACTGATTTGGAAAACATGTTGAAGGGAATGGACGAAGGCGCACCGGGTTATGATAATTTAAAAACCAGTTATGACGCGGCGGAAAAGGCTCATGCCTACATCCGTGAAAATGCTCAGAAAATGTTTGAAGGCCTGATTACCAAGGTGCAGAAAATTTCCGATTACACCAGTCTGGCTATCACCGACAATGGAACAAGGGCGAACCGCCTCGACCTAATCAGCAACCGCCTGATGACACAGAAATCCACATTTGAGACATTGCAGTCGGCCAATGAGGACATTGATGTGACAGAGGTTACGGTACAGCTTACCAGCATGAACTATTCCTACCAGTCGGCACTGTTGGCTACCGGGAAGATTTTACAGAACTCGTTGATGAATTATATTTAAAAACCAAAAGCATGGGCGCATGGAGGTAAATATGACATTAGAGACGAAGGTTTTTGGAGAGGTTACTATTGAAGAAGAAAAAATCATTACTTTCCCGGGGGGGATTATAGGATTTCCTGATTTGACCCAGTTCGCCCTGCTTCATGATGAAGACGATGGGATTGCTACCATTCATTGGCTGCAGTCATTGCAGGAGCCGGGATTTGCCATGCCGGTGATGGATCCTTTGATTGTGAAAGAGGATTACAATCCGGAAGTGAACGATGAACTGCTGGAAGCCCTGGGGGATTGGAACCAGGAGGAACTGCTGGTGCTGGTTACCGTTACTGTTCCCCACGAACTGGAAAAGATGACAGTGAACCTGAAGGGGCCTTTCGTAATTAACTCCGCCAATAAAAAAGCCTGCCAGGTGATTGTGGAAGGAGAAGACTATAAGGTGAAATACCCTATTTATGATATTCTCCAGGCACGGAAGGCGGGTGAATAGATGTTAGCATTATCGAGGAAAAAGAACGAAGCTCTGGTGATTAATAATAACGTGGAAATCACCATCTTGGAAATTAAAGGGGAGCAGGTAAAAATTGGTATTACCGCACCCAAGGAAGTTCCCGTTTACCGGAAAGAAGTCTATGTGCAGATACAGAATGCCAATAAAGAGGCGGTCAATACGGATGGGATGGAAGCTTTGAAGAAAATGCTGGATATAAATTCGATGAATGATAAAAATAAATGATAAGGCCACAGGGGCTGTCGCACTAGCGTATGGGAATCAAGAGTGCGGCGGCCTTTTTTAGGTTATTCTGGAAATAAAAGTTTCAAAATATATTGATGATTTGGAAGCGGATGCAGAAAGGACATTGCAGCAAATAGGCGAAAAAAGATATCAGGAAGAGCTATATGGGGAGGGATATCGGAATATCGACTGCTTTGGTATCGCATTCTTCCGGAAAGACTGTGATGTGCGGGAAGGGATTTGGCTATAACCATAAATAAAAAAGAATTACATTCAGAGCAGTTTATCTTTTGTAAAATATATAAAATGTACTCCTTGCTGCAACTCTGAATATAATTCTCCATTTCAGGATTATAGCATAGGTGATGGGGGTTTTCAATGTGAATTTTGAAAATTGACTAAGGAAAATGAAGATGTTTTTTTTGGATGAAAATGAAAAAAATTATGTAGAACCGGATATCAGAGTGATTTGCGATTCGGGCAAATTGGATGATAAAGGTTGTTGGGGTGCGCCTGACTGGATTATTGAAGTCGTTTCTCCCGGCAGCCGGACTATGGATTATAATAAAAAGCTGTTCAAATACCGTATGGCAGGCGTTCGGGAATATTGGATTGCAGACCCGGCTAAAAGGCGTATTTTGGCCTATGATTTCGACAATGATGATATGGGGGAATTTAGTTTCGCAGATGTCATTCCTGTGGGGATTTTCCATGACTTATACATTAACATGGCGGAGCTTAAGATGTGATATACCGGATAAATTGGAAAAAAGGGTAAATTATTACGGAAATCGACCGATATATAAGATAGACGTAAATGATGAGTGTCATTGCGTTACGTAACAAATTTTAAACATCACATGGAGGTGATTATAATGGCAATAGAACCATTAGGAAGTGTAATGACAATCCAGTCACAGACCGCACAGAAGCCGGTCAAAACAAATGAAGCGGTGGAAAACAAGGAAGTTTCCGCTCCTGCGCAGGTTGCAAATGTAGACCCGGTCACAGTATCCGTTGCAAAGCCAAGCAGCAAAGATGGAGAGGATAAGGGAAATCAAAGCGCGGAACAGCAGCAGGCGACCAATGAGAGGGTGAAGAAGGCCGTCGAGCAGCTGAATAGAAATATGCCCCACTCAGAAGCTATATTTGGAATCCATGAAAAGACCAACAGGGTGACAATCAAAATAGTGGATAAGGATACAAAGGAAGTGATTAAAGAGTTCCCGCCGGAAGAAACCCTGGATATGATTGCAAAGGTGTGGGAATTGGCAGGGATTATGATTGATGAAAGGCGGTAAAGGAAAAGGCAGAAAAAAGTAGTATAATTTGGATGTGCATTTTAAAACCGGAGTGCGGGGGTGAAGGCAGAACGGATTCGGAAATGCACATGCGGGAATAGGAGGAAAGATATATGCCAATCAGAATTACAGGTATGAATTCCGGGCTGGATACGGAATCTATTATTTCGGAATTAGTGAAAGCCCAGCGGACGAAAGTGGATGCCGTTAAGAAAAAGCAGACAATAGCTGGATGGAAACAGGATGCCTGGAAGGAATTGAACACTAAGATTTATAAGCTTTTTCAGAATACGCTTGGAAATATGCGGCTTTCAACGGACTATAGCAAGAAGATTACGGATGTTTCCAATTCGTCCATTGTAAGCGTAATCAGTTCGGATGACGCTATGAATGCGACCCAGAAGCTGATGGTAAAGCATCTGGCCCAGACGGGCTATATGACTGGTGCGGAAATCAGCGGGGATGTGACGAAAGACACGAAACTGACTGATTTGGGCATTGCCGCGGGAAGCACCATAACGGTCTCGGCTAATGGCAAGACAACGGATATTCAGATATCCGAAAATACTACAATGTGGGGTTTTGTCAATGAACTGAAAAATGCTGGCGTGGAAGCCAACTTTGACGAAAAGAATAAGAGGCTTCATATTGCGGCATCAAAGAGCGGTGCGAAGAATGATTTTGCAATTACGGCGTCTAATACGGACGGCACAAATGCTTTGAATAAGCTGGGAATCCTTTCCTATGATGCCAATACTATAGAGGCTTATAAAAAATACGCAGAGATGGGTGCAACACAAAGGCAGGACGCGATTGATAAAGATGTGGAAACGCGTCTTCAGTCTTACATCAGCCAGAGAGAGAACCTGTTAAAGACGAAGGAAACGCAGGAAAAAGGGTTAGCTGACAGCAAGGAGGCCTTTGAAAAGGAATATCCCGGCGAAACCATTGAGGATGCGCTGGCGAATAAGGCGGATTTGAAAAAGGAAATTGATGACCTGAAAGCACAGCTGGATGATGAGACTTCCCCTATGACGGAAGAACAAAAGAAGGAAGCCGAGGAAAAACTGGCAAAGTTGCAGGGGAAGATGTCTTCTTTGGAGAACTATGAAAATCAGCAGAAGGCTTTGGATGCAACACAGAAGTCTATCGATGATGTAGAGTCTTATTTGAGTATTGATGATACCGATCCTGATAATGTAGTAATTACAGCAGGAGCAAAACTTACTGGTGAAGTGACTGGGGCTTGGGATGCTAAGATTCAAGAAGCAAAAGATATTGTTGACAAGTATAACAATAATACTTTGGCAGGCAGCGACGTAAAGAGAACATTAGGACAGGATGCAGAAATCGAATTGAATGGCGTAACCTATAAAGGCGATAGCAATACCTTTGAAGTAAACGGACTGACTATTACCGCATTGCAGGTAAGCAGCGAAGAGATTACGTTAACTACCAGACGGGATACGGAAGGTGTCTACAATAAGATTAAATCCTTCCTGAAAGAGTATAATGCTTTAATCAATGAGATGGATAAGCTGTACAATGCGGAGTCCACCAAAGACTATGAGCCTCTTACCGATGATGAAAAGAAGGAATTGTCCGACTCGGAAATCGAGAAATGGGAAGATAAAATCAAAGGTTCTATCTTGCGCAGGGATTCCAATTTGTCCACGATTTCCAACGCTATGAAGAATATTATGCTTCAGGGGGCAACAGTAAACGGGAAACAAATGTATCTGTCGGATTTCGGTATTGAAACGCTCGGCTATTTTGGTGCTGCGGAAAATGAAAGAAATGCTTATCATATTAATGGCGATGAGGACGATGCTTCGGTAGCTTCTAAGACCAATGATTTGAAAGCTGCCATTGCGGCTGATCCCGATACAGTGATTGGGTTCTTTGCCCAGCTGTCCCAGAATTTGTATTCCGAATTGAGCAAACAGTCCAGCAGCGTAGAAGGTGTCAGGTCATTTGGTAGCTTCTATGACGATAAGAGGATGCAGGACGACTACGATAGTTATAAAACAAAAATTAAACAGCAGGAAGATAAATTGACAGCATTGGAAGAGAAATGGTATAATAAGTTCGCCGCTATGGAAACAGCGCTCGCAAAATTACAGTCTAACCAGAGTGCGGTATCAAGCTTATTAGGAGGAATGTAAAAATATGTCTCTGCCAAACAAGTATGAAGAATATAATAACAACAAAATAATGACTGCCTCGCCGGCAGAACTTACTTTAATGCTTTATGAGGGAGCCATTAAGTTCTGTAATATAGCGATTATGGGTATAGAACAGAAGGACGTTGGTAAAACGCATACGAATATAATAAAGACGGAGAAGATTGTGGATTATTTGAGGACAACGCTGAATATGAAATACCCGGTGGCGCAGGATTTTGAAAATATCTACGTATATCTCAGTAATCGTTTGGTAGAGGCCAACCTGAAAAAAGACAAAGAGATTCTGGAGGAAGTTTGCGAACATCTTCGTTCTGTCAGGGACACTTGGAAAGAAGTAATGCGTTTGAACAGGGAGAAAGGTAAAGCATAATGGAGAATTATCTTCAGGTCTTAGAGGACGGTTTGCAAAAAAAGATGGATGTGCTGTGCCAAATAGAAAGGCTTAGCATAAAGCAGGAACAGATATTAAGCGGGGATTCTGTTTCCGAAGAGGCCTTTGATAAGAGCATAGAGGAAAAAGATGTACTTATTAATGAGTTGAATAAACTGGATGAGGGATTTGAAAGCCTTTATGCCCATATTAAAGAGCAGCTGCTGGCCGGAAGGCATAAGTATAAGCCTCAGATTGCCATATTGCAGAAGAAGATTACTGAGGTTACCGAAAAGAGCATAGCTATCCAGGCCCAGGAGTCCAGAAATAAGAAGCTGGCAGAGGAATATTTTTCTAAAGCAAAGCAGGAATTAAAGATTGGCAGGAGAAGCTCCAAAGCTGCTTTGGACTATTATAAGAGTATGAATAAGACTCAGATGGTATCTCCTCAGTTTATGGACAAAAAAAAATAAAAAAAATTAAATTTAGGTATAAAGTATTTGGAAATCATTCCGATATAATATACAAGTAACACAGATTACTTACTAAGTAACAAACAAATGGACAGCAGGAATCCTAGGAACTGCTGGACATAAAAAAACAGTGGCAAGGAAGCCACTTAATATTCAAGGAGGAATATAATATGGTAGTACAACACAATATCACAGCTATGAACTCTAACAGGATGTTAGGCATCACAACAAACACACAGGCTAAGCAGACAGAAAGACTGGCTTCCGGTTACAGGATTAACCGTGCAGCAGATGATGCAGCAGGCCTTTCCGTTTCAGAGAAAATGAGACGTCAGATTAGAGGTTTGGATCAGGCTTCTACCAACGCTCAGGATGGTGTTTCTTTAGTACAGTCTGCTGAAGGTGCTTTGAATGAAGTGCATGACATGCTTCAGAGAATGAACGAGCTGACAGTTAAAGCTGCTAACGGTACTTATACTACAACTCAGAAGCAGTACATTGCAGACGAAATCAACCAGCTGGTTAGTGAAATTGACCGTGTTGCTTCCACAACGAAATTTAATGACCAAAAGGTATTATACGGAAGCGACGGCAAGGGCAATACTGCTGCAAAGAGTTTTTCGTTCCAGGTTGGTAATGAGTCTAATGAAACTATGAGCGTTGCGATTTCCAACATGAAAGCTACAGAAATTCATGCTAGCTTGACAAATCAGTCTTGGAGTGCTGCAACAGAATATTCACAGGTTGCAAGCTTTATTACGGTAGTTAGCTCGGCTCTTGAAAGAGTTGCTTCTCAGCGTTCCGCTCTTGGTGCTGTTCAGAACCGTTTGGAGCATACAATTAACAACTTGGATAACATCGTTGAGAACACAACAGCGGCTGAATCCCGTATCCGTGATACAGATATGGCTAAATCTATGGTTACTTACTCCAACAATCAGATTCTTGCTCAGGCAGGTCAGGCTATGTTGGCACAGGCTAACCAGACAAATCAGGGTGTATTATCCTTACTTCAGTAAATTGTTAGATATTTGCGAAGTACAGCACTTTACAGTGTGTTTCAAAGAGAGCTGGAAATTCCAGCTCTCTTTTTATATAAAAATTAGTATAGGACATGGAGATATGGTATGAGAATATTGATGTTGGAATGGGATAGTTTTGCACATGAGTATGTTATCAAAGAACTTCGCAGAGCGGATTGCAGGGTGGATATTTTCCCTTTCCCTTTTGGCAGTGAAAATATGCGTGAGAATGAACCACTGTATCATCGGTTAACGGAAAGATTAAAAGAGGAGAAGTATGATTTTGTATTTTCATTTAATTTTTTTCCGGTAGCAGCGAAAGCATGCAATGAGAGTAATGTAAAATATGCTGCATGGATATATGATACTCCTTTTTTGCTTCTTTATTCTAAATATACAATGTTGGATACTAATTATATTTTTTTCTTTGATAAATCCTTATTTTATGATTTTAAAAGAAATGGCTTGAAAAATGCGTTTTATCTGCCCATGGCAGCGCCAGTGGATTATTATGACAGTATGATAATAGGGGAAGGGGAAAAAGAATGTTATGGAGCGGACATTTCTTTTGTAGGCTCTACGTATAATGAGAAGCGGCAGGACTTTTTCCAGCTGATAAATGGTGTGAATGAGTATACGTCAGGTTATCTGAATGGAATTATGAAAATGCAGGGAGAACTGTATGGGAGCTTTATACTGGAGGAGTTGCTGACTGATAACATCCTTCGGGAATTGCAGAGAGTCTGTCCGATTCAAAAAGGGGCGGATGAGTGGGAAACGGATGCATGGATTTATGCAAACTATTTTTTGGCGAGGAAGCTGACGGGGGAGCAGAGGCGGGAACAGCTGGAACTTCTGGGGCAAAGATATTTTGTGAAGCTGTTTACTCCAGAACAGACTCCGGATATGGAACATGTCATGAACTGCGGACCAGTGGATTATGAGAAGGAAATGCCCATTGTATTCAAGAACTCCAAGATTAATCTGAACATGACACTGCGCAGCATTCATACAGGTATCCCGTTGCGTGCTATGGATATTATGGGATGCGGGGGCTTCTTGCTGACGAATTATCAGGAGGATTTTTTAGAGTATTTTGAGCCGGGGGTGGATTATGTATATTATTCCAGCCGCGAAGAGTTGTTGGAATTGGCGGATTATTATATGAACCACGAGGAGGAAAGATTGGAGATTGCCCGGAATGGCTATCAAAAAGTAAAGGCCGGACATACCTATCGGGATAGGATAGAATATCTTTTGATGCGGATGAAGGAGCTGTAGGTCATGAAAATATTATATATCACATGGGAGTCTTTTGGCGGGAATGATGTACGGAAGGAATTAGACAGACGTGGATATGAAGTGGACGAGCATAGAATCAGCCGGAAGGAGAATGCTTATTCCAACCAGCGTGTGGAACAGGAATTAATAGAAATAATCTCAGGGAAAGATTATGATTTTGTGTTCTCATGGAATTTCTTTCCTGTTGTTTCCATTGCCTGTAATGTATGTAAGGTACCCTATTCGGCATGGATATATGACAGCCCGCTGATGTCCCTGTGGCATTGTACAGTAGTCTCCCCCTATAATTATATCTTTATCTTTGATAAAGCGGATTATATGGAATTGAAGAGAAAAGGAATCAATACGGTATACTATCTGCCGTTGGCGTCTGATGTGGAGCGCTATGACAGCTATGAGATGGATGAAGAGATAGAAGAAGTATATGGGATTCCGATTTCTTTTGTCGGCTCCACTTACACGGAGAACCGTTATAAGGGATACAGGGGTTTGAACCTCCTGGATGATTATACAAAAGGATACATGGATGGGTTAGTGCAGGCGCAGAAACGCATCTACGGGAATCTTATCATGGAGGATATGCTGACACCGGATATTATAAGCGAGATGAGGAAAATATATGCGGGAAACATGTATGAGGACTGCCTTTTCAGCTATGAAAAGTATTTTGCACAGGTCTTATTAGCACAGTGGATTACCTCTATGGAACGTCAGGAGGTTTTGTCGCTGCTTTCTGAACGATACCCGTGTTATCTGTATACTCATAAAAAAACACCGTCTCTTCCGCATATTATTAACCGGGGAACAGCAGCCTATAGAAAGGAATCCTGTTATATTTTCAGGTGTTCTAAAATTAATTTGAATATTACTCTACGCTCCATCAGGACAGGGATTCCTCTTCGCGCCTTTGAAATAATGGGGAGTGGCGGTTTTCTGATGACTAATTACCAGACGGATTTTTTGGATTATTTTGAACCTGGAGTTGATTTCGCTTATTATGACAGTTATGAGGATTTACTCCAGAAAACGGAATATTACCTGACCCATGAGGAAGAGCGGCAGGCGGTTGCAAAGAATGGATATGAAAAGGTGAAAAAATACCATACGTATCAAAACCGGTTTGATGCAATGCTGGAAATTATGAAAATTGGATAGATGGATGGTGGCATGAAATGAGAGTTGATGAAAAAGTTATTAATTTGATAGAAAAAATTCGAAGAGCACTAAGATCCGGGCAAATTCAGCAGGATAGCTTTCCCACAGACGAGATAAACAACCTGATGGAATATACGTTGGGAAAATCATTTTGGGACTGTATAGGAAGCCGGCCGAATTATGGGTTTGGAAACCTGCCGGAAATCTATAAGGAATGTCTGGCGGAAGCAGTAAAAAGAAAGGATATGGAGGAATGCGGCCGTATTCTGCACCTGTTTGAGTGTACTTACCAGATTTTTTATACTGCTTTGGATGAAGAAGAGAAGATTTTCCGCCAAAAACCGTACCGTCAGATGATTATTGATTTGGGAACTGCCAATGCTCAGATGCAATACCGTCTGCACAGGGAGAGGCAAAAGGTTTTTGCTAGAGGAGAGACGTATGCATTAGGGGAAGGGAAAGGTGTAGTATATACCTGCCTGTTGGGCGAGGGTGTCTTGAATCAGCCAGAGGAAGTTAGTGCACGGGTAGATTATCTTTGTTTTACAGATGATGAGGAGAAATGGGGAAAAAAAGAAGGAGTATGGAAATTCTGCGCCGTGGAGCAAGTGGATGAACAGGCAGATATGGAGGAAGTTCATAAAGCACTTTTAGAAAGTAAATATAAAATTATGGCGCATAAGCTGTTGAAGGAGTATGATTACAGCGTATGGATTGCCCCGGATATTACTATTACAGGCGATATTCTGCGGTTTGGTAAGGTCTATGGAGATGGGATGAGCTTATTGACTTTTTTGAATGCAGAGAAAGACTGCATGTACGAGGATATGTCTGTAACGCAGATGGGAACAGATGAATTGAATATAAAAATCCGGAAGGCGATGCTTAGATACCGGAAAGAAGGATATCCGGAACATAATGGGTTAATCGATGGAAGAGTCATCATGCGGAATCATAGAGATGAAGAATTGGGAAAGGTTATGGAAAAATGGTGGGAGGAAATTCAAAACGGAAACATTTACTCAGCTAATATATTCAACTATGTGGCATGGAAACAGCAATATCCTTTTTCTGTCTGCAATTTGTTTATTTACCATAATTTGTATTTTAAAATCAGCGAGATTGATTTGGATACGCATGATGAGTTATAAGGGGCTAGAATGCTATGAAGGTCTTATTCATGGAATGGAAAAGCCTGGGACAGCCGGACATGGCGGAAGAGTTTTCTGCCAGAGGATGGGATGTGACTTATTATCCATTTCCCCGAAAAAAGGAAAATACCAGATTGAATCAGGAATTATGCGAAAAAATAATTAGGGAAATCGCATCCGGCAAGTACGATTTCGTGTTTTCCTTTAATTATTTTCCGGTGATTTCCATTGCCTGTAATGCATGCAGGGTAAAATATGTATCATGGACCTTCGACAGTCCGTTTATACAGCTATATTCCAATACTATTGGCTTCCCGTATAATTACGTGTTTATTTTTGATAGAGGAACATGTGAAGATTTGTGGAGGAAGGGAATAAATACAGTCTATCATCTGCCAATGGCAGCATCTGTGAAAAGATATGATACATATTCCATATCGAACAGTGAAAGGAAGTACTATCAGACCCAGATTTCTTTTATTGGTTCCACTTATCAGGAGAAAAAGAATCGGTTTTATGAAAGGCTGGATGGTATTCGCGAATATACCAAAGGATATTTGGACGGATGTATACAGATGCAGAAACAAATTTATGGAGAATTCCTGTTGGAACAGATGCTTTGTCCGGGAATCATGGAGGATATGATGGCTTGCTGCCCGCTGGAAGTGAACAGAGATGGATTTGAAAGGCTGGAATGGGTATATGCCCATTATTTTCTTGCGAGGCAGATTACAGCGTTGGAGAGAAAAGAGATTTTGGACTTATTGTCACAGAAGTATCAGGTGAATTTATATACTTATGAGGACACACCGGAACTTTCCAAAGTGAGGAATTGCGGAACAGCAGAGGTGATGCGGGAGGCGCCTGTGGTATATAGATGCTCTAAAATCAATTTGAATATTACGCTGAAGAGTATACTGACGGGAATTCCCCTGCGTTCTTTTGAAATTATGGGAAATGGGGGATTTTTACTGAGTAATTATCAAAGGGAATATGATGATTATTTTCAAAACGAAGTAGATTATGTTTATTATACGGACTATGGAGACCTGGAGAGCAAGGTAGAATATTACCTGACTCATGAGAAAGAAAGGAAGGAAATTGCAGAAAATGGGTACAGGAAAGTCAGGGAAGCCCATACCTATAAGTGCAGAGTGGACACTATAATGGAAATTATAAGCCAGGAAGGAGAAGGTTTTGTCTGAAAAAGATTGTATGAAGCTGAATGATAGGATACACTGTTGGATGAGGAATACAGAAGATAAAGAAATCCTGCAGACCTTTTCAGAGGATGAACGGAACATACTAAACACTCTTTGTAAGTATAAAATGATAGATGCTGCGATAACACGGAAGTTGGAGGAAGATGGCAAACAGGAAGATACGTCTAATATTTTTATAAAATTGGAAAAAGAATCTGAAATTAGCATGCAGTTAAAAGAGCAATTTATGTGCAAAATAAATATGTTGATGTCAAAAGGTATGGTAGAGGCATGGATGGATATTATGGTATGGTATTCCTTGCTGAAGGAGTCAAAATGCGTCTATTTTTGGGAATTTTCCATTTTGAAGATAGTGATTGATATTTTTGTAAAAGAAATAAATTCTCCATGGGAAGAAGAAGGGCAGCTTTCCGTCTTGTCACTGCATAATATGCAAGAATTGACGGATGTTTATTTTAAAGTTGTTTTTTTATGCAGAAGGATAGAATTTGGAGTAGAACCGGTTGATGAAATAATAGATTATATTAATAGAAAAAAATTTTCCCATGTTTTTATTCAGGGAATAGTGCAAGCGGCATGGATTTTTGATAAGAAAAAAGTAATGAAGACAATAGAGGAACGGTGCTGGAAATAATGGTGAACGAAAATAAGGTTTGTTTTCTTATATGTGTGAATGATAATTTGTTTTTTGAAGAGTGTGTCAGGTATATCCAATGGCTGGAGGTGCCGGATGGGGTGGAGGTGGAGATTTTGGAGATAAGGGAAGCTGCTTCCATGGCATCGGGCTATAATGAGGGAATGAATAGCAGTGATGCAAAGTATAAGATTTACATGCATCAGGACGTATTTATTGTGAATCGATATTTTATTTATGATATCATTTCCATATTTAAGGTTAACAAGGATATTGGAGTGATTGGATTGGTTGGCTCGCCCAAATTGCCTTTAAATGGGATAATGTGGCAAGGAGACAGAGTAGGAGATTTTCCGGGGCAAATTCCATGTGAGGAATACAGATATGATAAGATTAGGGACGGATGGTGGGAGGTAGAAGCGGTAGATGGATTACTTATGGCTACACAATATGATATTCCTTGGCGAGAAGATTTATTTGATGGATGGGATTTTTATGACTTGTCATATAGTTTTGAAATAAGAAGAAAGGGGTTACGTGTTATAGTACCCGTACAAAAGCATACATGGTTTATCCATGATGACAAAGAGGTGCTGGCATTGTGGAATCATAATAAGTATCGAAAGATATTTTTAGATGAATATATGAAAAATAGCTGATTTTTTGGAGGAAAGAAGAAGAGATGGGAGATTTTGAAAGGGAAATGTACAAGGCAAAAATGTACCATATGGAGGAGCATGTGTGCCGAATATGCGGAAAGCGCAATATAAATAAAACATATACGGCAAAGGAAATGATGTATGGTACAAGAGAGGAATTCGATTACTTTGTCTGTGGCAATTGTAATTGTATGCAGATTGCAAAAATACCGGAAGATTTGGGAAACTATTATTCTGATAATTATTATAGCTTTGCAGAAAGAAAAAAGATAGAATTTGAAGGAAAAGGGGATGCGGGAAGAAAGATTCTGGATGTGGGATGCGGGAGTGGGGAATGGCTGCTGGAACAGGCAGAGCATGGATACGGAAATTTATATGGATGCGACCCTTTCATTGATGAAGATATACGCTATGGAGACAGGGTATATATTAAAAAATGTGATATAAATGGAATGAATGGGAAATTTGATTTGATCAGGTTCGGGGATTCCTTTGAGCATATAGCGAATCCATTGGAAACTCTGGAGTGCGTGAAAAGATTATTAAAGGAAGATGGAAGATGCGAAATACATATACCGGTATTCCCTAATACAGCGTGGGTTGAATTTGGTGTAAACTGGTATCAATTAGATGCTCCTAGACATATTTTTTTGCATTCGGAGAAAAGTATGGGGTACTTATGTGAAAAGTGCGGATTGGAAATTGAGGAAGTTATTTATAATTCCACACCGGGTCAGTTTTTGATTAGCTACCTTTATACTGCGGGAATTCCTTTTAAAAAGATAGAGGAATTGATAAATACGGTTTTGCTCTGGAATGGAGATGTAGTGAAAGTTTTTGAGAAAGTGGCGGAGGAAAGTAACCAGCGAAGATTTGGGGATCATGCGATTTTTAAGCTTGTTCATGTATAATCTGAAAAAGGGTGTGCGAAACGATTTTGAGAAAAATTTTTTAAGGACGAAATAAGAGAGGAAAGACGTATGATTACGGTTTTAGTACTGGCATATAACGAACTGGAAAATATAAAAAAGACGATACAAAGTTTTCGGTTGTTTTGTGATAGCCCAATATCGCTTGTTGTGGTAGATAATGGCTCCACGGACGGTTTAAGGGAGTGGATAAAAGATCAGACGGATTTAACATATGTATATATGGATGAAGGCAGCATGGGATGGGCGAAGGTAATAAACAGCGTTAGAAAAGAATTGCAGATTGATACAGATTTGCTGATTATGGAGGGGCATTATGTACTGACTCCCCGATATCTGCAGCGTTTGGCGGAAGTATTGTATGAAGATGAGGATATTGGGGCGGTTGGGGGTGTATGTACTGAGGCATATTATGGGCAGTTGATTCATAGAAAAATTCGTGATTTCGGAGAAGCCATTGAAGAAGCCGGCCGGGAAATGAAAACAGAGAGCAGGAGGACTATAGTACTGGACCATGGCGCTATATTATGGAAAAAAGATGTGTTGGATTTTATAGGTGAATTTTGGGAAGAGGCAGACAGTATGTATACTATAATGTCTGACTATTGTCTGCGTGTAGTTATGGGCGGCAAAAAATTAATGGTTTGCCCAAATGCTTTTTTATGGAAGCTTCCAACAGAAAGCAAAAATGATGCATTTGTGTGGGAAAGAGATGTAATGGAGGAAAAGTGGGGGGTACACTATTTCAGCAGTTATAATGAAGGCCTGATTCAGCTGATTGAAAATACGGGGAATGACGAGATGGTTTTTTTGGAAATCGGGTGTGCCAACGGCGGAACGCTGATGGAAATTAAGAACAGATATCCTGATGCAAAAGTATATGGAACGGAGTTAAATGCCCATGCAGCGGTACTGGCATCACAGTTTGCTGAAGTAGCAGTGAACAATATAGAAGATAAAAATTTGCCTTTTCCTAAAAAAATGTTTGATTACATCCTCTTTGGCGATGTTTTGGAACATCTGCATGAACCGATGGAGATACTAAAATATTGCAGGGAGTTTTTGAGGGAAGGGGGATGTATTATTGCTAGCATTCCTAATGTAATGCATGTTTCAGTAATGGAACAGTTGTTGCAAGGGAATTTTACTTATACAGAGTATGGATTGTTGGATAAAACCCATATTCATATGTTTACTTACAAGGAGATTATAAGGACATTTCATGAGTCAGGATATGAGATAGAGAAGATAAGTTCAAAGGAAATACCAATGAGCGATGAACAGAAGAAGCTGATAGATAGCCTCCTTTCCTTGGGGAACGGAACTGAAAGGTTTATGTATGAGGCTTTTCAGTATGTTTTACAAGCAAGGGTAAGGAACAGATAAGAATATGAATAGATTCTGAGCGGAATTTTTTATGACTGGAATTAAGAGAGGGAAGATATATGATAACAGCCATGATACTTGTATATAATGAATTGGAAAATATAAAAAGGATGGTACAGAGTTTTCGGCTGTTTGGGGACATTCCAATATCACTTGTTGTAGTGGATAATGGCTCTACGGATGGATTAAAGGAGTGGATGAAAGAGCAGACAGGCTTGACATATGTATATATGGATGAAGGCAGTATGGGATGGGCTAGAATAATAAATAATGTTAGGAAAGAATTGGAGATTACTACGGATTTATTGATTGCGGAAGGACATTATGTGCTGACACCAGGATATCTTCAGCGTCTGGTGGAATTATTGCATGAAGATGAGAATATTGGGGCGGTTGGGGGGCTCTCCAATGAAGCGCATTACAGGCAAGGGATTTCCAGGAATGTATGCAGTTACGGAGAGGCAATCGAACTGGCAGGCAGGGAAAGCATTGGTACGAGTAAGCGGACTGTAATACTGGATCCGGGGGCAATACTGTGGAAAAAGGACGTATTGGATAATATTGGGGATTTCAGTGAAGAACTGGAGAGCATATATGCAGTAATGGCGGATTATTGTATGCGTGTAATTATGGGAAACAGAAGGTTAATGGTCTGTTCCAATGCTTTTTTGTGGAAGCTGCCAACAGAGAGTCAAAGCGCCTTATACCCTTGGGAATGGGAGTTAATAAAGGAAAGATGGGGGATATGCTATATTGGCAGCTATAGTGAAAATTTGATACATGCAATGGAAAAACCGGGAAATGATGAAATATCTGTTTTGGAAATCGGCTGTGCCAATGGGGGTACGCTGGCGGAAATCAAGAACAGACATCCTGGTGCAAAAGTGTATGGAACTGAGATAAATGCTCATGCGGCAGCGCTGGCGGCACATTTTGCAGAGGTGGCTGTGAATGACATGGAAGAGCAGAGTTTGCCATTCCATAAAGATATGTTTGATTATATCCTCTTTGGTGATGTCTTAGAACACTTGCATGAACCTTTGGAGATATTAAAGTACTGTAGGGAGTTTTTGCGGGAAGGGGGATGTATTGTTGCCAGCATACCCAATCTAATGCATATCTCTGTAGTGGGACAGTTGTTACAGGGGAACTTTACCTATTCGGAGTGGGGATTGTTGGATAAAACCCATATTCATATGTTTACCTATAATGAAATCGTAAGGATGTTCCATGAGGCAGGGTATGAGATAGAGATGATGACGACAACGAAGCAGCTGACCAGCGATAAGCAGGAGAAGCTGATAGATGATATCCTTTCTTTGGGATATGAGGCTGAGAGATTTATGTATGAGGCTTTTCAGTATATTGTAAGGGCAAGGAAGAAGAATGTATGAGTGTTGACAGCTTAAGGAGAATAAGTTTCCCGGATGATTTTTTTCAGGATGAGGTGAGGGATGGTTTTTTCATTGAACATAAAATGAAATGCGCATGGGCAGCCCAAATGGAAGTGCTCATGGAAATAGACAGGATTTGCAGGAAGCACGGAATCCAATATTTTGCCGACAGCGGTACGCTGCTGGGGGCAGTAAGGCATAAAGGGTTTATTCCATGGGATGATGATATTGACATTGCAATGCTTAGGGATGATTATCGGAGGTTTTTTTGTATTGTCCGACAAGAATTGCCTGAAGGCTGGGTGTCGCTGGAGATGGACGATGAATACGATGAGTTGTTTGGCAGAGTGGCTAACAGCAGGATTTATGATTCGGGGAAAGAACGCCTGCTTCGTTTTCATGGCTGCCCTTATGCAGTCGGGGTTGATGTATTTCCAATAGATTATGTGCCTCCGGTAAAGGGGGAAGAAGAGATATGGTATTTAATATCAAAG
The DNA here is from genome assembly GCA_021769135.1 of Lachnospiraceae bacterium. Classification (GTDB taxonomy): domain Bacteria; phylum Bacillota; class Clostridia; order Lachnospirales; family Lachnospiraceae; genus Kineothrix. The sequence goes on along the minus strand of JAETTM010000001.1, from coordinate 83,820 downwards.
TATCTTTTTGAGTTGATGCGGAATATACGTATATTTGGTGAGGCCAATATACTGGAAAACATAGAACGTGATTTACAGGTAATGGAAGAGATGTGTCAGGTGAAGTTTGAAAGGAACGGCAACTTAGAGAGGCAGATAAAAGAACTTTTGAATGATATGATACAGATGTATCCCAGTAATGGGGCAAAAGAACTGGAATATATAGTATATGATTTGAAAAATGAAGGACAGAGATATAAGTATAAGCGTGAATGGTATGCAGGGAGTATACAGGCTCCATTTGAAAATATTATGATACCGATACCGGTGGGGTATGCGGAGGTATTACGCGTACTATATGGGAATGATTATATGACGCCAAAGAGGGAAGACACCCATGAATATCCTTTTTATAAAAAGCAGGACATCCAATTGGAAGAAATGCGGAAAGGATTAGGAATTTTCGGTAAAGGAAGTGGGAGGATTGGGTAGAGGCATTGGCTTCAAAAAATAGAGGAGGAGTGTTTTGGGGACAGGCAGCAAAGCTAGTAATGGAGTGGAGGTACTGGATTTATATGAAAGTAAAAATAGAGATTCCCGTCAGTTCGGTTTCGGATATTTCGACCCACTATATCACTATTGATAAAGAAATGCCCTTATTTCCCTTATTTACTATTGGAAAAGACAGTTATATTATAGATGCTGATATTTATATGAATGTAAAACCTGAATTCCATGAAGGGTTTTCCTGTACAAATCTTCATATCGGTCGCTTTTGTTCAATCAGCCAGAATGTCTTATTCCATATGGGAAATGGACATAATTACAAATGTGTTGCGATGGGGGTAACAGAGTTATTGGCAAATGCCCCGTTGAAGGATGTACAGTCAAATAATAATAAGGGGAGCATTATCATCCAAAATGATGTTTGGATAGGGAACGGGGTAACTATTATGTCAGGAGTAACGGTACATAATGGAGCAGTGATAGCAGCTAATGCCCATGTAGTGCGGGATGTTCCCCCATACGCGATAGTAGGGGGGAATCCGGCTCAGATTATCGGATACCGTTTTAAACCTGATATTATCGAACAGCTTCTGACAATACAATGGTGGTATTGGTCGGATGAAAAAATAAGAGAGAATGCCATCTATTTTTCAGAGGATGTGGAACGTTTTTGCCATGTTTTTTATGCAGAAGCTTTGGAGAGGCTGGAAACATTGTTGGCTGATAACCGTCTCGCTGTCCTGAAGGATACTGAAAGAATCAGATATTTGTTGATTCCTGATTTTGATAGTACCTATGCAGCCTATATATGGGTTATTAACCAATTTTTGGAAAACTATTCAAAAAAGCAGGGGCAATTGCTTATCGTATATATTACACGGAGACAGATGGCAGAACATGCAGAACTAATTGAAGAGATAAATAAAATAATATGTCTATGTCAACAAAAGCAAATAACCGGAATAAAGATTGTCACGGAGGAAGAATGTTCATTGTATGGTATATTCAAGAATGTAACCCATTATATCATGACAAGGGATACAGATACAGTCAGATATACTTGTATAGCAGATTATTGCGGGGTAAACTGCATTTCAGGAGTAGATAAGCCAGTTTTCAGGATATAAGGAATAAATTAGCGGAGAGCATAACGAATGAGAAGTCTCCAGACTTTGAAAGGAGCATGGTTATAAAGATGATCATTGACAGGATAGAGTATTTTATAGAGCATCCAGAAGATGAAAATAGCTTACATGCTATGTTTTCTGCAGAGGAAAGAAATATTTTGAGCACGATTCGAAAGTTCGAGCAGATGAGAAGTTGTATAGCAGAACAGGGAGAAATAAAAAATGACAAAATAGAAGACGGCGATAAGCTTACCGAAATGATATTTCAGAAAAGGGAGAGGGAAAGAGGCATCAGCTTTCAATTGAAAGAGCAGATGACAGAACATATAGATTGCTTGTTAAAACAAGGAAAAACGGAGGCATGGCTGGATATTTTGGCCTGGTATCAGTTGCTGAAAGGTAAGAATCTAATTATAGATAGATTTTGGGAGTTTCCTGTTTTAGCAACGCTATTGAAAGCATTTAAAAAAGAACTGGAACTGTATTGCAGTGGAGGAAGCCCAATTTCTGTGTTATCGTTACATACAATGCAGGAATTGACGGATAGTTATTTTGCTATTGTATTTGCGCTCAGACGGATAGAATATGATATGGAACCGATGGATGAACTATGGCGCTATTTGATGAAGGAAGGATTGTCAATAACTGTTGTGAAAACAGTATTGGAAGAAGCAAGGATATATGATAAAAGAAAAGTGCAAAGAACAATAGAGAGCTGGATGGAAAACGGAAATGGATGAGAATAAGATATGCTTTATTATATGTGTAAATGACGATTTGTTTTTTGAGGAATGTGTCAGGTATATTCGTTGGTTGGATGTGCCGAAAGGGATGAAGGCTGAAGTGTTGGAAATACGTGATGCAGACTCTATGGCAGCCGGATATAATGAAGGAATGGGAAGCAGTGACGCAAAATATAAGGTCTATATGCATCAGGACTGTTTTCTCGTGAATAAATATTTTATATATGATATTCTATCCATTTTTAGCAGCAATGGGAACATCGGTATGATTGGATTAAATGGAACGCAAAAACTGCCTGATAATGGGGTAATATGGTCAGGAAAGAGGGTACCGGAAATCCATGAGTTGTATGATGGCTGGGAAGGGTACCGTTATGATTTAAAGAAGGATGGATTGTGGGAAGTGGAAGGCATTGACGGAGTATTAATGGCAACACAATACGACATCAAATGGAGGGAAGATTTGTTTGACGGTTGGGATTTCTATGATTTGTCTCATAGCTTTGAAATGCGCAGGAGAGGGTATCATGTGGTAGTGCCGGTGTATAAACGTTTCTGGTATCAGCATGATGATAAACCTGTTTTGTCCCTTTGGGATTATAATAAATATAGAAAAATATTTATGAATGAGTATATGGAGGAAAAGATTGAAAATTGAAAATTTTCAATCCAGAGTTTGTGTCTGCGCAGCATCCGCAAACTACGTCATGCACAAAAAAACTGTGCAGAAATGAGGGAAAATATGGTAACAATAATGATGTTGGCATGTAATGAATGTGACATAATTAAGGCGGCAATACAGAGTTTTCGGTTATTTAGTGATATAGATATTTCGTTTATACTGATTGATAATTGCTCAACAGACGGATTACAAGAATGGGCATCTGGGCAAGCTGACCTGACATATGTATTGATGGATGAAGGGCCAATTGGATGGGGAAAAGCTGTTAATATGGTAAAGAAAGAATTGGCTATTGATACAGATATTTTAATTACAGAAGGAAATTATATGCTTACCCCACAATGTTTATCCCGTATGGTGAAGGTGCTGCACGAAGAGAAGGATATAGCCGGGGTATGCGGCAGCGTTAGTGAAGTGATTGACTATGGACAACTTATTGAGTTGTCTAATGAAGCAAAATATGCAGGCAGGAAGAAAGTGATGAGACTGGACAGCGGTGCTATGCTATGGAAAAAAGAAGCACTGGAAGAAGTGGGTAACTTTGATGAAGAACTTCATATGTGGCCCAGAGTAATGGATGATTACTGTCTAAGGATGATACAGGCAGATAAAACATTGCTGATGTGCTCCAATGTTTTATTTGGGGAGGTAAAGGTTGAAAATAATATAAAATATGAAAAGGAAGATAAAGATTTATTAGGACATAAGTGGCAAATGCATTATTTTAATAGTGTATATAATCCGAATATAATTCCTTTATTAAATGCTCAGGCGGATAAAGAAATAACAGTTTTAGAATTAGGATGTGATTGTGGAGCCACATTACTGGAAATTAAGCACAGATTTCCCAATGCAAAAGTATATGGAACGGAGGTAAATCCCCAGGCGGCATCCATTGCAGCCCATTTTGCACAAGTTACGGTAAATAATATCGAAGAAAAAAATCTTCCGTTTCAGGAAGGGATGTTTGACTATATTATTTTTGGCGATGTATTGGAGCACTTGCATAATCCATTAGAAATTTTAGAATATTGCAGAAGGTTTTTGAATGAGGAGGGTGAAATTCTTGCCAGTATACCTAATTTGATGCATATTTCTGTTATAGAACAGCTTTTGCATGGGAATTTCACATATACGGATACAGGCCTGTTGGATAAAACACATATTCATTTATTTACATATAATGAGATTGTGCGTATGTTTGATGAAGCTGGATATGATATTTGCGAGATACGTTCCTGCAGATACATGAAGGTCAATGATAGACAAAGGCAGCTTATTGATAAGTTATTATCTATAGATAGTGCGGCTCAGAGTTTCATGTATGAAACCTGCCAATATGCCGTAAGGGCAGGAAAGCGGAGGATAGGATGCAGGTAAATGAATGAGAAGAAAACGGTTAAAAAGAAATTGGTTTTTTCAGATGATTTTTTTCAGGAGGAAGTAAGGGAAGGTTTTTTGATAGAAAAAAAGATGAAATGTGCATGGGCAGCACAATTAGAAGTATTACAGGAAATTGACAGAATCTGCAGGAAAAATGGAATACAATATTTTGCTGACAGTGGTACATTATTGGGGGCGATAAGGCATAAAGGATTCATTCCCTGGGATGATGATATTGATATTGCAATGAAGAGGGATGATTATCGCGCCTTTTTTTCTGTTGCTAAAAAGGAACTGCCGGAAGGGTGGAGATTCAATGATGGAATCAGCCATGGACAGGGATATGGGAGAGTAGTGACGGGCGATATGCATGATATAGGTACAGAACGGCTGCTTCAGTTTCATGGCTGTCCTTACGTGGTAGGAGTGGACATTTTTCCATTGGATTATGTTCCCCTGGTAGAGGAAGAAGAAAAGGCATGGCATTTACTGCTGGAATATTTGTGGATACTGTATAATGATTTGAAAAAGGGTGAACAGTGTCTTGCGAATAGTGATTTTGAGCACAATTTGCAGCAGGCAGAGGAATGGTGCAGGATAAAATTTGACAGAAAAGGGGATTTGGAAACACAGATAATGAGGGTGATGAACCAAATTGCACAGTTATACTTGGAAGATGAAGCAGAAGAACTAGAGATGGTGGTTTGCGATTGGGGATCAGAACATCGGTACAAATACAAGTGCGAATGGTATGGGGATAGTATATATGTTCCTTTTGAAAATATTACAGTGCCTATACCCATTAAATATCATGAAGTGCTTATTTCATTATATGGGGAAGATTATATGATACCGAAAAGAAATGTGGGATATCATGACTATCCTTTTTATAAAAAGCAGGATATTTTACTAAAAAACCTGAACAATGGGGAGAAATAAAACAATGGGTAACAGCTGGAGAGAAATATGGGGAAATCGTTCTGTAGACATGAATATTCTACAAAGTAAAGATGAGCAGAGGATTTTTTTGGAACTGAAAAGATGTAATGGTTTTGATGTATTAGGGAGGGGCAAATACGAAGGCTGGATTGACCAATATCTTCAAGTGAAGAACGAACTTTTTTACAGGGGATATAAGCAGAAAAATAGTATAAGAAGTGTGTACGAAGTTGGATGTGGATGTGGGGCGAATTTGTATTTGTTTGAAAAAGATGGTATGCAATGCGGCGGGATGGACTATTCAGAGAAGCTTATCAGCTATGCAAAAGAAGTGCTTTGCTCTGCGGACATTGTCCATAATGAAGCAATTAATTTATCGGTGGAGACTAAATATGACGTAGTATTTTCAAATGCTGTGTTTCATTATTTTTCTGATGAAGAATATGCATTAGAAGTGCTGGAGAAGATGTATGAAAAAGCAAAGTATGCTATAGGGCTTATAGACCTTATGGATAAAGATAAGGAAGAGGACTATTTTATCTTCCGGAGGAAGAATATAGAGAATTATGAGGAAAGATATAAAGGATTAACGAGTTTATTTTATGCCAAACAGTTTTTTCTGGAGTTCGCGTCAAAGCATCATGCGGATATTAAGTTTACAGTATCTGATGTGCAAGGCTATTGGAATAATGATTTTGCATTTAATTGTTATCTATATAAGAGAAAGTAAAATGTTTCGGGCGAGACTTATTATTGCGGAATATAATTCTTCTATATAGACCCATCCCTTACAGTACTTTCTTTCCTGTATATTGACATAAAATCCAGCAACAGCTGTGCCCTATGACACCAACGGTGTTTTTCTACAGCTTTTCGATACCCATTCCTGGCTAAATGTCCTAAATAATTTTCGTCTGAAAGCAAGTGCCTGACTATTTCGGGCAGGCATTCTGTCCTGGCAAGGTCAAACAGGACAATATCCTCCCCATCCACAAATTCCTCTTCCAACCGGGTGCTTTTATCGGACAATACAACTGTCTGGCAGAGCATGGGGTTGAGGATGCGTTCCGTAAGCCCATCTTTATGCCATGACATAATATTGAGGGATATTTTGGACTTTTGTATGGCTTCCAGGGATTCATCCATGGGCAAAGCGGGGTGATGAACCAGGCATTTATGGTTGGAGAAAGGTGCTGCTTCCCAGCTGTCACCATATACGTGTATTTCAATCTCAGCATCAAGAAGAGTACGGATAATTTTCTCCCTGAAATAGGCAATGATGCAGTCTGTGACTGGTTTCATGGCGGCAAACATATTTAAGAATTCATTATCGCTTAGAGTCAGACATAGAGCATCCAATACTTCCACGAAGGCCTTTTCCGCAGGAAAATCAGGGTTTCTGCGCATGGAGTGCAGAAAACGGGCAGCAAACAGGCGGTAAGAGCGGGGATAGGAATATATTGCCGCAAGGGCTTGGCGATAATTATGGTAGGTGCCCATAAAGGTAATCCCATATTGCTTAGGAATTGTGGAAGCCAGAGATGTATGACTTACATCGTCCAAAGGGGTTCCAGCAGGAGGAAAATAGAAGTAGTCCTTGAAATCCCTGAAGTAGCGTCTGGCGAAGGAAAGGTAATTGCGGTCATGTGCTAATAGGTAGCAGTCTTTGGAAGAACATGTAAAATGACCATACATATTGATTGGATGGTCCAGCACGATAAGGTATTTTCTTCCGGTAAAGGAATTGATGAGGCTAGTCTGGATACCGATAATGGCTTTAAAACGGCGTTGGGTGAACTGTTCCAGTGACAGGCTATCCTTTGTTACATCGAATACCTCTATACGCTGGCGGCATAGGCGTAGTGCTTTGGCCAATTCGTCAATAAAAAGGCTCATAACGTTATAGCATGCTTCCGAAGACTTCAGAAGTAAAATCGGCTGAATGTCATCATCTATGGTGTAGAATTCAGAACTATAGGAAAGCATTTTTTCAAGGAAAGAGACAGCGTTTTCCGGCTTGGGGAACTGTAAAGCCGTTTCCAGCAGATTTTTTATTACCGGATGAAAATATCCGGCGGCAGCAAGCTCTTTCTGGTATTTTCCGGCTATGTAACAGTCTGTGAGATAGCTATTCCATGAGTCATCTGTGGAAACAGACTGGAATGAAGAGTAGGAGGCGGCAGAAGGAGAGCCGATTGCTTTTATCGGATATTGCAAGGCGGCGCGGAGCAGGAATTCGTAGTTTTGCTTTGCGGTAATCAGTTGGTTTCTATTGCCCACATGGGAATAAACCTCTTCGGAACAAATTATCTGGCCGTTTGCCCAGTTTTCATTCAGAAGAAGTTCCATAAAGGATATTTGTTTCGTGCTGCCTTCTGGCAGGCAGGAGGTATAGCAAAGGATTTCTGTGGGAATGTTTTCCTGGATTGTATTTCCTGAATTTATGTTTTCTGAGCGCATAAGAGACCTCCCAAATACCCCGCCCTTTGGGGTGTTTCAAGTTTGACGCCCCGTTGTTTGTGGCGGGGCTTTGGCAGTATGGTGTCCTGCCAAACTTTATATACATTAGATTTATCATAACCATGAATAATGAAAAAGTCAACGCAGTTGAAGTTTTTATAGAATTCATTTATACTGAATGAAGATAGAGATTTAAAGTAAGATGAATCAGTATAAGCAATATATAAATAATTGATATAGTGGGGATGGATATGAGTGGACAAAATAAAGCGGTATACAGTAAATGCAGAATATGTGGGGAAGAGGCGGAACACAAAGTATATCGGGTGAAGGAAATGTTTTTTGGAACAAGGCAGGAATTCGATTATTTTGAGTGCGGCAACTGTCAATGCATGCAGATATTAGAAGTACCAGAAAACCTTGGGGATTTTTATGGAAAAGAATATTACAGCTTTAAAAAACCTGAGATACATAAACCCCAGACATCGGAGGAGATAGAAACCAGAATTCTGGATGTAGGGTGCGGGGCAGGAAAATGGCTGATAGAAAAATATGAACAGGGGCATGTAAATTTGACAGGTTGTGACCCATTTATTGAAAAGGAAATATTCTATGAACCTTGTATACATATTAAAAAATGTACGATACATGAGATGACGGGCACTTTTGACTTAATTCGTTTGAGCGATTCTTTGGAGCATATGGCGGACCCTTTGGAAGTATTAATAAGCGTAGAACGTTTATTGGATGCAAATGGTATGTGTCTTATCAGCATACCGGTTTTTCCCAATGCGGCCTATGAACTATTTGGGGTAGATTGGTTCGAGTGGGATGCCCCAAGGCATTTATTTTTACACTCGGTGAAGAGCATGGTATATCTTTGCCAGAAGGCTGGGTTAAGGATAGAAAGCATCCATTATAATTCGCAGGTTTCTCAATTCATATCCAGTTTGCTGTATCAGAGGGGAATACCCTATGTGGAGCAGGGGGAAGAGTCTATAAGAAATACGTTTACCCAAAAAGAAGTGGATGAGTTTGTGAGCTTGACGGCCGAACTGAATCAAAAGGGGTACGGAGATCATGCGGTGTTTGTAGTGGTGAAATAAATTGTAATGCTTGTATAGTCTATTAAGCCTGAATTCATTGAAAAGTAAAAAGGTTTTGGTGCCAGACGGTTTCATGCTATTTTATTGCCAGTTTTTATTGAATTTTCAAGGTGCATCTGCGCTTATTCAAATGCGAAGTTTGAGGAATATATTTTAGCAGATGACATCTCCGTTAAAAAAAAGTTTATTATTTTTCAAATTAGAGTCATGTAGCCCCATATAATCCAACCGCATTTGTGTTCTGTGATACCAAAGATGTTTTTCTTTTGCTATAGGTAAACTTGTAATGAAAAATAGCGTATGGTAGAATAGCTATACGATATGTTAGATAAGTATGGAAAAGAATGTAACAGAATAGCGTGGAAACATTTTATCAGGAAAGGACGTGAAATCCTGTATGCGCCATATGGCAAAAACATTTAATATAACGGCGGACTGTAAACCGGAAATCCACTATATGGTAAATATAGAAAACAGATTGCTGGAAATAAAAAGCCTGGTGGATGCTGGAAAGTATTTTACCATTAACCGGGCGAGGCAGTATGGCAAGACAACAACGCTGCGGGCATTGAATCGCCTTTTACAGAATGAATATTATGTAGTGCTTATAGACTTCCAAACGTTTGGAAATGCAAAATTCAGGAATGAGAATGCTTTCTCATTAGCTTTTGCTAATTCTTTCCTGCGGAGACTAAAAAGGAACAAGCTGTGGGATGGCGGAGAAAGAGACGGCGCTGCCTGGCAGTTGAAAAAAGTGGCGGAAGGGAAGCCGGAGGGTTTTGAATTGCAGGAATTATTTGAAGGGTTGGGAGATATTTGTGCAGCTTCCGATAAGCCAATTGTGCTAATGGCGGATGAGGTTGACAGTGCGGCGAATCACCAGGTTTTCCTGGATTTTCTTGCGCAGCTGCGGGCCTGCTATATTGACCGGGATGAACAGCCCACATTCCAATCCGTTATTTTGGCCGGGGTGTATGATATAAAAAATCTTAAACATAAGATGCATCCGGAAGAAGGGCGCAAAGTAAACAGCCCCTGGAATATTGCGGCTGATTTTAATGTGGACATGAGTTTTTCCGCAGCTGAAATTGCTGGGATGCTTCAGGAGTATGAAGAGGATTATGAAACGGGGATGAACGTGGAGGGAATGGCCGGGATGCTGTACGATTATACATCAGGCTATCCGTTCTTAGTCTCCCGTCTATGTAAGCTGATGGATGAAATTGTCAGTGAAAATGGGGAATTTGGCACAAAGGCAGCGGCGTGGATCCAAAATGGATTTCATGAAGCGGTAAGGCTTTTGCTGGCGGAGAAGAATACTTTATTCGAATCGCTTTTTGGCAAGTTAAGGGATTATCCGGAATTGGATGCAATGCTGCAGGAACTGCTTTTCACGGGGAAAAATATTGTGTACAATTCGGACGAGCCTGCCATTGATGTGGCAACGATGTTTGGATTTATAAAGAATCAGGACGGAATGGTGGCCATGTCTAACCGGATTTTTGAAACAAGGCTTTATAATCATTATCTTGCCGCTGCCAGTATGCAGAGGGAGGATATTTATAAGGCGTCTTTACAGGATAAGAATCAATTCCTTATAAATGAGCATTTAAATATGCGGCTGATTCTTGAAAAGTTTACCAGGCGTTTTCATGAATTGTATGGCGACAGGACAGATGCTTTTGTGGAGGAGGACGGAAGGAAATATTTTTTGCTCTATCTTAAGCCGATTATTAACGGAAAGGGAAATTATTATGTAGAATCCAGGACCAGAGGGCTCCATAGGACAGATGTGATTGTGGATTACCGTGGGGAGCAATATATTATTGAAATGAAAATTTGGAGAGGCGAGGAATACAATAACCGCGGAGAGAAACAGCTGACAGGGTATCTTGATGATTATGGGAAGAAAACAGGTTATATGGTCAGTTTTAATTTTAACAAGAAAAAAACGGTTGGCGTGCGTGAGATTATTCTGGGGGATAAGGTTTTGATTGAAGCCATAGTCTAGGTTATCACGCGGAAATACTCTAAATATTCCCTGTCAGAAAGAAGTTGCTATTTTAATTTATATGTTGTGTATTGATAAACTATGGTAATATGTATATAAAAGAATATCCAAGACCTATGCAGGGAATGGATGTGGATATGGAGAGAATAATTATGATAGGCACTGCGGTGGACTTGTTTTGTGGAATCGGAGGTTTGACAAAAGGACTGTCATTGGCCGGCATAGATGTGGCAGCAGGATTTGATGTGGATGAAAGTTGTAGATTTGCATATGAAAAGAATAATAATTCTGACTTTATATGCGAAGATATTGTAAATGTTGAACCGGAAGAAATAATGAAATACTATCAAGGCGCAGAAATTAAAATTTTAGTAGGATGTGCACCTTGCCAGCCGTTTTCCAAATATTCAAGCAGATATCGAAAAGACGGTCATCCTGACGAAAAGTGGAAACTGCTGTATTCGTTTGGACGTTTGGTGAAGGAATGCATCCCAGAAATTGTGTCAATGGAAAACGTGCCGAATTTGCGGGAAGAGGTGGTTTTTGGCGATTTCGTAGCCACATTACAGGAACTTGGATATTTTGTTGATTATCAGGTGGTAAACTGCATGCAATATGGGGTTCCGCAGCATAGGAAGAGATTAGTTTTATTAGCTTCAAGGTTAGGAGAAATTCATCTGATTCCTCCAATATATAATGGGAAAAATTATCGAACCGTATGGATGGCGATAGGACATTTGCCAGCTATTAAAGATGGGGAGATATATGGGAATGATGCGATGCACCGTTCCAGCAGATTATCTCCTATTAATCGAAGGCGGATAGAGCAGTCTGTGCCAGGTGGAACATGGAGGGAATGGGATGAAGAATTGAGGCTGGATTGTCATAAAAAGAGTTCAGGCAGCACTTATCCTTCAGTTTATGGACGTATGAAATGGGATGAGCCATCACCTACAATAACAACGCAGTTTTATGGATATGGGAACGGGCGTTTTGGCCATCCAGAACAGAATCGGGCAATTTCACTTCGAGAAGGGGCTATCCTACAATCATTTCCAGAGGATTATATTTTTGTGGATGAAGACCATCTGGCTAAAAAAAGAGAGTTAGGAACACATATTGGAAATGCAGTTCCGGTGGAACTGGGAAAAGCGATTGGTATAAGTATTTGCCAACATTTGAAGAACTTTAAAAGAAAAGGGGATAATTATGGAGAAATTAGTGAAGAGCGCGCGAGAGAAAAAGACGGAACAGGAAAAAGGAAGGTCATCAAAACAGATTAGTGAGAAGAAACAGGATATTAAATATGATACAAGGGACTATGTGATTGATTATTTAATTGACCAGTATGAAAAAGAGGAATTCTATATTCCTTTGGAATATCAGAGGCAATTTGTTTGGAATGACAAGGACAGATGTTTTTTTATTGAATCAATATTAATGGGGCTTCCCATTCCGTATATGTTTTTTTCAGATACGAAGGATGGAAGGATAGAAATCGTGGACGGTGCACAGCGGACACGGACATTGGTGCAGTTTTGCCAGAACAATTTGGAATTACAGGGATTGAAGATATTGACAGAATCCAATGGATTCAAGTTTGAAGATTTTGATATAGCTATTCAGCGCAGATTTCTACAGCAGAAAATCCGGGTGGTTTTTCTGGAAGAAGGAACAACAGAAAAAGTGCGCCAAGAAATTTTTAAACGAATTAATACGGGAGGATTGCATGTAAATCCTGCGGAGGCAAGAAGGGGAGCATTTGAGGGGAAATTTAAAGAATTTTTGGAGGAATGCGTAAAAAATGCGAAATTCAATAAGCTAGCTCCGCGGACTAAGATTACGGAAGACAGATATGAGGGGTTTGAGATGGTATCCCGGTTTTTTGCATATTCGGAAAACTATGAAAATGGATATGAGGGATATAATGGAAATGTGACAGAATATATTGATGGATATGTCGAGAGGCAAAATGAAATTTGTGGAAAAAATAAGAAGGCTATCAGCCAATATCGTATTCAATTTGAGCAAATGCTGGATTATGCGGAACAAATTTTAGGCAAAAGAGGATTTAGAAAAACGATGACGTCTAAATCAACGCCAAGAGCCAGGTTCGAAGCATTATCAATTGGGATAACTCTCGCATTAAAAGAAAATCCGTGTTTGCCTGTCAAGGATATCTCAAGCTGGATTGACGGTGACGATTTCTCGAATATCACCAAATCCGATGCTGCCAATAACAAGAGCAAGTTAATTGGGAGAATAGAATTTGTTAAAAATAAACTTCTACAAGGGGAATGAATAAATGATAGTATTTAGAGATACATATGATAGCAGAAAGAAGGAAATTGAGGAATTTATCGAATTAATGGAATTTTTAGAACAAAAAGAAAATGAGAGAGAGGACGGGGTTAGTAAATTCAGCAAATTTTTTCATTCCGGAGAGAACGGAATACAGCTGACATATCAATCACTAATTAATATATTGAAGTCGAATGTGTCTTTGATGATTTATAATATTATTGAGTATACGGTGGCTAATTTAATGGATAGTATTTATGATGAAATCAGGATGCATCATTTGACATATGTAGATGTTAATATGTCTATAAAAGCGTTGTGGAGAAAAACTTTGCTTAAGTCGGCAAGTGACCCGAATGCAAATTTCACCACTTTCTTAAAGAAAAACGAAGATATCATAAATGCAATTTTAGAAGGCAAAACGATTGAAATGAAGTCGAGAAATACATTGCCAGCAGGAAACTTGGACGGGATTTCTATTAAAGAGACTTTTGCATCACATGGCATTCAGGTTCGGACAACAAGTGGAAATTTTAGGCCGGATATATTGGAGAATATAAAGTCAAACCGAAATAATTTGGCCCATGGGGCGGTTTCCTTCGTGGATGCCGTGAGGGAGGATAGCATTTCGGATATGAAGCATAATGAAGAATTTGTGGTAGGTTTTTTGGAAGAACTGATTGATACGGTGGTTTTATACATAGAAGAGCAGAGGTATAAAATGGCCTAGGAGAGAAGCATCATTATGGATGAATATGACATAGAATTAGAGGAAATGGAAGTGAAACAAGCTATTGAAATAAGAAAGGGATGAAAAAGGCATATATAAGGAAAGGAACCCAATATTATGGAGAAGCATATGACTTTATTCAATAAAGATTACCCTATACTACAGGCAATATATGATGACGAACTTCATGTTTTCACAAAAATAACTGAAATATACGATGTCCGCCATGCGTCTCCTGTAATACTTAATACAAAGGGCATACCAGAAAGACGCCTGCTAAATGATTGGTGGAAAAACCGTGCAATCCCTGCATCAAGGAACCATTTGGCAAAGGATTTTCCCTATCTGGATGATACTATGGAACTTCCCGAGCAGAACATGGGGCTCTCCTTGTCCGATAGATATTGGATGACCGATAATCTGGAAATTAAATGGGCGGATGTGAACTTCTTTGATAATCCGTTCTCGGATGATTTAGGCGTTATCACCTTGGGGGAAAAGCAGCAGTCGCATGATTCATCCGAAAACATGTTTTCCCCGAACAGCACGTTGAACGGCGATTTGCAGAAAAAATGGGCAATACAAGATGGGCGGAGGATTCTGTTAAAATCAGGTTCCGGCCCCTTCTTTCAGGAGCCTTACAACGAGACAGTTGCTACGCTGCTTCACAAGGCCATTTTGCTGGAAAAAGATTATGTGCCTTATACCTTGCAAGGAAGATACTCTGCCTGTCCAAATATGTTGTGCGAGGATGAGGAACTCATCCCCATGTGGGATATTTTGAAAAACAGCATAAAGCCAAACTATCAGAATGACTATCAGTTCTGTATAAGTCTGTGCGAAAAATGCGGAATCCCCCATTCAGATATTCTTGAACACTTTGCAAAGATGTTTACCTGTGACTTTATCCTTGCGAATCATGACAGGCATTATAGAAATTTTGGACTCATCCGTAATGTGGAGACGCTGGAATATACGCGGTTGGCACCAATATACGATTCGGGCTCCTGTCTTTGGCATGATAAGCTTATTTTGGACAGATACGTTGATTATCAGTATATGGCAAAGCCCTTTGGACGGAATGGTATGGCGCCCAAAGAACAGCTGGAATTATTCGAAAACTTTAATTGGTTCGATAATACAGGCTTAAAAGGCTTTGCGGATAAAGTTTCGGATATATTGTCCATGAACCCTGTGCTTCCTGCAAAGAGAAAGGATGCTATATTAAAAGGTTTACAGAACAATATAGATTGTGTGCTGGAAAAATTATAGCCTAATGCGGTGATTGGGATGCTCTGCCAATTGTTTCTTTGCGGAATCCACGTCTGATATGAATTCCAATGGATTTAGAGGAAAGTATCTGCTGGGCATATTTCTGGTTCTTTTCAATGCAAATCTTGTAATGAAAAATGGTGTATGGTAGAATAATTAATACATCGAATCATTAACTTCTAATATATCAGATTGATAATGGTAAATCAGGAAGGGAGAACAAAGTATGGGCGGGATGGCAAGAAAAGAAATGAAACTGCCAATAGGAATAGAATTTTTTCGCGACATCAGGACGAAAGGGTTTTACTATGTGGATAAGACAGAATTTATTAGAGACCTGCTCCATACATGGGGAAGTGTGAACCCGTTTACGCGACCTCGCCGTTTCGGGAAAAGCCTGAACATGGATATGCTGAAAACTTTTTTCGAAATAGGAACGGATGCTTCTTCCCTGTTCAAGGGCTGGAAATATCCAATGAAAAAGAATTATGCGACGAATATATGGGGAAATATCCGGTTATTTTCCTCAACCTAAAAGATGTGAACGGTTCATCATACGATTCGGCATTGAAGAAAATGTCAAAAGTTATCAATAAGGAAGTGCGCAGGCATCAATATCTTTTGGAAAGCATAAAGCTGACAGATGTGGACAAGGATGTGTTTCAGGGCAAAGGTAACCGGGGATTGCTGAAGGCAGAGGTTAGCTGGATAGCAGAATCCAATGTGGAGTCAGGGATTAGTTATACGGATATTAGGATTATAATTCCGCCTGAAAAAATAGGATGTATTATTGAAGTGAAATATGCAGACAATGGAACCTTTGAGGCTTCATGCCAAGAGGCTATGGAACAAATATATAAAATTAAGCAAGAAGATACATGCAACTGTATACAATAGCCAAGAAAGGAAGTGTTACAATGCCGCCAGTACTTGCGCAAGAGAAGCTCTATACGATTGATGATATCTACGGCCTTCCAGAAGGCCGCAGGGCAGAACTGGTTGACGGCCAGATTTATTATATGGCGCCCCCGACCAGAAAACACCAGCGAATTATAGGCGAAATATTTGCCGCCATCCGCGAATATATCAACACCCATAATGGCCCTTGTGAAGTGGATATGGCTCCATTTGCAGTATTTTTGGATAAAGATGATGCAAATTATGTTGAACCGGATATTTCTGTCATATGTGACCCCAATAAACTTACCGATAAAGGATGTTTTGGTGCGCCAGACTGGATTATTGAAATCGTATCAACCAGTAGCAGACGGATGGACTATTTCACAAAGTTGTTCAAATATCGCGCTGCAGGTGTTCGTGAATATTGGATAGTAGACCCTGATAAAAAAGGTATCATTGTATATGATTTTCAATCAGAGGATATCAAGGATTATACTTTTTCTGAGTCTGTCAAGGCCGGTATCTATGATGATTTGTACGTCAATTTCTCGATAATTGCAGATTTGCTGAATATTTAAATCAAGTAGAGGGTATGGAAAATTCCGTAAAACGTATTTTTCTGTCATGTGGAGGAAAAAGAATTGTATAGCCTAATGCGGCGGTTCCACGCAAATTTCCATCCCCTCATTCAACAGTGCCGCCAGATAACAAAACGCGCTGTTGGACATCAGCAGCCCATGGCACATGCTCATAAGCTGTAAATCCCGGAAGTTGGAGCCATTGGTATTTCCTTCCACATAAACAGTATGGGAAGGCAAATCAAGGCCCAGGGAAGCTGCATTGCTGCGGCACCAATTCAAATCATCGGAAAACACAAAGAAAACGGCATCGGGATGCTCTGCCAATAGTTTCTTCGCGGAATCCAGATAATATGTATGGGAAAGAGCCCATCCGATAGTCACATAATCCCCCCTTCGGATATGTACGCCAATGGATTTAGAGGAAAGTATCTGCCGGGCATATTCCTGGTTTTTTTCATCGCTAATCGGGGGGAAAGCCAGTTCTTTCCGGAAGATATCCTGATAAGTGCGGAACCATTTGGGGTGAATCCAGTAGCCGTGATAGTAAATGGCCTCTCCCGGAAAGCGTATAATTTCAGGATGAAATTCATTGGAAGGAATGGAATAAACCTTGCCATTGAAGGGGTTATGGGTTGTGTAATTGGACGTTTCCGCAATCATTTCAATGGAAAAGCCCAGATTGGTAAAGGACTGGGCGATGCTGATTCCGTTTTGCTTATTGCGGATAAACTCCCGCCAAACGTCAGCATCAAAATATTGGCTCAGTAGATTAGGCTGAAGACCGAACACTTTTTCCAACTCATACCCGTTGTGCACCTGGTTGACAAAGAAAAAAGAATCGTCGAGAAACCATGGGCCGCTATCCGGAGCATAGAGCTGGGCGAAACGTACAAAAATATATTGGAAAACCTGATTGGCGAGGCCGCCGTTTAAGTATTGGATTCTCATATTTATAGTTATGCTCCTTTCAAAGTCTCCGGAACGAAAATTTGTAAGCTATTGATTGTTAAGCGGCTTAATGTATCCGTATGGAAAACCCTTCATATATCCCAACCGGCACATCTTCACTGAAAGAGTACTGTTCCATTATCTCTTTTTCAAATCTATATACTGTTGTTATTTCCTTTGCAGCATCGACTATCCAATATTCCCTGACTTTTGCTGTACGATATTTAAAGAGTTTTGTAAAATAGTCCATCTGTACACTGCCTGGCGAAACGATTTCAATAATCAAATCTGGCGCACCAATACAGCCCTTATCCGTAATCTTATTCTTATCACAAATGACGGATATATCAGGTTCAACATAGTTTTTATCATTTTTGCTCAAAAATACTGCAAACGGAGCTGGGAAAATTTCACATTCACCATTATTTTTTTGAATATAATTTCCGATTTCTCTGTCAAAAAAATGTACTAATCTTTGATGCAGCGTATTTGGCGGAGCCATATAATAAATTTTTCCATCAATCAACTCGGCCCGCTCTCCATCGGGCAGGGCATAAATATCGTCTATTGTATAAACATTGTCTTTGCTTAATACGTCCATAATACTTACCTCCGCTCCTGATTCCATTATATCCAGTAAGCTTCAGAAATACAACAGCAAATCTTGTAATGAAAAATGGGGTATGGTAGAATAACTAATACATCGAATCATTAACTTCTGATATATCAGCCTGATAATGGTAAATCCGGAAGGGAGAACAAAATATGGGCGGGATGGCAAGAAAGGAAATGAAACTGCCAATAGGAATAGAATTTTTTCACGACATTAGGACGAAAGGATTTTACTATGTGGATAAGACGGGCTTTATTAGAGACTTGCTCCATACATGGGGAAGTGTGAATCTGTTTACGCGTCCCCGCCGTTTTGGGAAAAGCCTGAACATGGATATGCTGAAAACTTTTTTTGAAATAGGAACAGACGCTTCTCTGTTTCAAGGGCTGGAAATATCCAATGAAACAGAACTATGTGGCGAATATATGGGGAAATATCCGGTTATTTTCCTCAACCTAAAAGATGTGAACGGTTCATCATATGATTCAGCCCTGAAGAAAATGTCAAAAGTTATCAAAAAGGAAGTGCGCAGACACCAATATCTTTTGGAAAGCACAAGGCTGACAGATGTGGACAAAGACGTGTTAAGGACATT
Source organism: Lachnospiraceae bacterium (assembly GCA_021769135.1). GTDB lineage: Bacteria > Bacillota > Clostridia > Lachnospirales > Lachnospiraceae > Kineothrix. Next base: position 64,943 of record JAETTM010000001.1, on the reverse strand, counting down.
GTATGTGCCATATTTAGAAGAAGATGTGCAGGAGGGAAGCCTGGATTTGCTTTCTGAGATGCTTTATAAGCATTATGGAAAGAAGGCAATTATATTGATAGATGAGTATGATGTTCCATTGGATAAAGCGTATCAGCAGAATTATTATCAGGAAATGGTGGACCATATAAGGGCTTTGTTCAGTGAAGCATTGAAGTCCAATGGGAATTTGGAATTTGCAGTCATTACAGGATGCCTAAGGGTTGCCAAAGAGAGCGTTTTCACAGGGCTTAATAACTTTAAGGTGCGGACAATCTCGGACATAGACTGCGCAGAGTATTTTGGCTTTACAGATAGGGAAGTAAAAGAGATGCTGGAATATTACGGGGTAGAAGAGCGTTACCCTGATTTTAAAGAATGGTATGATGGATATCATTTCGGTTTTGTTGATGTATATTGCCCTTGGGATGTGTTGAATCAGTGTGATAAATTGAGGGCGAAGAAGGATGCGGATATGGAGCCGCACTGGGAGAACAGCAGCAGTAATGCAATTGTTCAGGACCTCATTGAAAAGGCTACAGAAGCAACAAAGATGGAAATAGAAGAACTGATTTCGGGAGGCTGTGTGGAAAAAACATTGATTCCTGAGTTAACTTACACGGATTTAGACAGTGAGGATGGAGATATACGTCAGACATATCTTTGGAGCGTTCTTTTTGCTACAGGGTATTTGACGGATATTGGGCAAGTGGAAGGAGGCTGTCATAAGTTAGCGATTCCTAATAAAGAAGTTTTGGGAATTTACAAAAAGAAAATCAGTTCCTGGTTTAGGACAAAGGTAACTGGCAATACAGCAAACTGGAAAAAGTTTTGTACAGCTATCAAAGATGGGAATGCCAAATTGGTTCAGACTGTTTTTAATGAATTTTTGGTTGAATCTATCAGCATCCGAGATACTTATGTAAAGAAGGAAATGAAGGAAAACTTTTACCATGGGATGCTCCTTGGATTGCTGAAGGCAGAAGGGAGTTGGATAGCAGAATCTAATGTGGAGTCAGGAGTCGGCTATACGGATATTAAGATTATAGTTCCGTCTGAGAAAATAGGATGTATTATTGAAGTGAAATATGCGGAAAATGGGGCTTTTGATGCAGCATGCCAGGAGGCTATGGTTCAAATCGAAAAGAATGGGTATGCGGCGGCTCTTAGTCGGGAAGGAATGCGAACGGTTCATAAATATGGCATTGCCTGTTACAAGAAGACTTGCAAAGTGGTATATGGAAGAATATAATGGCAGAATGGTAAGGACAGAAAAGGAGCATAGTTATAAAAATGGACGTTAAAAAATTAGTGGAAATTATAGGTGCAGATTTTTATACAGGAGTTCCGGATTCCCAGCTAAGGGCTCTGTGCGATTATATGATAGATGTATACGGAACTGACCCGAAGCATCACGTAATCGGGGCAAATGAAGGGAATTGTGCCGCATTGGCAGCAGGATACCATCTGGCTACCGGCAAAGTGCCGGTGGTATATATGCAGAATAGCGGGGAAGGAAATATCATTAATCCGGCAGCTTCCCTTTTGCATGAGAAAGTTTATGGGATTCCCTGCATTTTCCTGATTGGGTGGCGTGGAGAGCCCGGCGTTCATGACGAGCCGCAGCATATTTATCAAGGGGAGATAACGCTGAAGCTGTTGGAAGATATGGGGATAAACTTCTTTGTAGTTGGCAATGATACGGCGGAAGAGGAAGTAAAAGATAAAATGAAGGAATACCGTAAGCTGCTGGCAGAAGGGAAAAATGTGGCCTTTGTCATCCGCAAAGGGGCATTGAAGTATGAGAAAAAGGTAGTTTACAGGAATAAATATGGGATGAGCAGGGAAGAAGTTATAGGCTATATTGCCCGGTATTCTGGGGAAGATCCGGTAGTTTCCACCACAGGCAAGGCCAGCCGGGAATTGTTTGAAATCCGTGAAGCCAATGGGCAGGGGCATCAATATGATTTCCTGACCGTAGGCTCCATGGGCCATGCTTCTTCCATCGCATTGGGCATTGCGCTGCACCGGCCGGACAGAAAAATCTGGTGTATTGATGGGGATGGGGCGGCGCTGATGCATATGGGGGCTATGGCGGTTATTGGCCAGACAGCGCCTGATAACTTGGTGCATATAGTCATTAATAATGGCGCCCATGAATCGGTAGGCGGAATGCCCACTGCAGCGGGAGCGGGTGGACTAAGGCTAACGAAAGTGGCAGAGGGTTGCGGCTATCGGAGGGTTTTCAGCGCGGAAAATTTTGAAGAATTGGACGAGGCCCTGAAGCTGGTGAAGGAAACGGACGGGCTGGCATTTATAGAAGTGAAGGCAGCCATCGGGGCGAGGGAAGATTTGGGCAGGCCGTCCACTACGCCGGTGGAAAATAAAGAAGCGTTTATGGGGCATTTGATGGGGTGATATCAGGAGGATAAAAATGCAGCGGTATTTCAATACGGAGGGGCAATGCGAACCGAATAAGCACTATATGGTCAAATTGCAGCCATGCTGGAGGAATATGAGCAGGATAACCATACCGGGATGAATGTGGAAGATATGGCGGAAGGGATTTATGGCTATACATCGGGTTATCCCTACCTCGTTTCCGCTATTTGCAAGTTTCTGGATGAAGAAATCCCGGAACTGGCCGGATTTGAGAATATGGCTTCCGTCTGGACCAAAGAGGGCATTCAGGAGGCTGTAAAAATCCTGCTGAATGAGAATACTCCTTTGTTTGACAGCATGGTGAAGCAGTTGGATACGTTTAAGGATTTGAAAGAGTTGATAGAACAGCTTTTGTATCGGGGGAGAAAAATTTTATTCAGCCCGGCCGAGAAATCGCTTAATTTAGGATTGATGTTCGGTTACTTTAAGGATGATAATGGACGTATTACAATAGCAAACCGTATTTTTGAGATGTATTTGCTGAATTTATTTATTGCAGAAGACTCAATCAAAAGTGAAATATATTTATATGGCCAGGATGACAAAAACCAATTCATCCACCAGGGCAGGCTGGATATGGATTTGGTGCTAGAGAAGTTTGTGGTGCACTTTACGGATATCTATGGGGATAATGATGAAAAGTTTTTGGAGAAATACGGGAGGAAATTTTTCCTGCTGTATTTGAAGCCGATTATAAACGGCACTGGGAACTATTATCTGGAAGCGGAAACAAGGGATGCCAGGCGCACCGATGTGGTGGTGGACTACCGGGGTGAGCAGTTTGTCATAGAATTGAAAATCTGGCATGGGAATGAGTATAATGAGCGGGGAAAAGAACAGCTGGCGGAGTATCTGGATTACTACCGTCTGGATAAAGGGTATATGGTGAGCTTTAATTTTAACAGGAAGAAGGAAGTGGGGGTAAAAACAATAACGCTGGGAGATAAAATGATTGTGGAGGCTGTGGTTTAGCTATGGGCGGTGAATGAAAAAATGGGTGTAAAAGCGTATGAAGAAATGGGAACTAAAGAAATAAAAATAAATGCCGATAAATATATCATAGGTATAGGATGACAAGGAAGGTCAGGTAGCTATCATGGATGATAAACATAAGAGTAAAAGTTGATTATTATATTTTTTATATGGTCGATTTTTATTCTTATTTTTTTCGTATATGGACAAAGTTATCCGGCAGTTTTTGTAAATGAAGTTGTTTATCTTGCTGCTTGTGGAATTAGAAAAGCGTAAAAAAGAAATCAGCAAAGCGCGAGGTAGGATTTTGCAAAGCACAAAGAGTAAGTAAAGAGGACATCGGATTGTGAGGAGAATGCAGAAAAATCAGGCGGAGGAATTCCTAAATCTGCTTGGACAGGCTCATAACGAAATAAAGGCGGCTATCAGGGCAAATGAAAAGAATACGGCACTAGACCTGTTGGGGCAATGTCAGGATGGGGCAATGAAACTGGGGGAGATGATAGAGAAGGCAGAAGGGGAAGACTTTCCAACAATCCATCTGCTGGAAAACTATTGCGAACTGGTTTATGGAATTTATGAAGAAGTTGCTGGAATGAGCCGGTATACTGGAGATGGAACGGTCAGTGAAAAAGGACAGGGTGAGAAGGGCACAATTATCGGCGGTGAACAGGGGCATAATGCAAATCCAGGTACTACATGGAATCATCTGAACGAATCATTGAAACAGATAAGGAACAGCGTACGCAATGATATCAAAATAAGGAAAGAAGCTGTTTTTCTTCCCTACAAGGCATCCATGTGGGATTCTTTGGAGAGCGTCTGGGAGGCAGCGAAAGCGGACTCTGATTGCGATGCTTATGTAATACCGATTCCATATTTTGATAAAAAGCCGGATGGAAGCTTGGGGGAGATGCATTATGAGGGCGAACAGTATCCGGAGTATGTGCCTATTACAAAATATGATGAGTTTGATTTTAAAGGACATCATCCGGATATGATATTTATACACAATCCGTATGACATGGCTAATGCGGTGACAAGCATTCACCCCTTCTTTTATTCCAGCAATATAAAAAAGTTTACAGACTGTTTAGTATATATACCTTATTATATAACAACCGGCGGAATGAGCGAAGGGCAGTCGCTATGTTCAGCATATGTTCATGCGGACTATATTATCATCCAATCGGAAAAATTCAGGAAATTTTTTGACCCCATCATTCCCGATAAAAAATTTCAGGCATTAGGTTCGCCTAAATCTGATAGTGTACTGAAAAAGTGCCAAAACCCACCGGAGGCGCCAGAGAGCTGGAAAAAGAAAATGGAAGGCAAAAAGGTGTACTTTTACAATACAAGTTTGGGTGGAATACTGGGAAATACGGAGAAATTCCTGAAGAAAATGGAATATGTGTTCCGCTGTTTCAGGGGAAGGGAGGATGTCTGTTTATTATGGCGGCCTCATCCGTTGATGGAATCTACTTTGGATTCCATGAGAGCAGAGTATCGGCCTATGTATGACTCGTTGAAGCAGCAATTTATTCGGGAGGACTGGGGGATTTTTGACGATACGCCGAATATTGAAGACACAATCGCTTTAAGCGATGTTTATATTGGCGATGCGGGAACATCCGTAACCGCCCTGTTTGGCATTGCGGGAAAGCCTATGTTTATTTTGAATAACAACATTTCCGAAGAGCCGTCGGAAGAGGATTGGCGTGGGGAAATCATAACCGGGTTTAGACGGGATGGATATGACGAATGGAAAATTACCCAGGGGAATAAGCTTTATTATTCGCCAGATAATGATTATAGATATGAATACTACTGTGATTTGTCGGAGTATGCTGGGGGTGAATATTATTCCAGCGCAATTGAGATAAATGGAAAGGTATATATATGTCCAGCGAATGCACAGGATATTTTGGTGATAGAGGACAGGAAAATTATTAAGAGGATTGAATTGGAACGATTCTTAGAAGTGCCTGGCGCATTTAATCTAGCCTGGAGAATTGGTGAGTATCTTTTTCTTGTTCCAAATAGATATCCCTATATTGTGCGTCTGGATACCCGAAATGATAAAGTATCCTACGTTATGGGTTCAAATGAAATATTTATCAGGGAAATAGACGGGGAACACAGAGTAGGGGGGAGCTGTACATGGAATCAATACCTGATGCTGGCTTCCCCTGTGGACAGCAAGGTGCTGGCCATTCACAGCGAGAGCCTGGAAACCCAGGTATTTACGATAAAACCTGGAAATTCCTGCGGATGTGCGACAATGATTGCAGTGGATAAGGAGATATGGTTTCTCCCTTATGTGGGTCGGATGGTTACACGCTGGGATCCAGAGACGGGAGAGGCGAGAGAATATTCCGAATTACCGGAAACAATCCATATGCGGGATGGGGCTGCCGGATATTGTGGAGAAAATAAGGAAAGCTCTCTTTTTAGTATGGCGATACCATATAAAAATAATTTGATATTATCCCCTAGCTTGGGAAATATGTTTCTGATGCTGAATAGAGACACAGGGAAATGCGAGGAATGGAAACCGCCCTTTGAAGTGTCTTATGAAGAAAAAAACGGATATTTCCCGTTTTGGTCGGTAGGAATTTTTGTACGAAAGACGGATGTGCTGGGGGAGTGGAGCTACCGATATTATGATGTCCAAGCCAGAAAACTATATGATGTTGATTTGGAAAACGGAGGATATAGGGAAATTCCTATAGAATTTGATAAAAAAGAACTGGAAGAGCATGCGGCGGGTTTTGATAAGACCTCTCAGTGGATGACGTACAGCTGCAATGAGGATGCATTTCATTCATTGTCCGATTTTCTAAGCGGGAAAACGCCAGGGAAACTTTTTAGTCAAGAACTTCAAAGAGAGGCATACAGGACGATTGTGGAAAATAATGATGGAACATGCGGAGAAAAGATATATCGGTTTGCGGCCACAGAGGATGCATTCCCATAGGCAACGCGCTAAATGTTGTGTTTAAACCCAACCATTGGTTGGGTTGGGTATTTGATTGGCAATGATAGAATGGACATATGTTGCTTTGAATTATTAGATTGGAGCCCGTAGATGCGGATGACTGGCGGGGAGAAATCGTAACCGAATTTTACCAGGATGGAGATGGTGAATGGATAATTGCTCAAGGGAATAAGCCTCATTATTCGCGGAAAAATGGCGGAACATGCAGGGAAAAGATTTATCGGTTTGTAGCTGGAAATAGGAACGGAGGATAATAGTATGGTGAAAGTAATTACGTATGGTACATTTGATTTATTCCATGAAGGCCATTACCGTTTACTGCAAAGGGCGAAAGCGCTTGGCGATTATCTGATTGTGGGAGTAACCAGCGAGAAATATGATATTGAGAGAGGGAAACTCAATGTGGTAGATCCTTTGCTGACTCGTATGGAAAATGTGAAAAAGACTGGGTTTGCCGATGAAATTATTGTGGAAGAGACACTGGGTCAAAAAATAAATGATATCAAGAAGTATAGTGTGGATATTTTTACAGTGGGCTCCGACTGGACAGGAACATTTGACTTTATCAACGATTTCTGTAAAGTAGTCTATCTGGAGCGGACAAAAAATATATCCAGCACTATGCTCAGGGAACAGAACAAACGGATTTTGAAAGCAGGAATTATTGGTACTGGAAGGATAGCCAACCGCTTTATACCAGAGGCAAAGCTGGTCAGCGGTATCAGCGCACAAGGAGTATACAATCCCCATAAAGAAAGCGCGGAAGCTTTTGCACGAAAGTGGGAGATAGATGCTTATGATGATTTGAAATCATTTTGTAGAGATGTGGATGTGGTCTATGTAGCATCACCACATCAGTTTCACTATGAATATGTGAAGTTTGCTCTGGAACATGGAAAGCATGTACTATGCGAGAAGCCTATGGTGCTTCGGCGTGAACAGGCGGAAGAACTTTTTGCATATGCCAGGCAACATCAACTGATATTGGTGGAGGGAATTAAGACAGCATATTGCCCAGGATTTGAAAAATTGTTAGGAATTGCCTGTAGTGGAACTATTGGAACTATTCGTTATATTGATGCTTGCTTTACCAAGCTGGAGAATGCAGGCAGCAGAGAACTGACAGATGAGAAGTATGGAGGCAGTTTTACAGAGTTGGCGAGCTATTGCCTGCTCCCGATTATCAAGTTGTTTGGATATCAATATGATGATATTAGGTTTGATATAATACATGATAAGAATGGAGTGGATCTTTTTACGAAGGCTTCTTTCTGTTATTCAAAGGGAATTGCTACGGCAACCTGCGGCCTGGGCGTAAAATCAGAGGGAAGGCTTTTGATTGCAGGAACCAAAGGATATATCGTGGTGGAAGCACCATGGTGGAAGACAACTTATTTTGAAGTCCATTATGAAGATGTTTCCCGTGTAGATAAATATTCCGAGAGGTTTTTAGGGAACGGGCTTCGGTATGAAATCAAGGACTTTATCAATATGATTAACGGAGATGATAAAAGTAGATTTAAGCTGACAGGGGAAGAATCCCTTGCTATTGCAGAAATTATGGAAAAATTTATGCATGACGAAAAAAGATTGCACGTATGAGGATATGAACGTATAGAAAATATAGTCAAGGGCATTTGCAGAAGGCAGTATTCTGAAAAGGAGCAATTTCCATGAAAAAAGTTCGAATTGCAATTTGGGGAATCAGTGATGGCATTTTAAATGCTATCATAGAAGGAATCAATCCATTAAATACGGAAATAGTATTATTTTTTGATAATGATGAAACGAAGCATGGGATTTGTTATAGGAATATTCCTATTATGGCTGCTTCCAAACAGTTGGTTTGCGAGAAGGCTGTAGACTATATTTTGGTAACGGCATTATCAGCATATGAGGGAATTAAAGAACAGTTAATAGATATGGGGATTGAAAAGGAAAAAATTCAAGTATTTGTTGCAAAGGATATTAAACGATATTGTGTGGGAAATATAGATGATATTGATATAAATCTTATAAAAAAGATATATTTTGAACCACAAAAAATAATAAATATTGTTACAGAATATAGAACTATGTTTGATATTTATTCAAAGATTCCGGCTTGCGAAGAAAAAGTGGAAGAATGGTACAACAAAGGCAGAATGATTTCCCATGCTTGTGGTGGAATTGTTAATGGAAAAAGAATGATGTATTCAAATTCAAAAGAAGCTTTTGAATATTCGGTAAAGAAAAAATTTAAGCTTTTAGAATGTGATTTGACGCGTTTATATAATGGGGAATTAGTATTGCTGCATGATTGGGAACGTTGCTGGGAATTGGAAGAGGAACAGTATTCGATGATGACAGCAAAAGACCTGCTCATGCTTTTAAAAAAGCATAGAGAGATGCACTGTCTTATTGATACTAAATGGAAAGATCATGATGAATATTGTCTTCTGGTAAATGAAATCGACAGGCTTATCCAAACTATTTGTGATGATAGTAATGAAAGAGGTGTCTTGAAAGGTCAAGTTATTATGGAAGTATATGATGAAGAGACAATTAAGATTGCAAAGGAAAAAGAATTCAACATGATTTTTACACAATATAGAAATCCACAATGGTCTTATTTCATGAATACAGTCATCCTCTGTCATAAATATGGTGTAAAAGTAATAGCGATGCCGGTAGATGCCTGCTTGGAGTGGAAGAAGTTAATAAGGATTTTTACAGATAAAAATATTAAAATATTTGCTTTCAGTACGGATTCTGTTGATGAGTATTCGGCACTTAGAAGAATGAATGTAACGGGCGTTTTTACTAATTATTTAACAGAATGTGAACCCGCAGGGAAATAAAATTTTGTAAGAAAAGTTTATGATAATAAAGGGAAGAAAAAGTGAGTAATAGTAAAATGCAACAATATTGTATATCAGAAAAAGAGTTGGGGCAGATTCAGGGCGTTCAGAGGGAATTGATTGGTGAGGTAAAACGAATATGCCAAAAGTGCAATATTCATTTCAATATGGTCGGAGGAACGATGCTCGGAGCTATCCGTCATAAAGGGCATATTCCATGGGATGATGATGCGGACATTGGGTTCCTTCGAACGGAGTATGAAAAATTCCGAAAAGCATGTAAAACAGAGCTGAACCATGAAAAATATTATATGCAGGATTTGCGGGATACGGAAGGATACCGCTGGGGATATGGCAAGCTTCGCAGGAAAAATACGGTGTTTACAAGGCTTGGACAGGAATTTATGCCTTATGAGCAGGGAATTTTTATAGACCTTATGCCTTTTGACAATGTGCCGGATGGGTGGCTTTCCAGGAGAATCCATTTTTTCCGATGTTTTTTATTTCGCAAGCTGTTTTGGTCGGAAGTGGGAAGCAGGGTAGAAAAAAATACAGGGATACGATGTATTTATCATTTGCTTAGACATATTCCGATGAAAATGATTGTAAATCGTTATCAGAAATTTATTGATGATGGACAAAAGAAAAAAACTAAGCTGGTGCGTATCCTCACATTTCCGACTCCGAAAAGGGTATACGGATATGAGAGAAAGTGGTATACACAGTTGGCGGAATATCGGTTTGCGGATATGAACCTTCCTGGGGCGATGGACTATGACGGCTATCTGAAAGTAAAATATGGAAACTATATGGAGCTTCCGCCAAAAGATAAACGCAAGGTGCATCCGGTGTCAGAACTTAAATTGCCGGAGAACTAAAGCATTGATAGATAGTATAAGGCTATTTTCTAGTATAGAGGAAGCAGAGCGTTAAGGGAGGCTGAACTGTTACATTTAAGGAGCGACAGACATTGGAAGAAAAGAGGAAATATAAAATTGGTTATACGGACGGGGTATACGATTTGTTCCATATAGGGCATTTAAACATGATTCAAACAGCAAAACAAAATTGTGAATATTTGATAGTAGGGGTACATGGAGACGATGTGGTGGAAGAATATAAGCATTGTCGGCCAATTATTAATGAAAATGATAGAAAAAGAATTATAGAGTCGGTGAAAGGGGTGGACCGGGCGGAAATCAATCGGTTTCGGGATAAACTAAAGCTGTGGGAACTGTACCACTTTGATGTGGTGTTCATCGGCGATGACTGGAAAGGAACACCGCGGTGGAATCAGTTTGAAAAGGTGCTTGCTAAAGTAAATGTGGATGTGGTGTATGTTCCCTATACAAAAGGAATTTCCACTACGGAAATCCGGGAGAAAATCATGAGCGGAGATAGTATATGAGCCAGGGAAAAAGGATGAGAATCGCTATTACTATGGGTGACCCGGCAGGGGTTGGTTCGGAAATCATTGTAAAGGCACTGAGCCATGTGGACATATATAAGAAGTGCATACCGGTGGTAATCGGTGATTATGCAGCGCTGGCAGATGCTATTTGTTTTTGCAGTCTGCCTGTTAAACTGCGCAAAGTGGCAGATGTGTCAGAAGCCAAAGGGGAGTTTGGCTACATTGATTTTATTGACATGAAAAAAATTAGGCCAGGCGAGTGGGAGTATAAACAAAACAGTGCAAAATGCGGGGAAGCATCTTTTCAATATGTAATATATGGAATTAAGCAGGCAATGGAGGGTAATGTGCAGGCAGTGGTGACGGCGCCAATTAGCAAAGAATCTATTAACATGTCAGGGCATCATTACAGTGGACATACGGAAATTTTTGCGGATTATACTAATACGAAAGATTTTGCCATGCTGCTTGCCAGCAAGACGTTAAGGGTGATACATGTATCCACACACTGTTCGCTACGGGAGGCCTGTGACAGAGTGAAGAAAGAACGGGTGCTAAAGGTTATCCGGCTGGCGCAGGAGGGGATGCGGCAACTGGGATATGCGCACCCTAAAATTGGAGTATCAGGCTTGAATCCCCATTGTTCAGAGAACGGCCTTTTTGGAACGGAAGAAACACAGGAGATTCTGCCCGCTATAGAGGAAGCGAGAAAAGAGGGGATTGATGTGACCGGGCCGGAATCACCGGATACAGTTTTTGTAAAATGTCAGGCCGGGCAATTTGATATTGTGGTGGCCATGTATCATGACCAAGGTCATATTCCACTGAAATTGAGTGGATTTAAATATGATTTGCAGAAGAATATGTATGACTCGGTAAGTGGTATTAACTGTACCATTGGATTACCCATTGTCCGGACTTCGGTGGACCATGGAACGGCTTTTGGAAAAGCGGGGGAAGGCAGGGCAAATGAGGAGAGTATGATGGACGCTATTTTTGCGGGGGTGGAGATGGCGGAGAATAGAAGAAAAATTTAATGGGGAGAAAGATAATATGGTAAGAATACTTCAATTTGCAATTGCAGCATCGAAAGGAGGATATACGCAATACATAACGAATATTTGGCGATGTATGGATAAAAGCAAGGTGCATTTTGATTTTGTGACATTTAGTAAAACAATTGATTTTGCAGAAGAATTTATCAATAATGGCTGTCAAGTGTATCGGATATCTGCATATCCAGAGGAAAATATGGAGACATTTATTGCTGAATTTCGAAATGTGCTAAATCAAAAATACGATGCAATAGAGATACATACAAGTTTTTGGAAGAGCACTATTGTTGAGGTAATGGCAAAGGAGAAAGGAATTAAGGTTATTATTCATGCGCATAGTACAGGTATATCAAAAGCTAAAAATGCAGATGAAGAAGCAGAATTGTTTAAAAGGCATATAGAAATAAAAAGGAAAATCAATGCAAGTTTAGCTGATTACTATTTCTCATGTTCACAAAGTGCTTCGGATTGGCTTTATGGAGATGCCGTACCAAAAGAAAAAATTAAGTTTATTAAAAACACGATTGATACGAAAAGATTTGCGTTTTCCCCAAAATCCAGGGAACGGATAAGAGAACGGCTCAAATTACAAGATAAGTTCGTAATAGGGCATATTGGCAGATTAGAACGCGTGAAAAATCAACAGTTTTTGATAGAGATATTTGCTGAAATCCATAAGGAAATTAGCCATGCTGCCTTGCTTATTGTAGGAGATGGTTCCTTACGGGAAAATTTGGAAAAAATAGTAAAGGAGCTTGGAATAATGGATTTGGTTACCTTCGTAGGTAAAAAAGAAGATACTGAGTCTTATTATCAGGCTATGGATGTCTTTGTATTGCCTTCTCTATTGGAAGGATTTCCACTTGTTTTATTGGAGGCACAATGTAGTGGATTAGAATGCCTTTGTAGCGAAGGGATTCCGCAAGAGGCTTTGATTATTGAGGGAACGGAGCGCATACCGTTGTCAAATCGTGAAGAGTGGATTCAGAAGATAAAAAAGGCATCATTTCAGAAAAAGAGAGAAGATAGAAGCAAGATTATTATGATGAAAGGATTTGACACTAATCAACAAATAAAAGAGATTGAGAAAATATATCAGGATATAAACAAAAATTATGATAAAGTTTAATCATTGGCAAATTGCCTACCGTATGAAAGAAGAAAAAGAGTTTCGTTTGATTCCTAACCCACCTTATGCATGGGCAGCAGATCCTTTTTTGGTAGAATTTCAGGAGAAAATATATTTATTCGCAGAGCTTTATTTGTATAAATCTGAACGTAATGGAGTCATCGGTTATTGTGAATACCATAATGGGGTTTTTGGTGAATGGGTAGTTACAATGGACAGGCACTGGCATTTATCTTATCCAAATATATTTGTTTATCATGATGAATTATATATGTGCCCGGAAAGTTATCAAAGAGAAGACGTGAGTGTATATAAGCTTCGGGAGTTTCCGGATAAATGGATGAAAACAAATACATTTATTGAAAATGAAAAGTGTGTGGATACAACATTTTTCCCATATAAAGGGGAAAATTATTTATTTACATTTAAACCGAGCTTTCAAAGGCATGGTGGTGGCCTTTATTTGTATAGATTAAAAGATGGCTGCATTGATGGGGAAAGGCATATAACTGATAATAGGGAATTTGCTCGTCCAGGAGGAAATATACTTAACAAAAATGGCAAGTATATCCGGGTATCACAGGATTGCTCTAAAGGCTATGGGGGTGGTTTAGCTTTTAGTGAAATAGATAGCGTTTGGCCAAATTATGAGGAACATTTAATAAGAAAAATATCAGTAGACGATATTCCTATAAAAACCAAGAGAAAATTCACAGGAATACATACCTATAATACCCTTAATGAAATTGAGGTAATAGATTTAAAATATTGGGATTTTTCTATTCAAGAGTATAGGGCACAGAAACGGGTAAGAAAGGTCTTTCTAAACAAATATTAAATATGGAGGAATAGATTATATGCAAGATATTATTGTATTTGGTAAAGGATGGTATTTTGAAAGAAAAAAGGAACAGATTGAAAAAGAATATAGAATTATTGCATTTATAGATAATGCAGCAGATAGCTATATAGACATAAGTACAGAGGAAAGTGATATTCCTACCTATTTACCAAAAGAATTAATAAATTTACCCAAGATACCAATTATAATCATGTCAATTCATTTTATTGAAATGTGGAAACAGTTGATGAAGGAAGGGATTGACGAAAATCGTATAGAATTTGGCATGAACTATAGCCCCTATTTTGATTGTACAGAGGAGATATTAAGCCAGCTAAATGGGAAAGTGGTATCGAAAAACGGTGAGTTATTCGTTACATGCAATAGTGGTAACTACAAGTTTGCCGATATTAGGGAATACACAAGAATAATGAATGGATTGATAAAGGACAAGCATATAATAAACGATATATTAAGTTTGCCATTGGAACCTCTTAGTAGAAGGTTTGGCAGGGAAAGGGGAACGCCAGTAGACAGATATTATATTGAAAAGTTTTTGGAAAGCGAAAGTAATTTAATTTGTGGCAGTGTTATGGAAATTGGGGATGACACTTATATAAAAAAATATGGAGAAAAAGTAGAAGAGGCCTACGTGTTACATGCAATGGGATTAGGGGAAAAGGCCATAAAAGGTGACTTAGTTACGGGAGAGGGCATTCAGGAAGAAATGTTGGATTGCTTTATATGTACCCAGACTTTACAATGTATTTTTGATATTGAAAGTACAATAAAAAACGTTTATCGTTCATTAAAAGATAATGGAACGGCATTAGTAACAATGCATGGTATTAGCCAATTATCAATATCAGATTATAATAGATGGGGGGAGTATTGGAGGTTCACAAAAAAATCAGTAAAATTATTGTTTGAAAAGTATTTTGATGAAGTGGAAGTACATTCGTATGGCAATGCTAAAGTTGCCACGGCACTTTTATATGGGTTATGCATGGAGGATCTCAATGAAAGTGACTATATGTTTAATGATGAGTATTATCAAATAGTGATTACGGTTATTGGAAGGAAAAGAAAATGAATAATTTAAAACTAATTGCAATCTATCTTCCGCAGTATCATGAAACAGAATATAACAGTAGGTGGTGGGGAAAGGGGTTTACTGATTGGACAGCAGTAAAAAAAGCACTTCCCTGTTTCGATGACCATAAGCAGCCGAAGATTCCATTAGGTTATGATTACTATGATTTGTTAGATAAAAAGACATTTCAAAACCAAGAAAAGTTGATGAAAAAATATGGCATATATGGATTTTGCTTTTATCATTATTACTTTAAAGACGGTGCTAGGGTTTTGGAAAAACCTGTAGAAAACCTGCTCCAATGGAAAGACATTGATATTCCGTATTGCCTTAACTGGGCGAGTAAAAGTTGGATTAGAACCTGGAGTAACTTTTATGGGGATGTTTGGGGAGAAAAATTTGATAAAGATGTTGAACGGGGGGGAGAAGGAATCCTTATTGAACAAAATTTTGGATCAAGAAAGGAATGGAAAGAACATTTTGACTATTTACTTCAATTCTTTAGAGACGAAAGATATATAAAAATTGATGGCAAACCTGTTTTTATCTTTCATAATGCTGAACAGATACCTTGCATAGAAAAGATGACAAAATATTGGGCAGATTTAGCAAAAGAGGAAGGATTAAAAGGACTTTATTTTATTGGAGCCAATGTTTCAGGATATAGAGAAGAACTGGATGCGGTATTGATAAGTGAACCTACATATACACGAAAAAAATTATTAGAGAAAAATCTATATTCGGTAAAAAATGGGGTGACTTGTTTTAAATATTCGGATTTTGTAGAGGAAATGCTAAATAATCAATGTTTAATTGGCATCAAAACATATTTCTGTGGAGTGCCGGGATATGATACTACACCCAGACGTGGATATAATGGGGAATGTTTGTTGGACAATTCAAGTGAGTTGTTTGAAGTGTTAATTGATGGACTGTACAAAAAAGCCATTGAATGCGGAAACGAATATATATTTATCAATGCATGGAATGAGTGGGGAGAAGGAATGTACTTGGAACCTGATGAAGAAAACGGATATGCAGCGTTAGAATCTATTAAAAAAGTGAATGCTAAATATGAAATGGTGGAGATTCCCAGTGAATATAGCTATAGTTATACAGAAGAAGAGATAACAGGTCAGTTAAAGCTACTAAATGATAAAATAAATAAGTTTAGATGGTTGTATGAAAATACAATACGATTCGCATCAATCATACAAAATAATTCCTACAAAATAAAAAAATATTTTAATAAAAAAAATATTAAAAAAATCTCTGTATATGGCGTGGGGCCAATTGGAAAATTGTTAATTAATCAACTGATTCAGGAAGGGATAGAAATTGCTTATACAGTGGATATTGATGCGGCAAGAGTATTGGAGAGCATACCAATGTATAGACTGCAAGAAGAGATTCCACAAACGGACATTTTAATTGTTACAGTGTATGGTGCAGAAGAGGTAATTGAAAAAATGCGGCAAAAGGAAATTCAAAATGCAGTTTCTATCGAAAATTGGATGAATGATTTGCTTAGTTGATATTATGGAGGCTAGAAGGTGTAATGGAGTAAACTATGAATAAAGGAGCATGATTATTTATGGAAACATATTGCATCATTCCCGACCAGAAAAAGGTTATATCAGAAGCAAATATTGAGGAAGTAAAGGCAGCTGTCTTTGTGCATCTGTTTTATATAGAACAGGTAAAGATTTATCATAACTATTTGGGGCAAGTGCCTGATTTTATAGATATAATAATAATATCATCTAATGAAAAGATACTGGAAAGCTTTAAGGGGGAGCGTTTTACAACAATCAGAAAAGAAAACAGAGGAAGAGATATAAGTGCATTGTTAGTGGCAGCTAAGAAGTTAATTTTTCATTATGAATATGTGTGTTTTATACATGATAAAAAGGAAAAGAGGCAAGAACAAAAAGGTTATGTAGACTCTTGGATTAAGAATCTGTGGGGAAATATGCTGCAATCAAAAGCATACATATACAATGTGTTAGATGCATTCCAAAATAAAAGAATTGGAATGTTTGTACCCCTTCCGCCATATGGGAGAGACAATGGGGCTTGGTTAAGGGGGGCATGGGGAGAAAACTTTGAAAATGTTAAGAGACTGGCACAGGATTTAAATATATCAGGAAATATCTGTTTGGAGAAACCGCCAGTTACATACAGTACGGTTTTCTGGGCGAGATCTGCTGTATTAAAGAAAATATTTTTAAGAGATTGGAAATATACAGACTTCCCAGAAGAGCCAATGAGAAATGATGGTGAAATTAATCATGCAATAGAGAGGATTATGCAGTATGCTGTGGAAGATGCGGGATACGAAACGAAAATCCTTTTGTCTACATCATTTGCGGCTTCTTTTATTCATCAATTGCATGGTGAGATGAATGGCTTATGGAATCAGTTGGATGCAGGGTTTGGAATTTGTTCTTATAGAGGGTTGGATAACTATGAACGGATTAAGGCATTTGCAGAAAAGCATTCTGAGCTTTATTTATATGGAGCAGGAAAGCGAGGAAAGGAATGTTTACGATTGTGCCAGGCTTGCAATATTTTTCCCAAAGGATTTATTGTCACAGAGATAAAGTCAGAAGATGAGGAAATTCCAGTGTTTGCTATTTCAGATTTGATAATTACAGAGAATACGGGAATTATTATTTCTGTAAACTGGGATTTGCAGGAAGAGATTAAAAAAGAGCTAGAAAAAAGGGGTTTTCATGAGTACATACTTTATGAATTGCCCAAAGAATGTTATGGGAAAATTGAGAATTTCCATGTTACATGATATATTGTAACAGGAGTGTTGTCAGGGGGAGAAAATAATGGCTGGCGAGAGGAAAAGCCTACCAACAGTGGCCATTTGGGGAGCTGGAAAAAAATGCAAAATGGTAGTGAGTGCAATCCGGAAAGATAAATGTATCTTGAAAGGAATAGCTGATTCAAATCGGGAACGGCATCATGAACGATACATGAACCAGTGGTTAATAGATGCTCCAGAAAAATTAATTAATCAATCAATTGATTATATTATTATTTCACCTGAATTCAGTGAGACCATTTTAGAGCAGTGTAGGGAAATGGGAATTGAAGAGAGCAAAATTATTGTCTATTGGGAATCGGATACAGAATATGATTTTATAGATGGCAATGTTAAAAAGGTATATGAGCTGGAAGAGGAACTAAAGAAAATTAAAATCCGTCTAAATAATTTGCCATATGAGTTAGGTATAAAGCCAGGGCCGATGATACGATCGGCAGAGGAACTGTTGGAAACGATAATAAAAGAAAAAAAATCTTTAAGCCGTTATGGGGATGGCGAATTGGAGATTATGCAAAACAGATCGCGCCCATGGTTTCAGGAAACGGATAAAAAACTTGCCGAGCGATTGAAAGAGGTATTTAATTGTAAGGACCAGAGGATAATTATTGCATTAGCTAACGATTTTGGCAATTTAGACTGTTTTACAGAAGATTCGGCAGATGCAATACGTCAATATTTATCACAGGGTATTCGTGAAAATGTAATGCAGATGATAGACCTTAATCGAATATATTATGATGCGTATGTATCAAGACCATATATCCAGTATCAGGACAAGGCTTATGCAAGCCATATTTTTAAGCTGTTTAAAAAAATATGGAAAAATCGGGATATTCTGGTTGTAGAAGGCAGATATGCGTATAATGGGATAAGAAATGACTTGTTTCAGGAGGCAGCCAGTATCCGCAGGGTTATTGCCCCGGCAAAAAATGCCTTTTCTATGTATGATGAAATCTTGGCAGCAGCAGAAAAGTATGCAGGGAAAGATACGCTGGCTCTAATTAGCTTGGGGCCTACGGCAACGGTTTTGGCTTACGATTTGGCTATGAAAGGAATTCAGGCTTTAGATATTGGACAATTGGATAATGAGTATGAGTGGTATATGCGGGGCACTGACAAAAAGATTAAAATACCAGGAAAGTGTGTGGCAGAATCTGTCAATTACAGAATCCCTGATGAAATTGCAGATAGTTTATATGAACAGCAGATTATTGCCCGGGTAGGAGTTTAAAGATACAGCGCCTCTGGTAAATAATCGGATAAAAAATCAGACAAGGAGACGACAAATTGAACATACTGTTTGCATCAACAGATTATCCCAGAAGAGGACAGCCAACAACAGGTTTTCCTAACTATTTATATCGTGTATCCTTATCGCTGATTCAGCTGGGGCATAAGCCCATGATTCTGGCAGTAGGAGGGTGGGATAGTCATAGAACGGAACGAGGTATAGAAATATGGACTGTAAGCGTCAAAACATACCATAATTATAAGTCACAGTCCCTTAATTATGCGTTAAGCGCTCTACAGACAGGTTATGCTTTGAACCGAAAGATTACAGAATTGTTGAAGAAGATTCATATTGATATTATCCAATTTACTTCACTTTATGGAATAGCATTGCTTTATCATGAAAAGGTTCCGACGGTGTTAAGATTATCCTCTTATGCGAAGACCGCATTTTCATCTTATCAGACACATTCGCTGGAGACTGTGAGGATGATGGCTTTGATTGAAAGGGCATCATCCCATAGATGCAATGCGATTTTTGCACCGTGTATAACAAATGCAGCCCAATTTGGAAGGGATTGTCGTAGAAGGGTAAAAGTGATTGAAACTCCTTTTGTAAATGATGTGGAGGAATACGATTATCAATTTTATAACCATTATTTGCAAGGGAAAAAATATGTATTATTCTTCGGAGCGCTATATGCAGAAAAAGGTATTTTAGTTATCGCAGAGATACTGGAAAAGTTTTTAGAAAATAATCCAGATTATGATTTTGTGTTCATTGGAGATGAATGCAGGATAAATGGGGAAAATTCAACCCGCCTGCTACAGGAAAAAGCGGGAAAATATGTGGATAGAATTATCATATCAAAGGCCTTGGAGCACAAACAGTTATATCCTGTTATTTGTTCCGCTGACTTTGTAGTTTTGCCTTCGTATATGGAGAACCTTTCAAATGCCTGTATTGAAGCAATGTATTTTGAAAGGGTGGTCATCGGAACGGATGGCGCCAGTTTTGAGCAATTAATCAAACATGGCAAAAATGGTTTGCTCTGTCAGATAGGCAATTCACAGGATTTGTTAGAAAAAATGCAGATGGCTGTAGCTATGGGTGAAAAAGAAAAGATGGAGATGGGGAAATGGGCCAAAAGACGGATTGACAGGCTGCAACCGGACTATGTGGTTAGAAAATTGGTGAGTCTGTATGAGTATGTGATAGAAAATAGTAAACGTAAATAGGGAGAAATGTTTAAATGAAAAAGGAAACCATTTCGGTATTTTCGGCTTTGGTGGGAGCATTGGCAGGTGCTGGGGCTGTGGGCAAAGCGGAAAGAGATAAACGAAAGAAAGCGGAAAGATTATCAGGGAAATTTTTAGCAATGTTCCATATGATGAATCAATGGGTGAAGGTAAAGCAGGAGGGGAAAAATTTATCTTCTTTTTTTGAAAAAAATAACTACAGGAAAGTTGCTATCTATGGGATGAGTTATATTGGGGAGACTCTTTTGGAGGAGTTGAAAGGAACAGAAATAGAAGTGGCATATGGAATTGACAAAAGGGTGCTTTCCAGCCATGCCGATATTACGATTGTGCTGCCAGAGGAGCTGCCAGGCCATGTAGATGCTATTGTGGTAACTGCAATTGATTTTTTTGATGAAATAGAAGAAATGCTCAAGGAGAAAGTAGAATGTCCGATTGTTTCTATAGAGGATATTGTGTTTGAAGTTTAGTAGAATAGAGTTCTAACGGGAGGCCATATGCAAAATATTGCATTGATAATAGGCACATTACAAGGCGGAGGTGCGGAGCGGTGTGCCGCTGACTTAAGTGTGATTTTTACCCAAAGGGGTTTTAAAGTATATATTTTTACAGAATTATCGGTAAAAATTGAATATGATTATGCAGGAACTCTTGTAGACTATAGCTTTGCTTTATCATCAATGGGTAAAACACAGAATGCCAACCCCTTGCAGGACAGAGTAAGTGAACTGGAGGATTTGAAAAAGAAATATCATATTGATATTGCAATCAGTTTTATGCAGCTTGCAAATTACTTTAATATTTTATCCAGAGGGAAAGAAAAAGTCATTCTTACAACCCATAGTGTAAATTCTGAATATGCAAAGTATGAGAAATCAGTATTCTGGGCGGAAGAAACTTTTCGCGAGCTATACCAGTACGCAGAACTTATTACATTTCCGTCAGATTTTTGCAGGGATGACTGGCTAAAGCATTATGGGGATAAGAATTGTATCACAAGAACGGTATACAATCCGGTTCATATGATGCAGGATAAGAAAAATAATCATAAAGAGAACATTGTTATTGCAGTTGGCAGGATGCACAGTATTAAGAGGCAGTGGCATTTGATTAAAGCTTTTCGTCAGGTAAAAGAGGAATGTCCGGATAGCAAGCTGATTATTTTAGGGGAAGGGGAATTGAGGCCTAAGCTGGAAATGCTGGTGAAGCAGTTGGGCTTAAGCGAGGATGTGGAGATGCCTGGAAATGTGAAGAATGTTCAGGACTATTTGGCAAAAGCAAAAGTCTTTGCAATGACCTCCAGATACGAAGCTATGCCTTGTTCGGTTCTGGAGGCTTTGAGCGTAGGTGTACCGGTGGTTTCCTGTGACAGCCCAGGGGGGATTAGGGAGGAACTTGGAATTTCATATGAGCAAAAAGACATTTCTAGCCCTATCGTAGGAAACTGTGGTATTATAACGCCTTATATTACGGAGAATTATGCGGATGATATTTCACAGGAGGAAGAAGCGCTGGCAGAAGAGATAGTGCATTTGCTTAAAGACGATGAATTAAGAAACCAAATGGCGGCAGCGGCGGTAAAAATGGCACATAGGTTTTCAGCAGATGTAATTGGTTCTCTATGGGTGGAAGATATATTTACAAACATTAGACAAAGAGAAGGGGATTGTAACGAGTTTGAAAAGATTAGAAGAAAAAATATAGAAGCATATCCGACACCGGAAGCGTCAAATACAAATATGTATGTTGCATATTATAGACTGTTGGAAAAGTGGATGACACTGCGTGAAAAGGGCGGCGGAACAAAACAATATTTTATATCACAGGGCATGAAAAAGATTATTATTTATGGTTTGGGAAAGATGGCAAATCATTTGTTGGAAGATTTGAAAGGTAGCAGTATTGATATCGTATGTGCTATTGATAGAAATGCAATAAACAAATATGGAGGATTTCCTGTTATTACGGCGGAGGAAAGAATACCAGATGCAGATTGCATCATTATTACGCCAGTACATGAAGCAGAAGCTATAAAGAAGGGGCTAATGGGAAAAACCTTACTTCCGATAATATCTTTGTCCGAGGTGCTTGACGGCTGCATGCAATAAATATGGAAAAGAGGCTGTGATGAAACAAAAAAAGAAACATTTTGTGATAACCATAGATACAGAAGGAGACAATTTGTGGGAATGGAAGGAAGGAACTCCTCTGGGAACTGAGAATGTACGTTTCCTGCCCAGATTTCAGGATTTATGTAATCAATATCATTTTATTCCCACATGGTTCTGTAATTGGGAAATGGTAAACAATGAGAATTTTACAGCTTTTGCAAATGAAAATCTGCGTGCAAGGAGGTGTGAGGTCGGCATGCATCTGCACGCCTGGAATACGCCACCTTATTATGAACTGCCAAGATGGGAGAATTCTGGTTTGGCTTATCTGACAGAGTATCCCTCAGAGATTATGAGAAAAAAAGTGATAGCAATGACAGATTTGATTGAGAAAAAATTTGGCAAAAGACCCGTTACCCACCGTGCAGGAAGATGGGGGATGAGTGAGGAGTATTTTAGGATTTTGCACGAATTGGGTTATATTGTAGACTGCTCTGTGACACCATATGTGGATTGGGCTACAAGTGTTGGGCAGACACCGCATTTTGCCGGACCGGATTATTCAAATGAGATGCCTGTTATTTCAATCAGACAGGGGATAACGGAGATACCGGTAACAACTCTGTGGTCAGAAGAAAAGAAGAGGGCTTTATGGCTGCGCCCCAATCGGACCAATCTGGATGAAATGCTTTATTTGATAGAGCAGTATGCCGATTCTAACTGTGACTACTTAATGTTTATGTTACATTCCTCTGAACTGATGCCGGGAGGAAGCCCAACCTTTAAAACAGAAGGGGGAATTAAAATTTTATATGAGCATCTGGAAATTATTTTTAATGAAATCTCGAAGAACTATACAGGTGTTGGGGTTGAGGAATATACACGTAAAATAAGGGGATAACAGTATGGTGGAAATATCGGTTCTTGTACCGGTTTATAATGTTGAAAAATATCTGAGGGCTTGTCTTGACAGCATACTTGCGCAGACATTTACAGATTTTGAGGTAATCTGTATGGATGACGGTTCCACGGACCGGTCAGGGGAAATCTTAGACGAGTATGCGCTAAAGGATAAGCGGGTAAAGGTTGTACATAAGGAAAATACTGGCTACGGGAATACAATGAATGAGGCGATGTTGCTGGCCCAGGGAAGATATATCGGTATTGTTGAGAGTGATGATACAATTGAATGTGATATGTATCAGGTCCTATATCATACAATTACAGAGTATGATTTGGACTTTGTAAAGACAGACTTCTTTGCCGTGTGGGATAAGGAAGACGGTACAATGGAGAAGAAGTATTGCACCATGACGGAAGAAAAGAGGATGTATAACAGGGTTCTTAACCCTAATTCAGAGTTAGACTCGTATTTCCTTGAAAAGTTCACATGGGATGCATTATACAAAAAAGAGTTGATTCTCCAAAATAAGATTAGATATAATGAAACGCCGGGCGCATCTTTTCAGGACAACGGGTTTTGGTTTCAGACTTTTTACTGGTCTCGGCGGGTTATGTTCTTGGACAAGGCATTTTATAACTACAGGCAGGATAATATGCTTTCATCCATACACAACAAACAAAAAGTGTATGCTATGAAAAATGAGTTTGACTTTATCCGAAGGTTTATGAGGGACCAGAGAGATATAGATAAAAAACTATACCGAATTTGCTTTCACTTGCGGATGATGGAGTATATAAGCACTCTGTGGAAAATTGACTTTCCCATGAAACTGGAATTTGCAAAGGTAATGGAACAGGAGAAAATATTTTTTGAAGAGCAGAATGAAGCGTTTTATGACCGTATGACCCAGGAACAGATTTCGATTATAAGTAATCCGTTAGCCTATGTGGAGGATGCCTTGATGCAGGGGAGGGAAATAACAAGGGAAGCTGTCCGGGGCTATAAAAATATTATTGTATATGGCGCAGGCGTATATGGCGAACAGATCACCTATAGAGTAAAAAAGGCGAAGACGGACACGCAGAGGATAAGGGTTGCAGTTACAAGTCTTAGTGGAAAGAGTATGGAATGCCAGGGAGAACCTGTATGTGAAATTTCTGACTGCCTTAGTGAAAAAGATATAAGCCTGGTTATTTTGGCAGTAAAAGAGAAATCAGATACATTTCAGGCAATGCTGGACTGCTTAAAGAAGCTTCGGTTTCCCAATATTATAACGGTATCGGCGAGAAAAATAGATGTATAAGCGTTAAATCTGCAGGTGCATGAAGAAAGGAGGATAAAGGTGGAACAGACGCAGGAATTGATTGAGGGGATACAAAAGGGGCTTCTGCAATGGTATGATTTTAAGGAAGGGAGCGATGTGCTCTATATTGGAGATGAAAATACGCCTTTGGCTCATATGCTATGGGAAAAAGAAATGAGTATCACATGTGCACCACTGGAAAGGCTGCTGGAAGAGGCATGGCAGCAGGAGCATCGTCATTATTTTGATTATATAGTTTGTATAGAGGCTTTGGAAAGACAGGCAATTCCTGCGCCTTTTTTAGATGTATTTTATATAATTCTTAAAGGCAGCGGGATTATGCTCCTTGGCATGAACAATCGGATGGGAATTCGATATTTTTGTGGTGACAGAGACCCTTATACGAACAGAAGTTTTGATGGTATAGAAGGATATCAGTATGCATATACCAAAATAGAAGATGACTTCCAGGGCAGGAGTTATAATCGTGCCGAGATTAGAAGAATGTTGAATGTGTCAGGGTTTGAGCAGTTTTGCTTTTTTTCTGTTTTTTCGGATTTAAAGAATCCAACGCTTATTTATTCAGAACACTTTCTTCCCACAGAGGATTTGGCAAACAGGTTGATTCCGCTTTTGAATTATCCTTATACGGCTTTTATGAATGAAAGGCTGTTGTATGAGGGTCTGGTGGATAACGATATGTTTCATCAGATGGCAAACGCATATCTCATAGAGTGCACGATAGACGGTACATTGTCAGACATTGACCATGTAACATGTTCTATGGACAGAGGCAGGGAGAGGGCGCTTTTTACTATTATTCACCATTCAGAGAGAGTAGAGAAAAGGGCGGCATATCCAGAAGGGAGAAAGCGGCTGGCGTTATTTGTGGAGCACGCAAATGATTTGGCTGCTCATGGGATTTCCATAGTTGATGCCCGAATTGAAAAGGATGCCTATGTTATGCCTTATATGAGAGGGGAAGCGGCGCAGCTTTATCTAAAGCGCCTGATTCGGACGGATAAGGATGCATTTTTGAAGGAGATGGATTATTTTCGTGATTTGATTTTACAGTCCTCAGAGCATGTGAAAGAAGATATGGGTGACGGTGAAGGGGTCATTTTGCGTAGAGGTTATATTGATATGGTGCCGCTCAACAGCTTTTACATAGACGGCGAATTTGTGTTTTATGATCAGGAATTTTGCCAGGAGAACTATCCAGCCAATGCAATTATAGCGAGAATGATTACTACGTTTTATAGCGGCAATGCATCGTTAAGTAGAATTATTCCTATGAGTGAAATGTTTGCTAGATATCATCTTCTTGACAAAGCAGAGCACTGGGCGGAGATGGAGTATGTTTTTTTGTCAAAGCTTTTAAATGAGGAGAGCTTGTTAGGGTATTATAGCAGGCATCGGATAAATGATGATGTTGTGAATTCAAATCGCCAGAGGATTAACTGTTCAGATTCTGAGTACAGAGAAATTTTTATTGATATATTTAAGGATGTGGATACTCGCAAATTAATTCTTTTTGGTTCGGGAAACTTTGCAAAAAAATTTATTGCTTTGTACCGAAAGGATTACCCGGTGTATGCTATTATCGATAATAATCAAGCCAAATGGGGAGAAAGCATAGACGGTGTAGAAATCTGCTCACCGGAAATCCTTAGACAGCTAAAACCTGCTGAATACAAAGTAATTGTGTGCATTAAAAATTATATATCTGTGTTAAGACAGCTAAAAAGTCTGGGTGTGGATAAATACAGTATATATGATGCCAATATAGGCTATGAAAGAAAAAGCAGAGGAACTGTTCAAGATATAGATGGGGCTGTGCAAAAGAAATATCACGTGGGATATATTTCAGGCGTTTTCGATTTGTTCCATATCGGGCATCTGAACATGTTTAAACGTGCCAAAGAGCAGTGTGATTATTTGATTGTGGGTGTAGTAACGGATGAAGGAGTGCGCAAAATAAAGAAGGTGGAACCTTTTGTGCCGTTTGAGGAAAGGATAGAAATGGTGCGTTCCTGCCGTTATGTGGATGAAGCGGTGGAAATTCCTTTGCAATTTCATGATACAAAGGAGGCATACAAGATGTATCATTTTGACTGTCAGTTTTCGGGAAGCGATTATATAAACAATCCGTCATGGATAAACAACAAGGAATTTTTAGAGCAAAACGGTTCTGCGATGGTGTTTTTTCCCTATACAGAGAGCACCAGCTCCAGTAAAATAAAGGCATTGATTGATAAAAAACTGATGTAGCAGGAGGGGCAAATATGCATTTATCATCGTATAAAAAAATGGCATATATGGTAAGCTTTTATGAACAATTTTTCCCGGAAAGCAGAGGGAAGATAAAGGTGCTTGATGTAGGAAGCTGCGATAAAGAGGGAACCTACAGGGAAATTTTTGCGGATTCCAGATACAGTTATATAGGGTTGGATATTCATGAGGGGCCAAATGTAGATTTGGTTCCAAAGTCTGTTTATGATTGGAAAGAAATAGAAGACGAAAGCTTCGATGTTGTGATATCAGGACAGACGTTTGAATATATTGAATATCCTTGGCTTACGATGAAAGAAATTGAAAGAATATTGAAACCCTCTGGTTTTTGCTTTATCATTGTACCTTCTTCCGTTTATTATGGTGCATCAAGCGACTGTTACCGTTATTATGGAGAGGGATTAGCGGCACTTGCCAAATGGGCGGGCATGAAGGTGCATCATGCCTCCACGGGAGGTGTTCCGGAGATGAATTACTTAATAGATTGGTTGAGTGAGTGGAATGATACCTGCCTTGCAGCGCAGAAAAGCCCTTGCAATGATATAAAGGGCGAACCATTTAAAAAAGAAATAAGGGTGCCGATTGATGACAGCAAAATGTATGATATTATTAAGAAAAAAGTAAAAAGTGCGTGTGAGCATTTTGTGGAGAAGAAACCTATTGTGTTATTTGGGGCAGGATGGATAGGAGATGCTGTTTTAGAAATTTTGGGAAATGATAATGTATGTTTTTTTGTAGATAATTCGAGTATTAAAGTAGGCAGCCAGCGTAAAGGAAAAAAGGTGATTTCGCTTCAGGAATACAAAAAGGACAGCGAACAGTACAATTGCTTGGTTACGGCATCGGAACATGCATCATTGGCAATTAAGGAAAACCTACAGCTTGAAGGTATTGAATGTCGGGTATTGTTTGGTGAATAGTGTGGAAGATACGATAAGAGAGGAATGGCATATGCAAAGATTTAACTGTGTGGCAGAGGAAATTAGAGAGCAGGCAGATAAAATAAAAGACAGGCTTTTTGGCAATATAAAGGAAGGGAGTCCGATTATTTTTGGAGCTGGTGACTGTGGACATAGAA
The DNA here is from genome assembly GCA_021769135.1 of Lachnospiraceae bacterium. Classification (GTDB taxonomy): domain Bacteria; phylum Bacillota; class Clostridia; order Lachnospirales; family Lachnospiraceae; genus Kineothrix. The sequence goes on along the minus strand of JAETTM010000001.1, from coordinate 37,127 downwards.
TTTATGACCTGCTGTATAGCTATGGCATTCAGGCATTATGTTTTTGTGATAATGGAATGGGCGGTGGTATAGATGAAATAACAGGACTTAAGGTTATCAAGCCAGAGGAGCTGAATGGTACAATTATTCATCCGGAAATATTGGTTTGTGTAGGGGAGGAAAAAGCATATCAATCGATTTATCAACAATTGCTTTCGCTGGGATTCAATGAAACACAGATACATATTATGAATGAGTTTTTTTATTGGCAGACAAAAGAATATTTTGATGCAAATATTGAGGCATACAGGGAAGCATATCGGCTTTTGGAGGATGAATTTTCCAGACAGGTATATCTTGAAAGAATGAAGAAAGCATTTTTGTTAAGTGATATTTCACAGATTGTCAGTTATGATGGAGAGGAATATTTTGAAGAAAAAGTTGTATTGAAAGAAGATGAAGTGTTTATAGACTGCGGAGGTTTTGATGGAGACTCGGCCTTGCAATTTATAGAACATTGTGGTGGAAAATATCAGGATATTATTATTTTTGAGCCGGAAGTTTCTAAAAAAGCAATAATAGAGAAAAATATGGGAAATAATCGTTATCATCTATACCCGTTAGGCGTTTGGAGTAAAAGTACAAAGCTTTACTTCAATGCTATGGGAACGGGTAGTTCTTATGTGTCTGAAGTGAGTGGAAAAAATATAATTGAAACTGTTGCTTTGGATGAAATGGTTTATGATAGGAGACCTACCTACATAAAAATGGACATAGAAGGGGCAGAGCAGGAAGCGCTGAAAGGTTGTAGGAAAATTATACAGACGTATAAGCCAAAACTGGCGGTGTGTATTTATCATAAGCCAGATGATTTATATACAATTCCAATGATGATAAAGGAAATGAATCGGGAATATAAGCTGTATGTGCGACAATATGCAAACGCTTGGTTTGATACTGTTTTATATGCAGTTTAGCAAAGATGAGACGAAATGGCATCAAACCGAAAAAGACAGCAATCAGACTTTTTGCGGAAGCTGAGATGATGGAGGAGCATGTTTTGAATCAGAGATATGATATTGAAGAATATATATTAGGAGACTGGGGAGAATAAGGATTATTATGACAGAAAAAACAAACAAAGAAATAAACATAGTATGCGCCCCAGCCGGAATCGTATCTATAAAAAGCCCTGGCAGGGGAATTGCCTGCCTCTCCGATGCAGGTTTTGAAAGCATGCTGCTGGACTTTTCACTTTGTTGTCCGCCGGAAGAACTGGAAAAGACAGGGAAAGAAAGGGGAACGGAAGCCGCATTGGCCTTTGAGGAAGAATGCTGCGGAGAGAGTGCTGAAAACGAGTATGATGGCAATGGCAGTATCAGCCTTTCGCAGTCTTTTTCGTTAATAGAACAATGCCAAAAAAGCGGCATGCGGATAAAAATTGCCTATGCTCCCTATTTGCCAAGAAGCTATAAGTATTCGAATTTAAATGCCCTTCTCGCAATGCTGGCGAAGGAGAGCATTCGGGCATGCGGCCAGGCGGGCTGCAAATACATAGTGATAAGGCCGTTGTTTGCTGGCATTCCGGATGAAGAAATATGGAGCAGAAACAGAGAATATTATATGGAATTGGCATTGCTGGCTAGGGAGTATGAAGTGCAGATATTGCTGGAAAATCAGTGCAGAGATAGAAATGGGCACTTGGTGAGAGGAATTTGCGCAGACATATATGAAGCGATAAGCTGGGTGGACAGTTTCAATGAAACATTGGGCGAAGAGCGGTTTGGCTTTTGTATGGATGTGGGAGCATGCAATTTGTGCGGCATGAATATGTATGATTTTATTTCAGGGCTGGGTGAGCGGCTGAAAGCGGTAGTGCTGCGGGACTGCGATGGAAGCCACGAAAATGCGCTGTTGCCCTTTGCCAGCGTGAACAACGGGCAGGCGCAGACGGATTGGCTGGGGCTGATTCGCGGGCTGCGGGAGCAGGGATTTGCAGGGGAGATGATTTTCAATATGAAAGATACTATTTCGGCCTTTCCGTCCTTATTGTATCCGGAACTGCTGAAATGGGCAAAGGCCATTGCGGATTATTTCAAATGGCAGATAGGAATGGAAAATATACTGAAAAAATACCCGTCCAGAGTGCTGTTCGGTGCAGGGAATATGTGCAGGAATTATATGAAATGCTATGGAGAGAAATATCCGCCGCTTTATTCATGCGATAACGATTCTGCCATATGGGGCACTGTTTTTTGCGGACTGGAGGTGAAAAACCCCCAGTGCCTAAAGGAACTGCCGGAAGAATGCGCTGTGTTCATCTGTAATATTTACTATGAGGAAATCAAGGCGCAGTTGAAAGATATGGGGATTCGTAACCCCATAGAATATTTCAACGATGAATATATGCCCTCTTATTATTTTGACAGGCTGGAAATGAAGGCAGTGCCGGATAGAATTTTTTGACAAAGAATGGATGGGAATAACGATTGTGTACATGCCCAAGCATGAAATACGCAAAAGAATGTACACAGAAATGGAGTAAAAATGCGATTAGGCGTACAAACTCAAAATATTATAAATGACAGTAATCCGTCAGAGGGCTTTGCCATGATGGCAAAGGCTGGCTTTGCCTGTGCGGATTTCAGTTTAAATTCTTATCTTATCAATTCTTCCATTTACCGGGGGGAGCTTAACGATTTTTTCAACCGGACGGTACGGGAATTGGAGGAGTTTTTCTTGCCCCATAAGCGGGCAGCTGGCGAGGCAGGGGTTGCCATTCATCAAATGCATATGCCATATCCGATGTATGTGCCTGGAGGCAAGGCAGAGTTGAATGATTATCTTTGGAATCAGGTTGCGCCGAAAAGCATGGAGCTTTGCCATTTTTTTGGCTGCCCTTATATTGTGGTGCATGGCTTTAAGCTGGTGCATTATTTGGGTTCGGAAGAAAAGGAGTGGGAGCAGACGGAGAAATTCATCCATTCCATAGCCCCCATGGCCAAAGAAATGGGGATTACCATATGTATAGAAAACTTATATGATGGGCTGGGCGGGCACTTGATAGAAGGCCCTTGCTGCGATGGGAAAAAGGTTGTGGAACGCATTGACCGTATCAATGAAAGATATGGTACCGAAGTGCTGGGGTTTTGCTTCGATACCGGACATGCCAATCTGGCAGGCATCAATTTTGAACGATTTATCGGTATGCTTGGCCATCGATTAAAAGTTCTTCATATCCATGATAATGACGGTATTGCCGATTTGCACCAGATACCCTTTACATTTTCCAGAAGCAGAGGGAATAAGACCTCCACGGATTGGGAGGGATTTGTCAGAGGATTGGGGAAGATTGGCTTTGACAAGGTATTGAGTTTCGAAACGGCCCCTGTATTGGACGCATTCCCGGAAGAAATGAAACGGGATGCCATTGGGTTTATTGCACGGATTGGGGGATATTTTGTTGAGAGGGGGAAAATTATTTTTGAAACCGGCATGGATACTAAGGTATATGCGTTTTGCCAGGAAAACAGATGAATATACAATAGTATGGTTTGTGAATCAATTCTGTGCAAAGGAAGAAGCGCCCAAACAAGGCAAATAAAGTTTGTAAGGCTTCAAAAGAAAAGCTGGCTGCCAGGAAAAGGTAGGCTGTCAGGAAAAGCTGGTTGCCAGGAGGAGCTGGATTGCCGGGAAAAGGTGGGCTGTCAGGAAAAGCTGGCTGCCAAGAAGAAGCTGGCTGCCAGATAAAACAGGAATGTCATGTCAAATGTATAAATTCCAGCCCTTCTAACCTTCCCCTGGCCGGCTCATATTCCCCGCACTTTTTATAAAATATCGCGGCATCTTTTTCATTTCCCATACACTCATAAATAACCCCAATATTATAATAAGCCTTATAACTATTCACCCCTTCGACGGCGCAGGCGGAATAGGAGGCGGCCTTTAAAAATTCCTCAATAGCCCGCTGGAACATGGCATTGTTCATATATATAAGGCCCATGAGAAATACAAAATCTGCCGTTTTGGAGAAAATGCCATAAACACCCTCCAGTTCAAGGGCTCTCGCATAAAATCCCAGGTTCAGCAGACAATAGCCGTAAGATTCTATCATTGTCTGGACATAAGGCTCATTCTCATTTATATCCATGGAAAGAATCCGTTCAAAATAAGGCAGCGCATGCTCGTAGTCCGAAAGGCCAAAGTAAGACTGCCCCAATTGAAAGAGTATATAAGGGTCAGTATTTCCAGCCTGTAATTCAGCTTCCAGCATGGAAATATTGCGGGAAGCTTTTTCCTTTTTGATAGCGGCGGTACTATATCCCTCATGAAAAAAAGTCAGGGGAATAGGTATGAATTCCAAAGGAGAGCCATCAATAGAGGCAAGCTGCTCGTGGATGCTTCCCACATAATGTACATATCCCCGATGGAAAAAGCGGGCAATGGATTCATGGACCAAAGGCATAGAAGTATCGGAAGCCGCATTTTCGGCAAAATCGGATAAGCTTGCGTCAGGGCTGATACGGTGCAGCACTCCGGCCTGCCCAGGTGCCATCTTTTCCGCCAGTTCCCCCAGCAAATCCTCATCCACACCGTCAGTTTCCAAATACTCATCGCAGTCAACGGTCAATATGCAATCGTTATGCGCCTGTTGAACGGCATAATTTTTAGCGGCGCTGAAATCATTTATCCAATCAAAATGATAAACATTCGATGTATATGTGCGGGCGATTTCCACCGTTCGGTCAGTAGAGCCGGTATCCACAACGACGATTTCCCAGCTGAAGCGGGCGAGGCGGCTTAGGCATTCGCCGATATATTTTTCTTCATTTTTTGCAATCAGGCAGACCGATATAGGGAGCATATGAAGTACCTCCATGTAAGCACGCCGGTAGCGTATTGATAATAGGTTGATATTTTATATTCAAAGAAATAAATATTATATATTACGAACGATTCCGCAAATCTTTTAAAAACTTCTCCGCCCGGTTTTTCCATCGATGGTCTGCAAAGGCTTTTTCAAACCCACGCTCTGCCATGGCCTCCAATCCGACATTATCCGCCAGCATTCCTTTCACAAGGCCGGGAAGCTGATGAAGCCGATTTAAGGAAAAAAGAAGCAAATCTTTTCCATTAATAAAATTTTCTTCCAAAGCAGAACTCCAATCGGATAATACGACGGAGCGACAGAGCATGGCATTCAATACCCGTTCGGTCAGCCCGTCCTTATGCCAGGACATGATATTTAAAGAAATTTTGGACTGGGCCATAATCTGCAGGCTTTCCTCCGCGCCGAGGGCGGGATGGCGGATAAGCTTTTCATGCCAGAAAAAAGGGGCATTCTGCCAGGTGGGGCCGTATACATGGATTTCAATCCCGGCATCCAGCAGGGTGCGGATAATTTTTTCCCTGTAATAATGCATGATGCAGAAGCAGGCCTGACGCAATTCAAAAAATAAGGATAGAAAACCGTCATCGTCCAAGCCGATATGATAGTAGTCCAACGCTTTTTGAAATGCCTGCTCGGCAGGGCGGTCGGGCTCCTGGCGCATATACAGCAGAAAGCGGGCGGCAAGGAATCGCTTGGACCGTTCCAAAGAGGCTATGAAGGAAAGCCGGTCGCGGTAGTTGTAATAGGAGCCGATGAAGGTGATATCGTATTGCTTTCCGGCATGGGAGCCCTGCATGGCTGGCAGTGTTTGAGCGGGCCTTTGGTGCTGGACTGGCTTTTGATGCTGGGCGGGCTCTTGATGCTGGGCGGGCCTTTGATGCTGGACTGGCTTTTGACGTTGAACTGGCTCTTTAAATAGTTCCTGGCTTTGGTGCTGCATTTCAGTCGGCATCTGTCCATCATCCTCCAAAGGAAGTGCGCCCCCGGGCGGGAAATAAATGCAGTCTTTTACATTAGGATAAAAATATTTGGCAAAGGCTACATAATTTCGGTCATGAAGAAGCAGATAATAATCCTTCGGGCCATTTTCTATATGTTCTTTCATCATAGACGGATGGTCGAGAATGAGATTATATTTTGGACCGATAATCAAATCATGTAGATTGGTTTTTTTATCATGCATCATAATGGAAAAAACATAGGTCTGAATGCCGATAACCGCTTTGAAACGGCAATGAATCCATTGCGTCAGCGCCTGGTTGCCTTCTTTTTCCACATCGAAAACAATGACCCGCTGGCCGCAGGAACGCAGGGCGCCTGCCAGCTGGTCGGCCAAAAGGTTTAAAATATTGTAACATGTATCGGAGCCGCGGTATATAAGAATAGGGCGGGCGTTATCATCTATTTCAAAATATCGGGGGGAATGGGAAATCATATCCTCCAGCCATTGAACCGCTTCTTTGTAATCAGGAAGCCGGGAAGCCTCTGCGAGCAAAGATTGGATAACGGAATCAAAATTTCCGGAAGAAAGGAGCTCCTGCTGGTATTTGCCCGCGATGTAGCAGTCGGTGCGGTAGCGCTCGAAAGGGTCAGCAGGCTGTGGCCCGCAGCCGCAGTCAAGCGGCCGGAAGCCGTCAGATTCCGGGGAAAAAGGCATATTCTGCCGTTGGCAATGCCCATCCATCGGCAGGGGGGCAGAATTCCCTCCTGCGCCTTGTCCATCGGCATGCATGCAGTTGTCGGATATCCCAATAGCAAGAAACGGATATTTCTGCACCGCGCGCAGCAGGAATTCGTAACGCCGATTGGCGGTCAGCTTGTCATTCAAACTGCCGACTTCCTGAAAAATCCCCTTCGGGCAAAAAACAGCTCCTTCTGCCCAGCGTTCATCGAAGAGAAGTTCCATAAATGAAATATTCTGTTTCGCGCCTTCGGGCAAATGACCGGTATAGCAGATGATTTCTTCCATAGCTTCCTCCATGCGCATGTTCTTGGGCATTGTAACAGTAAACCAATACTATTATTTTGATTGACTTGGCGGAATATGTCAAGAGGGCTTGTGGATTGAAAAATTAGCCTGTTGCTGCGGCGAAAATTGGTGACATATGATATAATAAAAAAAGCAGCAGTTTAGAGGTTTAATAGCAATATTAACACAAACATACAAGTTTGCAGGAAGGAAAGGCGAGGCGGTTTCTATGGTGAAAGTATCGGTTATTCTACCCATTTATAATGAAGAAAAATACTTGGCTCAGTGTCTGGACAGCATATGCGGGCAGACGCTGAAAGAAATAGAAATCATATGCGTGGACGATGGATCCACGGACAGCTCCCCCCGTATTTTGGAGGGTTACGCGCAAAAAGATTCCCGGATAAAGCTGATAAGGCAGGAAAATCAATTTGCCGGAGCGGCCAGGAACAAAGGCATGGCATATGCTGCGGGGGAATATTTGTCTTTTTTGGATGCGGATGACTATTATGAGCCGTACATGCTGGAAAAAATGACGGAAGAGGCAGAGAAGAGACGGGCCGATATTGTGGTTTGCCGATATAGGCAATGTTTTGGATGCGAAACGGATGGAATGGGAGAACAGCAGCCCGATGCCTGGGAGTATGAAGATGTGTTCTTAAACGGAAAAGAGGTATTTGCCGGAAGCGAACTCTTATGCGCGGGGATTTTCCAAATTGCCAAAGGATGGGCATGGGATAAGCTTTTCCGCAGGGAGTTTGTGAAAAAATGCGGATATCAGTTCCCTTGTTTCCGCTCATCGGAAGACGGGTTTTTCGTGTATATGCTTATGGCCAGGGCGGAAAGGATTGCTTATCGGAAAGAGGAATGGGCGGTGCATAGGATAAGCGGCGGCTCCCTGTCCAATACCAAGGAAAATGACTGGCAAAATGGCTTTACCATGTGGACGCTCATTGCAAAGGAGCTGAAAAAGCAGGGCTTATATGGAACCTATGAACAAAGCTTTGTCAATGAATTCCTTTATTTCCTGCTCTGGTATCTGGAATCCATGAAGACGTTTGAAGCCTTCAGCAATTGCTATCGGTACATACAATCTGCGGTGGAGCCGGAATTCAAGGTGCTGTCATATGCGGAGGATTTCTTTTTCCAGAAAGAAATTTTCGATTGGTATAAGGAAGTGATGGAACTGCCGCTGGCGGAATATCTGTTTTGCCATAGGGCAGGGGTGTGAAATATTTTTTCGATGAACAAAGACTGTATTTGACGGGTATCCGGGGAAATGATATAGTATATATAGGATAAAGGAAGTACCGCTTGGCAAGGGATATACATATTTGCTCGACAGTAACAGGTATGTGCCAAAGAGCGGCTAAGTCTGCGTCCGTGGGGCATCCGCAGCTGGAAATGCAATGATAAAAAGTCCCGCAGAAATGAGGATAAAAATGGAACAATTACTGGAAGAAAAGAAAGAAGCTGTAGAAGTAGCAAGGGAGTATTTGGAGAAACTGATTCCAGGCATGGAAACTTTGTGCAAGGAATTGAAGGGAGACCGGCAGCCCGATACGGATGATTTCCAGAAGCAGTGCATAGACGGGCTGAATTGGGTAATCGAGATTTACAACAGGACATCCGATGTGATGGATACAGGGAAAATCCGGATGGAAAAACAGGAACTGAATGCCCGGCTGATGGAGCTTGGAACGGCAATTAAAGACAAGGAAGACGAAAAAATAGCCCAGGTGCTGGAAGATACGGTGATTCCCTTTTTGAAGGATTTGAAGGACGCCGCTAAAATTTAAAGAGGGAAGGAACAGCCAGTGCATGGATCCGGCAGGCATGGCGTGAACTGGAAGAAAAACGGATATGCATATATGTATATTTGCAGAAAAATATTGCAATTTAGCATAATATATTGACCGGAAAAACATTATTTAATATTATAGACATGTGAGTTAGCATCTTACACATGTCATAGGGTTTGCGCATTAGTTTCTTCCGGTCATATCTTAAGCCCCTTTGAAATTTTTTATTAAAAATTCTTAATTTTACCAAAAAATTTCAATAGGGGTCTTTCTATTTTTTAAGTTTTTTGGTATTATAAAAAAAATATTCATAAAGTTTTTGTACAATGCAAAAAAAAGATGGCGTGAAAATGTATATGTGCTATAATATGGACAGATGAATAATCGGATATTTGTATGTAATATTTTAGCGGCCAATAATATGCTTAAAAAGCAGTAGGAGGAAGTATAGGTATGACAAAAGCAGAGATTTTGAAAAAGGAAATTTTATCACAGTACAAAAGTGTACGCCAATTTGCTATTGAGATGCAGATACCTTATAGCACATTGGTTACAGCATTGGATAGAGGAATTGAAGGCATGGCCTATGGCACGGTGATTAAAATGTGCGATAAGCTGAATTTAAACCCGGTGGACTTTACATCGCTGGAAAAAGGCGCAAGCCTTGGCGAGAAGATTCTTGAAAACAGAGTGATGCAGTATTATGTACGGTTAAATAAGACAGGGCGTAAGAAAATACTGGAAATGATGGACGATTATGTACAGCTGGATAAGTACCAGCTGAAGGAGTAAACATAGGAGACGGGATCTGAAAGGATAAGCTGTATTTATGTATTATGATTATCTGATTGTAGGCGCAGGTTTATTTGGTTCCGTTTTTGCGTGTGAAATGAAAAAGAAGGGGAAAAGCTGTATCGTTATTGATAAGCGGAATCATGTTGCGGGGAATATTTATACGGAGGAAATATTGGGCATCCATGTACATAAGTACGGTGCCCATATTTTCCATACATCGGACAGACGCGTATGGGAATATATTAACCAGTATGCCGAGTTCAACCGTTTTGTGAATTCGCCGGTAGCGGTATATAAGGATGAACTGTATAATCTGCCTTTTAATATGAATACTTTCAGCAGGATGTGGGGGATTAGGACCCCGTTGGAGGCAAAGAAGAAAATAGAAGAGCAGATAAGCGAATTCGGCGTTGCAGAGCCCAAAAACCTGGAAGAGCAGGCATTGTCTTTGGCAGGCAAAGATGTGTATGAAAAACTGATTAAAGGGTATACGGAGAAACAATGGGGGCGTTCCTGCAGGGAACTCCCGGCATTTATTATCCGGCGTATTCCGCTTCGTTTTACCTATGATAACAATTACTTTAATGATTTGTATCAGGGGATTCCGATAGGGGGATATACGGCAATTGTGGAAAAGCTTCTGGATGGGATAGAAGTGCGTACGAATACTGCTTACAAGGATTTCCTGGAAGCATGCAGGAAAAAGGGGATTACGTTTGGCAAAATCCTATATACGGGGATGATTGACGAATATTTTGATTACAGGCTGGGCGCTTTGGAATATCGTTCCTTGAAATTTGAAGAGGAACAGCTTCCTGGCTGCAGCAACTATCAAGGCAACGCGGTAGTGAATTATACGGAAGGGGAAATACCATATACCAGAATCATCGAACACAAGCATTTTGAATTCGGGACTCAGCCGGGAACGGTGATTACAAGGGAATTTCCTGCAAGCTGGCAGCCTGGCGATGAGCCTTATTATCCGGTAAATGATGAGCGCAACGAAAAATTATTCCAGGAATATAAGGCGCTGGCCGAAAAGGAAAAAAATGTGCTTTTCGGCGGCAGGCTTGGGCAATACAAGTATTACGATATGGATAAAGTAATTGCAGTGGCACTTGAAATGGCGGAAGCGGAAGAATAAATAGAATTATAATAAGATAAATTTGAAAAAGAGGCATAAAACGCTTCGGAACCCCCATAAGCGGGTATTCCGGGGTGTTTTTTTGCATAATAGGATTGGGGCGCCGGAAAAAATCTTCCTCTTGCAAAATTGAAAAAGTGTGCTATAATAATTCCAAAATACTTTGATAATCAAATAAATTAAAAATCAAAATATTTAAAATTCAAAAAGAAACTGTACGATGGTGAAATAGTAAAAAGAAAAGGGTGGAAAAGGTATGAAATGGGAGGAAGCGATTTTAGATTTGGAGAAGCGCCGGGAAAAGGCAAGAATGGGAGGGGGTGCGGCCAGAATTGAGAAACAGCATTCCAGCGGAAAGATGACAGCGAGAGAAAGAATTGATATGTTGTTGGATAAAGATACTTTTGTGGAAGTGGACGGCATGATTGAATCCAGGATTGACGATTTCGATTTGGATAAACGGCGTGTGGCAGGAGACGGCGTGGTCACAGGGTATGGGGAAATCGACGGAAGGCTGGTGTTTGTGGCTAGTGAGGATTTTACCGTAATCGGCGGAACGCTGGGGGAATACCATTCCTTTAAGATTTGCAGGATTCAGGATATGGCGATGGAAATGAAAGCCCCGTTAATCTGTATCAATGATAGCGGCGGCGCCAGGATTGAGGAAGGAATTTCTTCTTTGAGCGGATACAGCGGGATGTTTTTGAGGCACACCAGGGCATCGGGGGTTATCCCCCAGATAGCGGTAATCCTGGGACCCTGTTCCGGAGGGGCATGTTATGCGCCGGCAATCTGCGATTTTATTTTTATGGTAAAGGATATTTCGAAAATGTTTATTACCGGGCCCAATGTAGTAAAGACTGTCATTAACGAAGAAGTGACTACAGAGGAATTGGGCGGGGCCAAAGTCCATGCGGAAAGAAGCGGCGTTTCCCATTTTACTTATGAAACCGAAGGGGAGTGCCTGATGGGCGTTAGAAAGCTGCTTTCCTATCTTCCGGCGAATTATATGGAAAAAGCCCCGGTGGTGAAGGCCGTCGGGGAAAAACAGTCCTTCTTGTATGCCGTGAACAAAATGTTCGGGAAAGTAGGGAGCCTGAATAAGGCACTGCCCCAGGGGGAAAAAGAAAAGGCGCAGCGGCTGCGGGAGATTGTGCCCGATAATTCCCGCAGGGCTTATGACGTGAAAGGGGTCATTGAATGTCTGGTGGATGAAGGGAGCTTTTTCGAGGTGCAGAAGGAATTTGCCCCCAATGGGGTCATCGGATGGGGCCGAATGGAGGGGGAAGTAGTAGGTTTTGTGGCCAATCAGCCGGAAAATATGGGCGGCTCCCTGGACTATCAGGCTTCCGACAAAATAGCCCGTTTTATCAGGTTTTGCGACTGCTTCAACATTCCGCTAATCACGTTGGTGGATGTACCGGCATTTCTGCCGGGAACACAGCAGGAGCATAATGGGATTATCCGGCATGGGGCTAAAATCCTGTATGCTTATTCGGAAGCTACGGTTCCGAAAATATCCGTCATCATGCGAAAAGCTTACGGGGGAGCATACATCGCTATGAATTCCAAAGAAATGGGGGCGGATATGGTGTTTGCATGGCCCATTGCGGAAATTGCTGTAATGGGGGCGGAGGGCGCGGTCAATATTGCGTTTAAACGGAAAATCAAGGCGGCCAGCAACCCGCAGGCGATGCGTGAGCAGTGCAGGAGGGAGTATGAAGAGCGCTTCCTGAACCCGTATGTGGCGGCTGCCCGGGGATTTGTAAATGAGGTAATTAAGCCGGAAGAGACGAGGGGGAAGCTATTAAAAGCGTTAAAGGCTTTAAAAAATAAATCGGCGGAGGGGCCGAAGAAGAAACATGGCAATATCCCTCTTTGAGAAATTCGTTCCGCAGACTTGCGCACTGAAAAAGAATGCTTCGCTTTCTCAATTCATGCGTCTTGCGGCGCAGTTTCCTATAAGGATTCGGATGTCAAAAGGAGTTGGCCCAGCGGCCAACTCCTGGTGACTTACAGCACTGTGGCGTAATTCCCTATCATATGAAAAAGGAACCGCGTCAGCAATAATAATTAAACAGCATTCCGCTGAAAGCGCTTGTAATATATGGGGTGGGATAATTCTTCCCGGGATTTTTGTAGGCTACAATTGTTTTATCCACATAATCCATGGGGTTTAACGATATCTGATCCATTTTACGCACCAGGGAATTGGCAAAATCCCGGACGGATGCGAAATCCTCTTTGGCATATTCCGATAAGGCGGCATGCTCCAGATTGTTCTGGTTAATCTCCAAAGTACCGTTTTCCTGGAACTGCAGGCCTACAATATCCAGTTCGCTTCGATAAAGGTTGGCAATGCCGTTCATTTCTTTTAAAAGCCGCTGGCTGCCGGCGAAATTATCCCGGTAGGAAGCCATGCTCACGATAAAGCGGTTATAGCCCTGGGCCAAAGAACTGATATTTTCGGTTAACGATTCCATATCGGTTTTCAGCCCAAAGGTAGCGGTGTCGCCCTCCATGGAACTAATGCCCTTTAACGTCACATCGAAAACCTTATCGATGGTAAACCGATTGGAAGTGGAAGTTTGCTTCTCGCCGTTTAATGTAAACTCCGCATTGGATGCAGGGCGCGCCAGATAATCCAAGCCGAAATAATCCACCGAACCGCTTCGCTTGCTGGTATGGTCATCGCTGACCATAAAAAGGGAAGGGTCGTTATTTTTGGTTCCTTCGGCTGAGGAACGGAGACGAAGGGCAGAGTTGCCTTTCCCGTCCTCTACTACATCGGCATGGAGGCCGATTTCGGCAGTGCTGACCAGTTTGGCCAGCCTGGCCTGGATATCTTTGTTGCTTTCGCCCTCGCGTATATTAAACTGGAATTCGTAGTTCAAATCGTTAATCATAACATCGAAGGAATATGTGTCGGGCGGGAGGGCAGGCTTGGCATCGGGAAGGAATGTTCCCATGTTTACCTGTCCGGCAGCCAAGGAATGCACTTCGATGTCATAGGTGGGCAATTCGGAATCCTTTGGGGAATTGCCGATATAGTTGACCGACACGATATCTTCATTGCTGGAAAAAGACGCCTTTCTGTTCAGTATTTTTTCTTCGTCCAAACCGCCCAGGGACGCAATTACGTTGCGTAGTTCGCGGGCATCTTCTTTAATGCCTACGGCAAAACTTTTGGATGCCTTGCTGGTATCCAGTTTGTACAGAGGAGATTCCTTATTTAGCTTGACAATGGAATTGTATATGTTGCGAAGCTCGCTCTTCTTATGTGTGTCATAACGGGTCGAGGTCTTCGGCGTATAGGTAGTCATATAATAGTTGTAGACATTGCTGAGAATTGCATTATTATATGCCATGGTACTCCCCCTCCTTTCTTCCTTGAAATAATACGTCCGCAGGAATCTGTTCCTGCGTAGGCTGCCGGGGTAATGAAGCGGCAGCCGCGTATGGGGTTGTGAGTGGATATTTTTGTTGGGTGTGGGCTTATGGCTCTGCTCCGCAGTGCGGCTCGAAAAACCTGCGGTTTTCCTCGCTCGCGGGCTTCGCCCTATGCATCCGTAAGCTGGAAAAACTGTCAGCAAGCTGCCATTTTTCCAGTTTGCGGATGCGCACTGCTCATTGCCTACACGTACATTATATCATATATATCGGAATTTGGAAGGGAAAAAGTGAGGGGGAGAAGGAAAAATTTGAAAATTAAACCGAAACAAGCATAGAAACTAGTTGACGTAGAGAGAATCTTGTGCTATAGTTAACAAACAAGATTTATTCAGGTCTTTTTTTTATGCTCAAATTTGGAGGGAAAATCAATGCGTACGAGAATTACATTGGCATGTACAGAATGCAAACAGAGGAATTATAATACTACGAAGGATAAGAAGACACATCCTGAAAGAATGGAGTTAAGGAAATATTGCAGATTCTGCAGGAAACATACTCCGCATAAGGAAACAAAATAAGACTGGAAAGGGCATGGTTGTTAACATGGGAGGTTCCGCAAAAACAGATAAGACACCGAAACCGAGTTTTTTCAAGGGTGTGAAAACTGAGTTTAAGAAGATTGCCTGGCCGGACAAGGATTCGCTTGTGAAACAGTCCGTTGCGGTTGTATGCATCTCGGTTGTGGTTGGAGTGATTATCGCTATATTGGATTTCCTTTTCCAGTATGGCATAGATTTCTTGACGACATTATAGAGTGAGGGTAAATAGATGGCAGAGGCAAACTGGTACGTAGTTCATACCTATTCCGGATATGAAAATAAAGTCAAAGCCAATATTGATAAAATGAGGGAGAACAGGCATCTGGAAGATGAAATTCTTGAAGTCCGTGTTCCTATGCAGGATGTTGTGGAGATGAAGAACGGGGCGAAAAAGACTGTCCAGAAGAAATTGTTCCCAGGTTATGTCCTTATCAATATGGTGATGAACGACGACACATGGTATGTGGTCAGAAATACGAGAGGCGTTACAGGATTCGTAGGGCCGGGAAGCAAGCCGGTGCCGCTTACGGAAACGGAGATGAGGCCGCTTGGTATTAAGTCCGAGAATGTCACTGTGGATTTCGGCGAAGGGGATACGATTGCAGTAATCGCCGGAGTGTGGAAAGATACGGTAGGCATGGTCCAGAGGATGGATTACGGCAAACAGACGGCAACGATAAATGTAGATTTATTTGGAAGGGAAACCCCGGTCGAAATAGGTTTCGAAGAAGTAAGAAAAATGCAGTAAAACGTTTAGAAAAAGATATTTATGCCGGAAATCCGGCTTAAATATAAGATGCGGCCGGATGAGGCTGGAAGTGCCCGGAAGAGTTTTTTAAAGAAAGGGAGCGGACAGCGGACATTGACGCCGCGGCAGCAAAAGGAAAGCCCCTGGAAAAAGCCGGGGCAGTGGGAGCAGCGCCGTACTGGGCGGATGCGCCATACCACAATATTTTAGGAGGTAGCCAAGATGGCAAAGAAAGTAGAAGGATATATTAAGTTACAGATTCCTGCCGGAAAAGCAACGCCGGCTCCACCGGTTGGTCCTGCACTTGGACAGCATGGTGTAAATATCGTTGAGTTTACGAAACAGTTCAACGCGAGGACAGCGGATAAAGGCGATACGATTATTCCTGTTGTTATTACGGTATACGCAGACAGAAGCTTCAGTTTTGTGACTAAGACTCCTCCTGCAGCAGTACTTCTCAAGAAAGCATGCAACATTAAGTCCGGTTCCGCAGTACCGAACAAGACGAAGGTTGCGTCCATTTCCAAAGATAAGCTGAAGGAAATTGCAGAAATGAAGATGCCGGATTTGAACGCAGCATCCATCGAAGCGGCGATGAGCATGATTGCAGGAACGGCAAGAAGTATGGGAATCACAGTAGAAGATTAATTACAATAAAATTGGGAGGCAGCTGCGGGCGAAAATGCCTGGGCGAAGGACTGCCGGTTGAACCATAGGAGGAATTAGCGATGAAACATGGAAAAAAATATAATGAGGCTGCAAAGCAGATAGACCGCACCGTTCAATACGAGCCTAACGAAGCGATTGGGCTTGTGAAGAAAACGGCCACTGCAAAATTCAACGAAACGATTGAAGTCCACATCAGGACAGGATGCGATGGACGTCATGCGGAACAGCAGATTCGTGGCGCCGTTGTGCTGCCGAATGGTACAGGTAAAGAAGTAAAGGTATTGGTATTTGCCAAGGGGGATAAGCTTACGGAAGCAGAAGCTGCCGGAGCGGATTACGTAGGCGGAGACGAACTTATCCCGAAAATCCAGAATGAGGGATGGCTGGACTTCGATGTTGTAGTAGCTACGCCCGATATGATGGGCGTGGTAGGACGTCTCGGTAAGACATTAGGACCGAAAGGTTTGATGCCGAACCCTAAAGCGGGAACCGTTACCATGGATGTTACCAAGGCGATTAAGGATATCAAAGCTGGTAAGATTGAGTACAGATTGGATAAATCCAATATTATTCACGTGCCGATTGGAAAAGCTTCTTTTACGGAAGAGCAGTTGGAAGAGAACTTTAATGCGCTCATGGAAGCTATCGTAAAGGCAAGGCCTTCAGCGGTGAAAGGCCAGTTCTTAAGAAGCATTACATTATCTTCTACAATGGGCCCCGGCGTAAAGGTAAGCGTTGCAAAATTTTAATGGAATACATTTTTATCAGACAAATGTTGAGACCATCTGTGCGGGAAACCTGGCAGATGGTCTTTGTGGCATAGGGGGAGAAAAGGGCCGGATTTCGTAACAGGGAAGCCGAAAGGCTGAACTGTTGCCATCTTGTTGGGCGCCGGAGCGTGCAAAACACGTTTATGCGCTTGGGAGTATATATGAAGAAAAAAAGGAAGAAAAAGAAAAAAAACCATTTTCTGAACATGATTCTGACGTTCTGGGGCGTTTTTACGGGCGTGATGATTCTCGGCATTCTGGCATTTTTGCTTTACAGGAAAGCGGGAGAGGAAAAGGAAGCGGAGGGCGGCATAGGGAAGACGGAGGAAGCTATTTCCAATGCGATTGTGGAAGTGGTTCCAAAGCAGGAGGAAAACCCGCCGCAGGAGCAATATGTGGAAGAGCCGCCCCCGGAAGAGCCGAAGGGAAAGTATGACGATATTCTCTCCGATTCGGCATATATGCGGGAAAACAATATTTACGCGAAAGAGACTGCAAAGGAAAAAGAAATAACCATAGCTTTTGGCGGGGATATCTTGTTCGACCCGTATTACAGCGTCATGGCCCGTCTGCTTCAGAGGGAGAATGGGATTCATGACAGCATATCGGAAGATTTAATGGATGAGATGATAAATGCCGATATTATGATGATTAATAATGAGTTCCCTTATTCCAGCCGGGGAACGCCTACGGAAGGAAAGCAGTTTACATTCCGGGCCAAGCCGGAATATGCGTCCATTTTGGAGGAAATGGGCGTGGATATCGTATCCCTGGCCAATAACCACGCCTATGATTATGGGGAAGACGCTTTTTTGGATACATTGGATACGTTGGCGGAAATGGAAATGCCCTATGTGGGGGCCGGGCGTAATCTGGAGGAGGCGGCCAGCCCCGTATATTTCATCGCAGGGGATATAAAAATAGCAATCGTCTCAGCCACACAGATCGAGCGCCTGGATAATCCGGATACCAAAGGGGCTACCGATGAAACCCCCGGGGTGTTCCGCTGCCTGGACCCGGCCAAGCTGTTGGAAGTGGTGCAGGAGGCAAAGGAAAACAGCGATTTTGTCATCGTATATATTCATTGGGGGACGGAGAATACCGCGGAAATCGACTGGATTCAGCGGGACCAGGCTCCTAAAATTGCCGATGCGGGAGCGGACCTGATTATCGGAGACCATCCCCACTGCCTGCAGCCGATTGAATATGTGAATGGGATTCCTGTGGTATACAGCCTGGGGAATTTCTGGTTTAACTCCAAAGAATTGGATACATGCCTGATGAAAGCGGTCATTGACGAAAACGGCCTGCAATCCCTGCAATTTGTTCCTGCGCTGCAAAAGGGCTGCACCACCACCATGCTGCATGATGAGGAAAAAGAAAGGGTTCTGGCCTACATGCGCTCCATTTCGCCGGGCGTGGATATCGATGAGGATGGGTTTGTAACCGAGAGGTAAAAAATTCAA
Source organism: Lachnospiraceae bacterium (assembly GCA_021769135.1). Taxonomy (GTDB): domain Bacteria; phylum Bacillota; class Clostridia; order Lachnospirales; family Lachnospiraceae; genus Kineothrix. Next base: position 18,902 of record JAETTM010000001.1, on the reverse strand, counting down.
CGGGCTCTTGACAATGGGCCATGTTTATCGTATAGTAATAGAAGTTATTCCAACCAGGGAATAGCTATGCCGAAGACAGTAGGTGCTGTGGCTGCAGCGTAAGTATAAAACGCCTACCGAGGAAAAGAGTGGACTGATTCTTGCTTGATACCTTTCTGTCTTTGGGATTTTCTGGACGGGAAGGTTTTTTATGCGCAATAGAAAACTCCTTTCGGCAAAGAAGGACCGGCGCGGAAACCGGTTCTGTACAAATCTATAAGGAGGTAAAGAAAGTGGCAAAAATTGAATTGAAGCAACCTGTTGTAGAAGAAATTTCTGCAAACATTAAGGATGCGCAGTCGATTGTCCTTGTGGATTACCGCGGTCTTACGGTAGAGCAGGACACAAGGCTTCGTAAGGAACTCCGTGAAGCGGGAATTACTTACAAGGTTTACAAAAACACGATGATGAATTTCGCGTTTAAGGGAACGGATTATGAAGCGCTTACTCCATATTTGGAAGGCCCCAGCGCAATTGCAATTTCCAATTCGGATGCTACGGCGCCGGCAAGGATACTTTGCAAATTTGCCAAGGAAGCCAGCAAACTGGAAGTAAAAGGCGGAATGGTTGAAGGCATTGCTTATGATGCGGCAGGAATCATGGACATCGCAAAGATTCCTTCAAGGGAAGAACTGATTTCCAAGCTGCTTGGAAGCTTGCAGTCCCCGATTACAAACTTTGCGCGCGTTATGAACCAGCTGGCAGAAAAAGGCGGTGCAGCTGCATGTGAAGCTCCTGCAGCTCAAACAGAGGAAGCTGCCGTAGAAGATGCGGCACCGGCTGAAGCGCCCGCGGATGCCGCACTGGCACAAGAGGCCCCGGCGGAGTAAGGAAACACCACCTGATGGGAAGCCCTATAGGGTGGAAAGCTGAAGATATCGAAATGCAATGTAAAATTCAAATTTATTTATGGAGGTAAACAGTAATGGCAAAATTAACAGCTCAGGAACTTATTGATGCTATCAAAGAGTTAACGGTTTTAGAATTAAACGATTTAGTAAAAGCATGTGAAGAGGAATTTGGCGTATCCGCAGCAGCAGGCGTGGTAGTTGCAGCAGCAGCTGACGCAGGTGCAGCAGAAGAAGAAAAGACCGAATTCGACGTGGAACTTACAGAAGTAGGCCCTAACAAAGTTAAAGTTATCAAAGTGGTTCGTGAAGCTACAGGCCTTGGCCTGAAAGAAGCAAAAGACCTTGTTGATTCCGCTCCTAAGATGGTAAAAGAAGGCGTATCTAAGGAAGAAGCTGAAGAAGTGAAAGGCAAACTGGAAGCAGAAGGAGCTAAAGCTACTGTTAAATAGTTCCTAAGCAGTGTTCATTGGATAAAAGGACCGGTACAAGGAAGAGCCATGCAGGCTTCCGGGTACGGGTTCTTTTTCCGTGTACGCCGTTTAAAAAACTCTTGACGCTTCCAAATTTTTGTAGTAGAATGGATGATGCACTATTGTGGTAAGGTGTCCTTACTCTAGTTTTGCATGAAAAAAAACAATAAAATTAGAGTACCAGATATGTAAATCACCGGTAAATAGGCTCAAAATCATAAAGAACGGGGTGAAATGTCAATGGAAAAAAACAGAATACGTCCCATTGCCGCAGGCAAAGATATACGTATGAGTTATTCACGGCAAAAAGAGGTTTTGGAAATGCCAAACCTGATAGAAGTACAGAAATACTCCTATAGATGGTTTCTCGAAGAAGGCTTGAAAGAAGTCTTTGACGATATTTCTCCGATTGCGGATTACAGCGGCCATTTGAGTCTGGAATTCGTGGACTTCGAATTGTGTGAAAAGGAAGTAAAGTATTCTATCGAAAAATGCAAGGAAAGAGATGCAACTTATGCGGCGCCATTGAAAGTTAAAGTTCGCCTTTATAATAAGGAAAAAGAAGAAATCAGCGAACATGAAATCTTCATGGGGGATCTTCCGTTGATGACCGAAACGGGAACGTTCGTAATTAATGGGGCGGAACGTGTTATCGTTAGCCAGCTTGTGCGTTCTCCAGGCATTTATTATGCCATCGGGCATGATAAAATAGGGAAAAGGCTTTTTTCTTCCACAGTAATTCCTAACCGCGGCGCCTGGCTTGAATACGAGACGGATTCCAATGATGTTTTTTATGTACGGGTAGATAGGACAAGAAAAGTGCCGATTACCGTTCTGATTAGGGCATTGGGGGTAGGTACCAATGACGAAATCAGGGCATTGTTCGGCGATGAACCGAAGATTGAAGCAAGCTTTGGAAAAGACACTGCTGAAAATTATCAGGAGGGTCTGTTGGAGTTGTATAAAAAAATACGTCCGGGCGAACCGCTTAGCGTAGAAAGCGCGGAAAGCCTTATTACTGCCATGTTTTTTGACCCCAGAAGATATGATTTGGCGAAAGTCGGAAGATATAAATTTAACAAAAAGTTGGCGTTCAGGAATAGGATAAGAGGCCATATTTTGGCGGAAGATGTGGTGGATACCACCACAGGGGAGATACTGGCAGAGGCAGGAACGAAGGTGAAGGCGGAATTGGCGGATGCCATTCAGAATGCGGCCATCCCTTACGTTTATATCCAGACAGAAGAGAAAAATGTTAAGATTCTTTCCAATATGATGGTGGATATTACGAATTTTGTGGACTGCAACCCAAGGGAACTGGGAGTAACGGAATTGGTTTATTATCCTGTCCTTGCGCAGATTTTGGACGAATACAGCGATAGTCCGGAAGAGTTGGCGGAAGCCATCCAGAAAAATGTGCACGAACTGATACCGAAGCATATTACGAAGGAAGATATTCTCGCTTCCATCAATTATAATATCCATTTGGAATACGGCATTGGAAATCCCGATGACATCGACCATTTGGGCAACAGGCGCATCAGGGCGGTAGGGGAACTGCTGCAGAACCAGTATAGAATCGGTTTGTCCAGGCTGGAAAGGGTAGTCCGCGAAAGGATGACGACCCATGATGCGGAGGAAATTTCCCCGCAGGTATTGATTAACATTAAACCGGTACAGGCTGCCGTGAAGGAGTTCTTCGGTTCTTCCCAGCTTTCCCAGTTCATGGATCAGAATAACCCGTTGGGCGAGCTGACCCATAAGAGGCGTTTGTCCGCATTGGGCCCGGGCGGTTTGTCCAGGGACCGTGCAGGGTTTGAAGTCCGTGACGTGCACTATTCCCACTATGGGAGGATGTGCCCTATTGAGACGCCGGAAGGTCCGAACATCGGCTTGATTAACTCCCTGGCCAGCTATGCCAGGATTAACGAGTATGGCTTCGTGGAGGCGCCATACCGTAAGATTGATAAATCCGACCCGGCTAACCCAAGGGTAACGGATGAAGTTATTTATATGACTGCGGACGAAGAAGATAATTACCATGTGGCCCAGGCCAATGAATTATTGGATGAGAACGGCCATTTCGTAAGGAATACTGTATCCGGCCGTTACAAAGAAGAGACTTCCGAATATCCTAAGGCTATGTTTGATTATATGGACGTATCCCCGAAAATGGTATTTTCGGTGGCTACGGCGTTGATTCCTTTCCTGGAGAACGATGATGCCAACCGTGCGCTGATGGGCTCCAACATGCAGCGCCAGGCGGTTCCGCTTCTGGATACGGAAGCGCCCGTGGTAGGAACGGGGATGGAGCCGAAGGCTGCGGTGGACTCCGGCGTGTGCGTGGTTGCCAGAAAATCGGGGACAATCGATTATGTGTCATCCAGGATTATTAAGATTACTTATGATGACGGAGAGCGGGATGAATACCGTTTGACGAAATTTACGCGAAGCAACCAGTCCAACTGCTATAACCAGAAGCCCATTGTGTTCAAAGGCGACCATGTGGAGAAAGGACAGGTAATTGCGGACGGACCTTCCACATCCGGCGGGGAACTGGCTTTGGGCAAGAACCCGTTAATCGGCTTTATGACATGGGAAGGCTATAACTATGAGGATGCGGTTCTTTTGAGCGAGCGTCTTGTGCAGGAGGATGTGTATACATCCGTGCATATTGAGGAATATGAAGCGGAAGCCCGCGATACGAAGCTGGGCCCGGAGGAAATCACGCGGGATGTTCCAGGCGTGGGCGATGATGCCTTGAAGGATTTGGATGACAGGGGAATTATTCGAATTGGCGCGGAGGTCCGTGCCGGAGATATATTGGTAGGCAAAGTAACCCCTAAGGGAGAGACGGAGCTGACGGCGGAAGAAAGGCTGCTGCGTGCTATTTTCGGCGAGAAGGCAAGGGAAGTAAGGGATACTTCCTTGAAAGTGCCTCACGGGGAATACGGTATTGTAGTGGACGCCAAAGTATTCACACGGGAAAACGGGGATGAGCTTTCCCCGGGCGTAAATCATGCAGTGCGCATTTATATTGCCCAGAAGAGGAAAATTTCCGTAGGGGATAAAATGGCAGGGCGCCACGGGAATAAGGGCGTTGTTTCCCGCGTGCTTCCGGTAGAGGATATGCCTTATCTGCCCAATGGCCGCCCTCTTGATATCGTGTTGAATCCTTTGGGCGTGCCTTCCCGTATGAATATCGGACAGGTACTGGAAATCCACTTGTCCTTAGCTGCCAGGGCCCTTGGCTTTAACGTGGCTACGCCTGTATTCGACGGGGCGAACGAAGACGATATTATGGATACCCTCGACCTGGCCAATGACTATGTGAATCTGGAATGGGAAGAGTTTGAGAAAAAGCATAAAGAGGAACTGCTTCCGGAGGTAATGGATTATCTTTACGAGCATCGGGACCACAGGGAAGTATGGAAAGGCGTGCCTATTTCCAGGGATGGGAAGGTAAGGCTGCGCGACGGCAGGACAGGGGAATATTTTGACAGCCCTGTTACCATCGGCCATATGCACTACCTGAAGCTGCATCATCTGGTGGACGATAAAATCCATGCCCGTTCCACAGGCCCTTACTCTTTGGTAACCCAGCAGCCTTTGGGCGGTAAAGCCCAGTTCGGCGGACAAAGGTTCGGTGAAATGGAAGTTTGGGCACTGGAAGCCTACGGCGCTTCTTATACGCTGCAGGAAATACTGACTGTGAAGTCGGATGATGTGATTGGGCGTGTGAAGACATATGAGGCGATTATCAAGGGAGACAACATCCCTGAACCGGGTATTCCGGAATCCTTCAAGGTTCTTTTGAAAGAACTGCAGTCCCTTGGCCTGGACGTACGCGTTCTCCGTGAGGACCATACGGAAGTGGAAATTATGGAGACCATCGATTACGGCGATACCGATTACCGTTATGAGATGGAGGGGGATTCTAAAAATTATGACTACGAGCAGGATTCCTTCGGTTCTATGGGCTATCAGAAGCAGGAATTCGATGAGGACAGCGGGGAACTGGTCAATACGGACGAAGATGATTTGGAGGATGACCTGGAATTGTCATTGGATGATGAAGCTGAGTTTGTAGAATCTTATGACGAGTAAAAATAATAGTAACAGTCCGAAAAGAAAGGAATGTGTGAAGATGCCGGATATTAAACAGGAAACGTATCAACCGATGACATTCGATGCGATTAAAATTGGTTTAGCATCTCCTGAAAAAATCAGGGAATGGTCCAGAGGTGAGGTGACAAAGCCGGAAACCATCAACTACAGGACATTGAAGCCGGAAAAGGAAGGCCTGTTCTGCGAAAGGATTTTCGGACCCAGCAAGGACTGGGAATGTCATTGCGGTAAATATAAGAAAATCAGGTATAAAGGCGTTGTCTGCGACCGCTGCGGCGTAGAAGTTACAAAAGCCAGCGTGCGCAGGGAGCGTATGGGGCATATCGAACTGGCAGCCCCGGTATCCCATATCTGGTATTTTAAAGGAATTCCCAGCCGTATGGGCCTGATTCTTGACTTGTCGCCCAGGGTACTTGAAAAAGTGCTTTATTTCGCGTCCTATATTGTACTGGATGCCGGCGATACCGATATGGATTATAAGCAAGTGCTGTCCGAAAAGGAATACCAGGATGCGCGGGAAACATGGGGAAACCGTTTCCGCGTCGGCATGGGGGCGGAAGCTATTAAAGAACTGTTGGAAGCGATTGATTTGGAAACGGAAGCGGCAGAGTTAAAAAGCGGCCTGAAGGAATCCACCGGACAGAAGCGGGCGAGGATTATCAAAAGGCTGGAAGTCGTGGAAGCTTTCCGTGAATCCGGCAATCAGCCGTCATGGATGATTATGGATGCGATTCCGGTTATCCCGCCGGATTTGCGCCCTATGGTTCAGTTGGATGGCGGACGTTTTGCCACTTCGGATTTGAACGATTTATATAGAAGGATTATTAACAGGAACAACCGTTTAAAGAGGCTTCTCGAACTGGGGGCGCCGGATATTATCGTCCGCAATGAAAAGAGGATGCTTCAGGAAGCGGTGGATGCCCTGATTGATAACGGCAGGAGGGGCAGGCCGGTAACCGGGCCGGGCAACAGGGCATTAAAATCCCTGTCCGATATGTTAAAAGGAAAGTCCGGGCGTTTCCGCCAGAACCTGTTGGGAAAACGTGTGGATTATTCCGGGCGTTCCGTTATCGTTGTAGGGCCGGAACTGAAAATTTATCAGTGCGGGCTGCCTAAGGAAATGGCAATTGAACTCTTTAAACCTTTCGTGATGAAAGAACTGGTGGCGAGAGGGATTTCACAGAATATAAAGAATGCGAAGAAGCTGGTGGAGAGGCTGGACACTCAGGTATGGGATGTGCTGGAAGAAGTAATTAAAGAGCATCCGGTTATGCTGAACCGTGCCCCTACGCTTCACAGGCTGGGCATCCAGGCATTTGAGCCTATTTTGGTAGAGGGTAAGGCAATTAAGCTGCATCCTTTGGTTTGTACTGCATTTAACGCGGACTTCGACGGTGACCAGATGGCAGTCCATCTTCCTCTTTCCGTGGAAGCCCAGGCGGAGTGCCGCTTCCTGCTTTTGTCTCCGAATAATCTGTTAAAGCCCTCTGACGGCGGTCCGGTGGCTGTGCCTTCGCAGGATATGGTTCTTGGTATTTATTACCTGACCCAGGAGAGGCCCGGGGCAAAAGGGGAAGGCAAATTCTATAAGAATGTAAACGAAGCTATCCTGGCTTATGAAAACGGCTTTACTACTCTGCATTCCAGGATTACTGTCCGGGTGAGCAAGGTGAACGAGGACGGGGAAGAGATAAGCGGCAATGTGGAATCCACGTTGGGGCGTTTCCTGTTCAATGAAATCCTGCCCCAGGATTTGGGCTTCGTGGATAGGACAAAGCCGGAGAATTTCCTGAGCCTGGAAGTGGATTTCCATGTGGGCAAGAAGCAGTTAAAGCAGATTCTGGAAAAAGTAATCAATACTCACGGCGCTTCCAAGACGGCGGAAGTGCTGGATTTAATAAAGTCAACTGGATATAAATATTCCACTAAGGCGGCCATGACCGTATCCATTTCGGATATGACGGTGCCGGAACGGAAGCAGGAATTGCTGGATGCCGCACAGACAACGGTAGACAAAATTTCCCAGAACTTCCGGAGAGGGCTCATCACGGAAGAAGAAAGATACCGTGCCGTAGTGGAAACATGGAACGAGACGGATAAGGAACTGACGGACGTGCTTTTGTCAGGGCTGGATAAATACAACAATATTTTCATGATGGCTGACTCCGGAGCCCGTGGTTCCAACCAGCAGATTAAACAGCTGGCCGGCATGCGCGGCCTGATGGCGGATACGACGGGAAGGACGATAGAATTGCCTATTAAGTCCAATTTCCGTGAAGGGCTTGATGTTCTGGAATACTTCATGTCCGCCCACGGTGCCCGGAAAGGTCTGTCCGATACCGCTCTGCGTACAGCTGACTCCGGATATTTGACCAGGCGTATGGTGGACGTTTCCCAGGAACTGATTATCCGGGAAGTGGACTGCAGCGAAGGGAAGGACGAAATCCCAGGCATGACAGTAAAAGCCTTCATGGACGGGAAGGAAACCATTGAAAGCCTGAAAGACAGGATTAACGGCAGATATTCCTGCGAGGATATTAAAGACAGAGACGGGAATATCATTGTAAAGAAAAACCATATGATTACGCCCAGCCGCGCGGCGAAGATTTTGAGCGTGGGCGTAAATGAAAAAGGCGAGCCCATTGAGGAAGTAAAAATCCGTACAATTTTGGCATGCCGTTCCCACAATGGTATCTGTGCAAAATGCTATGGCGCGAACATGGCTACCGGCGAAGCGGTTCAGGTAGGGGAGGCGGTAGGTATTATCGCAGCCCAGTCCATCGGCGAACCGGGCACACAGCTGACGATGCGTACGTTCCATACGGGCGGCGTTGCCGGCGACGATATCACACAGGGTCTTCCCCGTGTAGAGGAGCTTTTTGAAGCAAGAAAGCCCAAGGGCCTTGCCATTATCGCAGAATTCGGCGGCATGGCGACGATTAAGGATACAAAGAAAAAGCGCGAAATCGTCATCACCAACGAAGAAACAGGGGACACCAAAACCTACCTCATCCCCTATGGTTCCAGAATCAAGATTATGGATGGAACCGTTTTGGAAGCAGGCGACGAATTGACAGAAGGCAGCGTAAACCCCCACGATTTACTGAAAATCAAGGGCGTCCGTGCAGTACAGGACTACATGCTTAGGGAAGTACAAAGAGTATACCGCCTGCAGGGCGTTGATATCAGCGACAAGCACATCGAAGTGATTGTACGCCAGATGTTAAAGAAGGTACGCATTGAAAATAACGGCGATGCGGATTTCCTGCCGGGCACTTTAGTGGATATCCTGGAATACGAAGACATGAATGAAAAACTAATCGCTCAGGGCAAGGAACCGGCGGAGGGCAAACAGGTAATGCTCGGCATCACAAAAGCGGCCCTGGCCACCAACTCCTTCCTGTCCGCAGCATCTTTCCAGGAAACAACAAAGGTCCTTACCGAAGCGGCCATCAAAGGAAAAGTGGATCCGCTCATCGGCTTAAAGGAAAATGTCATCATAGGTAAACTGATTCCTGCCGGAACAGGAATGAAGAGATACCGCAACACAGTCTTAGACACCGACAATGACCTGATGGGAACCATATCCTTTGACGATGAAGACTTCTACGAAGAAGAGGACTTCCCGGAAGAAGACTTCGATGAAGAAGCCGATGAGGATATCATGGAAGCAGAGGAAACGGACGGGGAAACCGACTTAGAAGAAGAGTTTGAAGACCTGGACGAGGACGAATTCGAAGATACAGAAGCGGATGAGGAAAAGTAATAATAACAAGAATCATTAAGAAGTTTGAATTCTTAAATAATTCAAATGGCTGAATAAATACTTTAAAAACTTTACAGCCAAACCAACACCAAAACGCCAATACCAAAAGCCATTTTTCCGGCTTTTGTATTGGCGTTTTCAGACACTTAATAGCTCAAACGGTAAAAATACGTTCATCCTGACATCCGCTATCTTATATTTAGGGCATCATCACCTTCCCCACCAGAGGAAACCAGGAAGGGCAGGGATGGGCATAGGGGGCGGCGGTTTCGCTTTTGGCAGATGGTGCTGATTAGCAGAATGTCCAGAAACCCAGGGTCATCAGGACAAGGATGTCCTGATGAGTCTGTATGCGGCAAGGATGCCGCTTACAGACGACCCGGCAATTTACCACAACCTCCCCATTCTGCTTAGCCGCACCCTGCCAAAAGCACAACCGCCGCTCCCTATGCCCATCCCTGCCCTTCCGTCCTCCCCTCAACATTTTTTTCACTTTCCCCCAAAAAATCTATTGACAACAATCCCCCAACCACTTATACTATCAAAGTGTGCATGTAAATGCATTACTTTTTGTGTGCATGAAATCCCACAAAATGGAAAGACTAATTTCTAGCATTTTATGGCACACAGAACAAATACTTTAGATACAGTCTATATCACAGGAGGTGAAACAGAATGCCAACATTTAATCAGTTAGTAAGAAAAGGACGTCAGACATCCGTTAAGAAGTCAACAGCACCGGCTCTTCAGAAGGGGTGGAACTCTCTTCACAAGAAAGCAATCGGTACTTCTTCTCCTCAGAAAAGGGGCGTTTGTACGGCTGTTAAGACAGCAACTCCTAAGAAACCTAACTCAGCGCTCAGGAAAATCGCCAGAGTACGTCTTTCTAACGGGATTGAAGTAACAAGCTACATTCCCGGCGAAGGCCACAACCTGCAGGAGCACAGCGTTGTTCTAATCAGGGGCGGTAGGGTAAAGGACTTGCCCGGTACAAGATACCATGTAATCAGAGGTACGCTTGATACAGCGGGGGTCGCTAACAGAAGGCAGGCCCGTTCGAAATACGGCGCCAAGAGACCTAAGGCTGGTAAGTAATTAGGATTTTGTACCACAAAACAGAACTAATTTGTGTTGGAATTCTGCAGTATGGGCATGATGCCATATCACCATGTGTTAAACAAGGGATACCGCTTAAGCGGTGACCCATATTTGATAGAAAACCGCACGAACACATTAGTAGCGGCGAAAGCTGCTTGCATCGCCGAAACGGCAGGTGCATCTCATATGTGAGTACCGTTGAATTATTCATGTGACGAGAAGTCGGGCCAGAGAGGAATTTGCGGATTGCGGCGGGATGGAACATTGCGGATTGGATGCAGTGGGAAGTTCGAGGAAAGGACATTGCGGATTAGATGCGATGGGAAGTTTGCTGTAAGCAAATTTCGATTTGTAACGATTCCATCGTTACAAATTAATAAGGAGGGAAGAAACGTGCCACGTAAAGGACATATTCAGAAAAGAGATGTATTAGCAGATCCTTTATACGATAATAAGATTGTTACCAAGCTTATTAACAACATTATGCTGGATGGCAAAAAGGGCGTTGCCCAGAAAATCGTATATGGTGCATTTGCAAAAGTAGAAGAGAAATCAGGTAAGCCGGCCCTTGAAGTATTCGAAGAGGCAATGAACAACATTATGCCTGTTCTGGAAGTAAAAGCAAGGCGTATCGGCGGCGCTACCTATCAGGTGCCTATTGAAGTAAGGCCTGATAGGCGTCAGGCCCTGGCTCTTCGTTGGTTAACTATGTTTTCCCGTAAAAGAGGCGAGAAGACAATGAAAGACAGACTGGCAAATGAAATCCTTGATGCAGCCAACAATACTGGAGCTGCAGTGAAGAGGAAAGAAGATATGCACAAGATGGCAGAGGCTAATAAGGCATTTGCGCATTACAGATTCTAAAGGAGGAAAAACCCTTGGCTGGAAGAGAATATCCATTAGAGAGAACCAGGAACATCGGTATCATGGCTCACATTGACGCGGGTAAGACAACTCTTACAGAGCGTATCTTATATTATACCGGTGTGAATTATAAAATTGGTGATACTCATGAAGGAACTGCTACCATGGACTGGATGGAACAGGAGCAGGAGCGAGGAATTACAATTACATCAGCCGCTACCACATGTCACTGGACAGAGCAGGAAGAATGCAAACCCAAGCCGGGAGCATTGGAACACCGCATCAATATTATTGATACGCCAGGGCACGTTGACTTTACGGTAGAAGTTGAGCGTTCACTCCGTGTGCTTGATGGCGCAGTAGGCGTATTTTGTGCAAAGGGTGGAGTAGAACCTCAGTCGGAAAACGTATGGCGTCAGGCTGACACTTATAACGTACCTAGAATGGCATTTATCAACAAAATGGACATTTTGGGGGCGAATTTTTATGGCGCAGTAGAGCAGATTAAAACAAGGCTTGGCAAAAATGCTATCTGCATCCAGCTGCCTATCGGCAAGGAAGATGAATTCAAAGGAATCATCGACCTGTTTGAAATGAAGGCTTATATTTATAATGATGAAAAGGGCGAAGATATTTCAGTTGTAGAGATTCCCGATGATATGAAGGATGAAGCTGAACTTTACCGCTCGGAGCTGGTGGAGAAAATCAGCGAATTGGATGATGACCTGATGATGATGTATCTGGAAGGGGAAGAGCCGACGAATGAGCAGCTTAAAGCAGGGCTCAGGAAAGCTACCTGCGAGTGTACAGCGATTCCTGTATGCTGCGGTACCGCTTACAGGAATAAGGGCGTTCAGAAGCTTTTGGACGCTATCCTGGAATTCATGCCGGCGCCTACAGATATCCCTGCAATTAAGGGTACTGATTTGGAAGGCAACGAAGTGGAAAGACATTCATCCGATGATGAACCTTTCGCAGCTCTGGCGTTCAAGATTATGGCTGACCCGTTTGTTGGGAAGCTGGCCTTTTTCAGGGTTTATTCCGGTACGATGAACTCCGGTTCTTACGTGCTGAATGCGACAAAAGATAAAAAAGAGCGTGTTGGACGTATCCTTCAGATGCATGCGAACAAAAGGGCTGAACTTGACAAGGTTTATTCCGGCGATATCGCAGCAGCGGTAGGATTTAAGATAACAACAACAGGCGATACAATCTGCGATGAGCAGCATCCGGTTATTCTGGAATCTATGGAGTTCCCGGAGCCCGTTATCGAACTGGCCATTGAGCCGAAAACAAAGGCAGGACAGGGCAAGATGGGCGAAGCTTTGGCGAAGCTGGCAGAGGAAGACCCTACTTTCCGTGCGCATACGGATCAGGAAACCGGCCAGACCATCATTGCAGGTATGGGTGAGCTGCACCTTGAAATTATCGTAGACAGATTGCTGCGCGAATACAAGGTAGAGGCGAATGTAGGCGCACCTCAGGTTGCCTACAAAGAAACATTTACAAAACCGGTTGACCAGGAATACAAATATGCAAAACAGTCCGGCGGCCGTGGCCAGTATGGTCATTGTAAAGTTAAATTCGAGCCTATGGACCCGAACGGGGAGGAGACATTTAAATATGAATCCACCGTTGTTGGCGGCGCTATTCCGAAGGAATATATCCCGGCGGTCGGGGAAGGTATCGAAGAAGCAACAAAAGCAGGTATTCTGGGCGGATTCCCTGTACTTGGCGTACATGCCAATGTATATGACGGCTCTTACCATGAAGTCGATTCTTCCGAAATGGCATTCCATATTGCCGGTTCCATGGCATTCAAGGAAGCTATGAAGAAGGCAAACCCGGTACTTCTTGAGCCCATCATGAAGGTGGAGGTAACGATGCCGGAAGAGTATATGGGCGATGTTATCGGCGATATCAATTCGCGCCGTGGACGTATCGAGGGTATGGAGGATATCGGCGGCGGCAAGATGGTAAAAGGTTATGTGCCCCTTGCTGAAATGTTCGGTTATTCTACGGACTTACGTTCCAGGACTCAGGGGCGTGGCAATTATTCCATGTTCTTTGAAAAATACGAACAGGTACCGAAGAGCGTACAAGAAAAAGTCTTGGCAGCAAAGGCGAAGTAAAAGCATCGGAACTTTATCCTGCAGGAAAAGTTCTGGCTGAAAAGCAAAATAGAACGCAAAGACTAAATAATACTTGAAAAACTTGGCATTATTTAATATAATCAAAGAAGCTGGGTAAATCGAAATTTAGTAATTATTTTTAAAACAATTTAAAGGAGGACTTTAGAAATGGCTAAAGCTAAATTTGAAAGAACCAAACCCCATTGTAATATTGGTACCATTGGTCACGTTGACCATGGTAAAACTACTTTGACAGCTGCAATCACAAAAACATTGAATGTAAGATTAGGTACAGGCGAAGCTGTTGCATTCGATATGATTGATAAAGCTCCTGAAGAGAGAGAACGTGGTATTACAATTTCTACCGCTCACGTTGAGTACGAAACGGAAAAAAGGCATTATGCACACGTTGACTGCCCTGGGCATGCTGACTATGTAAAGAACATGATTACAGGTGCTGCACAGATGGACGGCGCAATCCTGGTTGTTGCTGCGACAGACGGTGTTATGGCTCAGACAAAAGAGCACATCCTGCTTTCTCGTCAGGTAGGCGTTCCTTATATCGTAGTATTCATGAACAAATGCGATATGGTAGATGACGCTGAACTGCTTGAACTGGTTGAGATGGAAATCAGGGAATTGCTGTCCGAGTATGAATTCCCGGGCGATGATATTCCGGTTATTCAGGGTTCCGCTCTGAAAGCTCTGGAAGACCCCTCCAGCGAATGGGGCGACAAGATTATTGAACTGATGAACGCTGTTGACGAATATATTCCGGATCCTCAGCGCGATACAGATAAGCCTTTCCTGATGCCTGTTGAAGACGTATTTACCATTACAGGACGTGGTACTGTTGCTACAGGCCGTGTTGAGCGTGGTACACTTCACCTTAACGAGGAAGTTGAAATCGTTGGTATCAAAGAGGAAACAAAGAAAACTGTTGTTACAGGTATTGAAATGTTCCGTAAGATGCTGGATGAGGCTCGTGCAGGCGACAATATCGGCGCTTTGTTACGTGGTGTTCAGAGAACTGAAATCGAAAGAGGACAGGTTCTTTCCAAACCCGGCTCTGTAACATGCCATAAGAAATTTACCGCACAGGTTTACGTTTTGACCAAAGACGAAGGTGGACGTCATACTCCTTTCTTCAATAATTACAGACCTCAGTTCTATTTCAGAACAACTGACGTAACTGGCGTATGTAATTTACCGGAAGGCACAGAAATGTGCATGCCTGGCGATAACGTAGAGATGACAATTGAATTGATTCATCCTATCGCTATGGAGCAGGGGCTTACGTTTGCTATTCGTGAGGGTGGACGTACAGTAGGTTCTGGACGTGTGGCTACGATTATTGAGTAATCAGTAAAAAGCTAGATTTTATGGGGCTTTCCGAGAAATCGAGAAGCCCTTTTTGAAACTTTGCAATGGTAAAAATGTTGTAAGCGGTGCCAAAACGGTGCCGTAAAAAGAACTCCGATGAAATTTGGTGCCATTTTTCATCGGAGTTTGCATTTACCAACCCTTTATTTGCTTTACCTGTTCTGCCCGTTCTTTGTCCTTGTGATATTGTAATTTGAACTGTATTGTTTGGGGAAGTGGTGCATTGCGCCCTGCCGGGAGCGTCCTGCGGACAGCAGATAATTTCCGTAGATTTTCAATCTGCTCCAATCATCACAGGGGAAGCTACACTTCCCTTGCGCTGGCTCCGCCAGCTACCCCCTTTGTGGGCTTGCTACCTGAAAATCTTACAGAGAACCTATTTCATTTAGCGAGTTAAAGCTGTATAATAGTGCCAGTTTTGTTTGGCTCATTGCTCGCGGGAATAAAGACGTTCTACCTCGTATACCCAATATCCTCTATTTTCGTACCAGATACAGAGAAATGTCCATCTCCTTGGCTCATTTACCTGAGATAAAAGCTTTAAAATTCCTTGATTTTTTGAGGAAAATCACTTGACAATATAGGGAGGTTGTAGGAATGAATATGAAAGTGATTATTAAGAAGAAAATGGAAGAATTATTATCAAAGGAATTTTATTGCAGTCCAAACGAATTAAATGGGAAATCAACGGTGTATACTGTTAACTTCAATGCAAAACAACCATATATTAAAATACTAGCCTATAGAAATTGTGTTGTGGTTTGTACATCAGAGAATCTGCATTATAAAGTTCAAGAACTTTTACAAAGCAAGAATAGAGATGAAATATTTGAACTTCCTTTGGTTTATGGACAGACAATACATTATGTTCCTAATGATAACTATACAGAAGAGGCATTGATTTCATTGGATTGTAAGTGCGAGTATCTTTTTGGCAGAGATATTTTATCCCTTACTGGATTGACTGGTTTTGAAAATTCCTTAGCATTTGATGAAAATGGTTCTACATCAACAAAAGGTGTTTATATTGCAAAGGATAATAATAAAATTATTGGAGTAGCAGGTGCCGCAGAATCATCAACAGATGGTGTATGGGAAATAGGTATAGATGTTATGGAAGAATATAGAAATGCCAGATTGGGAACATATTTAGTGAGGGGATTGACAAAAGAATTACTGGCACGAAATATTATTCCATTCTATTCTGCTTCTATAACGAATATTGGTTCGCAGATGGTAGCAAGTAGATGTGACTATATACCGTTATGGGTTGATACATTTGGAACTATTCTTGATGGGAGTTCAGTATA
This sequence comes from Lachnospiraceae bacterium, assembly GCA_021769135.1. GTDB lineage: Bacteria > Bacillota > Clostridia > Lachnospirales > Lachnospiraceae > Kineothrix. The sequence continues at coordinate 2,861 of JAETTM010000001.1, read as the reverse complement.
CAATGATATGATTAAAGGTTTACCATTGTAATTTGCTGAATGAAAACTTCCAGTTTGACGAACTGACAGCCTATCAAAAAACTAAATAACCCGCCGCCCACCAGCGGCACACCCAAGCAGGAAATCTGAAAAGGTATCCTGCTATTTTTTTGCCCAGAATCAGGGAGAAAGGAGGACGCACTCTTGCCATAAGTTGTAGAGCCGTATACGAGGCCCGTATGTACGGTTCAATGGGAGGGGCGAGAAATTATTCTCCCTCTACCCTATTTTGTGGGTGCTGTTTTGGTGAATGTTACGCAGTAGAACGGCATTTTCGGGGGTAAAGGTATAAATCCCTTGCCGCTTCATTTTCCCGCCCGGAAAGCCCTGCAAATCAAGGGGGTTTCCACGCCTACTGCGTAACAGGGGCGCGTCTTTTCCTCATGCGCTCGGCGGCCTGTCTGCGGGTGATACGTTTCCGGCAGTCGGGGCAGTATTTGACACTGTTAGAGGTTGACGCAAAGGACGCGCCGCACTCGGTACATTTCTTCCTGTTCCCTGTCTGGTAAAGCTCCGCATAGAGCAGCCTGTCGGCGGGAAGCACCGCAACCCGGAACCACTTGCAGAGAAGCGAATAGGAAATGAACTGTGGGCATACACACTCGTCCCCGTCGTCCAGTAAGATACAGTTTCCATTAGAATGAGGTCTGGAAGGAATATTGCGATTGGAAGGGCAAGGACGTGTAGCTAGGTATTATAGAAATTAATGTGTTTCAATGCGTTCTAAATGCGTTTTTTTGAGTGGGAGACGCATTTAAAAACGCATTGAAAGCGAAACAGACGCAATTTGCTCCGTGATAACACCATGATAACAAAAAATCCGGAAACCTCAGATACAAGGTGCATATCAAAAAAAAGCACCGAAAAAGCCTTGAAAACCACATAAAATTACCCTGATTTCCCCCACAAAAAAGAAATAGCAGTAGCATTAAATCTTTTGATTGAGACGTTGAAATAGATAAATATTTGATTTTTAAATTACAATATTTGAATATTCAAATTGCATATTTGGTATAATGATGATATGATTTAATATGAATTATGAAACGCTGATTTGTAGAAAGCAAGAGGAACTATATTATGGCAATCAGTTATAACGGACTATGGAAGTTATTAATCGATAAGGGGATGAAAAAGGGGGACTTATGTAAAAGCACGGGGCTAAGTTCCAGCACTATGGCAAAAATGACAAACGGAGAGTCTGTGAATTTATCTGTTTTGGAGCGTATATGTGAAAAACTGGATTGTGATTTTGCAGATTTGGTAAATTATAAAAGAACGCAGGAGGAAGCTGACAAGAATGAGAAACAATAAAATCAGTGATGTTGGAATCAATATAGCGGAAAAAGCGACTGTCATTTGGAATGTGGCAGATATGTTTCGGGGAACGTTTAAGCCGTATGAATACGGACTTGTCATTTTACCTATGCAGTGGTCAAGAGATTTCATGATTGCCTACTCCTACTCATGATGACGTGCTTGCGCAGTAGGAAAAAGTGAAGCATTTGGCAGTTATTGATAGATTTTTGACAAGAGCATCCGGCTATCAGTTTTATAATACAAGCAAGTTTACATTTGAAACGCTTTTGGCTGCTCCGGATAATATAGAGGTGAATTTTAAAGACTATTTAGCCGGTTTTTCTGCAAATGCACAGGACGTTCTTTCTAAGTTTGATTTTGATAGTATTATTAAAAGAATGGTGGAGAGCAATACACTATATCTCATTATTAAAGAGTTTAATTCTGAAAAAGGTTATTTAGGCACAGGCGGAATGACAGTTTATGATATGACGATGGGAACATCCCAGATGCTTTCTCGCATGGAAGAGAGAATCCATGATTTGAACAGCGATATAGAAGTTGCTTGTTTTGGGTAGGACTTTAATCCGTCTACTTATGCGATAGCAAAAGCAGATATGATGATTCGTGGTGGAGATCCGGACAATATGCGGTTCGGAGATACTTTGTCAGACGACCAGTTTTCGGGTTTTCGTTTGATTACTGTATTTCTAATCCGCCTTTTGGAATTGACTGGAAACGTGAACAGAAAAAGGTGGAAGAAGAAGCTGCAAGAGGAGGACAGGGCAGATTTGCGCCCGGACTTCCTAAAATCAGTGATGGACAGCAGTTGTTTGTGTTAAATGGGCTTTCCAAACTTGCGCCAAATGGGAAGATGGCAATTATACAAAACGGCTCTCCGTTATTTTCAGGAGATGCTGGCAGCGGTTCATCGGAAATCAGAAAATATATTTTGGAAAATGACTGGCTGGACTGTATCGTGCAGCTTTCTACGGATATGTTTATGAATACGGGTATCAGCACATATATTTGGATTTGCACCAAGAATAAACCGGCATACAAGGAAGGGAAAGTGCGGTTTATAGATGCTTCTCATTGTTATGAGGCAAGGAGAAAGAGCATTGGAACGAAAAGAAACGATATTACGGATCGGTGTCGGGAACTGATTGTAAAGGCTTATGTGATTACTATGTGCTGATAATTGGAAAGCGTTATGGTTCAACTCATTCGGATACTGGAAAGAGTTATACTGAAATGGAATATGATTAACTCCTATTAGGAAAACATACTGTCAAAAGGATTTCATGCTTTGGCGGGGGTCAGCCCGCCTCGGCGGTATCGGTGGTGTTGATTTCAATGTACTCGGCAATCTTGCGGAACTCGTCCGCGAACTTGAAATGAACGCTTATATTGCCGTTTTCGTAAACCTTGATATGGTCTACCAAGTCCGTGAGGATTTCACGGGTCAGCGTTTCGATGCTTTGATACTTTGCAAAGGCTACCAGCGCGGGGTGTTCCTTGTC
>JAETTM010000040.1 GCA_021769135.1 Lachnospiraceae bacterium | reverse complement strand
CGAAGATACAGAACCGCCGTATTGGGAAATGTCACGGTCAATGTCTCCTCAGTCACCTCGCCCTCATCAAGGGCTATCTGTGCATCGTATTCGAAAAGCCTTATCATGATTTTCCCATCCGGCAGGCTGCTTTCGCACTCCACATGGTATTTCTTTGGTGTCTTTCCGAAAACTGTAAAATTCGTATCCGTAATCCGTTCCCTATCAGCCTCGTCCTGCTGGTCTAAAAAATGTTCATTGGGAAAAAACCGGATTTCTTCCTCCCCTGTATATGTTTCCCCAAACATTTCATTGATTACGGGGATAATCAGCTTCCGGCAATCATTCAGAATTGTCCGAAACGCCCCATCATATATATTTGCCATATCTTATTCCCCTCCTATTTGTGTCCTTATCATATCATTTTTTCACCCTAAATTCAAGAATTTCACACATCCTGAAATTTTCTCTGTATTATTTCTTGCTATCCTGTACTAAACTGTTGCATTCAAAGTTGTTTAAACATTTTTAATTCTTGACTTTTATTTTTTCCGAACTATAATAATATATATATGTTTAAACAAGTGAGGTCGAATTGCCATGCCCAAGAAAAAGTATGCCGAAATATACCGCAGCCTAAAAACCAAAATAGAAACCGGCGAGTACGAATTTCAGGAAATGCTGCCTTCCGAGAACCAGCTGATTTTAACCTATGACTGTTCCCGCAACACCATACGGCGTGCAATCAGTGCCCTTGTCATGGATGGCTATGTGCAGACTATGCAGGGAAAAGGGGTGCGCAATATTTTCCGCCCCGCTTTGCAGACTTCTTTTACCATCGGCGGCATCGAATCCTTTAAGGAGTCCGCCCTCCGGAACCATCAGACTCCAAAAACACAGGTTCTATGTTTTACGGAAATTATTGCGGACGAAAAAATAGCCAACAGGACAGGGTTTCCTGCGGGCTCCCAATTGTATTACATTCAGCGTCTCCATTATCTGGATGGAAAGGCTTTGATTCTCAATCACAATTATTTTTTAAAAAATATAGCGGTAAACCTTACGAAAGAGATTGCGGAAGGTTCTATTTATGAGTATCTGGAAAACGAACTGCATATTTCCATCGTCACAAGCAAAAGGGTGATGACGGTGGAAAAAATGACGGAAATTGACGAAAAATACCTTCAATTAGGCGATTATAACTGCCTTGCCGTGGTCAGCAGCCAGACATTCAACAGCGATGGCATCATGTTCGAATATACCCAATCCCGCCACCGCCCTGACTTTTTTCGGTTTCAGGATAATGCCGTCAGGCGCAAATGTTAACCCAAAGGATTGGATGAAAGGTCCAGCGGAGGCATGGGTATTTCGCCGATATCATTCACAGGATACTGGGCTTTTGCCGTAACGGTATCGGCTATGACCTTCATCACCAACAAATTTTTATTTCCGGGGATTTTCCGCAGCGGAGGGCGGCCCGTATTCCTGCAAAGGGCATTCAGCCCTTTCAGGAATTCTTCCGGTTCTTCCATCGTAACTATTTCCGCTTTCCCGAACACCGTCACGCTGCGGTAATCATGCCCTTCTTTTTTATATTTCTTTTTTCCCACCCGGTCGAGGAACATGCTGATGCTGCAGGCGACGCAAGGGTTTTCCTCCAGCAATTCCAACCGATGGCCCCTACCTGCCATATGCATATACAGCACCAGTTTTTCTTCCCACACATAGCCATAGTTCATAGGAACCACATAGGGATACGGCAGGTCATGCATCGCTACCGTACAAACCGAATTCCTGTCCAATATTCCCCGGATTAGCTCCGGCTCTGCAATTCTTCTGTCTTCATGGTTCATCTTCAGTTGAGTATGGTCTGTCATTCTCATTTATCATGCTCCTACATATACCGCCTAGCTAATTTCTGCGCCGCTTTTTGCTCTGGAATTTATTTTACTTGCCATGTTTACAGGATTTTTTATAATTGCTTCATTCTTGTTTCATAAGGTTTCAATCGGAATTCGCAGATGCCTTTTTCCGTCCGCACGCTGCATTCTTCCGGGCTTCCGCTGTTATTCATCACTACCAGGCACTGGCTTTCGGGGAAGTATGCGCACTCGGTATGGGCATTGTCCGTCAAATACATCTGTTCCAGCGGTTCTTTGCAGCCGTATAAAATCAGGTTCATCAGCATCCTTGTATTTTCCAGGGAATAGCTGTACGAAGATAAGTAAATTCCGCATCCTTTCCCCCATGGATTTACGGCCAGGGTCGGGAGCCCGTTTTCTTCCGCCAGCACCCATGCTTTGCCGTCCGTCAAATATCTCTTTTCCTTGCCTTCCAAAGCAATCCCTTCGGGCAAAAGCTTCCTGTCTTCCCGCACTTCATACTCCCATTTTCCATGGCAAACCCTTGCCCCGGTGTCCTCATCAATGCCCAACACATGGGCCATACGGAAAAATGTATCATAACCTTCCACCGCCGATGGCTCGTTTATTCCGATAAAGCAGCCGCCTTCCCGCACCCATTTGGTCAGCCGCTCCACTACTTCGGCTTCCCGCCAGGCCTCGCCGCCGCTCCATGCGCTTTTCGCATATCCCGCATTAATCACCACATCCAAATGTTCCAAAGCCCCTCTTTTTACATCCTCAAAGCCGATAAACTCCACATGAAACGGCAGCCCGGAAAGGCTTTCATTCACATGAATCAAATCATGCATGTAAGTTTCATGGAAGTGCCCGGAAAGCGTCCATGAACGCAGTTTCCCCCATGCATGCAATACGCCTACCCGCGGCTTACAGGTATAAGGCTTTCCTTTCTTATGCAAATCCCGGATAAACCGGAATTCATCGGAAACTTCTTCTATATAATCCACAAAATCCGGGAAGCCCTCCGTCAAATGCAGATATCCCCCTAAACCGATTCTGTCCACCGGTTCCCGAAGAAGTGCCCGGCGCACATTGTTCCAATATTTTTTTGCATCCAATGCCGGGTTCCCGCCTTCCATAAAAGTGGGCGCCCCTCCCAGCCCTACCGGAAACAGATAAGGATGCAGGCGCAATTCATGCACTCCCACTTTCACCCCGGCACAAAGCCTCGCTTCATACCCGGAAAAAACACATTTAATCAAACCGTCAAACCCGAATTCTTCAAACCGCTCCCCATAAGGCTCCAGGCCAATCCAGCTGTCATCGTAGAACACATAGGCCTTCTTCCCATAAGTATGCACCAAATCTACCAATTTCTTTCCATAGGAAACAACAAAATCATTTACAAACTCCATCCAATCCATTTTATGGGCATCCCCCGGCATATGGGTGACATGGTATTGCCCTTTATTGACAAAATCCTCTGCCGTCAGCGCATAGCCATACTTTTTTTCAAACTCCTGCAGCGCCAGCGGGCTGACCGTAAAATCGTAGGAGCCCCAATCCGTAAACAAATTTCTGTTCTTTTCGCTGCTCCCCCAAATCCAGACAAAATTGTAGAAAAGGGAAGTAAACCTCACCACCGTGGTGGCCGGATGCTCTTCGCACCAGCGTTTCATCCAGTCCAGCAAATATTCCTGCACTTCAGGATACCTGGGGTCTATCTGCATCAAATGCTCTTTTTCCCAATGATTCGTTGTATGATTGTACATGGAAATTTCTTCCCATATGCGGTACGCCAAAAAGCTGACCGTATACTTATGCCATGGCGTCAACCCCTCCGCCGCCAGAACTCCTGTTTTTTCATCATACTTCCATTGGCCGGAGGGCACTTCCCGGTTCACCGTACGGTCATACAGCTGCCAGTATCCCAGCGCCTCTTTGCTGTTATTCACCTGGAACTGGCCTTCAAAAAAATCATCCATCAAGCGGAATTCCAACTCCCCGCATTCCGCTACCTTCGGCTGCGTCACCAAAAAGGTCTGCTGCTGCATGTCCAAATGTTCCTTCGCCCACTCATTATGGTCGCGAATCAGGCAGATGGTGGAGTAAATCCCATAATCCCCATCGATAATATCCTGTGACAGCTTCGTTCCGTCGCTATCCCGGATTACATCCGCCCCCCATTTTTCCGCCATCTTAAATGTCAGCTCTTCATATCCCGCCTCTCCCGGCAAAGTAAATCCGCCCGTTCCTTTGCTCATCTTAAACCTCCTATTCCTACTAAATCCATAAACTTGGCTGAATATTCTGACCATATATTCTGTGAAAAGCCTTTTTGTGCCATGAAGTCAAGACCATAGAAGGCAGGAGGGCCGCTCCCCGACTGGCTTCTGCTTTCGGGCTTGATGGAATGTCCGGCACAACAGGCTTTGAACAGAATATATGGTCAGAATATTCCCACAGTTTAAAATTCCGCAATTATTTCCCTACTCATATATAATATCAAAAGGTTTGTTGGTTATAAATAGGAAAATGCAGTCTTCTTCATCCGTTGCCCCATGCCGTGCCAGGGAGCCTTCGGAATGCCATACGAAGCTTCCCGGCCCGTAAACGCCTTCGTCCGTCCGCAGCTTCCCCTGAATCACATAAATCCCATGGCTGCAATGATGGCGGTGGGGCGTCTTATAGTAACCCGCCGGATATCTGGAAAAATTCACCATAATCCCTTCTTCCGTCGCATCAATCATCCTCTTGTCATAAATAAAACTCTTCATGTGTTCATCATAAATCTCCATCCACTCCATATCGTCCAAATGAAATGCTTTCACCTTTTTATCGTCCATCTTTGTTCTCCTATTCCAGTTTCTTATATAAATTTTGTAAAGCTTCGGCCACTTTCGGGTATTCTTCATCCAACGTATATAGCCCTGTGGCCAATATGCTTAGCACCGCAATCGCTGCGGGCATCCATATGTAGTTGATGCCAATCGCCTTCAATGCCTGGCTCGATTGCTCACTTCCTGCCGCATAGCCGCCCCATGCCAGGATTCGCGCCGCCAGAAAGCCTGCGCAGGCCACTCCTAATTTCATCATTAAAGAAACGGCGGATGTGAGGAAACCCTGGGGCCTTTTTCCTGTCTGGTACTCCGAATAGTCCACCACTTCCGCAATCATCACGAATACCATTCCGGAAGCAATCCCGCTTCCGATGGACGCAAGCACGTGGAAAAATATCAGTATGCCTATGCTGCGCTTTGCCATCCACATACCCGCAAGCCCTATGAGCAACAAAATATTTCCATACTCCAGGCATCGCTTTTTCCCAATCTTTTTCGCCAGATAAGTCACCACCAGCATCATAGGCACCGCCAGGAACGAGGATATGGAAAGGAGCACGGAGCCCAGCCCTTCCTGCCCTAAACAATACTTGGCATAATATAAGGTTCCCTGGCTGCGCATGGTCATCCCCACCAACATAAAGAATTCTATCACGCAAAGCAGAATCCAATGCCGGTTCTTCAGCGCGACGCTTAACGATTCGCTGAAACTATATCGCTTTTGCGAGACTTGAACCCTTTCCTTTGTATTCCAAAAAGTCACCAGAATAATCCCCGTATAAAGCACCCCATATGCGCACATTGTTCCTACAAACCCTTTTCCCGCATCTCCCCGGCCAATCTGGCCCACTAAAAATAATGTCATGCTGGTTACAAAAAAAGCACCTAAATTGGCACTGATATTTTTTGTCAAATTAAAGCCAAGACGTTCTTTGCTATTCTTTGTCATACAAGTCATCATCGTAGAATAAGACACGCTAAGCCCCGAATACAGGACGGAAAAAACCACCGCCGTCATATAGCCATATATTGTTTTCCCTCTTTCCGTCAAATCCGGCATATAGAAAAGCGCAACCATTGACAGGCAAAGGGGCACGATGATTCCTGCCAGATACGGTCTGACCCGCCCCCACTTCGTATTCGTGCGGTCAATCAGCCCGCCCATGCCCAGGCAGCTGAGGGCGTCCGCCATCCTGGAAACGAGAATAATTGCCCCTACCCTGCCCAAATCCAGCTTTACCACATCCGTGTAAAAATACATTAAGAAGGAAGACACTATCGTAAAGCAGCCATTGCAGGCAAAATCCCCGATTCCGTAACACAATATTTCCCGTTTTCCCGCTTTCTGCTCCATCATCATCCCCCGCCGTTTCATTCCAATATCTTTATCTCCCTGCCGCTTATGCTCATCCGCCATATGCCGTCATCCGTTACCGCATATACATCTCCGCAGCAAGCCTTATTTCCCCGTTCATCCACTATTTCCGGCTCCACCGCCAGGACCATACCGCTTTGGAGCGGCATATTCCGCAGCCCCGATGCCCTATCCGGCCCTTCCGAAACACAGTAGCCTATCCCGTGGCTAAAATCCTTTTCAGCCAAAGAAATTCCCTGCCCTTTAGCTTCTTCTCTTATCTCTTCTTCTATCCGGTCCACCGTTTTCCCCGGTTTTATTTTTTCCTCTGCCATTTCCTGGAGCAATATTGCTTTCTGCCATATCTCTTTTTCAATAAAGGCAGGCTCCCCAAAAGAAAATCTCCTCGCAATAAAACCATAGAATCCGCTGTTCCCGCGAATCCGCAGTTTTATTTCCATCATATCTCCGGCTTCCATACATCTGCCCGGAACATCCAACGGACCCTGCATCTGCCTGTCTTTCCAGGAAATCAGCTCTACCTGGGCATATTCCATGGCGTCAATGCCGCCGCTGCCCAGATGATTGGCCAGATAGCGGGCATAGCGGACCGCTTCCGCTTCTCTCATGCCAGGTTTCAGATAGCCGGACAGCCCTTCCAGCACCCTCTCCTGCAGCCTGACTGCTTCCCGTATCAATTTTTGTTCTTCCGGAGATTTCACCGCCTTTTTCCCGGCAAAATCCTCCGTCACATCCACCCGTTCCACATTCGGCAAAAATTTTTCCAGATAATCGTACAACTGTGCCCGGATATCCTCCCCATGAACCAATCCCAGCCTTTTCCCCCCGCTTTCCTCCATCATTTTTCGGATGGAGAAAGCCGATATCTGGTATACGGTACGGATTCCCTTAAAAGCCTCTTCCGCATCCGGCTGGGCTCCTACAGGCTGCCCCGCCTCTTCATCTTCCTCAGCCATTTTGCCTCCGGTCACATGGAGAATATCCCCTTTCCTGGGCACTACAAAACAGCTCTCCGACCGACGCTCCGTTCCATCCACACCGGTCAGCCACCACCGGTAGCCTTCCTTATGGGATGCCAGCACCAAAAGCACAGCAATATCCTTTTTTTCCATATACTCCCGCACCAAATGATGCCTTCTTGCAATTTCCTCCTGGCCCACGTCATAATAAAGCCCCGTCGCCAAATCTACTCTCCGTTCCACTCTTTACCCCTCCTATAAAATCACCAGTTCCCGGGGATAGGAATTCGCCCTGGCTCCCCCTTCTTCCGTCACATAATAGGTATCCACGCAATAATAATCATCATAAGGCACCTTGCCGGTATCCTTTCCTCTGTCAATCCGCACATGGGGATGTACGATATAATGCATTCCCATTTGAAGCGCTTCCGTTTCCGAACGGTCATGGAGATAAGGCCGCTCCCCAAACACATAGCCAAAACTGTGAAGGTAATTCTGCATATTGGTGAGATATCCTTCCCCTGTAATATATCGATAGTTGGCATCGAAAATATCCTTAAGCTTCACCCCCGGCTTCATCATTGCCGCTGCAAAGTCCTGGGCTTTTACCGCCATTTCCCAATACTCCACCGTCTGTCTGCAGGGCTCTCCCAGAATAAAATTCCTCCCCAGCGCCGTGTACAGCCCGCCGCAGCCGTTCCCTTCCACCATCATAAAAATCCGGTCTCCCTGTTCCACCCTGTATTCCGGAACGGGAGAAAGCCCCAGGGCATATGTCAACGGCTCCCCGTTATCTTTTCCGTACTGCATCGCATAATAAAGGGCTTTTTCCCCTCCCCCGCCAAGCTGCTCACCCAGATACCGCACTTCACAATTAATTTCCCGTATCGTTTTACCCGGCCTGATAATCGATGGCAGGGCATAAAAAATCTGCTCATGGATTCGGTTCGCCTCTCCAATCCATTTAAGCTCCTGCGGGCTTTTCATCGCCTTTTGCACATCCACCTTTTGCGTGCAGTCTACAAACTCTACATTTCCGAAGCATTCTTCCAACATCCGGCGCATCCGCAGCGTCATCGCTTCCGGCTGTACCAGTCCGATACGAATATTTTTCTTCCCACGCAAAGGCCCTGCCAAATCCTCCGTTCCCAGTTCCTTTATATAACGGATATGCCCATATTCCGCATCTTCATAGGGAATACCGCCCATATCCTCCGCATAAACCGCCGTAATTTCCCCTTCCTGAAAGACAATTACCGTCTCCACCGCCCTGGAACCGGTCAGCCAATGGCTATATCCCTCCCATGTTCCGTCCAGTACCAAAATCATGTCCATCCCGGCTGTACTTCCGCTTAATCCGCGCATAATTTCCCTTATACTCTCCACGCGGCCTTCCATTTCCGATTCATCTATTACCTGCATCTGCTCATACCTGTTTTTCATCCTCATTTTAACAACCATCTCCTTCCCTGCCTCAGCCAATACCCTGGAAGAATGCCGCAAGCGGCATTTTTTCACACGTTAACCTTTGACAGCCCCCGCCAGAATCCCGTCGATGAAGTTCTTCTGGAATACGAGGAAAAATACAAGCACGGGCACCAGAGATATCACCGCTCCTATCATTACCGCGCTATAGTCGATAATCATCCCCGGCTGCACCATCAAAGAAAGCACCAGCGGCATTGTATACTGTTCCTTCGAATTAATGGCAATCAGCGGCCACATGAAATTTCCCCACTGATTCACAAAGGACAAAATCCCCAACGAAGTAAAGGCCGGCTTCATCGTCGGGGCCACAATCGTAAAAAAAATGCGGAAATCGCTGGCACCGTCAATCCTCGCCGCTTCTATCAGCTCATCCGGAAATCCCATAAAGCTCTGCCGCATCAAAAATACGCCGAACACGTTGGCAAGGCCTGGCAAAATAATCGCCCAGGGCGTGTCCATCAGCCCAAAAGCGCTAAGCTGGATAAACAAAGGCACCATGGACACCTGCTGCGGGATAAACATGGATGCGATACATAGGAAGAAAATAGCATCCCTGCCCTTAAAGCGGAATTTTGCAAACGCATAGCCCGCCATGGAATCGAACAGCAACACCAATATGGTATAAACCCCTGCCACAAAAATACTGTTGGCCATATTTCTCCAATAAGGCGCAACCTTCAGCAGATTCCTCAAATTTTCCAGCATATGGTTCCCTATTTTCAACGTATATTCCAGCTGAAAAATCTGCGTATTGGTATGTGTAGAAGCCAGAAAAGTCCATACAAAAGGAAATACGGAAACAATCGCTGCCAAAATCAGCACCGCATATGCTACAAACCCAACTTTTGACTGTTTCATATTTTACCCCCTAATCTTCCTTTGTCACTTTAAGCTGAAGAAATGTTAAAATCCCAATCATAATCGCCAGCACATAAGACCCTGCCGACGCCGCCCCGAAGTTGAACGTCTTAAAGCCCACTTTATATAAGTACTGGACAATGGTCAGCGTTTCGTTCACCGGCCCTCCGTAGGTCAGAAGGTATGGCTCCGTAAACAGCTGTAAAGTTCCCGTTACGGACAAAATTACGGAAAACAGCAACACTGGCTTAATCCCCGGAATCGTAATATTCCAGAACTGTTTGCCTGTGCTCGCACCGTCGATGGCCGCCGCCTCGTAAAGTTCCATCGGGATATTCTGCAGCCCGCCCAAAATAATAACCGTATTGTAGCCGGTCCACCTCCATGTCATGGCAATCATAATAACCGCCTTCGATAAAAACCCCACATTCAGCCAATCCGGCCCCTCCATCCCAAGGCTTCGCAGGAAGTTGTTAATCATCCCGTTTTCCGTATTAAAAAACAGCCGGAATACAATGGAATAACTTACCGTGTCGATTAATACCGGCATAAAGATTATCATCCGCAGCAGCCCTTTGCAGCGCAGAAGCTTTTTATTCAAAAAATTAGCCAGCACAACCGCCAACAGCGTCTGTATGGGAACCTGAATCAGCAAAATGATAAAAGTATTGGCAATCGCCTTAAAAAAGACCGGATCCGAAAAAAGAAACTGGAAATTTTTCAAACCCACAAAGGACAAGTTTCCGCCTTTGAATTTCATAAAACTTAAAACCACCGAATACGCAGTCGGATAAAGCGTAAACGTCAAATATACCACAAGATACGGCAGCAAAAATGCAAATGGAACCAGCATTTTCTTCATACTGCACCCTCTTCGGGAATATAACGCTTTCTCCACCCCCGGCATTTTTCCCATGCTCTGCACCTTCCCACTCCCTTCCTAAACCGCCAATATACCCCGCATTTCCATTCGGAGTATATTGGCAATTTCATGAATTCTAAGCAATCAATCTTGTTTTATTTTGCATCAATAATTCTCTGCGCCGCTTCGGCCGCTTCGCTCAATGCCGTCTCCGGGTCTGCGCCGTTTACGAAAATATCGCCAATGGCCGTCCTCATGGACTGGTCCACATCTGTAAAGTACGGGCCGAAATCGATGCTGGGCGAATTTACCAGTTTTGTAAAGATTTCACCCCTGGAAACGCCGAAATATTCATCTACCTGCTTAAACGCATCCGCTTCATAGGAAGGCGTATATGACGGGAACTGTCCCCACTTGAAGTTAATTTCATTCGCTTCATTGTCCATCATAGCATATGCCGTATAAGCTTTTGCCAATTCCAGATTCTCGGAGTTGGCGGAAATAGCCAGAACACATCCGCCCATACTCACTTCGCCGCCCTCGCCGTCAAAGGAAGGCATCGGAGCGATTCCCCATTTCCCGCTCTGCCCTTCTACCGAGCTCATCAGCGTTCCCGTATACCAAACAGGATAAGGCAGGCATACAAGTTGGTCGGCATTCAAAGCTGTAATCCTGTCATCCCATTCACTGGGAAGATCCATGGTAATGCCCGCATCCTGCATTTCTTTCAGGAAGGCAATGCCTTTCAGCATCTTATCTGTGGTAAGGTCCACTTTGCCGTCCGCATCATAATATGTTCCGCCCTGCTGGTGCAAAAACAGCTTCACCGCATCGCTGCTGGATGCGCCGTTATAACAGAAGCCAAACATTTTCTTCCCTGTTTTGTCCAGAATCACCTTTCCTGCTTCCAGGAAGTCATCCCATGTCTTAATCGTTGCCACATCTACCCCAGCTTCTTCAAAAACATCTTTCCGGTACATCATTGCACAAGGGCCGATATCCCACGGAATTCCGTAATATTTTCCATCTGAACCCAGCGCTACGCTCACTGCGCTGGCTGCAAAATTATCTTTTTCAGGCTCTACAATATCCGTTACATCTGCAAAACTGCCTTCATAGTTATTTAAGAAAGCCTGAATATCCGTCTGCTGAATCTGCATTACATCCGGTACGTTTACGCCGGAGGCCAAAGCCGGATAAAGCTTTGTATACTCCGCATCCACTTTGTCTACAATAACCGTTGTGCCTGGGTGCAATTCCATAAATTTCTCTGCAATTTCTGCCAATCCATCTGCCGATGCATTCCAGGATGCCACATGAATCTCGCCGGAAAGCTGGGAACCTTCACTGGCTTCCGCATCCGCTTCTCCTTCTGCTTCTTCACTTACCTCCGCATTTACATTTTCATCTCCCTCGGCCTGAGTGTCGCTGCTCGCTTCCTCCGCCTGATTTTCCTCCCCTTTTCCCTGGCTGGCGCCAGAATCGTTCCCGCATCCCATACACATACTAAGCATCGCTGCTGTCAATATGCAGGCAATTAATTTTTTCCTCATACCTTACTCTCCTTTTCTTCGTAATTGCTTAGAATTGCTTGAATCTGTGACAGCTCTTCTTTGGAGAGCTGCATATTATCAAGGGCGTTCACATTTTCGCAAATCTGTTCTATTCTGCTCGCACCCAAAATAACCGATGTGTTTACCTGGAGGTTCCAGATGAGCGCCAGCTGCGCCAGCGTCTGTCCCCTATTTTTTGCAAAATCATTTAAAATACTCACTACCTCCAGTTTTTCCTTTGTTATCTTATCCCTCCCAAAAAATCTGCTTCCGCTGGCAGCCCTGGAATCATCGGGGATTCCCTTCAAGTATTTGTCCGTTAAAAGCCCTTGGGCGAGAGGACAAAAGCCTATGGTTCCTATGGATAACTCCTGCGCCTTCTTCACCGTATCCATATTTCCTCTCTCCAACATGGAAAAACGTACCTGGTGAATCAGGCAATGCAGGTTCCTCTTTTGCAGTTCCCTCTCCATCCTTTCCGTATCCTGAGCATTATAGTTTGAAATGCCTATGTAAAGAGCTTTCCCCTGGCGCACTGCCTGCTCCAGCGCTTCCGCCGTTTCCTCTATCGGGGTCTCCGCATCCGGCCTATGATGATAAAAAATATCCACGTAATCCAGTCCCATCCTTTGCAGCGACTGGTCCAGCGATGAAATCAAATGCTTCTTGGAACCCCCGCTCCCATAAGGGCCAACCCACATATCATAACCGGCTTTCGTAGCAATCAGAAGTTCCTCCCTGTGCTCTTTCAAATCCTGCTTTAGAATCTCCCCGAAAATCTTCTCGCTGGTTCCCGGCACAGGGCCGTAATTGTTCGCCAGGTCAAAATGGGTAATCCCCAAATCGAATGCCCCCAGCACCAGCTTTCTGCAATTTTCATAAGAACTTGTCACGTTAAAGTTATGCCATAACCCAAATGACATAAGCGGCAATTTCAACCCACTCCCCCCACAAGCACGATACTGCATCATTTCGTATCTCCCGTGGGAAGCCTCATAATTATTCATATATCTCATCTCAACAACCATGCCTTTCTCTCTGCCTTCAGTCTTTTATGCTCTGCTTTTTATTTATTTTATACGTTACCATACTTCCATTTCTAATTTTATCTTGTTGATTTTTGCGCAATTTCAACCATTTTATATTTTTCGGGGATTCCTGATGACAATAATTGAAAATAACATTTATAACAGTTAAGCCTAAAGTTTTGCTCTATGCTACAAAATCCGTGCAAATATGTAAATACAGCAAAGAGCCCGTCTTCTTTACCGTAGATAAAACCCGAAATGGATAAAATTGGATAAAATTTTTACAAATTGATAAGAGATGTGTTGACATTATAAAGAAATGGTGTATAATTTAAATTAGTTTTACATATAATGCATAAAAATGTATAACTAATATATTAGAAAGGATAATTATATTATGCCAATGGATACTATTATTAATAGGCAGTTCGATATAGCAAATAATCAAGCCGAAGATATAGAGTTGCCTAAATACCATACTTATGCATTGTGTAATTTACGCGGCGGAATTGGTAAAACAACGTTGTCATTTAATTTAAGTTATTTAGTGGATAATTTATTAGCAGTTGATACCTGTCCACAAGGAAATTTATCTTATTTTTATGATAAAGATTATTATGCAGGCAATCAGACTAACGTAAAAGACATGCTGCTACCTTATTTAGTTCCCGGTTTAGGTAAGGCAACAAGAGTGGCTTCATATATTGGCGCTACTAACCAATATTTTTCTAATAAAAATAATTTTTATATCCCTTCATCGGAAGAATTATATTTGTTGCCATCACAATTAATTACGGCCATTAACCAAACTTCCGGATTGCAACAAGCACAAAAAGAGCAAGCTCTAAAAAGCATCTTATATTCTTTGGAAACTGAAATCAAGCGAGAACTTTCAGAAAATTCCTTAGATAAATGTATCATTGATACATCTCCATTTTTTGCAGGGGCAACACAGCTTGCATGGTATGCTGCAGACGCTTTGGTCATCCCGGTCCGTACAGACCAACAGTCGATTAAATCATTAGAGCTGCTCATTAATACTTTGACCAGCCCCCAAAGTGAGTTTAGAAAATATTTGCCGGAAAATGATATGAATGTTCCAAAAATACAAATGGTTGTATTAACTCATTGCGGATGGTCTACTGTTGCCGGAGCAAGGAATGAACCAAATCAGCAAACTAAAGTCTACTTAAAAAAAGTATATGATATTTTATCAAAAAACAGGACTTTGCTTTCAACAAGTAATCCGGAAAACCATTTATTTATGCTTGATGATTTTCTAGGTTCAGGCCGTATTTCTTCTTTTGAGTCAAAACCTATGGAACTATTAAACGAAGGGGAAACAAAAGTTATTGATAGATTGAGGGTAAGCGTAAATAAATCAGTAGATAAATGTAAAAACCAGCTTAAATTCATTGCCAGACAATTATGGTAACTTATATATTTTCACATGAATTTTTAAACAATGGTTATAGTTCATGCCAATTATGAACTATAACCATATGTTCTAAAGATATTTCAGAAAAACCCATCCGTTTCCGGAATCACAATATCCGGGCCCGCATCGTATTTTTCCAATAAATCATCGATGTCTCCCGTATAAGTAAATCCGCAGTAAGCATTGGATACGCTTTCCCCTTCCCCGGAATATTTAGGCACAGAAGGGAGGGTATCCACATACAGACGGACCCACACCGTCCGTTCCCGGGGTTCCGTGGGGGAGATATCGCTCACCGCCGGTCCATACGGCGTGTAGTCAATCCCCGCCGCCTGAGCGATGGTGGCCTGGAACTCATTCAGGCTCACCGGCGCACTGCTCACTTCCATCTCATCATGGGTCTCGTGGGCATTTTTCATAAAAAATATTACCTGGGAATCCCTCGGGCTTCCATGGTCCGATGTTACGATAATCGTAGCATCGTCATAAACCCCTAATTCTTTTAACTGATTCAAATACTCCTCCACAATCACCATGCAGCCCTTTATAGTCTCTTCTAAGGTGGAATCTTCTTTCAGTTCCCCCTTTTCGCTGGTATTATAGTTATGGGCCCCCGACAGATGCTGGAAAATATAATAATTGGACGTATCGTCCGTTTTCAGGCGTTCTTCCAGCAAATGCCCATAATACCTGTGGTTCTCATGGCTTACCCCTCTGCTTTTAGGAGTAATAATTTCCGAATATTCATCCACATTCGTATACAAATATGGTTTTACCGCATATGGGAACATACGGTATCCCGACATTTTGGTCATTGTTTTTACCAGAAGGCCGTAATCCACGTTAAAATCCTGCCCCTCGTTGGTAACGTTGGAAAATAACCCCTTTACATTTTCCACGCTGTTCATCCCGCAAATCATATTGCTGTCCGGGGTATAAATATTGCAGACATAATTCCGGTCCTGCAGCGCCTTATAAAATCCCTGTGCCTTTTCATCCTGCCATATCTTTGACGTCCATTCATTCACCGGAATGGACGGATCCACCTCCGAGCCCGATAAAATATGGGCAATGGAAGGATATGTGCCGAAATAAGTACAGTCCGTATTATCGTAGTAAGTAAAGTCATTCATGCAATCCAGCAAATCGGGATATTTTTCCATGGCAGGCTCTACATATTGATTGCTGAAATAGTCCAGCACAAGGACGATAATATTTTTATCGGCCGATACCATAAATTGGTTTTCCCCGGAAAGATACCATTCCCCTTCCTCGTATTTGTATGCAATATCTTCCGCCGACAGCATCAAAGAGACCCATGCCGTCAACTGAATGCCGATTAAAAAAACTGCCCCGAAACAAATAAGCCCCCGCCAGATTTTTTCTTTCCAAAAAGAAAGTGCAACCACCACAGACAGTATGGCCAGCCAGATAATGCCATTGACCGCCGCCTGCCCGTTCGCCACCTGATATCCCTCCGGGTTCATCCCCAGCAAATCCAGGCCCTCATTGATAAACATTACCTGGGCGTAGCCCGCAACGGACAGCCCGAACAAAACGGACCATATAATTTTCCTTGCCGCAGCCGGAAGGAAAGCAGCCGCAAGCCCTACCACAGCCGCACTGGCAACCGCAATCCCCGACAGTATCCACACAAACTCGCCATATACGAACTTAAACTCCGCCACATTCACAAAATAGATTTCCGCAGGCCCGAAAATCAACAGCATAAATGTGAACAAAAAACATATCAAAAAACCTATCCCAATGTTCTTCATTCTTTCCTTTGTGAATAATTTTTCTTTCATATGAATAACCATGCCCTTTCTACGCCCCTCATTCTTGGCAAACCGCCCTGGCATCTATCGCCAGCAGTTCTTCCACCGTATCGATTTCCACAATCTGCCCTTCATCCACAGGCTCCACCCTTAGCTTAAGTTCCTGCAGATTTGCATCTACCACTTCGTCCCAGAACAAATCGGAATTCTCCTCCTGCCCATAGGCTTCCACGATTTTATCCCTAAGAATCAGGCCGTCCGGCTTGGTAAAATAAGAAATGCCCACCATATTATAGGTATCCCGGCCGCCTTTCTTCACTCTGGAAATATAACCGTCCTCCAATTCAAACACCCAATCGTCGGAACTGCCCGCCACCATTTTGCCGAAGTAGCAGGATTCCTCTAATTTTTTCTTAAAAATTGCCGAATCCGAAATCAGCAAATCCGCCTCGCAGATAAAGCAATCCGCCGTACCCAGCACATCCTTTGCCGCATAGACGGAAGAAATGTTGTTTTTTTCCAGATAATCATTATTTACAATCAGCTTTATCTGGGGATACTTCTCCCTCAACGGGAAAAAGCTTTCTTTCAGATAACCTGCCACCACATAAATATCCTCCACCCCCGCCGCCAAAAGGCCGTCAATCACCGTTTCAATCAACGGTTTCCCAAACACCTTTACCATGGGCTTGGGAATCCTTTCCGTAATGGGGCGCATCCTGCTTCCTATTCCCGCTGCCATAATAATGCCGATTTTTTTATCCATATTCAACTCCATTTCTGCGCCGCTGTCAAATATCATCGATTAGCGTAATAATTTCCTTAAAAGGCATCAGCTTGGAATCCACCTCCAATGCCCTGTGGTTTTTCAGTATCTCCATCGCCGTGCCCTGCATGGCCGGAAAAGCGCTGCGGGTCAGCTGATTGGCATAAATCACAATATTCACCCCATGCTGCCTTAGTTCCGCCTCCGTCACGCTGTTAAAGGATGTGGGAACCACCACAATGGGAGTCTTAAGGTCTTTTTCCCGGAACGCATCGCAAAAAGCAAAGATTTCATCCGGGGATTTTTTTCTGGAATGTATCATAATGCCGTCCGCCCCGGCCTTTACATAGGCAAAGGCCCGCTTCAGGGCATCCTCCTGCCCTTTCTCCAAAATCAAGCTCTCAACCCGGGCAATAATCATGAATTCTTCGGTTCTTTGGGCATTTTTCCCCGCACGGATTTTTTCGCAGAAATTCTCAATGGAATCCTGGGTCTGAGCCACCTCCGTACCGAACAGGGAATTTTTCTTAAGCCCCGTTTTATCCTCTATGATAACTGCCGATACGCCCATTCGTTCCAATGTACGAATGTTGTAAATAAAATGTTCCACCAATCCGCCGGTATCCCCGTCCAAAATAATGGGCTTGGTGGTCACTTCCATAATATCGTCTATGGTGCGTATCCTGGACGACATATCCACCAATTCAATGTCCGGCTTCCCCTTTGCCGTGGAATCGCAAAGGCTGGACAGCCACATGGCATCGAACTGGTCGAATTCCCCATTATGTTCCACGATTGTCTTTTCCGCAATCAATCCGGTCAGTCCGCTATGGGCTTCGATGGCTTTCACAATCGGGCATAATTCCAAAAGCTGGCGCAGCCTTTTCCTCCTGAATTCCGGCATGGCAAGCTTTTCCTTCATATTGTCGTCGATTTTTCTCACATTCTCGTTATAAGTGTATCCCACTTCAATCAGCTTCCCCCCATACTGATTCAAGTTCTTTATCACATTCGCCCGGATGGCGCTTTCCGGGCCCTTGCACCAGTTGTCGCCGTGAATCACATAATCCGGCCTCAATCGGCTGATGACGGCATCGTACATGATTTCATCCTGCACGGTCACTTCCGATACCAGGCCCGTCTCTTCCACTATTTTCTTCCGTTCCTCCATGGAAATGGTGGGGAAGCGGTTATACTTTATCATGGCCCGGTCACTGAGAATCCCAACCGTGACATCCCCGTATTTATTCGCTTCCTTTAAAATATTCAGATGCCCCTCGTGTATAATATCTGTGCAAAAACATGCATATACTTTGCCCATTTTTACCTCATTCCTACATAGCTATACTATTTTCATTTATTAATGCCGCTTCACTTTACCGCAGTCTTGCGCATAAATGCCAAATATCCGTTCATGCCCGTCAGCTTGGCCCGTTTCCCGCGGAAGTCAAATTTGCCCATGGCTGCCTTTTTTCTTCATAACGAACCGGAATCTTCACATCGAAATGCCTCAATGCTTCTTCGAATACCCGGAAAAAGTCTTCAATGTCCTTTGCCGTGATAGCCCCTAAGGCGCATAGCCGAAAAGTGCTCTGGGAAGCGATTTTCCCCGGATATATTGTGAATCCTCTCTCATAACAATAATCATGGACCTTTTCAAAATCCCAGTTTGCGTCGTCCGGATACTTAACGGCCACTACAAGCCCTGCCTGCCATTCCCTTTTGATGATATCATGAAAACCCAGTTTATCCAGCCCATGATGAATTGCCTCAAAAACGCTTAAATGCCGCTGCCATTTCGCCTCTTCCCCTTCCGCAAAATATTCGTCTATGGCCTGGCGCGCCGCATATATGGTCTGAACCGGAGGGGTGAAATGCATTTCCCCGGTCGTTTCAAAAAAATGGTATTGCAGATAAAGGTTGCAATAATAGGAGCGTTTCGGATATTCCGCCGACTTCTCAATAATTTCCCTGCTGCCCACAATAAACGACAGGCCCGTCATCGCCATAAGGCCTTTCTGGGCCGAAGCCATGCAGAAATCAATATTGTCCTCTTCGATGCGAATAGGCCGCATGGCATAAGTAGATGTGGTATCTACCGTAAATACGGCGCCATATTTGTGTGCCAACGCCCCGATTTCCCGGACAGGGTTCAAAATACCCGTACCTGTCTCGTTATGCGTCGTATGGACCAATGCGATATCCGGATTCTCCTTCAGGATATTCTCCACCGCCGCCAAATCCGGCAGCTCGTCCGCAGGAAATCGAAGGTCGATAAAGGGCAGCTGATAATATTCGCATATTTCCGCAGCGCGGGAACTGTAAGCGCCGTTGTTAATCACCAATATTTTCTTTCCTTCCGGCAGAAGGGAATTCAGACATATATCGATATTGATTGTTCCGGAACCGCAGAAAAGGACCGAAGTATGTTTCTCCAAATCCCCATGGACGATACGAACCAAATCCTCCCGCATCCCCTTCATCATGGAAGCGAATTCCTTTTCCCTCGGGCAGATATCCGGCACTACCTGGGCCATTTTTACCGTATCGGTAGTTGTGGCCGGGCCCGGATTCAGTAAAATATTCCTTTTTATATGCCCGATATATTCCTGCTGTTCTTTGTTATCTTTCCTCTGTTGTTCTATCTGCATACGAAAACTTCCCACCCTTTCTGCCTTTGGCTTCACTGTTGCAAAGTCCTGGGCCGAACTGTTACATCAGTCTTCCTCTTCCTCATGTTTTTTCTCGAAGTAACGCAACCTTTCTATGATATAATCCCCTCCGGCCTGGCTGCTGGAACCGATGTTATAAATATATTTTTCCCTGATGGCTTTCAGGCTTTCCCTTGAAAATTGGTTGCTGCTCAACAGTTCATGGACAACATCCGGCAATTCCTTCAGATTTTCCAAATCAACGCTTTTGCCAATCGCGCTTCGAAGTTCCACATCGATGGGCGTAATCCCTAACTCCTTATAATCTTCGTTCATCACCTTCATAGGGGTGTTGATGAACAAGGAAGGCTTCAAAGTGGCAAAAGAATATTCAAAGGCGATGCTGGACCAATCCGTAATCACCAAATCCGCTTCATAAACCGTATTATTGGAGGAAAAGTCCGTCTGAAGTTCCATATCCTCTCGGGAGTCCATATGGTATTTCTGACGCAGTTGCTCCAATCTCCCCGCTTCGTGGCGGACAAACTGGGGATGGGGCCTGACAATGATTTTGTATCCTTTCCCGTCCAGGATATCCAATATCTCTTCGATGCAGGAAGACAAAATATTATCCTTTTGCCATGAAGGGGCAATCAGTATTTCCTTTGCCGTTTTCTGCCGCTTTTCCATTTTTTCATATGCCTGAATCATATTATCGATGACGCCTGACCCCCAGGGAACGATATTCTTTTCAGGCAAATGATAGATTTCCTCCCGCTTCCTTATCTCCTCCGTACACAAAAAGCCGGAGGAAAAAATGGTATCGAAATGATCCAAGGCATCTTTATGGAACGTAAGGTTAGGGCTGTTCACATCATGGGGCACATAAATGTATTCATTATCCTTGCGCACCAAAGACCTTTTAATATGAAAATTCTCCAAATCCGGGGTCGTCATTACCACGATATCCGCTTCCACTTTCATCATCAGGACAATCAGCTTGTGCTCCCCGATATAAAACGGCCGGAACCTATCGCTTGCCATCTCAAAGACCTTGTCTTCCGGGTCGCTGGTCACATAGTTGATGACAACATCTGTCTTTTCCAACAGATATTCGATAATATTCTGAAAATATTTGTAGAACCCATTTTTTTCGGAATAAA
Source organism: Lachnospiraceae bacterium (assembly GCA_021769135.1). GTDB lineage: Bacteria > Bacillota > Clostridia > Lachnospirales > Lachnospiraceae > Kineothrix. The sequence goes on along the minus strand of JAETTM010000040.1, from coordinate 18,649 downwards.
AGACAATCTGCATTTCATAATCTTTAAAAAACCGTCTGTAATCAGCCTTTTCCTGTTTGCGGTATGGATCCTTTTCAAACAGTTTTTTAGAGGAAGATTTATAAAAAGCGGAGCTTTCCGCCAGTTCCTTCCGGCTTTTTTCCAATGCATCATAATCAATGTATTTCTTGGGATTCATAAGGATATTCAGCAAATATAGCTGGGTTACAGAAAGAAGGTTGCTGCATGTCCAGTAAATGCCAACCCCCGTTTTTACAAAAAAGCCTAAATATAAAGATAAACCGATGGACAATACCATCGTACCATATTGGTTTATCTTGCTCTGCTCCGACTGAAGCACATTGATATGATTTTGGATAAAGCACATAAACCATGCCGAAAGTGCGGCAATAAGAGGAATTATAAATGTAATCCCTCCCGTCTCTATCGGTATGGAAGACAAATCCATGCCCCATGCCATGGTATCCAGCGTTCCTGCGCCTGACCGGAAAATATGCTTTGCCGGGTCGTTAATCACATTGATAACGCCCATCAGCAAAATCAGCTGGAGAATCAAGGGAATCAAATCAGCCAATGGCTGATAATGCTCCCTCTTATATAATTCATATTGTTCTTCCGATATCTTTTCGCTGTTGCCGAAATATTTCGCCTTGATAAAATTAATTTCCGGCTGCATTTTCACCATTTTAATGGAATTTTTCTGCACCATAAGGGAAACAGGGAACAGAACAATTTTCGTTAAAAAGGTAAAGAATAAAATTGCCCAAAAATAATCCTGCAAAAAATTATAGCTGAAATACATCAGCCACCCCAGCACATCCCCAATCAGATTAATTATACTATTCATCGGATTCCTTTTCCTTATTATGCTGCTTTTTGCTGTGCTTTTTCTTCATTTTGCGGAAAAACTTCGCTATTTTATGCCTGTAAACGGTACATGCGGCACCCACGGCAATACATACGCCCGCCACAGCCTGAATTACATAGGTAACCGCCGAAGGGTCAATATATGCATGTGCGTGATTGCTAAGCAGGAAAAAGAAACAGGTAAAAAAATACATGAATTTAAGGACAGCAAGTCCTTTTTTTCTTCTCATAATCTTACTCCTTTCCGGGGAAAAAATAATCTATTTCATTCTATAACCAAACAATTCAAAAGTCAAGCATCCTGCCGAGCGTCTACAAGGATACCGGTAACAGTTCAGCCTTCGGCTGCCCTGTTACGGATACCATTACCGATGCACTTCCTTAACCAACTGCGCAATGTTTTCCAAAGGGATATCGGAATGGAAGCTGCAGTCCGCTCCCATCAGAACTCCCGGCATGCCGGCATATTTTTCTTTCCATTCCTGTACACATCTGCGGATTCCATCCAAATCCCCTTTGTGCACCACGCTTTCCTTCGTATTGTCCAGCCCGCCGATTACTGCTTTGCCGCCGAAAAACTCTTTTCCCTGGGCCAAATCCATCTTTTCCACATGCACCGACCAGTTTACCGCTTTGCAGGGATAGTCTTTCCAGTTTTCCAGATGGTTTTCATATCCATCCCAACCGCAGCAATGGAGCAGATTCCACTGGCTATGTCGATTGGCTTCCATCAGCGCCTTTTTATCGCTTGGGGCAATCAGGCGCATATATTCTTCATGGGAAAAACGCTTTTTCTCTCCGCCCTGCACGCAAAAATAAACGCCGTCGCACCCGCATTCGCGGATTGCCTTTCTGGCCATCCGCCCGTTATCATAAGCTATTACATCCAGGGCATGTAAAACAGCCTCCTCATCTTCCCGCAAGTGCTCCATAATCATAGCGTCCGTGGCTGCAAACCGCAAGGAAGAAAACGGGGCAAAAATATTATAGAATACCATGCATTCCTTTCCCACGGCTTCCACAATCCCCCTGGCCCGCTCTGCCTGTTCGGTGAAATACGGATGGTTCCCGGGCAGCGGCTCCAACTTCTTCCAATCCGCCGCTTTACGTACCACTATTTCCATAGGATATGCAAAATATCCGTCGCTCATAATTTTTATAAAATCCACATCCGTCTTCCTATAATAATGTATCTGATCTTGTATCACGCTTTCCCCTGTACGTTTTTCCTCCGGAAGATGGCGCCATACGCTGCAAAGGGCACCGTCCACCGGTTCGTTGTTCAACGCCATTTTCACTCTCTGCCTTTTATCTTCCATTTTATCCTCATTTCTGCTCCCAGCTTGGCTTGTTTTCCAGTGTAAAGTATATTACAATACTATTGTCGCAATATATTAGCATACTTTTATTGCAAACGCAAGGTGAGCAACTTAGAAAGGCGCGGTTACCCTGATGAAATCTATAACTTCACTTCCTTATGCCTTGGAATACCGATATTATAATTTTCCTGCTGACTTTCCTATTTTTGCTTTGCTGGGCAGCCGGTGGGTTCTTCCGGATGTGGATATTACTTTCCTCCATTTCCATAACTGCCTGGAAATCGGATATTGCTATGAGGGCAGCGGATATCTGCTTGTAGAGGACCGTAAATTAGATTTTTCCAGCGGCGATATTTCCATTATCCCCCAGAATACCGTACATCGTTCCACCAGCACAAAAGGCACCCAAAGCTGGTGGGAATATCTTTACATTGACATGGAACGTCTACTTAAAAATTTCTTTCCCGGCGGATTTCCTCAGCAGGAATTTTTTCTGTTGCAGTCATTAGGGGAAAATAATATTATCCATAAAGAGCATAATCCATTCCTCCATACATTAGTACGGAATATTCTGGAAGAATTGCGTTTAGAAAAGAAGCATTATCAGGAATGCATATATGGCCTGTGCTTAAGTTTATTCGTCGAATTAACGCGGGAAAGCTCTCCGCAGGACGCCAGCCCCTTCCAGCTTTCCCGCCTATATCTCACCATTATGCCTGCCATTTCTTATATCGACAACAATTACATGTTTCCACTGAAAATCCAAAAGCTGGCTGATTTATGCCAAATAAGCCTCACCCATTTCCGCAGGCTTTTCCAGGCCTCCATGCATACCAGCCCGCTGGAATACCTGAACCGTGTACGCATCCGCCGCTCCTGCATCCTGCTTCACAACACGGAAAAATCCATCCTGGATATTTCTTTGGAGGTAGGATTTTCAAGCATTTCCAGCTACAACCGCCAGTTCCAGCGCGTTATGGGAATATCTCCCCTCCAATGGAGAAACAATTCCCGTTCCATGCACAAAAAAAACTATACCTATTCCGTTTTCGATTTTTAATCCATATTGGCATCACTTTTACAAATCATAATACATCTTAAATTCCGCCGGGTTGGGGATTTGCTCCATTTTCTTCAATTCTTCCCGTTTGCGCGCCACCCATATATCAATCAGGCGCTGCGGGAATACCCCGCCCTCTGTCAAATAATCATGGTCCTTTTCCAGGGCATCCAAGGCTTCTCCTAATGACTTCGGCAGACCTTTAATCTTTTTCTTCTCCTCTTCCGATAAGGTATAAAGGTTAAAATCGTACGGTCCCCAGCCGTTTTCTTCCGGATCGATATGATTCTTAATCCCGTCCAGGCCCGCCATTAAAATCGCTGCATAGGCGTAGTACGGATTCGCCGTTGCATCAGGGTTTCGCAGTTCAAAACGCTTCGCTTCAGGGGATTTCGCATAAGCCGGAATCCTTATAACCGCGCTCCTGTTGGATGTGGCATATCCGATAGTCACCGGTGCCTCATAACCCGGAACCAAACGCTTAAAAGAGTTGGTGGAAGGGTTGGTAAACGCGCATAAAGACGCAATATGCTTTAGCAGGCCTCCAATAAAGTAATGGGCAGTCCGGCTCAAACCGGAGTAGCCGTTTTCATCATAGAACAACGGCTTCCCGTCCTTCATCAGCAGCATATGGACATGAAGCCCGCTGCCCGCTTCCTGGTAAATCGGCTTTGGCAGGAAAGTAGCAGTCTTTCCCTCCCTGGCCGCCATATTTTTAATGATATACTTAATAATCATGGTATTATCCGCCATCGCCGGCATATCCGCCAATTCCACTTCTATCTCCATCTGTCCGGGGCCGCCCACTTCATGGTGATGATATTTTACTTTAATCCCCCAGTCTTCCATCATCATGCACATCCGGCTGCGCAAATCATACCCCACGTCCTGGGGTGCCGCTACATGATAGCCCCCTTTATAAGGGACTTCATATCCATTGTTGCCTTCCTTGTCCAGGCTGCAGTTCCAGTCGGCCTGCTTCGTGTCAATCCGATACCCGCACTGCCAGGGCGTCACTTCATAACGGGCAGTGTCAAACAGATAAAATTCAAATTCCGGTCCGATAATCATTCTGTCCGCAATTCCGCTTTCCTTCATATACTCTACCGCACGCAGGCTTACATTCTTAGGATATTGGTCAAAGGGTATGTTCTCTCCTTTCCCTATTGTACATACGTTTCCGCACATTGTCAGCGTAGGCACGGACGCGAACGGGTCTACATAAGCCGTATCGGCATCCGGCAAAAATACCATGTCGCTCTTTTCGATAGGCGCATACCCGTAATTGGAGCCGTCAAACCCGATGCCGTAAATAAACGTATTTTCGTCAAACCGCTCTACCGGAATCGTAATGTGCCTCCAGCGCCCGTCAATATCTGTCATTTTGAAGTCAATCATACGAATCTGCTTTTCTTCACACAATTTTTTAATTTCCTGAATCTTGTCCATGATAACCCCATCCCTTTCTTTTTCATTTTTTGTTCGCTGCATACCCGCATTTTTAACGGATACGAAATAGGTTCCTCTCCGTTAAAGTGGTTTTATCTTATCATATCGCCCTTTGCTTATCAAGAATGTTTACGCGAATTATTATTCATGAAACGCCCTGTATCCATGCGCTATTCCTTGACACCGCAGCAAAATTGTAATATTGTATTTTTAGTATCAAATATCCTGCAGCATTTGCCATATGCCCATGCGGGCATGGCCTCCGGCTCATTGCCTGCGGAAATAAACGAAAAAGCCATCCTGTCGGCCAATAAGGCCGCAAGCGGGCGGAAAGGTATTATGGTAAACTTAGTTATCGCATTGGAATGTTTCGGCATATGCCTGACTGTTGTAGCTTTGCTCCTTCTGCTTAACGGGGATGGGGCCAAAGAACAGAAACTGCTAATCATTATTATGTGCGGCTCACTGGTGCAAAATGTGGGGTATCTTTTGGAACTGACCGCCCCAACGGTGGAGGCTGCGATAACGGCAGTGACTGTGGAAAATGTAGGCTCCGTTTTTATACCGCTATGTTATTGTTGGTTTATTTATATCTATTGTTATATCGCTCCCCCCAAAAAGCTTTTAAGGGTTCTTTTCGCAGTAAGCTTCTTTGCCCTCCCTTCGGTATTTTTTAATTGGTATGGCCTTTTCTACCGGGAAGTACAGTGGACGGCGGACGCGAATGGATTTTACCATATCAGCATCACCTATGGCCCATTGTATATATTTTTTATGTTCAGCCGCATAATTATTCCTTATACACTTTGCATATACACATTGGTGCGCGCTATCCGCGAGCGCTCGGACAGGCTGGTTAACCGTCAATATTGGACCATTCTGGGGATTTCCGCCCTGCCCGTCATTATGTTGATAGCCTATGTTTGTAAATTAGTGAAAGTATTTGATTTCACTCCGATAACGCTGACAATATCCATGTCCATGGTGGTCATCGTAATCTGGGGACGCCGCAATTATGATTTTCGTCATCTGGCCGCAGAGAAAGTTCTGGAAAGCCTGGGCGATGGGGTAATCGCATTGGATGACCATGACCGGCTGGTCAGCTATAACAGGGCGGCGGCAAATATTTTTACCAGCTTGACTGCCCATAAGCCGGGGGAAAACATCAGGGTAGTGGAAGGTTTTCGCGAAGAAATGCTTAACGAGAACATCCCCCAGAGCTTTTCCATTAACGAACAGCACTATGAAAGCCATAGCAAGCATATCATAGGTGAAAACGGAAGGATACAGGGCTGCGTAATTTTAATTCTGGATATGACCGACATAAAGGCCTATATCAATGAGATTAAGCGGGTGCGGCGCCAGGCGGAGAAAGCCAGCATTGCAAAAAGCGAATTCCTTGCCAATATGTCCCACGAAATACGGACCCCGATGAACGCTATCATCGGGCTGAACGATATTATCATGGAAGAATGCGCGGATACGGAAATTTATGCCCACGCCAAGGATGTACAGTCTGCGGCCAAAAGCCTGCTGGCGATTATCAATGATATTTTGGACCTGTCCAAGGTAGAAGCGGGTAAAATGGAATTGGCATATACGAATTACTACATAAAAGTTATGGCTGACGAAATCATTGGGATGATGGATATGGCGGCTTCCCAACGGGGGCTGATTTTGAAGTACGAGTGCGACGAAACGATTCCCTGCCGCTATAACGGCGATGACGGCAGGATTAAGCAGATTCTGATTAATATTCTCAGCAATGCCATAAAATTTACGGAAAAAGGATATGTACGCGCATATATTACCGGAAAAGCCGGAACGAATGAGGATGAGGAACTTCTTATTTTCTGTGTGGAGGATACGGGCTGCGGCATTCGGGAGGAAGACCTTGGCAAGATTTTTGAAGATTTCCGCCAGGTGGACTCCAAGCGAAACCGGAGCGCGGAAGGCACCGGCTTGGGCCTTGCCATTGTAAAGCATCTGGTGGAACTGATGGAAGGCACCATTGAAGTGGAAAGCACTTATGGCAAAGGAACGACGGTTACGATTTCCATCCCCCAGAAAATTGTAGACAGCCGCCCTGTTTCGGAGATGCCTGCCATTCCTCAGGCAGAACAAAAAATTACGGATATGTTCACCGCACCCGGTGTGAAAGTGCTCATCGTAGATGATAATGTCATCAACCGCAAGGTGGCCAGAGGTTTCCTGAAAAATTATGGTTTTGATTTGACCGAGGCGGAAAGCGGGCCGGAGGCTATTGAACTGGTGTGCGCCTCCCGGTATGATATCATCTTCATGGACCACATGATGCCTGGCATGGACGGCATTGAGGCGGCGGAGATTATCCGCAGAGACTGCGGCGAAAACGGGGCTGCCCCTGTTATTATCGCGTTAACCGCCAACGCCATGGAAGGTATGCGGGAGCATTTCCTTCAAAGCGGTTTTCAGGATTTCATTGCCAAACCTCTTGACAGAAAAGAGCTGAACCAGCTTTTATTGCGCTGGGTACCGGAAAAGTACAGACAAATAGAAAACAAGGAACAGGAATCCAAACCTTTGGATCCGTCGGCATTTCATATTAACGGGGTGGATATGAACGCTGCAATGCAATATTATTCCGGCGATGAAGAGGGGTTCATAGATTTACTGAATCTTTACTGCATGGACGGCAGACGCAAGATAAAGCTTCTTCCCGAACTTGTGGAAACAGATATTTTACGCTATCAAATCGAAGTGCACGGGCTCAAAAGCGCATCCGCCAATATCGGAGCCAGGGATGTCTCAGCCATGGCCCGTGCGCATGAGAATGCCGCCGCACAGGGCGACAGGGAATTTATTTCCGGCCAGTTCCCATTGCTGTTAGCGGAATATGAGAACCTTCTGGCAAATATCGAACAGTTTCTGGCCCAACGCAGACAGGAAAACGGCCAGAAAGAAAAGCTCCCCCTCCTGTCAATACAGGAACTAAGGGAACAGGCAGCTACAGCTCTGGAAGAATTAAGGCATTTTCGCTCCCGGGAATGTTCGGAAAGAGTGGATGCAATGCTGCTTCATGAATTGCCAAAAGACGCAGAGGTTCTCCTTTCGCAGACGCGGGAACAGTTGAAGTTATATGAAGACGATAATGCGGAAGAGCTGTTGGACCAGCTTCTAAGCATACTTGGAAAGGAGGAAAATGCAAATGAGCCAAGCGAATGGCGGGACTTCTAAAAAATGCATTTTAGCGGTAGACGATACCGCAATGGTCTTGACACGAATTTCGGATATCCTGAACAATGATTATGAAGTAATTACAGTCAATTCAGGAGTACGGGCTTTAAAATATCTAAAGCAGGAGAAGCCTGACCTTATTCTGCTGGATATCCAGATGCCGCAAATGAACGGCATTGAAACGCTGCAGGTAATACGCGCTATGAAAGATAGGGCGGACATACCGGTGATTATGCTTACCGGCGTAGAGGATAAGAACTTCGTTCTGGAAAGCGCCAAGTTGGGGATTTGCGATTACATACTGAAACCTTTTTATTCCGGCGCACTGCTCGAAAGAATCCAACGCGTTTTGGAGCAGGGGAAATAAAAGCATATGGATTATGATGCAGAAGAAAGGGGGTTATGAGATGAATAATGCTATGGCGAAAGATGAACTTGAGCAGATATTGGATCAGGCTGTTCAGGATGTAACGGAGCGCACCGCAGGCGTACGTCTTCACCAGGGGAACCAGTCGCCAGGGGAGGATCTTTGTACTGTTCAAATTACCTTTGATAAAGGGTTTAACACCAGCCTTACCCTCTGTGCCGATACCCGGCTGCTATACCGTATGGCATGCAATTCCTTTCATGAGGAATCGGTCAGCCCCGAAGATTTGGAAGAGTTCAGCAAAGAATATTTTAATGTACTTTGCGGCAGGATAGCCGGAGCAATGTTTCGGGCCACACAAGTTTCGGCACATTTTGGCCCGCCTGCGTTTTATCACGGACGCTATGAGCCTGAAGGGCGAGAAATACAGTTTGTACTTACATATTCCGATGAGTATTGCGGAGGCGCACAGTTAATTCACCATGTGCCTTGTTCCGATGACAGCGGGGCCGTTTCCGGGTGAAACCTGAAAGAAGGGAGCATTTGATATGAAAAGACGAATTATGGTGGTAGATGATTCCCGGTTGGTCCGGGTTCAGTTGGGTGATGTTCTGGAGGGAACGGATTATGAAATCGCAGCGCATTGCCGAAGCGGCGAGGATGCCATTGTTCAGTACGATGAAGTAAAGCCCGATTTGGTGACAATGGATATCATTATGCAGGGAATGGACGGGCTGGACGCTTCCGAGCTTATTCTGAAAGAACATCCGGATGCAAGAATCGTTATAGTCTCATCACTGGCATATGACGATACTTTTGAAAGGGCAAAGGCTATCGGCGCAAAAGGCTTTGTGGATAAGCCTTTTCATCGGGAGCAGCTGCTCAAAGTATTCGAACAGGCGCTGTCCTGACTATGTAATGTCATAGGGATTTTGTAATGCCCGGCTGCCGGCCCAGGAACTTGTATAGGGCGGCAGCCGGGCATCACATGTATTCCGGAAACAGCAATTCACACTTTACTCTTCCGATACCCCTCCACCATCTTCTCGATACTCTCCCTGGAAAGGGGGTAATTGAACTCCTTTATGATCCGCTCCGCCGTATACCCTTTATCCACCAGATGCCGAATAGCCCCACCATAGGCAAAATCCTTTGTGAAATTCGACAAAGCCTCATTGAAATACCCATTCTCCATCTCCGTTCTCCTTCCATTTCCCGTTTATATGCTCTCGAAATCCATTTGTGCCTGATTTTACGAATTTTTTTCCGCTTTATTCCCCTTGCAATCCCACCACTTCGCACAAAGCAGCAGGAAAATAGCTGCCAGCAAATTTCCCAGCCCATCGGAAATAAAATTTTTAAGCATGTCGCCAACGCCTTCATAATAGCCTGCCAAACGGTTTGTAAAATAGTTGCCCGGTATAGCCAGAAACGCTATGACAGCCAGGACATAGAGCCAGTTGCAATGGAAAATAATTCGGAAAAATACCCCCATCCACACAACCACCAGCCAGTAGGAAACTATCGGCAGGCCTATTTCCCAAAACCATATATCCCCTGTTCCCATCAAATAATACAGCACAATTTGTACCGTTCCCACCAGGCCGACGACGCAAACGCTTAAAGCCGCCAGCGCTTTCTCGAATTTATGCTTGCCCGAAACGATGAACACATATGCGGGAACATACGCAGTCATAATCCCCATGCAGACAATGTAGAACCAGGAAAGTCCCTTTTCCGTAGCCAGGTTCACAATAAAACATGTCAGTACCGCAATCATTGCGGCCGCTAACATAAACCAGTAAAACCACCGCATTCTTTTTCGAGACTCCTTTAAAAATTTTTTAAATTCCGTTACCTCCGGCGCCGTCTCCGCCTGGACGGGCTGTTTCATCTGTTCCATCACCGCCCTGCATTCCCCGCAGCTTTCCAAATGCTCCTCCATAGACCTGTTAGTGGCATCGCTGGTCATCTGGTCGATATACATGGGAAGCAAATCCCTTACCGTATCGCATACTAACCGTTGTTCCATTCTTCTCTTCCTTTCATCAGCTTCTGTTTGCCCCTGTAAAAAGTAACTCTTGCCCAATTTTCCGTTTTTCCCATAATGCTCCCAATTTCCGCAAAACTAAGTTCACCGGTCAGCCTAAGGTACATCACTTCCCTCGTAGTAATGTCCAAATGATGCAGCATCCGAAACAGCTCCACCTTTTCCACATTGAGCAGATAATCGTTCTCAATGCTGCCAAAAGCGCCCGTTTCCTGCGCGCCCTCTTCCATTGTTTCCGCCACCGGTATCTCCCTGCGTTTTTTCTCCAGTTCCTTATACCAGAGCCTCTTCCCAATCTGGCAAAGCCAGACGGAAATCTTGCATTCGCCCCTGAATTTATCCATCCCTTTCATCGCCTGATAAAAGGTCTCCTGGGTCAGTTCCTCAGCCAAATCAGCATTATGGGTTAAGCAGAACAGGTATTTATAAACAGCCTTCACGTTCTCTTCATATAATTGTTTTCCCTTCTGCTTATCCACCGCTTCCCGTCTCACCTCTCTTTCCGTCCTGTCATCTCCCCACAGCTTCCATTAAAGGAGCAACCGCTGTCCGGTCCAAAACCGGATAGCAATGGGGATTTTACCCGTACATTCATAAGTGCCGCAAAAGTTCTTTTCGTTACAAACAAATAAGCCAAAAAGGACAAAACGTTTATTCGTGATTTGCCCTTTTCCTTGTATACAAATACTATATAAGCGAAAAACCGCATTTTAAGATAGCTTCCCAATTCCTTTTCTCGTAAAGGAAGCGGACAATGCTCACCTTCTTTTCTTCTATAGAAACAACATAAAAAGCAAGATAATTCTTTATCCGTATAAAACGAATTCCCCATGAAGCCAACAATGGCTCATCCACAAGAGGATGTTTTTCCGGAAATAAAGAAAGAGTGTTAATTTTCCATTCCGCTTCATCCAAAAGTTCATCAGCTGCCTTGGGATTCTTAAGCACGAATTCGATATGGTCCGAGGCATCTCCCATATCCCGTTCGGCAGCAGCCGTGATATAGATGGAATAATTTACCGTCTCTTACGATTCCTTAAATCAGAAATTGCCTCTGCGAACGGGCGCACATCTCCGTTACGGACTTCATCCAAACCTTCTTGCATCAGCCCATATAGTTCAAAGCGCCCCATAAGCTGTTCATAAGTCTCTATACTCATAACAGCCAAATCGCCCTTTCCATTCTTTGTTATAAATACAGGTTCCGAATAAGTATGGCAAAATTCGGAAATATCATTATAACTATTGCGCAAATCAGCACTAGACCGAATATTTGGCATAACCAACACCTCCTTTTTTAATAACAAAATTATAAATAAATTTTGTTATGACGTCAAGCTTCCATACTCACTTCCAATGCAGCCTATGCAGTTCCCCTTCCCTCTGCATGCTGCCAAATCCATTCTGCCGCAGCGCTTCATACAGCACAATGGCCACGGAATTGGACAGATTCAAAGACCTGATTTTATCCAGCATTGGAATGCGGATGCACGTTTCTTCGTGCTCCACCAATATCTCTTCGGGAATCCCCGCGCTTTCCTTGCCGAACATTATGTAATCATCTTCCCCGAACTTTACATCCGTATACGCCTGTTTCGCCTTCGTAGTTGCCATCCAAATCTTCGCCCCCGGATTCTTCCCCAAAAATTCCGCAAAATTGATGTAACGCCTTACATCCAGATGCTCCCAGTAATCCATCCCCGCTCTTTTAATCTCCTTCTCATTCAACCGAAAGCCAAGCGGCTCTATCAAATGCAGCGTGCTTCCCGTAGCAACGCATGTCCTTCCAATATTCCCCGTGTTCGCCGGTATCTCCGGCTGATGCAGTACAATATGCATATCTGCCCCCATTTCCAAGCGTTCTTTTACGCTCCAATATATTTATATGAATGTATCATATCACATATTTTCCCGTTCGCCAAATATACGCGCAAGCGCGTCTACTTGGCTCATTGCTCTCGGAAATAAAATTTAAGCCATATTGGTTATATAAAATTAAGATTATTACTCCTTCTTTTTATCCCCCTTCATGGTATAATAGGTGGTACAGAAATATCATACAAAACCGGAAACAGCAAGTGCCCAGGAAATTATTCTGCAAAATGAAAGTATTACGGATACTGAATGGACAATTGCGATACTGGAATAGGAGGATTTCAAATGAACAATACGCAGAGAAAATTTATGTTCCATCATAAATTTATTTCATTCCTGACGCTCCTGTCAGCCGCCTGCCTTTTGTTTGCCGCCTGCGGAAGCGGCACTGCGGGCAATAACGGCAGCAGCAATATGGCGGATAATAACGCGGTAAACGGAACTTCATCGGAAGCCGGAAACGCCGCGGCTGCAGGCGCAATTGCCGGAAATACGGCAGCCAGCGGAGACGTCAGGAACACCATCACCGTAAACAGCAGCGAAAAAGTCGCCGTTATTCCCGATATCGCCGAAATCGTATATGCGGTTCGCACGGAAGCGGGCGACGCTGCCAGCTGCCAGCAAAAGAACATGGAAGATGTGGCCAAAGTGGTGGAACTGTTAACCAGTTTGGGGGTAGAAGAGTCATCCATCCAGACCTCCGACTACTATATGTATCCCGTTTATAATTACAGCGGAAATACGCAGCGGATTACCGGATACGAAGCTTCCACTTCCCTGAGCGTATCCAGGCTGCCCCTGGATAATCTGGGGGAAATCCTGGCCAAATCGGTGAGCGCCGGAATCAACAATATCCAGTCCATTACCTATCAGTCCAGCCAATATGACCAAGCCTATTCCGATGCACTGAAACTGGCCATGGAATCGGCCAGGGGAAAGGCTTTGGCCCTGGCGGAAGCGGGAGGGTGCTCCCTGGGGGCCGTGGCGGGCATCAAGGAAAACAGCAATTACAGCGAAGCCCGTTATACAGATAATGCCCTCAGTTCCAAAATGCGCAACACAGCCGCTAAAGAAGAGCTTATGGCCGACATGGAAGATTCCCTCTCCAACGTCATGCCCGGCGAAGTCCAGGTGGAAGTGAATATCACGGTAGAATATATGATTCAATAGGCACGAAGCCAAAAGGGGGGCACATAATTCACTAATGTGCACTCCCCTTTTTTATCAACACCTTTTTCCCTTGGAAAGCAAATCCATATATCTGTATTTTTTCCTTCGGAATTCCCTTTGTTTTCAATAAAGCTGCATAATTCCGTTCTTTTATTTGCATAATCGCCGCCTGTGCCGTCTCTTCCAGACTATTTTCCTCTTCCGGGTCCATAACCTTGAACTCCAGTATAATCCCATTGTCTTCTTTCTTAAGCGGTTCTAACATTACATCATAGCGCCCAAAACCGGACTCCCGATTGGGAGTTACCGCATAACGCCCTGCCAAGTCCACAATCATCCCTAACACAAAACCATGGTAAAAACGTTCCGGCTCTACTGAACCCGACGGCCTTTTCCCGCTGTCAAAATAACTGAAAGTTTCAAGCGCCACTCGGTTCATATATTCATTCATAGTTTTCACGTCTCCCATCAACAGCGCTTTTGAAAAACAATTATAGTCAAATGCGGCACTGCCAAACCAACTGCGTATCATATTGCGGAACATAATCTTCACTTCAAGATTTGTAATTGCCAACACATATCTACATACCCATCCGGCATATTCATCCGCAAACATATTAAAGCTTACCACCTTCAGATATCCGCTTGCAAGCATAAGCCCCCAAACTGCCTCTTCATCCCGGTCCAGTTGACTGTAAACAATCTGCTCGTCAATGTCTGCCGTCAGCGTTCCTCCGCGCAAAAGTTCTTCAAATGTTTCTTTAATGCTTGGGCTTCCTTCCCGAAGAAGCTTTCCGATTAAGCTGTTCGCACTGGTATTTGCCCAGTATGGCTGAAGTTTTTCAGTATCCAGATAATTTATGATAGACCATGGATTATAAATATCCTCTTGGCCTCCAAACGTGAAACCGTCATACCACAACTTTACATCCTGCTTTTTATCAGACAAACCGTATTCATCCAATGCGTGAAAGACCTCATTCTCTGTAAAACCAAATGCCGTGTTATATTCTTCCGATGTCGCAGTTACCATCTTCAGATTATTTAAATGAAAAGAAGAAGCGCACTGATGTGCGCGTAGGTCATCAATTCCTTCGGAATTGGTGACAAATTCCGAAAAAATAGACTCTTTGCTGATTGCTGTGATTCCTGTCATAATTGCGCGTTCCAGACAGGGATTTGTTTTAAATGTGGCATTAAGCATACTTCTCATATAAGAAACAAGTTTATCCCAATACCCATACACATAGGCTTCCTGCATAGGCGTATCATATTCGTCCATAAGAATGATAACCTTTTTCCCATAGTAGCGGCACAGAAAATCTGACATCCTGTGGATTGCCATTGTGGCAGTCACCTCATCCATATCCGCTTCAATACTTAAAAAATATCTCTTTTCTTCATCCGTAAGCAAATCTGCATCAAGGAGAAAGCGATTCCTATTGTATAGCCCCGCCAGAATCTGGCCGATTCTCTTTTTCGTTATACTAAAACTGGATTCCTTTACATTTGCAAAGCTGAGCGAAATAACCGGATAGGTTCCCTGTAGCTCTCTATATTTTCTATTTTCCCATATGGCAAGCCCGCGAAATAAATCCTCCCGTCCTGCATATTCAACGGAAAAAAACTGCTCCACCATGCTCATCGTAAGAGTCTTTCCAAATCGCCTTGGCCGCGTAATCAACGTAACGCTATCTCCGCCATCCCACCATTCACGAATAAAGAAAGTTTTATCGATATAAAAAAAATCATTTTTTCGTATTGTCTCAAAATCCTGATGCCCAATCGCTACTGTCCTTGCCATCTATCCACTTCCTTCTCCATCGGTATGGAATTTACCGCTCCCTTCCTGGACACGGCAATAGCCGCCGCTTTGGAGCATCTTCTCAAAACCGCCCCCATATCCATACCTTTTCCCATGGATGCCACAAAATATCCTGTAAAAGTATCTCCTGCCGCCGTGGTATCCACCGTTTCCACCTTATAAATATCCTGCCGGAATCTTTCATCCTTATGGGAATAGACCACCCCATTGCTCCCCAGGGTGAGTACGATTTCCGCTTCCGGGAATTTCCCGGCCAGCGCTTCCAATATCCTCTCCGGCTCCTTTTCCCCCGTAACCTGTTCCCCTTCTATTTCGTTCAGCATGAAGACCGAAACCTTTGAAAGGTCACAGGCCGTTATTTTTTCATCAAAGGGAGAGGGGTTGAGGACAATCTTCATCCCCTTATCATAGGCCCTGTCAATAATATAATCCAGCAGATTTACCTCATTCTGCAAAAGAAGCACATCCCCTTCCCCAAAATCCGACAGGACTTCATCCGTATATTCTTTGGTTATCATCTGGTTGGTGCCCCCATACAGCAGGATGCAATTCTGGCCCTTTTTATCCAGCTGTATAATAGCATGCCCGCTTTTCCCGGACATCTGCCTGATGCAGGAAGTATCTACGCCGTTTTCACCGCATATGTCCATGAAAAGCTTCCCGTCCGTTCCTACCATCCCCGCCAGATATACCTTTGCCCCTGCCCTGGCTGCAGCAATCGCCTGGTTCAGGCCTTTTCCCCCGCAGAATACTTCCATATCGAAGGAAGATATAGTTTCCCCTGCCGTCACCGCATGCTCCACCCGATATACGTAATCGTAGTTTAACGAGCCAAAATCAAGTATTTTCATCCTAACCTCCATGCCCTTTCCACAACCTGCAAGCTTTGGAACTTTCTCACCATCCGCTTCACTTTTCCAATCGTATCTATTAAATATTCTACCCTTTGACCGCACCTATGGCAATCCCTTTTACCAGATATTTCTGTATTAATGGGTATATGGCCAGTACAGGCAGAATCCCCACCACGGCAATCGCCATCTTAATCCCCACGCTTGGCAGGCTGGCCGCCATACTGCTGGCATTGCTGCCTGCCTGGCCGCTGGCAAGAAACTGCGCGTCCTGCAGCATACGGTTCAAAATATTTTGTATCGAATACAAATCTGTCCGGCCGATAATATAATACAGGCCGTTCTGCCAGTCATTCCAGTACCCCAATCCCACCATCAATGACAGGGTAGCTATCATCGGCACCGACATGGGAAACACTACCCGGAACAAAATGTGCCATTCGCCAGCTCCGTCTATCCGGGCCGCCTCAATGATTTCCTCCGGGATATTGGCATTTAAATAATTTCTCATCATAAAGATATTGAATGCGTTCATCAGCAAGTTAGGGAACAGCAGCGCCCAGATGGTATCTCTGATGTGGAACACATTGGACCAAATCATGTAGGACGGCACAAGCCCTCCATTAAACAGCATGGTAAAAAATATAAAGAAAGATATCACGTTTTTCCCCGGCAGCCCCTTTCTGGAAAGGGGATATGCCAGCAGGAGCGTCATGAGAATCCCCGTCACCGTTCCTACCAGGGAAATAAATATTGTAATCCCATACCCTTTGATAATCTTTGACGTTCCGGAAAAAATATACCGGTACGCGTCCAGGCTGAAGGATTCTGGAAAAAATGAATATCCGTTCCGGATAAGAACCGATTCTTCCGTCAGGGAAGATATCAGCAGCAAAACAAACGGCAGCACACAACAGGCCGACAGCAAAACCATTATCACATTATTGACGATATGAAACCCTTTACTATTATCAACCATCCTTCTCCATACCTCCTATCATGTTAAAACAGTGCATTTTCCTTCTCTACCTTCCGGACTATTGCATTTGCGGACAGGACAATCACAAACCCTATCAAAGACTGGTAAAAGCCTGCTGCCGATGCCCTTCCGATATCATTCAGTTGGAGAAGCCCCCTGTACACGTAAGTATCGATTGTGTTGGTCACATCGAACAGAGGGCCGCTGTTCATCGGCACCTGGAAAAACAGCCCGAAATCCGAATAAAAAATCCTCCCCACACTCATCAGCGTAAGGGTAATAATCGTTCCTTTCAGGGAAGGAAGCACGATATCCCTAATCCTGCGCCATCTGCTTGCCCCGTCCACCACCGCCGCCTCAAACAGCGTTCCGTCAATGCTGATAATCGCCGCATAATAAATAATGCAATTGTAGCCAAAGCTTTTCCAAAGGTTGACAAGAACCAGAATAACCGGCCAATATTTCTTTTCGCTGTACCAGGAAACCCCCGGCAGGCCCAGAACGCGCAAAACAGTGTTATTGACAAATCCCGATTCCGCACTCAAAAAGGCATACACAAGATAGCTGATTACTACGGTGGAAATCAAATAAGGAATCAATATCAATGTCTGATAAGTTTTCTTTTTCCACTTCCCCCTGATTTCGTTCAGCAGTATAGCCACCGCTACTGAAAAAACTGTTCCCGTTACAATGAATACCAGATTATAGCAAATGGTGTTCCGTGTGATAATCCACGCATCGCTGGTCTTGAACAGATATTCAAAATTGCCGAGGCCAACCCATGGACTTTTCAGGATTCCCAAACGGTAATCCACTTTTTTAAATGCAACTATCAGCCCAAACATGGGCAGATAGTTGTTAATGATTAAATAAAGCAGGCCAGGAACCATCATCAAATAGAATGGCCAAAATCGTTTTGATTTCCACACTTTTCCTTTTTTCAGCTTACCGGATATCATCTTTTCTTTCATGGCCCCCTGTCCTTTCTTTCCTATTTATTCGCAAGCCATTCCTCATACTGGCTCTGTTTTGTTTCTATAATTTTATCAATTCCCGCAGCCCGTAATTCCTCCTGGAATTTGGGCAGATTTTCATCCATATCCACAGCCCCTGTCATCAGAGACGCATTATATTTCGCCACCACATTGGTGCAGGCCGTAATTTCATTGGTTATCGCCGATGTATCAGGCACGAAACCGAGGGCCTTGGAACGCAATGCGGTATTATTGAAATCTTCTATCTGTTTCCAGTAATCCTCCGGATAAGGCTCCCATACCGGCGTGGAAAATGCCCCCGGCCATATCCAGGACTGGGCCGTATAGGGAACATTGGACAGTTCCGGGTTGGTATACATCTCATTCAGAAGAATCATCGCTTCTTTCGGATGTTCTGTGGTCGCCGAGATTCCCCACATCATCCCCTGTATGGTCTGTGTCTGCAAAGAAGCCGGTTTCAGTTCGATTACCTCTATCTCGCATCCGGTAATACGCGCCTGCTGTTCCCCAAGTCAACAACCCCGCTGCAAGCAACGGGGCATCAAATTTGCAGCGCTGCAGAGCAGCGGGGTATTGACCCTCGCGGCATTCGCCAAATGCTCGTGCAAGCACGGCACTTGGCTCAT
>JAETTM010000039.1 GCA_021769135.1 Lachnospiraceae bacterium | reverse complement strand
TCCGTGGAGAAAGTCGCTTCCGCCTCCACATTGGCCGGCGAATCCACATAAACTACTTTAATCCCTGCGGAAATGGCTTCCTGCAATGCGGAAGAGATGGCATCCGGGCCATTGGCCGCTACAATAATCGCCTTATAGCCGCCTGCCACTGCGTTGTTTACGCATTCAATCTGCTGCGCGTCATCCTTAGTGTTGGGAGACATAAACGTTACTTCCACTCCCAATTCCCCAGCTGCTTTCTGGGCGCCTTCATTTAAGCTAATCCAATGCTGGTCGATAGAATCCATAGTAATCAGGGCTATTTTCCCACCGTCCACAGATACCGCGGTTTCTTCTTTTGCCGCTTCCGCAGGCTCTCCTGCTGTCTCTGCCGCTGCCGGCGTTTCCTGGTTTCCGCAGCCGACCAGGGCCGCTGCCATCATGGCTGCACAGCAAAGCATACTTAACAACTTCTTTTTCATGTTCTTTTCCTCCTATTTTTTCATTTTATTGCCATTTATCCAAAGAAGATGTACTAACGCTTAAGCACTTTTTAAATGCCATGCGCTTAGCTTCTTCTTAGTTTCCTTTTTTCTTTTTAAACTGGCCGCCCCTTACTACTACATCCAGAAGCACCGCAGCCACCACAATAACGCCGATTACCACTCTTTGGATGCCTACCTGGGCACCTATCATATTCAGTCCGTTCTCCAGCGTCTGCCAAACCGCCGCACCGGCAAAGGTTCCCAGCAAAAGCCCGGTGCCGCCGAGGGGCGATACGCCTCCGATAACGCTGGCTGCTACTCCATACATCTCATACATATTCCCGGCTTCCATATTCCCCATGCCTGCCTGTGCACAGAGGATTAGCCCCACCACCCAGGAACAGACCGCGCTGACCACGTATGCTTTTGTTGTAGTCATCACTACATTTACGCCGGAAAGCTTGGCTGCATCAATATTGGAACCGATGGCATATATATGTCTTCCCGTCCTTGTCTTGGAAAGAAGGAAGAAGAAAATGATGAAAAATATCAGGGCAATCCAAAAAGTATTGTAAACTCCCAGTGTACTTCCGTAATAAAAAAACCCCTGGAATTTGTCCCCCGCTTCTTTACCGATGCCCGTTGCAATGGCATCTGTATTCCGGTTGCCGTTTACCATGTAGGCAATACCCCTTGTGATAAACATAGTTCCCAATGTGGCAATAAAGGGGGGCAGCTTGAATTTCCCAACCAGGAAACCATTGACTACGCCGCAGAGCAGGCAGCAGATAAGGGCTACTATAATGGCAATCACCGGGCTTACTCCATGGCTCATCAAAGTGGCGGCTATCATGGCGCTCATGCCTACCATTGTACCTATGGACAAATCAATATTTCCGGTAATCAGTATGTAGCTCTGTGCAATGCCGATGAGCAGGTATTTCGACATGGAACGCAACAGATTCATAATATTCTGCCCGGAAAATACCGCCGGGTTAATCAGGCCGAAAGCCACATAAATAATAATTAAACCGATAAATGCCGTAATGGCGGCGCCCATACCCCTGACGCCCAACGTTCTTTTCAGAAAACTTTGCTTTTCATTACTCATGCTTTTCGTTTCCTCCCTCACTCTTTCCTATCTTTTTATCCTCAAAAGTTGTAGCCAACGTCAGAATCTCGTTCTGGGTAGTTTCCCTCGCCATCACTTCCCCCGTAATCCTGCCGTCGCACATCACAATAATCCGGTCCGCAATCCCCATCACCTCAGGCATTTCCGAAGATACAAAAATAACCGCAATGCCCTGTTTTTTCAAATCGTTCATCAAATGATAAATCTCCACTTTGGCCCCCACATCGATGCCCCTTGTTGGTTCATCGAAGATGACCACCCGGGAATCCCTTGCCAGCCATTTCCCCACAACTACCTTCTGCTGGTTGCCTCCGGAAAGATTGCCGGAGTCTATTTCTACATTGGGGGTTTTTATTTTCAAATCCGCCACCGCTTTTTCGCAGAGTTTCTTTTCCTCTCCGCTGTTTACTACGCCCAGCGCATTGCATACGATGTCCAGATTGGGCAGCGCCAGGTTATGCCGGATGCTCAACTTTGTGCACAGGCCATCCTTTTTCCGGTCCTCCGGTGCCAGCACCACACCGTTTTTAATAGCATCCATAGGGCAGTTTATTTTAACTTCTTTTCCGTCCACAAAGATTTGACCGCTTTCTTTCTCATCCACACCGAAAATGGCCCTTGTTGTTTCCGTCCGTCCTGCCCCCATCAGCCCGGCAAAGCCTACGATTTCCCCTTCATACGCGGAAAAGCTGATATTCCTCACCATCCGGCCCGCATTCAGATTCTTTACCTCAAAAACCTTTTTCCCTTTTTCACATTCCACCCTGGGGAACTTTTCTTTAATCTCGCGCCCTACCATATGGGCAATAATCTGGTCCATGGTAGTGTCGGCAAAATTCATCGTTGTGATGTACTGGCCGTCGCGCATGATGGTTACCCGGTCTACGATATGCTGCAATTCCTCCAAACGGTGGGATATGTAAACAATTCCTTTCCCCTCGCTTTTCAGCTTCTTAATAATGCGGAACAAATCCTCAATTTCTCTGGCCGTCAAAGAGGATGTGGGCTCATCCATAATCAGGACCTTTGCGTTGATAGAAAGGGCTTTCGCTATCTCTACCATCTGCTGTTTGGAAACAGGCAGTTCGCCCACAATCTGATTAGGGCTGATATTTATTTTCAGGTCATCCAATATCCTTTTCGCTTCCTGTTCCATAGAGCCATTGTCCAAAGCCAGCTTTCCCCGCCTTTCCCTGCCCAGGAACATATTTTCCGTAACCGTCAGGTGCTTACACATATTCAGTTCCTGATGGATAATCGCAACGCCCGCTTCCTGCGCCTGTTTCGGAGTCAGGTCACCGTATTCTTTTCCAAAAATCGTTAAGGAGCCCTCATCCCTGGTGTAAACGCCGCTAAGCACTTTCATGAGCGTCGATTTGCCCGCGCCATTTTCCCCAAGCAGCGCCAGCACTTCACCGGATTTCAACTCGAAATCCACTTTGTCCAATGCCTTCACGCCGGGGAATGACTTACAGATATTTTTCATAGAGACAATTATCTCACCCATTCCTTCTTCCTTCCTTTTGTATATTTTGCTTTGTAAATATACTATAACAAATACTTTTTTAGTGAAAAAGGGTGGGAGTTTTTCGATTTGGTGGGGGTTTTTTATGCAATTTTACGATGAGCTTCTGGCAGCATATTTCCCTATGCGGGCCTGCGCATAAAAAAGGCACCCATCATTATTGACAGATGCCCTCTTCCCACAAAAAGTACTACGCTTTATCAATCTTCTTAGTTGCAATCACCCTAACCCCAGTGCCAGCCACATCCTCCGCCACCACCATTCCAATCTCCACGGGTGCGGTGAGGACCACATCTTTCAATGCCCTGACACAGTCAAAAATCTTATCCTTCGGTATATCCGTCTCCGTCTTTACCGACACGCACGGCAGATGGCCGCCTTGGACCTTAACCGATGATGTTACAATCCTCCTTGGGTCCGTCAGCTCCTTCCTGGCATAGTCCGCGCCCCGGGGGCAGGTATTTCCGGTAACCTCCATAGCTCCATCTTCGGAAACTTCAACTTTCAGGTTACATCCCAAAGGGCACCCAATACATACTAATTCTTTTGTTTTCATCTTCATAACCATGCTCCTTTCAATCCTGCCCCCTATTCCTGCTCAATCCTGATAGTAATGCTTTCCAAATCGCCGGCTTCCTGCAGCTTTGACTTAAGCAGCGTAATCTGCTCCATCTCTCCCGGTGCCATCACCTTCTTTTTCACCCGGCTGACGCACTTATCATTATAATATACGCAAAGGCAGCTATCCCTGTAGACATCCCCCACCCGGAAGCGGACTATCTGCTTTTGGGCCATCCTCTCTGTGTCAACCGTACAGGGCACCGTATAGCGTACCCCGTTTTCCCCTTTTAGCGGGATCCCCTTCCCGGCTTTCGGCAGGGCCCCCTTCACATATGCTGCCGCGTTTTCTCCCGCAAGCTTCGCCTCACCGGAAACATAGTCAACCAAATCATGCACATGGAGGACATTCCCGCAGGCGAATACCCCCTCCACGTTGGTCTCCAGGCTCTCGTTGACCACAGGGCCGGAGGTGACCGGGTTCAGCTCCACCCCCATTTGGGATGAGAGTTCATTTTCCGGTATCAGGCCGCAGGATAGCAGCAGCGTATCGCATTCATAGTATTCTTCCGTTCCCGGAATCGGCCGGCGGTTCTCATCCACCCTGGCTAACGTTACCCCTTCCACCCGCTTCTTTCCTTTAATGTCAATAACGGTGTGGCTTAATTTCAACGGGATATCATAATCATCCAAGCATTGCACGATATTACGTTTCAAACCGCCGGAATAGGGCATCAGTTCCGCCACCACCTGGACCTGCGCCCCTTCCAGGGTCATACGCCTTGCCATAATGAGGCCGATATCGCCGGAGCCAAGGATAACCACCTTTTTCCCCGGCATCCTTCCCTCCATATTCACATACCGCTGGGCAGTGCCTGCGGAATATATGCCCGCCGGGCGGTAGCCGGGGATGTTGAGGGCGCCCCTGGAACGCTCCCTGCATCCCATTGCAAGGATAACTGCCTTCGCTTCAATCCGGAACATCCCCCGCTCCTTATTCATCACCGTAATCACTTTATCCTCCCCAATATCCACCACAATCGTATGGAGCATATAAGGGATTCGAAGTTCCTCCGCCTTTTCGATATATCTTTCCGCATATTCCGGTCCCGTCAGTTCCTCCTTAAAGGTATGTAAACCGAAGCCATTGTGGATGCACTGGTTCAAAATACCGCCAAGCTCATTGTCGCGCTCAATAATCAGAATATCTTCAACGCCCGCTTCCCTGGCCGCTACTGCCGCTGCCAGGCCCGCCGGCCCGCCGCCGATGATTGCAATCCCTGTCTTCATCCTATATGTCCTCCTTATTATATCCTGTCAAATAGTTCGAGCCTTCGCCTGACTTTGTAATCTCCGATATATCCCTGCCCAGTTCCCTTGCAAGGATTTCCACCGTCTTTGGCGCGCAGAACCCTGACTGGCAGCGCCCCATTCCTGCTCTCGTCCGGCGCTTAATGCCGTCTACCGTAGTTGCCCCCAAAGGCCTGTGGATGGCATCCATAATCTCGCCTTCCGTTACCACCTCGCACCGGCATACTACATTGGCATATGCCGGGTTCTTCTTAATCAGCTCCTGCCGTTCCTCGAAGGAAGCTTCCGCCACATTGGGAATCCCTTTTCTGGTCGCCACGAAGTCCGCTTTTTTCTCCATCGGGCAAATCCCCTGCACCAGCTGCGCCACATACTCGCCGATTGCCGGTGAACTGGAAAGCCCTGGCGACTCGATTCCCGCCACATCAATGAATCCCGGGGCCCCTTCCACCTCTTTAATGATAAATTCATGCTCCGTCCAATGGGCTCGCAGCCCGGTAAAGGAAGTAATAATCTGCCGGGTAGGAACCTCGGGCACGCTGACCGCCACCCGCTTCAATAAATCCTCAAGCCCTTCCTGGGTGGTCTGGGTATTTTCCTTATCCTCGATATCCACAGCCGTCGGCCCGGTGAGCAGATTGCCATGGACGGTGGGCGTAATCAGCACGCCCTTCCCGTAAATGGTGGGGAGCTGGAAAATCGTCCTTGTCACATACCCCCCTACTTTCTTATCCATCAGACAGTACTCTCCCTTCCGGGGGATAATCTGAATCTTCTCGTCGCTGACCATATTATGGAATTTGTCCGCATATACCCCGGCCGCATTGATAACCAGCCTGCTCTCAATCTCTCCCTTGGAAGTCTCCAGTATATAACCGCCTTCTTTCGGTATAATGTTCATAACCTCCGTATCGAGTTCAAATTTTACGCCATTTTCACAGGCGTTCTCCGCCATTGCAATGGTGAGGCCAAAAGGGCATACGATGCCGCCTGTGGGCGCATACAATGCCGCCACCATATCATCTGTCACATTCGGCTCCAGCTCCTTCACTTCCTCTTTCGAAAGAATCCGGATGCCCGGAACGCCATTCTTCCTCCCCTTCTCAAGCAGATGTTCCAGCTTCCCCATATCCTTCTCATCAAAACAAAGCACCAGGGAGCCATTGCGTTTAAAGGGGAAATCCAGTTCCTTCGACAGTCCCTCCATCATAGCGTTGCCCCGTACATTCATCTTCGCCATCATGGAGCCCGGCTCATTGTCAAAGCCCGCATGGACGATGCCGCTGTTCGCTTTGGACGTGCCTTCGCACACATCGCTGTTCTTGTCGAGAACCACGGTGTCATACTGATATCTGGACAATTCCCTTGCAATAGCGCATCCCGTAACCCCTGCACCGATAATCACAATATCATACATTTTTACAGCCCTTCCTTCCAATTGTTTTTTAAGGGGAAACTCCTCTACTACCCGCCGCGGGGTCCGCAGTTGCATGGGCAGCAAATTCCATATACGGGCCTGCGCAACGAACACCGTCACGCTTCGCGAGCCGGCTTATCGTAAAAAAGAGTACAAAAACAAACCGGCTTATTGCCGCTGTTTTCATACTCCGTTTCTCCAACTCAATATTTAACTGTACTTAGCATAGCATAATTTTAGCGGATGCGCAATATGCTAAATTTTTTTGGGTCAGCCAGCAATGTCATTAAGTGAATGGCATCGGACGCTGCGAGACTGATAAAATCCTCCGTCGCCACGCTCTCGCTCTGCGAAAAACGCAGCGGACACATAAGGCGCTAAAACACAGCGCCTAAGTGCCGGCGTTTTTCAAAGGGCTCCTTGAGGATTTTATCAATCTCGCAGCTGGCTAAGGTGTTAACTAAATGACGGTCTGAGGGAATGCCCGCTTATGAACGAACGCCGCCACGCTTCGCGAGCCGGCTTATCGTAACAAAAGCAGCTGCGAAGTAGCGAAAAGCACCAAATGTGTGGGCTGAACGGTTACTTTTTTGATGCTTACCTTTGCATAATATCCGAAAATGCGCCATATAATAAAGTTAAGCCGCATACGGCAAAAGTTAGAGATATCTCATTGAAATCTAGAAGCCTTCGTGTTATACTCATCTAAAACTTATGACGCGTACGGCAAAAGTTAGAGGTGAAAAGATATGATTAAACGAGATTACTATCTGAACCGGCTAATTCATAATATGTGGAATGGCGAAATAAAAGTGATTACCGGTATTCGTCGCTGCGGAAAATCCGTCTTGCTGTTTGACTTATTCTATGAGTATCTGCTTTCCCAAGGTGTAAAGGAAGCACAAATCATCCGTCTGGAGCTTGACCAGCGAAAATATTATAAGTACCGCAATCCGATTATCCTTTGCGACTATGTAGACTCTATTGTAAACAGCAAAAAGGACGAAAAGTTCTATCTGTTTGTAGATGAAGTTCAGTTCACAATTAAAGTCAAAGATGAGGAAAACGGCGGCATTGAGGTAACAATTTACGATATGCTCAACGAACTAAAAGCCTATAAAAACCTGGATGTCTATGTGACAGGCAGCAACTCTAAAATGCTTTCCAAGGATATTGCCTCAGAATTCCGTGGCAGGGCAACGCAAATCCGTGTGTATCCGTTGTCCTTTGACGAATTCTATTCCCATGTGGGAGGCGAAAAACGTACTGCATTAAACCAATATATGCTTTACGGCGGTATGCCGCGCATCATTGCTCTTACGGATGAAAAAGACAAGAAAACTTATCTTTCCAATCTGTATGAAGAACTCTATGTGAAAGACATCGTAGAGCGTAATAAACTGGAACGTGAAGATATTCTCAATGCGATTTTGGACTTTATTGCCTCACAGATTGGCTCTCTTACCAATCCAACCAATATTGCCAATGCCTTGACTTCCATGAGGCGCGAATCCATCAATAATACACTTGTTTCGGCTTATCTCACACATACTATGGATGCATTTCTGATTTCACGCGCCAGGAGGTACGATGTGAAGGGCAAGACCTATTTTAACTATCCGAACAAGTATTACTATACAGACCTTGGGCTGCGCAATGCACGTCTTAATTATAGACAATATGACCCAGGGCACATCATGGAGAACATCATTTATAATGAGTTAGTAAAGCGCGGCTATTCCGTAGATGTTGGCATGGTCACAGAGCGAAAGAAGGATGAACGCATCCAACGTGAGATTGATTTCGTTGTGAACGATGGGGATTGCCGCATTTATATCCAGTCCACTTATCAGATGGATACTAAGCAGAAGGAGAACGCGGAACTTCAGTCTCTAAAACTTACAGGAGACTTCTTTAAGAAAATCGTGATTCGCATGGATATTCCGCACAGCTTCTATGATGACAACGGATTTTTCCATTGCAATCTGATTGACTTCCTGCTTAATGATGTGGAACTGTTTTAACCTGTTCGGGCAATCGAGCAGGGGAACATCCTTCTCCCCTGCTCGCCGAGCCCTTCATGCGCCGCCTTAGCGGCATATTTCCTCTGCAAAGTGCGGAGACTGTTTTGTTACTTGTTCCCCATCCCCTCACTCCACACGAATTTCCTTGGCTATGACAGCCTTATTGGCAACGCTGCTGTTCATCCCTTCGCTCTCCATTTGTGCCCAGTCATCAAGGTTGTCAAAGATGAAGATGTACAGAGTTGTTATCTCCCTGCCCTGAACAGCAAAACCGGCTCTGCCTGCCATTTCCGTATCGGCGTAAAGCATCTCCCCATCCTGGTTAAAGCAGATTGTCTGGCATGGTTCATAAGACCACCCTAGAAGCTCAAACATCTCTGCATCCGTCATATCCGGATCCTTTGAGAGCAGCTTTTCCCTCCTGTCATCCGTCAGTTCCCGCTGTTTTCCCGGCGTTGTTGCATGGACGATTACCTGATACGGAGTTATCACTACATTATCAAGGGTAATATTCCCTTTTTTCTCGCCCACTTCAATCGTCTTTATATCCGTCTCGTTTACTTCGAACGGAATGGCGATGTTCCAGCTGCCATCCGTCCAATGGGATGCGGATATTTCTTCGCTGTCAAGCATCCTGTCATTATCATAGCCAAGGCCGTTTACGTTTAAATTAAATTCTCCGCTGCCCGCAGCTTTTTCCGCGAAATCCACCTTCAGCATGCCTGCAAATGTATGGCTGTCGATTACTTCTCCCTCGAACCTGTTTTCCAGCAGCTCGGGGGAGCTTCCATCCACGCTCCATGTCCCGCCTATATAAAATCCTGCTGCCATCCGGTCATCCGCCGCATTCATGCCTGTGTAATGCTCTGGGATATGAGTAAAATCCGCGTCTTCCGCCTCAATATTCACCGTAAGGAATATGGAATATCCATCGCAGTAGACTTCCGATGCAGTCAACGTGATTCCTTTGTCGGATACGGAATAGTCCGAATTGTCCAAATTGCCCCCATTATCCTCATTTGTCAGGACAGTTCCCTTATCCCCATAGTCGCCGGAATATGTGATATCGTCCTCAACCTTTTCAAAAATTTTCCCTATCAGCGGAATTTCTGCCGCCAGCGCCGGATTAAAATAACCCAGCCCGAGGGTTCCAACAACTACCGCCGCCGCAGCCGCAGCCGCTGCCTTTCCTATTTTCCCAAATTTCTTCATTGTCAATAACCATTCCCTTTCCATAACCTGCAAACTTTGGGCCGCAGGCACAAATTTGCGTGTGAAAAATTTATTTTTCACACTTTTCCTCCTTCTATGTACCCGGATTTCTCTGTCGCTTATTTCAGGAGCAAGGGCTTGCTTTAAGATTTGATTCAATTTTTCATCTGTCATATCCTATCGCCTCCAATTTTTCCTTTAACTGCTTTTTTGCTTTCCGCATTCGGCTTTTAACGGTTCCTTCCGGCAGCCCGAGAATCTCAGATACCTCATGAATACGCATATCCGCCGAATAATACAAATAGATTGGTATTCTGTACTTTTCCGGCAGGGATGCAACCAGGCCCTGAACCATATCTATCTCACTTTGCTGCAGCACAATATGTTCCGGCGAAGCTTCCTTCTCATAATCGGAAACTTCATATCCCTCGTCGGACATCTCATCCATACTGTCAATCGGAACCAGCCTCCTTCTGTTTGCATATTTTTTCTTCTTATTCTTCCAAAGATAAATTGAAGTGGATAAAGCGTAACTCTTTGTATTCTGCGCAGAGTCCAGCCTCTTCTTTTTCTCCAGCAGTTTGAGCATAGTGTCCTGATACAGTTCGTCCCCGCTTTCCGCATCTCCGGCTGTCATCCGACAAAACCGCAGAATATCCTTTCCAAACTTCAGGACAAACCGCTCGAATTCATCATTATTCATAGCAGCCATCCTCCTTCTTCTTTCAAGTCAATTTGCAAATATTTGCCCTTGCATATATATATTGTCATGATTGCTGGAAAAAGTTTTCAAATCTTCAAAGAATTTTATTATTTTGATTTGGGTGTCAAAAGCCCTGGCTGCGGAATGCGCCTGGCACAAAGAAATGAAGGGCAGCGCAAGGCAGAAGCACACTATAGAATTAAATGAACCAAAGTTCCTGCTTTGTTGTGGATATGGCTGTTGCCCCGGCTTTCAACGCCTGCATCACATCCTCTTTATCGTCAATCATGCCCCCGGCAATCACGGGTATCCGCTGCGCCTTCACAATGCGGGTGATAATCTTGGGCATAATCCCCGGAAGTATTTCGATGCAGTCCGGCTTCGTCACCGCGCTCTGCTTACGGATATTCTCCAAAGAGCGGGAATCCAGCACAAAAAAGCGGTACACCGCATACAATCCAAGCTCCTTCGCCCGGTTAATCTGTGGAGTTTTCGTGGATATGATTCCATCGGCCCTTGTCATATTCCTGATATAGTCTACCGCAATCTCCCTGCCGTCGAAGCCCGACACAAGGTCAAGATGTACCATGGCAATCCTTCCCTGTTCTTTCACCCGGTCCACAATCGAGGCTATATTGCAAATATCGCCAAATAAAATGAAGATAATCCTGCTCTCCGACTCAAAGCTTTTCTCCATGCTCTTCTCATCCTTGACCGTGGCAATCACCGGGCAGTCTTCCACAATCTCCCTGAAACTATTAGCCATAATAGCCAATCTCCCTTCTTGGGCCCTCAATACAGTCCGCTAAAGCAGCTTTCTCCTTCATGGGATTCCCCATATAATGGTACATCAAATCCGGGCAGTTTGCTCTTATTGTATGCAAATCAGTTATGCCGCATTGGAGCAGGGCACAAAATTTTTCTTGCACAAATACTTTTCTGCAGTATTTTTATTATAGCAAAATCCATCTTTCTCTACAATCACATTTCATAATCCACAGCTTTGAAAGGTACTTTAATGCCAACCTATCTTATTTTCAAGAAAATTTCCCAAAACGTATTTTTCAACATTTCTCCTGTTCTCCTGAAAAGTTATCCACATCTCCTGGCCGCATGAAACCACATTTTGTACCCATATGGATAACTTCTCCTACTTCCACTTATCCGCACCTACGTTGGGCATTGTGCCATCACCCCATCCCATGCCCGGCTTGCCACCGTAATCGGTGAAGCTGGCCGCCATATGGCTCTTTTCAAAAGTGAGGTTCGACACTAAGCTGACGGCGCACCGCAGGCTGCAAGCAACAGGCCAAGTGCGGCTATACTGATGATGCGGTTTCCTGTTTTTTTGTTCCGCCGTCTTCTTTCGTTGGAATCTCCCTTCCCATTTCTTTTGGCATCCTGATATAAATCTTCTGCCATATATATTGTCCTTTCAACTATCAAATTGTTATTTTTTCATTTCTGACCCTGACACCAGGAAAAATATACTTTTTTCTTATTCTGTTACTTTATGTATATTTTGCCTAATCGCGTTGTAAAAATCAACTCCATTTTATATAATAAGGTTAAATAACTGTACATGATAGGCATATAAAATGCACTGAAAGGGTGAATCTGATGAACAAGAATACGATACCTATTACCTTCCGAAAACGTATGATATTGTATAATTTTCTGGTAATTGTCTGCATCGCATTCATAATCAGCATCTACACATATTCTTTCTATAAAAAAGATGTCATCGACAGTGAAGCTGCCAATTCCGTCAACCGCTTACATCTGGTTGCATCCAGAATTGAAATCGCCTGCGATGAAATCATTAACATTGTCCAGAACTGCGCCGGACGGCAATCTTTATTCCTTGCCTCCATCCTCTCCGGCTATGACAGCCGCTCCGGTGAGGAATCCCAAATTTATGCCGCTAATGTATTAAGGGATCTCTGTGCCATCTCCGGCTACAATGAATACATCCATAAAATTACGGTATATGAGAAAGGTTCTCTTTTCATACAGGCCGGAACCTCCTACGGCAGCTCACATGATGCCGACCACATAATGGCGGCATCATGGTTTCATGAGTTGCTCAATAAAAATATGCGGGAGTACACCTTGACACTCAGGGATAATCCCTTTCCTTTAAATGCCAAAACCATTCCCCAGCTCCTCCCCCTAATACGCCCGCTGCAATATTCCAGAAAGGATTCCCCTGAGGATGCATGGGTCTGCCTTACGCTTTCCCCAAAACTGTTTCAGGACACGCTGGAACTTTTATCCCAGGACAAGGCAATCCTCATCATGACCAATGATTTCTCCCCGGTCAGCAGCATGAATATGGAATCATTCTCCATGATGGATATACAGGCTTTTCTGAATGCCCATCCGGAACAATCCGGCTGTTTAAAAACATCGCTGTCCGATACAGACTGTATTTTTACTTGGGAGCGCCTCTCCGTCAGCGGCCTAATCCTCTGTGAAGTGCTGCCGTTGAAAAATATTTCACTAAACCCCAATGCCATACGTGCCACTTTGGGTTTGGTCTTTATATCCAGCATTGCTATCGGTTTTTCCTTATCCCTGTTGTTTACCCGCTATCTGACGCGCCCTATCTTGCGCCTGGTGGAGCATATGGAGGTTATATCCTCCGGCGACTTTAGCAAGAATCCGGATATTGAATCCAATGATGAACTGGGAATCATCGGCCGGCAAATCAACGAAATGTCAGCCCATGTTTCTACTCTTATGGAAAACCGGATTCGGGATGAACAGGAAAAAATGAACCTGGAAATCAAAATGCTGCAGGCTCAGATTAACCCTCATTTTCTCTATAATACCCTGGACTCTATTAAATGGATCGCAACGATGCAACACAATACCGGTATCGTGAAAGTAGTCTCCGCCCTATCATCCTTGCTGAAAAATATGGCAAAAGGATTTAACGAGAAAGTGACTGTCCGACAGGAACTGGATTTTCTCGACAATTATATTACCATTGAAAAAATACGCTATATAGAACTTTTTGATGTTGAAATATCCGTTGATGCTCCTGCACTGTACGATGCGCGCATCATCAAACTGACTTTGCAGCCGTTAGTGGAGAACAGTATCTTTTCCGGCATCGAACCGAGCGGGAAACCAGGATTGATCAAAATCCACATTTTTTCAAAAGAGCAGGTTCTATATATCAGTATCCGCGACAACGGCATCGGCATATCAGAAGAAAATATTGCCCGCCTGCTGACCAATACCTCACGGGTAACCAAAAATTACATGAGCGGGATCGGGCTTCCGAATGTTGATCGCAGGATCAAACTGGTATACGGCCAGGAATATGGACTTAAAATCGATAGTGAAGTAGGCGTCTACACTTGTGTTACAGTATCGCTTCCATTAGAATTTATATAAAAGGAGTCTCTTATGTACCGAATCATTTTGATCGACGATGAACCTTTGATCTTAGCTGGTATTGCATCCCTTATCTGTTGGGAAGAACATGACTGCTGTATCGTAGGGAAAGCCACCAATGGCCATGATGCCATTGAGCTAATCATGGAAACCCAGCCAGATATCATCATCACAGATATTCGTATGCCAGTGATGAATGGCCTGGAATTAATTGAAGCCTGCCAGAAAAAAAACTGCGAATTTGCTTTCCTCTTCCTCACTAATCTGGAGGATTTCCAGCTGGCGAAACAGGCTGTGCATCTGGGTGCCGTTGACTATCTTGTGAAACTTGATCTTCAGCCGCAAACACTGATTCAAGCCCTGGACAGAGCCAAGGAACATTGCTCCCGTATGGAAAGCCACCACAATAAGGAACTGTATACACTCCTTTTAAAAGATACACAAGAACAGCAGGAGCGCAATTACTTTTCCCAGCTCCTTCTTTCCGCATCGGATGCAGACTTTCCCTCTAATCCGGAAATATCCGCCCGATATCAGAATGCGTATCTAATCTTATTACAGATGAAACCAGAACAGATTTTTTTCGGCCATGCAGAAGCTTATGACTTTCAGTTTATCTCCAACCAGCTTCTGGACATTGTATCGAGAATAGGAGCGCGGTATTTTTCTAATCACACTATACTTATTCCTCACAAAGATACCCTGCTCCTTGTGATTTGCCCCAAGCCTGAAAGCGATAATAAGAAGTCTCTTTCTGAATTCTGCACGAAAGTCAATGTGGCTCTTGGCACCTATTTTGCCCTGACCGCCCTGTTCGGTATCAGCCAGAAGAAAGCTGAACCCACGATGCTTCCTGAGGCTTTCAAAGAAGCTCAGTCCGCTCTGAACCACTGTTACTACGAGTCTTCTTTGTGCATTTCATTTTACAAAAACCAGGAATCCCGCCCCGGTCAGCCTGTACAAAGAGAATTTAATATCAATTTCCTAAAAAGGCCCATGTCCACTGCCGTACTCGAAAACGAAAGCGAAAATCTGAAAGACATTTTCCGTGAACTCTCCGAATTGTTTAGGCAGTATAAACCGGATAAG
This sequence comes from Lachnospiraceae bacterium, assembly GCA_021769135.1. Lineage (GTDB taxonomy): Bacteria > Bacillota > Clostridia > Lachnospirales > Lachnospiraceae > Kineothrix. The sequence continues at coordinate 24,700 of JAETTM010000039.1, read as the reverse complement.
ACCCAGGCAGCCAGCGCCTGTATCAATATATATTCTTACCTGCACGACCTGCTGCAAAACGAAAGCTTAGAGGATAACGCTTTCCCATACAGCATCGATATCGCCGAACAACTGTCACAGCTGAAAAGCCTGGATGATATCCTGCTGTGGCTAAACAGCTTCTGTGATAAAATGTGCACCCTGCTGACCGAGAGAAAGGAGAAACGCTCCGACAAGTTTGTACATATGGCAAAACGCTACATCCATGAACACTATAAGGATAAATTAACATTATCAGATATTGCGGAGTATCTAAAAATAAGCCCCGGCTACCTGAGCACTTCCTTTAGCAACTATATGAACCAAACTGTTTCAGATTATATTGCCGAGGTAAAAATCGAACACGCCAAAGAACTAATCAATTCCGGCCAATATCTAATCTATGAAATTGCTAACCAGCTGGGATTTGAGAACGCATACTATTTCAGCAAAGTATTTAAGAAAGTAACCGGTATGTCCCCTAAAAATTATGAATGCCGGAACAAAATAAATAAATAAAGAATTATCAAATACATATATTGCTCATTCACGAAAGGAGAATCAATTTTATGAGTAAAAAAGTAATTCTAATCATGACTGACACAACACGTACCGATATGCTGGGCTGTTATGGCAACCCTGACATGATTACCCCCAATCTGGACAAACTGGCTGCCGATGGAATCCGTTTTGAGCAGGCTTACACCACACAGCCGGTTTGCCAGCCTGCCCGCTCTGCAATATTCACTGGCACATATCCCCACTCCTGCGCCGGCTGGTCAAACTGCATGGGGCTGTCCGACAATGTCCAGAATATTGGACGCCGGCTGAGAGATCATGGCATTCACAGCGCCTATATCGGGAAGTGGCATCTGGATGGCGGCGACTACTTCGGGCTGGGCAGATGCCCGGATGGCTGGGATTCCGATTACTGGTATGACATGCGCAATTATCTGGATGAACTCACAGAGGAGGAACGCTATCTTTCCCGTCAGGCCCAGAGCATGGAAACCCATGATATCAAAGAAGAATTCACCTTTGGACACCGCTGTTCTGACAAAGCAATTGATTTCCTGAAGAACTATCAGAATACGGACGAAGACTACTTTCTGGTGCTCTCCTATGACGAGCCCCATGACCCCTGCCTCTGTCCCAGGGAATTCTGGTCCAAATATGAACATTATGAATTCCCCCGCAAAAACAACCTGCTTGATACACTTGCGGATAAACCCGAACATCACAGAATATGGGCAGGCAGCGACTATATGAAAGCAGCCTCGCCTGATTTCTCCATGAATTTTAAATATTTTCTCGGTTGCAACAGCTTTGTTGACTATGAGATCGGACGTGTGTTAAAGGCGGTGGATGATTATGCCAGTGATGCTGTTGTAATATACACATCCGACCACGGTGATATGCTTTACTCCCACTCCTTGACCGCCAAGGGGCCCGCCATGTATGAGGAGATCACCCACATCCCCTTCATTGTACGCGGTTTTGGCCGAAACCAGGTGAATTCCAACCCGGTCTCGCACATCAATCTGGCCCCAACTATCTGTGACATCTTCCAAGTGCCAAAGCCAAAGGTCTTTGAAGGAAAAAGTATTTATGAAGAGCTGAAAACAGGCCAGAGAACCAATGAGTATGTATTTATGGAATTTGGGCGATACGAGGTCGATCACGATGGATTTGGCGGTTACCAACCTGTCCGCTGTGTTTTTGACGGACGGTATAAGCTGGTCATCAACCTGATGACATCCGATGAGCTCTACGACCTGAAGAATGATCCTGAAGAAATGAAGAATCTGATTTTTGACGCTTCCCTGGACAATGAAAAGAAACGCCTGCACAAAGCACTGCTTGATAATATGTATAACACCCGCGACCCGTTTCGCGGATACTACTGGGAGAATCGCCCGTGGAACAGCTATCCCCACGACAAGACCTGGAACAGCCGCCTGATGACCAGACAACGGGAAAATGAAGAGTACGAACCCCGTCAGTTAGATTATAATACCGGACTTCCAATCAAAGAAGCCACCAGGAAAAGGGGAACTTGTACTTCACAGGAAAACAGCAATTAAAAAATAGAGGAGTCCGGCAGAAAATGTTATCGCATTTCTGCCGGACCTCTCTTTACTTTGTTCAGTCACCTATTCTCTTTTAGTCACAAAAATACCCCCCATAAACCTCATATGTCTGAGTACATTTCTGCCAGCCGCTTCATCTCACCCCATTTTTGTTCCATATCGGCCACCAGTGTAAACTGCGTTCGAGCCCGGTCCAGATTATGCTCCGGCCTGTGAATCCGAAAGTAATTATCCCCTTCCAGATAATCGGTCAAAAAGCGCATGCCGCATTCCAATGTCATAAGCTTTGCCCCCCATGGCAGCAGCCTGACTTCCGCATCCGTAAGACTCCCCGCACAGCCTTCGAGAAACCCTTTTGTATAGGCTTCATACAATGAAAGCGAAAGGGATACTTTACCCAAATCCTTTTCATCCTCTTCTGCGGTATTGGCACCGAAACGGATGGAATCACCAAAATCGAATATTGCTGTTCCAGGCATGACCGTATCCAAATCAATAACACATATGGCCTGCCTCGACTGGTTGTCAAGCAAAACATTGTTTAACTTCGTGTCGTTGTGTGTGACACGGCAGGGGATCTCCCCACTGCCCAGTTTATCCATCACTATGGACATTTCCTCTTTTCTATCCATGACAAATGCAATTTCTCTACTAACATCCCCAACCCGTCCACGCACATCTCTCTCCACTGCCTTGCAGAACGTTTCAAAACGTTTTGGTGTATTGTGGAAATCCGGAATTGTCTCCGTTAACATTGATACGGGATACTTATCCAAAAGCCTCTGAAAATGTCCGAACGCCTTCGCACTCTGATAAAAATCTTCTTCATTTTCTACCGTATCATATCCTGTGGCATCTTTGATAAACAGATACATTCTCCACCATGAACCCAGGCTGTCCACATAATAATCTTTCCCGGCTTTCGTCTTTATCAGCGTCAGTGTTTCCCGCTGTGCATCCCCTCCAGCCTTGACAATCTGATCCCGCAGGTAATTCGTAACACCGGATACATTCCGCATCAAACCCTCCGGATTCTGAAATACATGGGTATTCACCCGCTGCAAAATATATTGGTGTTCCTGTTCCCCCTCTTCTGTACAAAGCAAAAAAGTATCATTGATATGTCCGTTTCCATACCGACCGCACTTTGACGCCTTCCCTGCTACACAGAATTGCCCTGCAACCTCCTCTATCTTTTCGCATGCACCTACAGCAATTTTATGATAGTCCACTATTTTTCCTCCCATAAGCATTCCGGATACAGCCCAGCTTCCTTAAATGCACGAATCGCTTCCACTACTCTTTCCTTGTCCTCCTTATACGTAACTCCATACCAGTTATCCGCAGAACGAAGCACTTTAACATCCGCCTGTCCCTCCCGGAGCATCCGATCCACCACAAACGGCAGAAAGTACTCGCACTTCAGCGGATTACTGTCCAGATTATCATCAAGAAATGATGAAAAGCCCTTTTCCAGTTCCTTTATGATACTGGGTGTAAATCCCCACAGATTCATGGATACTATCGTATTTTCCGGCAAAGCGGTCCAGCTTTTCCCGTCATCCTCTGTATACTCTGCCCGATCTCCATGTTTTTCGATTCGCGTCCTCTCCACAATCTCCTGCAGCATACTGCTCTCATCCAAAGCGCACACACCTCTGGCAACATGGCCGTAATCTGTCAATGTTTTATACAGCTCATATCCCACCATAGTATAATGGTACATTTCATCAGCTGCTATATGAGAAAGCTGCTCGAAAATAGCCTGAAACGCAGACTTGCCATAATAATCATCTGCATTGATCACAGCAAAGGGTACATCTCCCAGCTCTCTTGCACAGCAAAGCACTGCATGGCCTGTTCCCCATGGTTTGGATCTCCCATCAGGGCAACGATACCCCTCCGGCAGCTGATCCAGTTCTTGGTACACATAGGTAACTTCCACATGTTTTTCCATTCGCCTGCCAATCTGTTCTTTAAATTCTTCCTCTATCCCTTTTTTTATTATGAATATTACTTTCTCAAACCCTGCTGCCACTGCATCATATATGGAAAAATCAATAATCAGATTTCCGTGCTCGTCAATCGGGTCAATCTGCTTCAAACCTCCATAACGACTTCCCATTCCTGCCGCCATAATAACAAGTACCGGTTTTTTTCCCATTATTCTCCTCTCTTTTCTCTGGCTGTCAATCCAGGCCATCTCGTTCCTTTTCCCACAAAAAAGGGTCTCCCAGCATGGCCAGGTACTCTTTTAACAGTTTCCTGAATTCCAAAATCCTTGCATCCTGACAATTTCTCTCAATCACACGCGGATGAAGCTGCCATGGATCGTTTTTATCATCATACAAATATTCTACCTGCTTATCCTCCGGCATATAGCCATTGGTTATCACATAAGTGTTTTCCCGCGTCTTGATTCCGCGCCATCCATGGGCCTTATGAGTCTGCCCCAATCTGGCAAAAGCAGAAACACTTTCCGGCATTCCCGGATAGGAACAGATAAACATATATTCCGCCCCCGCCTCTTCCATACCCAGGGCAGAAGCGCTGTGACTGATTCCCTGGCAAGTATCCGGGACTGGCTGGCCTAATAATTCCAGCAACGTAGGCATGTGATCCGGACTGGCAAAAAGGACTTCACTCTTTCCCGGCTTTATCCGATTTTTCTGCCGCATCAGCAAGGGGATATGAATCGATTCCTCATACCAGACATTTTTGCTCATAAGCCCATGGGAACCTAACATCTCCCCATGATCTGCCGAAAGCACCACCAAGGTATTCTCCTCCATTTCGTTCTCCCTCAGATACCTCAGGATTCGTCCAAACTGTTCGTCAATCCCATATACTGCGGCAAAATACTGCCTGGCTATCGTCTCCATCTCCGGCGTACGTTTCTCGGCCGGCACATTAGGGCGCCACGTTATCTCAAGATTACAAAATCGCTCATAATAGCGTTCTGGAACCAATTCATATGGGAGATGCGGAGGATTATAGGACACAAACAGGGCAAACGGGTTCTCACCATCCTTCTGTTTGTCCAGATATTCCAGAGCCTTATCTGTCTCATATTCCGCTGACCATTTTCCCGGACAAATCTGTCTTGGTGAATTTGCCCAATAATGGGGATTCAAATGATCATCACACGCTCCATAAGACAGCCAATGCTCAAACCCTTGCCTCCTTTCTCCCGGCGGTGTATAGGCATCCCAGTTTACTGCCCCTGATTCCGGATGGCATGTAAAGTTCTGTTCCGGTGCATCCAGATGCCACTTTCCGATGTATGCAGTCTCATATCCTGCATCCTGCAATACATTTCCGATACAGATTTCCTGCGGTTTTAGCATCAGTTTTTCTTCCAGGCCCGTTTTGCAGTTGGTCCACAACCCGAGCGAAAATGGATATTTGCCAGTCATCAGACTTCCCCTGTGAGGTGTACAAAGGGGAAATGTACTGTAAGCGTTGTCAAAACAGAGGCTTTCCCCCGCAAAATCATCCATATTGGGCGTAACAGCCTGATCGGCATGAACACACCCCATCGCATGATATCTCCACTGATCTGCAAAGATATATATTAAATTTGTTCTCATTGCAGCTCCTTCCCTAACCTTAAACTCCTGACAGGCCTATTGACATCTGCACCTTTTACTGCTTGATACATCATGCCTTCCAGACTCCTGCTGCATCCTTATCTGCCAAACCTACCAATACATCTCCCAATCTGTAAGGCTTCTGGTCAAAGCCTCCATATAGAAATAGTCCCCCCATGTATTACACTCATCCACTCCACGATTCTTACAGGTATTTTCCTTGGAATCCCTGGCATATGTTCCGTGGAGCAACAGACCATTGGACTTTGCCGGCTCCCTATTGCCACATGCTTGAATCAATGCATATAAAATCCTTTTCGCTGCACCTGTGTATTTTTCCGCCTTTTTGGCATCCAGATATTTTGCCATTTCAAGCATTCCACACACGGCGATAGCTGCCGCCGAAGAATCTCTGGGTTCCGTACTTCCGGTGTCAAAATCAAAATCCCAGTACGGAATCAGGTCTTTTGGCAAATGGCAAAGAAAGAAGTCAGTCACTCTCTCAAAGAGCCGAATATAAGATTCATCTTTCAGATAGTGAAAACTTAGCGCTATGCCATATATTCCCCAGGCCTGCCCTCTGGCCCATGCAGAATTGTTCCGATTCCCCTGATGTGTTACGCCATACGATGGTTTCCCTGTCTCCATATCAATAAAGTACGTATGATAGGTGGAATCATCCTCTCTCAGAATGCATTTCATCGCAGTCCTGATATGATTCTCAGCCATATGCGCATACTGGCCGTTTCCGGTTGTTTCACTGGCCCAGTACAGCAGTGGAAGGTTCAACAGACAATCAATGATTAACCTGTACTCTGCCGCTTCCCCCACACTGCCCCACGCCTGAAGAAATTTTCCTTTTTCCCGATACCGCCCTGCAAGATGATTCGCAGCCATCAGAGCAGCCTGCCTAGCTTTCTCGTTTCCTGTCAGCTTATGTGCAGCCACACAGGAGAGGCTGAACAAAAAACCCATATCATGATGATTCACATCTATCTTATTCTCTATCCTATGAAAAAAACTGTCCACCTGCACGCATGCTGCTTCTTTGAATGTATCATCTTTTGTATATTCATAGGCCAGCCAGATAACTCCCGTCCAGAAACCTGTTGTCCACTCCACATTTTCTGTCGCTTCATAAAAACCATGAAAGCTATTGGACGATGGAAAACGATCCGTAAATACTGGCAGATCTGCCCTGACAATCCCAATAGCAGCCTCCATAGCTTCCCTGACCAGCCCTTCATCCGCGGCTGGATACTTCATAAGCGTATCAAAAGTCTGAGCCATAAATTTTTATTCCTCCTAATATTGTCCGAAAAATACTCTAAACCATGATTGGATACCCTTTCCCAGCATATGGGCAGCTGCCGTCTATCCCTTGATACCGCTGGCAGCCACACCTTCCACAAAGAACCGCTGGCAACTTAAAAATACAATCACGATGGGAATAAGAGAACATACAGAAGCCGCCATAATCCATGCGTAATCTGCCCCATACTGAGAAATAAACATACGTATGCCAAGCTGTACAGTCTTAAGCTCCTTCGTTTTCAAGTAAATCAGCGGGCCCATAAAATCATTCCACACATTTGTGAATGTAAAGATAATCAAAGTAGCCATCGCCGGCTTTCCTAACGGAAACACAATCTTAGCAAAAATCCCAAACTCATTCAGCCCGTCAATTCTTGCCGCCTCGCACAGTTCATCCGGAATGCTGATATAAAACTGCCTCATCAGAAATACACCAAATGCGGAAAATGCCTGCATCAATATCAAACCGATATGCGTATCATTCAACCCCATCTTGGAAACAAGAATGAACTGCGGAACCATATACACCTGCCACGGAACTGCTATAGTCGTAACATACATGAGAAAAATGAGGTCTCTTCCCACAAATTTACATTTTGTAAAACCATATGCAGCAAAGCAACTGGTGCACAGTTGGACAGCCGTGGTAATCAATGTCAATTTGGCAGTGTTCTTAAAGAATGTAACCAGCGGAAGCTTTTCCCATATCACCTTGTAATTTTCCGGGTGCATGGTTTCCGGCCACCATCTCATCGGTATGGAAAACACATCTTTATTTAACTTCAAAGATGAGATCACCATCCAGTAAAACGGAACCAGCATAGCCACTGACAGACAAATCAAAAGAATGTACAGGGTTATTTTTATTGCTTTTCTCTTTGCCTTCATCCCAACCCCTCCTATAAATCTTTGAACCACTTCTTTTCTCCGCTGAACTGGATCAAAGTGATAACTAAAACAATTGCAAACAGAACGATTGCTCCCGCACTGGCAGGGCCAAATTCCCAACTGGTAAACGCTTTTTCATAAATATAATTGACAAGTGTTTTGGTTGCGTTTCCAGGACCCCCTCCTGTCATAACATAAACTAGGTCAAAAACCTTAAAACATTGGATCGTCAGCATAATCATCACGAAAAATGTAGTCGGTGTCAGCATAGGCACTGTAATATACCACAGCTTCTGCCGCCCATTTGCACCATCAATACTTGCTGCCTCATACAGGGAACTGGATATTCCCTGCAGCGCAGCCAGATACACGATCATATAGTAGCCCATATATTTCCATACACTTACAATGGAGACTGCTATCATTGCCCAGTCTTTGTCCACCACCCATCTGGGCGGGTTCCCGATGCCGATGAATTTAAGGATTTCATTGACAGGCCCAAAGTCCGGCTGAAATAACATATTCCATACTGCGCCTACCGCAACGATGGAAGCTATATATGGAAAATAAAATGCAGTTCTGAAGATTGCCACCCCTCTTAATTTACTGTTTAAAAGCACTGCAAGCAAAAGGGCCAGTATCAGGGTTGGTATAACAGTCATTAATGCGTAGCTGATTGTATGTTCCAATGTTCCCCTGAAAACTCTGTCTCCAAAAATTTCTGCAAAATTTGCAAGCCCTACAAACTGCATCGGCCTCTTCGATCCATCCCAGCTCATAACACTCAGTACAAAGGAAAAAATAACTGGTATGAAAACAAATATGGTATAACCAATTAAATTGGGAAGGATAAAGGCATACCCTGTCATATTATTCCGAATCTTTCTTTTCTGTCCAGAAATCAGAAAACTTGTTTTTCCATTACTCATATGCACATCCTCCATGGATAAGAGCGGTTTTACCATCCCTTAATTTCTGCAACTCTCTCTGTCAGTTCCGCAATTCCCTCATCCACACTGTAGGAATGAATCATGATCATCTCATGTGTTTCATTTAATACAGTACGTATCTCTTCAATCTGAGGATCTAATGGGCGGTCAAAAGAATAATGGATATAATTAAGTGCCTCAATGTTGCTCTCCCCTTCAGGAAAACGCTCAGCGGATGCTATCGTCTGTAAAGCGGCCTTCGAAGGAATACCCGTAAACACACCCTGTTCAGCCAGGATTTCCGCTGCTTCCTCAGAAGATGCAAATTTTACAAAATCCCACGCCAAATCCGCCTGATCCGTATAAGCGCTGATTGCAATCGGAGTCAGTGCACCTACGGTATAACCTGCCTCTGTGCCTTCGGGATGAGGAATTGTTGCGATACCCCAGTTAAAATCGGTTTCCCCTTCCTCCTGCGACTGCATCATAGTAGCGATAAACCATGTTCCCATTGGCATCATCGCACACTGCTGGTTCTTAAATACCGATGAATAATGGATATTTGCCGTCTTTAAAGTAGAGTAATCCTGAATATAACCGTTATCCTGAAGCGCAAGGCCTTCTTCATACCAAGACTTCATAAAGCTGTAATCCTTCTCCACAACCGTATGTTTTCCATCCTGTACTGCCCAGTTTGTCACTAATGCCTGCCATGTGTGATTATGCGAACCATATACCTTGCTGCTTCCCTCGCCGCTTGTCATTTTGGCAGCTAATTCATAGTATTCCTCCCATGTCATGTCGTTAGAAGGATACTCCACACCGGCCGCATCAAACAAATCTTTGTTATAGTAAAGAACATACCAGTCATTTCTGTAGGGAAGCGCATAGGATTTATCATTATACATTAACTGTTCTGCCGCCCCTTTATAGATGGACAGGTCCAGGCTATCCCGCGCAATAAAATCATCAATAGGCAGAAGCTGTTCCTTATCCGCCATCTGAAGCATTGACCCCATATCCTTAACCCATATCACGTCCGGGTCCGGCTGTGCCGCAGAAAGGCTGATCCCCAGAGAATTGTTGTATTCATCTGCAGAAGTATCAATAATTTTAATCTTCACATTGGGATTCTTCTCCTCATAAGCATCAATGATGACCTGAAATTGTGGGCTGGACTCATTATCCCAGGTAGTCACGGACAATTCCTGTGTTCCGGCATTGCTGTCTGAAGTTGTATCCCCTCCTTCTGAAGAAGCCTCCTCTGAGTCCACCCCAGATGTCTGATTTGCTTCCTGCTGGCTCTCCTGATTTTGCGAAGAATCATTTCCACAAGCTGTCAGTAGACCACACGCCATAGCTCCCACCATCAGCGCTGCAACGAATTGTCTTTTTTTCATGATATCTTCCTCCTTTATATAGTTATCTCAACAATTTGTTATAATTAATTTATCAAAAACCCTTCCTCTTTTGAATCTACTATTTTCTAATTTAGATTTCCTTTTTTTCGATTTTTTGATTAAAGAAATAGTCTTAATATACTTTTTTCATATTCTGTTACTTTTTACATATGTTGTGTACTCAAAGCAAAAAATTTTCGGGAAAATCTTCCGACACGCGGATCAAGGACAACCCTTTATAGATGTGCTTTTTAATATTAAATGTTACGGATTTCTTCTGTTAGCGAGATATTCCAACATTCTTCTCGCAGTAGCCAATACCTCTTCAGAATCTTCCCCAACGGGTTTTTCTCCATTACCGGGTTGCCGTCCTCGTCCTGCTTCCCTGTATCCGTAATCTCATATTCACGGGCGGGTATTGTGACCTGTGCCACATATTCCGTAGAGGACGTATTGACCCCAACCGTCAAGCCGTTTTCCTTGTCCTTGCAGATGTCAAGCGTTGTTTCATAGTCACGCTGCCGGGTTTTTAGATTTACCATGAGTTCATCTTCTCCAAAGATGATTTTCGTACCCGATACCTCATAAGGGATTTTCCCGCCCTCGTTCTTCTCAACTACAATAATCTTTGCTGCTGCCATTACCTTTTACCTCCCATTCTCTGTAATTCTTTGTACGCTTCATTGGAACGTACTGCGATATGCTCGGCTGCTTCCCTCTGTTCTGCGGTCGCCCTGCCACCGCCCACGCCGTAAGCGTTTAATACTGCTGCCGTCTGTGCCTTTCTTTCCGCACTTTTGATAATCACGTTTGCCATTATGCGTAACCTCCCTGTACGGTGCATTTTACGGATACTTCCTTGGCGGCCCCGGTAAACTCAATCTTAAAACCGTTCAACTGCTTATCGGTTATTTTGATTTCCCCTATTCCGCCTGCGTCCCCCGTGCTTGATTCCACGAATACGGTATAGTCCAAGTTGCCCCTTGGTGTTTTGAGTGCAAGGGTTTTTTTGGAATTGTTGAAAGGGTACTCTTTGGAATTGGTTAAGGTAGTTTCGATAATCTCGCCTGCCAATCCCTCAACCTTGCTTTCCACCGCTCCGACCTTTAACATAGCAAGTCCGGCAACCTCCCCGGCTGCCAAAATACGCTGCTCCATATCGTTAAAATTCTTTGCGTTCTGCGGTGTACCCTCCTGTATTACCTCGCCCTCTACCGCTTCATGGGTTATCGTGCCGTCTGCGTTGTTGATTTCCTTGTAACGGTTAGTGTATTTGACAAGGGTATAATAATACGACACTTAAAGAATGGAGCCAACCTACACGAAACCGCCGCTATTGGGGAAACTCAAAGCGGTGGTTTTTTCTGCGATATGGCCGGAGTCTACTGGGGGCCGCCCTGTTTTGGTTATCAAGGCGGCCCCCAGCAGACCCCGGCCATTCCACCCGCAAAGTCAAATTATCGCGCAGTAACTTCGAGACATTTTGTCCCAAAGCTATCGTTGTCCCCGCGCATTTTTGCATAGGGGCTCTGGTGGTATATCCCCCGTCGCCGCCTACTATTGAGCACAGACGGGAGTGGGCAGTCAAGGGTGCGTAGCACCGCCGCTTGCGGCGGCTTGCCCTTGACGGCCTGCCCCGGCTGTGCTACCCCTCCCGGCGCGGCGGGGGATATATCCTCCAGAGCCGCCCCCTTTCCCATGAATGGGAAAGGGCGGGGGGATAGGGTTGAACGCGCTGTAAAACCGCTTATTTTCCACGGCTGGACTGTTAGCATTTAGGCGTTTGAAAGCCGCTTGTATCAAGGGTTTCCGGTCGCGTTCAGTAGGGGGGTGGTATGTTTATATGTCCTGTGCCCTATTCGTTCCACAAAAGCTAACATTGGGCGGCTGGACTTTGAGACATTTTGTCCCAAAGAGCCAGATTTGGGGGGCCTTGCTATTTGCATACAATGATTAAAATGTCTTTAATCTTGGGTAGAGCTATTGACTTTCTGTTGTGGTGGCTGTATAATTAGCCTTGCTATTTAGTATACCTAAATAGCAAGGCTAATGAGAGGTGGGGAATATGGATAATCGGTATGTTCAGCAATTCAAAAAAGGCTCTCTTGAAATGATGCTCCTATGCTTAATAGGATGCAAGGAAACTTATGGCTACGAAATTATTACAGCACTAAATGATAAAGCATCTGTTTTGGGGTATGCAAAAGAGGGGACGATTTATCCAATTTTGTACCGTTTGCAAGAGGCCGAACTAATTCAATGCCGTTTAGCTCCGGCCGCTGCTAATGGAGGTTCAAAAAAATACTATTCTCTTACTCCAAAAGGAACAGATATTTTGAATGAGTTAATTTCATTTTGGGCGAACTATACGGATTGCGTAAATAGTTTTATAGACAGTTATCAACACGCGGAGGTAGTAGAATGAAAGAGCGGTATATAAAGCAGGTCAAAAAAGAATTTGGCTTATGTCTATCAAACAAAAAAAGAAACGAAATCATACGGGATCTAAACGAAATTTTTGGTTCTGCATTGGAACACGGCGAAACGGAACAACAAGTCATTGAACGCTTAGGAACTCCAAGCGATTTTGTCAAAAATACGATTGAACAATTAGACACTAATAGTACCGCACCAAAAAGACAACGAGGAATTATATCAAGTGTAATTTTTCTACTTGTTGCCGTTGTTGCTTTCTCAATTTTCACTATCGCACAATTTGGGAAGGCACCGAATAATGCAATCGGAGCCGCGGATGCGATGACAAATATTCAAGTTGAGGGAGTTTTGGGGATAGACATCGCAAAAATAATGTTAGTAATTGGGCTAATCGCCATTGTGATTGCTATAATCCAAATTATTCGTACCATTTACAACAGCAGGAGGTAACTTATGAAAAAAGTTGTATTAGTTTTATTAGCTATGATTATTTTGTCGGCGTGTTCTTCTCAAGACACACCACCCGCGACAACAGACGCAAATGAAAGTGCTCAATCCCCCAAAATAACTATGCTTGACGAAGGCGTATGGCCCACAAATACATACACTGATGGACTTCCTATCCCCGCTGGAACTGTGAGTTGGGCGGCACTTGATACGGAGCACGAAAATTGCAGTATCAATTTGGTAAATATAAGTGAAACAGATTATAATGACTATATGGAACTCCTAAAACAAGAAGGCTTTTCTGTAATTGAGGATACATCCGAGGAAATCAAAGGGCAAGATTATGTTTCTGTTGGTACGCTCTTATCTAATGGGGAAAAGGGATTGGGCATCAGCTATATTCCTAACAGTTTTACAATTTATATTTCCTTTGTAAAATGATATATAGCAGTTGTATCTTTGAGACAAAATGTCCCAAAGCTGGGACGGCGCTTTTCATAGTGCCGTCCCGGTTCTTCCCTCAATGGTAGGCCGCAGCATCACTCGTTTGCCCGGACTGATGGACGGGCGGGACAATAAGGAACAGGCGCGACAGCGGCGGTGACGCAGCCAACCTCTTTGGGACATTTTGTCCCAAAGAGCCGGGTTTGGGGAGGCTCCCCAACAAGCATTTTTGACGGCCCCCGGCCAGTCAAAAATGGCAAGTGTGGCCACACTTGCCCTGCTTGCCGTTTGTGCACTCCCCCCAAAAATAGCAAAATAATAGCGTTCATACCAGTAGGCTTTGCGATATAGTGGCGAGTTTTCCTCTGGATAAAATATGTCAATAATAATTTAATGGTAAACATTAAATTATTATTGACATATTTGAATTTCTTTGCTATCATAAGACCGAGGTGATAAACTATGAAATTCATTCAGAAACTCGCAAATGAACGGTTTGCAAGACCTGCCGCTCAGTTAATGAAATTTGCTTGCTATTTTGCAATCTGTTTCTATGTCTTATGTACTGTTCTCAGTTTTATGGGGCGTCAAACTTTTTTCCTGCATACAAAAACAGGAACCTTTGAACGGGCAATTTACGCAGAGGAAAATCACAATTCACATTCTCGCAGTATGACTGTTCATACAGGCGATGATATTCATGTATGGACGAATGATAATGACCGGATTGACCCAACAATTCAGATAGGGCTTTCTTTCATGTATGCCATCAATATTGTTCCTATGATTTTTGCTTATTGGTTTTTAAGCCGCGTATTTGCCAATATAAACAAAGGGGAAATTTTTACAGAACAAAACTCCTCTTATTTGCTTTATTATGGGTTACTCCAATTCTCAGTGGCTGTTTTCGTTCCATTTATCAAACTGTTGATTTGCTGGCTTATCAACCTCGTATCTAATGGCCGAATGTCCATTTCTACAGGGCAGACTACCTTTAATATGCTTATCCCCAGCATCGCTTTTATTGTAGCTGCATACATCATCCATTATGGGGTGCATTTGCAGGACGAGGTGGATCATACGCTATGATTATTATTCGGCTTGACCGGGTGCTGGCGGACAGAAAAATGCGGCTTAATGACTTGGCGGCCCAGGTCGGTATATCTAATGTCAATCTCTCTTACTTGAAAACGGGAAAAGTAAAAGCTGTTCGGTTCAGTACGTTAGATGCAATCTGCAAAGTTCTAAAGTGCCAACCTGGGGATATTCTTGAATATATCGAAGATGAAGATTAAAAATGCGACTTTGAGACAAAATGTCCCAAAGCTGGGGTGGTTTTGTTGGGCAGGAATGTGATATACCTAATGCCTATTGACAACTTAGAAAGTGGGAGGCATTGAATATGATAAAATCGAAAGTGTTGGTCTTTCTGACAATACTTATGTTGGCATTAGTTGGATGTGAAAAGGTAGAAAAGGAACAGCTAACAGTGTATTCTTTCAGTGGGGAGAATGAACAGCTTTCAATTTCAAATGGCATTATTGTTTTGAATGGCACAGAGGAAATCTTTACTGGCGGCGACTTGAAAGTAACTGATGATTTTTTCAATAACATTACATCGTACTCCACCACATTTTACATTATGTCTGGCGATAAAAAGGATGTTATTCTTTCTAATAATGTGGTAGACATGACGGGAGATACGGTCAATGTTTCCAGTGACTTAGGGCAAATATCGGGGGACAGCGCAATTAGAAGAATAAAGATTGATGATACAAGTGATTTGAAAAACATTCTCTATTTTGAGCTTACTACGAAAGATAGGGACGGCAAGGAAAATGTGTACCAGTTACAACTGTCTTTAACAGAAATAACAAAAAATAATTCTTAATTCCCAGAGAAAACGTGAAAGTAGCCAACAGTTGCCGGATAGTTGCTTGACTTTTGCGGACTTAAAGGCTTATAGTATGACCGAAAGGAGATAACGATATGGCCTTACATGATAACCTAAAAGACGCTCGCAATCGAGCAGGAATGTCGCAAGAACTTGTGGCCGAACAACTGGGCATAAGCCGTCAAGCTGTGACAAAATGGGAGTTGGGACAATCGAAACCCAGCGCCAAAAATCTGAAAGCATTGGCAGACCTTTATCAAATTCCATCTGAGGAATTGTTGAACGCTGTAAAGCGGGAAGGCCCTAATTTAATTCTTCGAGCCAATTTAATCAAATTGGCTATTATCTGGCAGACTGCTTTTCTTTGTAGCAGTGCCCATTTTGCTTATATGCTCCGTAACAATGATACAGTTTATCGATGGTCATTTATCTTTTCTCTTGTGGGGTTGCTGCTTTGCTCCACATGGGTAACAACAAATCACCGTTTCGAGCCGGATAAGAACCAACGCAGGAAAAATATAAACATAGAGTTGGGGTATTGTGTAATTCAAGTCCTGCTGTCTTTGCTTGCGATATATTCTGGGAGGGGGCTGGTAGGAGTTACCTTGATACTTCTTGTCACCTTTGTTTACCTGTTGTATATCAACCCCAAATTTATGAACCGCAAGTTGACAAAATAAATCCCTTTGGGACAAAATGTCCCAAAGCCGGGGCGGTACTTTTCACAGTGCCGCCCCATTTCCATGCCAGGCGGCATCCCTCCTGCTACAAGCCTCGTATCAAAATTTTCTCCGACTTCCCCACTTGGAAATGATGAAAAAATGTCTCGGTATATGAGAGGAAGTTTTTCCCGTCACTGAATAGCAGGCGGCCCCGGCCGAGCAAGCTGGCGGGTATGAAAAGGATTTTGAAAAAAATTCCGCTGGGCCAGTCCGAAAATCATCCAAAAATGTCTCGGTTAGTGAGGGGAGGTTTTTCCAAAAAGGAGCGCATTTTCTACATAGTCCCTATCAAGTTTGGGACAAAATGTCCCAAAGTAGGGGCGGGCCATAGGGCGACACTGTAAAAAGTGCCGCCCTTTTCTTCTGCCAAAATTTTAAGAAATGGGAGGGAGTTCATGCAAACACAGCCAAAGTATCAAAGCGAAGTCAAAACCGTTGTTATGGGAGAGCGGACAATCACCATCAAAAATCTCACCCCTATTCTCCCCCCAAAAGAACGGGAACAGCGGAAACGCGAGGTAGAGCAAAAGCTGTTTGACGTGTTCAGCAAATACGTCGGACAGCGCGTGTAACCCATTAACATCCTTGTGATATGGGGCCGCCCGAGGTATAATATAATTGTAGGTTGGCTCCCGTTTAACGGAAGGGAGCTAATTATGGATAATAGAATAGATGCAATTTATGGGCGGCAATCGATTGACAAAAAGGACAGCATCAGCATTGAAAGTCAATTTGAATTTTGCCGCTACGAACTAAAGGGCGGTGAGGCGAAAGAATACAAGGATAAAGGGTACTCCGGCAAAAACATTGAACGGCCCGATTTCCAACGGCTTTTGAAAGACATTCAAACCGGGCTTATCCGGCGGGTGATTGTCTACCGTCTGGACAGGATCAGCCGCTCCATTGTGGACTTCGCAAAGCTGATGGAGCTGTTCAAACAGTACAACGTGGAGTTTGTTTCCTGCACCGAAAAATTTGATACGTCAACCCCGATGGGCCGGGCGATGCTCAATATCTGCATCGTGTTCGCCCAACTTGAACGGGAAAGCATCCAGATGCGTGTGACGGACGCCTTTTATTCCCGGTGTGCCAAGGGCTACTATATGCGGGGCCGCGCTCCATACGGTTTTGATACGGAGCCCATTGTGATGGACGGTATCAAAACAAAACGGCTGATTGAAACCGCCGAGATGGAATACGCCGAATTGATGTATGAAATGTATGCGGAGCCCGAAACTTCCTACGGCGATATTACCCGGTATTTCACCGAGAATGAAATTCAAGTGTACGGGAAAACGCTGAAACGGGGATTTTTGGCGCAGCTCCTGCGGAACCCGGTTTACGTCCAGGCTGATATGGATATTTACGAACACTTCAAAGCCCAGGGCGCAAAAATCGAAAGCCCCCCGGAACTGTTCACGGGCGATTATAGCTGTTATTTATACCAGGGCCGGGAGGGGGAGGAAAATATTCTTGTTATCGCTCCCCACAAGGGCCGTATTCCCTCGGCGCTCTGGCTGAACGTCCAGCATAAGCTATCCCAAAATACCACGTTTCAGAATGGCCGGAAATGCCATAATACATGGCTGGCCGGGAAAATCAAGTGTGGGTGTTGCGGATATGCTTTAGTGAGTCTGAACGCCGCAAACGGGGTAACGTACATGAGGTGTAAACAGCGCATGGAAAACAAAAGCTGTCCGGGGCCCGGAACGCTGACACGGCAGGAACTGGAAAAATCGGTGTATGATGAAATGGTAAAGAAAATGCGGGAATTTCAGACGCTGAGGGGCGGCAAGGCGGAAAGCTATAATCCAAAGCTGACCGCCGCCCGCGCCAAACTCGCCAAAATCGAAAGCGAGATTGAAAAGCTGATTGACACGCTGACCGGGGCAAACCCTCTCTTGTTGCAATACGCCAATAACCGCATTGAAGAATTGGATGCAGAACGTCAAAAGCAGTTAAAGCTGGTGGCCGACCTCACCGCTAATTCTGTTTCAACCTCTCAGCTTGACAGCATTTCCGACTATCTCAAAAACTGGGACGAGGTTAGTTTTGACGACAAGCGGCGTGTGGTGGATACGCTGATTTCCAAAATCGAGGCTACCAGTACCGAGCGCATTATACACTGGAAAATCTAAAAATTTTTGCTTTGCATTATACCATTGTAAAAGACGTTTTGCTAAACTGCGTTACATGGTCTTTCCAAATCTTGAATAATCCCATTTCCGCTATTCCTCCTTAAAGTTGAAACTAAAGCGGTACAGTACGCCCTGCTGCACCCCTTTTAACTTGATTGCTTCGGTTTTCTCCGCCCACAACTTATTACCAATATCGTACAACTGAATCTTGGTTATCGTGGTGGCCCCCGATACCTCCGGCGTAATCGGTATGCTTAGTGCTACCCTGCCGTCCGGCAAGCGTTCCCGGCTGACAATCTCCGCTTTATGCAGCACACCCTCATACTCGACCTTTGCGTATGCAATGTTTGTTTCAATGAATTTCTTGAAACTCTCAAAGGCTCTTTCTGTAAGCATTTCCTTAATCTCCTTTACATTTATTTGCTTAACCGATTAGCACCGCAACGCTTGACCTCGTATTGGTAACTGTCGGTGTCTGCCGTCTGTGCTATGCCCTTTACCTCCTGTGCCGTTTCTACGGCCCTGTCCGGCTTTGTGCCTGCGGTTGCATTTCCCGTTGTCGGCGCTGTGTATCCGTACCCCTCGGTATCGGAATCCGCTATAACCTCTGCCGTCTGCCCGGAAAATGCAATATTTCTTTTCGGCTTCGTGCCTGTAAAGGCATTTTCAAATACATAGGCTTCTAAATCCGTTTCCCCTACTGCCTGCACGTCCACGGAATCAAACAAAATATTTCTGTCCGGCTTTGTGCCTGCCAAATCGGAATAGAATTTATATCCCTGCCCTGCTGCCGTTGCCGTCACTCCCTCACTCCCTGCACCGCCTACGGTATCTATGTAAGGGGTCGTGCCTGCTTTGGCTTTCCCTGTCTGATTACTTATAAACGGATAACCTTTCGTGTCCGAATCGGTCACAATCCCGCTATCCTGCGTAGAAAACACTATATTTCTGTCCGGCTTCGTTCCGGTCCTCACGGCTTCGGCTATATACCCTGCTGCCCTTGCGTTTATGCTGATAACCGCATTTTCTACCGCCCCCTCCGTGTTTCTGTACGGCTCTGTGCCTGCCCTTAACTGCCCTGTCATAGGCGTAGAAAATAAAAAATACTCCGTGCGTGGCATGACTACCACGCAAATAGAGCATTGGTAATATAATCCGTCCAAATGAGCCGTAAGACGCTTGTATATGTCAACCGTCTTTACAATCTCGTCATAGTCTGCTGCAACCCTTGAATTTGTGGTATCAAGCACTATACGGAAACAATACGGCTTTCCGTTGTATGAAAACCATTCCTCAATTTCGCTCTGTGGGTGTATCCCTCCTAACGCCCTTTCTACCGCTGCCTTAGTTCCTAATTTTTGGTGTACCCTTACGCTGTCCTTTATGATTGCCCTTTTTGCTTCTATCGGGTAGTCGTAATCGTACCAATCCACATGCAAATCATAGGCTAATACGTCAAGCCATGTTTCCGATAAGCTGTCTATATTCGCATATATGATGTTCTTTTCTGCTTCCCATGCGGATATATGCAATTCCTCCGCAACCAACCGCCCCAAAGTCCTTTTTCTTAAACCCTCTTAGTATCCCTGCAAATATCGCCCCTGCCCGCCTGCCTAACTCCTTATTCATAAAATCAAGGTCACCTTGCGTAAACATCTTTTTTATGTCCGGGTCATTGATAACCTTGGTTGCAAGAATCAATTCCGTACCGCATAGGGTTTTTACTCCGTTCTTGAAATACC
This sequence comes from Lachnospiraceae bacterium, assembly GCA_021769135.1. Classification (GTDB taxonomy): domain Bacteria; phylum Bacillota; class Clostridia; order Lachnospirales; family Lachnospiraceae; genus Kineothrix. The sequence continues at coordinate 4,648 of JAETTM010000039.1, read as the reverse complement.
CCCTATCCTCCTTTGTCATTTCTACCTTTTGCAATCCGCCTTTCCCTCCTTGCCTGCCTGTATGTATCCAATATCTTTTCTAATTGGTCTTGTACTGCTGCCGTATCCTCTGAAAATATCCAAGGGAACAACTCGACCAATTCCATATACAAGGTATCTACCGCTATCCCATTCCCACGGTCAATAACCAACGCCCCTACAAACTCATGTAGCAGGCTATACCATTCATGCCTACCTATATCCTTTCTCATGTACTAATGCAATCTGCCATTGGATCAATCTGTTACGATGCAATCCCACTTTCCATAATCTACCATGTATAAAGAGTATTCCCAAAAAGCATCTCATATTTTCAATCATTATCAATCTTATTGTTATTCTCCCCTTTTAATTCAAGCATTCCAATATAATATCTTTTAGTCTCTTTTTGAAACCAATTCTAGGATTCAGTCAAAACATGACATTATTCATAACACACCATACAAGTCAAGACTCTAACTACTTGCACTTTCATATCTGTGTACTCCATATGCCCAAAAAGATAACGCAAGAAAAGTAAAAATGCACACGATTACCACCCCGAAAAGGAATCCTTTTGCCGACAATGCCCCTATCACTGCCTGCGTTGGCAGCGTTGCAATTATTCCGTACGGTAATACACAATAAAAAATAAACTTATAGATTCCATAAAAAGCGATCCCCGGTATTTTCAGACACAAATCCACAGCCGTATTCTCTATTTTCATCAGGTTGTCTACTGAGAACACAAAGAAGGCAAAACACCGTATCAGAAGTTCCATATCGTAGTACAGTATGGTCATTAGCAAAACTAAAAACAAATATCCAATGATATTCGCATACGAAAGATTCACGCCACTTTCTCTCACCCCATATACAACGATATAGGCACTGAATATCAGAAGTGGTATGGCGCCCGGATCTACTTTTTCAAAGGTAATCCTTAATAATGGATTCACTGGTTGGGTCAGATATAAATCCAATTCTCCTGTTTGTATTTTCTCTGGTATGGATATCACCCCAAAAAAGCAAATGGTCATGTTCATGGCATCAATCAGAGAAAATGTTCCAATAAAAATAAGGATTTCCCCATGCCCCCATCCTCGGATACTGTCCACATGTCCGTAAATTGCCTCGAAAGCGAAAAGCTGAACCAGAAAATAGCTGGTATTAATGAAAAACGGTGCAAAGAATCCCAGCCGGAATGTCATGATATGGGATAATCTGAATTTGATTAGTTCTGATATAAATTTTAAATTATTTTTCATATTCCTGCTCCATCATACTTAATTCGATCATGTTCATAAGTTACAAGATTTAAAACAAGAAAGGCAATGCACCACACACTTAAGACGATTAAGCCTGTGATTGCCTCCTCCTCACATTTCCCTATAAACAGCATACTCGGAAGATATGTGACATAATAGAAAGGCAAAAATCTCATGCCTGCTATCATCCATTCCGGTAAAAGTGCAAGCGGAATCACCGCCCCGGTCACAAATGCGGAAAGGTTATCTTTTATCATGAGAAAGATGTTGATCTCCTCAAATTTCAAGGTCAAAATCCCAAGAAAGTAATTGAGCAGCGCCATAAAAAACAGTCCTAAAACAACCATGATGATTCCGCATAACAGAATCTTTATATTGGCTGTATGCACAAATGGAATCCGGAACAAATAAAACCACAGAAACGTTGCTAAAAAAACAATGCCCGCAGAAAATGCAATCTTCCCTGCTTCCATCGCCACAAAATACCCCTGTGTCTGTACCGGTATCACCATATATTTTGAAAAAGTACCATTTCTCAGCATACCGGTCATCTGCTGGCTGATCTCAGCAGATTTTTCCAACTGGAATAAATAGGAGCTTATAATATAGTAAGAAATCATGGTCTGAAATCCCAGGCCCGCTATCTGCTTTTTTCCCTCAAACAGAATACTCCATAAGATCCATGCAAACAGTATCTTTGACACCGCCAGAATCACATCTACAAATGTATCCGACCTCCAGATTAGCTGTGCTTTCATGTATGCTTTGGCAATTTCTAAATATTTCTTCACGTCCTACACCCCCTTATAGATACGCTCTACGACAGAACCTATTTCTTCTTCCTCAATTCCAATATCCCGAATCGGATAATGACCGATATAAGATTCCAGGACTTTTTCCGCATTTTGTTTTGGTATTTCAAGCACCAGCTTGTCATCCGTTTTTTCCAATACCCAACAATATTCCGGCACATCAGACTCTACACTGTGTTCAAAGTATATCGTCATTTTCTTACTCTTTTGATAATTTTCAAATAGCATATCCGTATCACCATCATATATTTTTCTGCCGTGATTCACTACAATGGAGCGTTTACACAATACCTTAATATCCTCCATATAATGCGAAGTAAGCAGAATGGTGGTTCCTCTTGATTCATTCACATCTTTTAGGAAAGTCCGAATCTGCTTACTTGCCACAGCATCCAGTCCAATGGTCGGTTCATCCAGAAACAATATTTTCGGATTGTGAAGCAGCGCAGCAATCAGTTCCATTTTCATCCGTTCTCCCAGGGATAAGGTTCTTACCTGTACATTCATAAGTTCCTGTACCTGGAACAAATCCACAAAAAAGTTCTTATTCCTTTTATACTCATCTTCCGGGATACAATATATTTCTTTAAATAATCTCAATGTATCCTCTGTTGTCAGTTCAAAAAACAACTGGCTCTTTTGCCCCATAACTACAGCATATTGCTGCTTAAATGCCTTCTCCAGTTTATTCGGATAAAATCCCATCACCTGTATCTTGCCGCTTGTTGGTGCAATAATACCAGTCAGCATCTTCACCAGTGTCGTTTTACCTGCTCCGTTCGCCCCGATCAGACCTACAAACTCTCCCTCATTTACATGAATATCAAAATCATCTACCGCAATTTTTTCTTCATATTCCCTGTGAAACAGGCCCTTAATACTTCCGGCCAGGCCCTCCTGCTTTTTGTACCGCTTATACTTTTTCGTTAAATTTTCTGTCTCAATAATTTTCATCTTCAAAACCTCCAGTTTAAATATTGTTCATCGAACAATGAAAAGCATAAAAAAGTGGTTTCTGCCTATCATACATAGACTGAAACCACTGATTCATAATCTTAAGATAATGTAAAAAAGCAGAACCTCCCCATAAAAGGAAATCAGCAATGTTCTGAAAAACCCAGTCCATTTCACGGTTTGCTCAATAAAAAAGCATGACCATCACAGTCATACTTTCTCCGCTTTCTTATCCATTATAATAAGACAATTATTCCCGGTGTATGCAGTATTCTGTAAGGCAGAAACAACCAGCATTCAATGATGCTGAAAAGGGTAACACAAATAAAACACTATATTCAGTGCTTACCCTCTTATAAAATTTAGTTGTTCTTTGTCATTACAGAAACAATTAACATCCACATACCTGCTCTTTCTTAAAATATAACTTTATGTTAGCTTATAACTATCCCAATGTCAATAATATTTTTTTCAGGATATATTTTTTAAACTGGAAATTAAAATTGCAGCATACCTTTTTCATCGTATTTAAAATCAGGTCCCCATGCAACTTCCCAGTAATATCCATCCAGATTTTTAAAGTATGCGTGATAGCCTCCCCAAAATACATCCTGTGGTTCTTTTACAATCGTTCCTCCTGCAGTTCGAACCAATTCAATGATCTTATCAACGTCATCCTTATGTTCCACGTTATATGTTAATGTAATACCACCAAATCCGTTTCCAATCTGTGGTGGATTATCCCCATTTATATCTTTTGCTAACAACTCCAAAGGAAACAATTCAAATTTTGTTCCCGACGTATCGAAAAAGCATACATATGGATTGTCTTCCTGGCAATCCGTTTTATAACCTAAACCATCCCGGTAAAACTTTATTGCTTTCTCCATACTTCTTACGCCCAAACATATACAAGTTATTTTATTCATTTAAGTACCTCCCGCAAATTCCATTTTTATATGTTCTCTACTCTTCTTCCTGAATAGTAGGTCAGTTAAAGTTATCGTTTCCTAAAATGCAACCAATGAATTCCATCTTCATATCCCGTTGAAAGCTTGTAGTTTTTTCTTACCACCTGTTCTGCATAAGCGAATACTATTCTATCTATATTTCAACCTCATCCAATTCCTTTATTTTTCTATTTTGACTTAAAACTACAAGAAAGAGAATGCCAGTGAGCCCCGCCGCAACAAATATTAATCCAATACCAGAACCCTTTCCCTGACCAACAAACACAGATAAAAGCTGCTGCACCTTATCATTTTTTTGCATAAATGGTTCACAGATATAATCTGCCAATAATGCACCTGACAAATATCCAACAGGCGCAAGCATTCTGATAGATGCTTCATCTCATTTTTATATAATTTGTAACAGCTTATTCAAGCACATTCCAATAACCAGTCTTTTTAGAACCAACTCTTTCTACATATCCATTTTCTTTCAAAAATGTCAGATTATTTTCTACTGCCGTTTCGCTAATCCCCAGTATCTGATGCAATTCGCTGGTAGTAATATTAGGATTATCTCTCATTTCTGTTATAATTCTTTGTCTTCTTGAGTTTAATCCTTTTTTATTCCCAACTTTATCCCCAA
>JAETTM010000038.1 GCA_021769135.1 Lachnospiraceae bacterium | reverse complement strand
TTCCCGATACCCCGCTTTTACAGATGCGTAAGCAGATGTAAAAGGCAAGTACTGTGAGCGGCGACGTAGGAGCCGAGCACAGTACTTGAGGGCTTGCCCCGGGGAGGTTCATTGTTGACAATGATATGGCTGCAATATACAGTAATTGAAGGCAGGAGAGGATGAGGTAAAGCTCTTGCATGAAAAAGAGACGATTACCAGTGAAGAGTTTATGAGGATGCTGCAAGGATAAAAGAAAGGGAAAGCTTTGTGGAGTGGAACTGTAAGAAAAGGCGTACAATATTGGTAAGAAGAATATTTTTAATATGGCTTGTATATGTGATTTCGTGTATAATCATCCCGCCGCTTTTCCATAAGGAATATTCTGGGAAGGGCGCAGCTGATGAAAATAGGAGAACGGCACAGGAGAGGGTGCTTTGCATTGATGATAACAAGGAAGCATTGCTGTGGAGGCTTCGTCTGATAGAGGAAGCGCAGGAAAGGATTATATTATGTACCTTTGATTTTCGGGATGACAACAGTGGGCGGGATATGATGGCCGCCCTCTTTCATGCGGCGAATCGCGGCGTGGAGGTGAGAATCATGGTAGATGGAATCAACGGCATGCTGTACCTTACGGGGAGTAGGAATTTCAGGGAGCTGGCTGCCCATGAAAACGTCCAAGTAAAACTGTATAATCCCGTAAATTTGCTTGCGCCATGGAAGATTAATTATCGTATGCATGATAAATACCTAATTGCGGATGATTTCGCATATATTCTTGGTGGGAGAAACACAGATGATTTATTCCTGGGGGAATATAAGGACTCGTACAATGAAGACAGGGATATTCTGGTCTATGAATCCAGGCCGGGTGAGGGGAATTCATATCTGCAGCTTACGGAATATTTTAAAGGAATATGGAGCCTTTCATGCGCCAAGCCGTATGAAAAGGCTGGCTCCAAAGGAGGATTCCTGGAAGAGCATTATCGTGTAGTCAGGGAAAGATATCCGGAGGCATTCACAGAAATAAAATGGGAAGAGGAAACAATGGAGACAGGGGGGATTGAACTGTGCACGAATCCAATGGAACCGGTCAATAAGCGGCCGCTGCTATGGAACAGGCTGGCGGATGAGATGGGAAGGGGAAAAGATATTTTAATCCAAACCCCGTATATTATATGTAGTAGAGATATGTACGAGGAACTTGCGAACATAGCTGGCAAGGCAGAGGTGGAGATGATTACCAATGCGGTGGAAGGAGGGGCGAATCCGTTTGGATGCACCGATTATCTGAACCAAAAGGGCAATGTGCGCAGAACCGGGATTCATACATTCGAACATCTGGGAGGGCAGGCCCTTCATACAAAAACAATACTCATAGATGGTCATATAAGCATTGTGGGCTCTTGTAATCTGGATATGAGAAGTATATATCTGGATACGGAAATGATGCTGGTGATTGACTGCGAGGAACTGAACGCTTCCATCCGCAGCCAGGCAGAGGAACTAAAAGCAGCCAGCCGCCACATTTTCCCTGACGGCACGATAATGGATGGGGCTGCTTACCGTCCTTTGGAGCAGGGGATCTTTAAAAAGATTTTTTATGGGGCTCTGCGCATATTGATTGTTCCTTTTAGGCATTTGCTTTGAGGGAGAATCATTGTTTTACGCTTGTATTATGAAGTATTTTCCCTTACTTATTATTTCCAAGGTCGAACGATTACAAAATGAAAGAAAAAATGGAACTTTCCTCTTGCCAAATATGTTGAGTTATGGTAAGATAATGTTCGCTGGGTTATTTATTGAATAAATATTTGTCAGTATAAAGCCTGGCGGGCGGCAGCCAGGGAGAGTTTGCACCGTGCCTTGTGCAGGATGCTTATGGCGATTCATCAGGCTCCGTGGTCAAGCGGTTAAGACATCGCCCTTTCACGGCGGTAACACGGGTTCGATTCCCGTCGGAGTCATTTTAATTATATTATAATATGGACCTTTAGCTCAGTTGGTTAGAGCAACCGGCTCATAACCGGTCGGTCCTGGGTTCGAGTCCCCGAAGGTCCATTTTTTCCAGTAAAATATTAGGCATTGTATTTTGATTCATTAAATGGCCCGGTGGCTCAGTTGGTTAGAGCGCCGCCCTGTCACGGCGGAGGTCGTGGGTTCGAGTCCCATCCGGGTCGTTTGTTTTCAAGTTTATATTGCTGGGGATCTTAGCTCAGCTGGGAGAGCATCTGCCTTACAAGCAGAGGGTCATAGGTTCGAGCCCTATAGGTCCCATTAAGTACCTTGCTGGTGTGGCGGAATAGGCAGACGCAAAGGACTTAAAATCCTTCGGGAGCAATCCCGTGCCGGTTCAAGTCCGGCCACCAGCATTGTTTTAATTAGAAATCCACCAATTCAGATAGATGCTGAGGTGGATTTTTCTTTACTTAAAATGTTCATATCGCATTGAAAGATAGAAGGCAAGCCAGTATGTATTTAGCACATACTGGCTTGCTGTTTGCTGTTGGATGGAATAAGGACGGTTATCTTTAGGATTGAGAGAGTGGATGATGAACCGTATGGAATGTTGAAATAATCAGACTATATTCTCCCTTGACAAATTGTGACTATTGTAGTAGTATTGTTATATCGCGATGACTATTGCAATAGTCGAAAGGAATGAGGTGGCCTTATGAGTATTAAATTGTTTGATTCGGAATTGCGGGTTATGGAAGTGTTATGGAAGGAAGGTGATTTGGCAGCAGGACAGCTGGCGAAAATTTTAAAGGATGAAATCGGGTGGAATAGAAATACCACCTATACGGTAATAAAAAAATGTGTGGAAAAAGGTGCGATAGAACGCAGGGAACCTAACTTTATATGCAGCCCTCTGGTATCAAAGGAACAGGTGCAGAATTATGAGACGGAAGAACTGATTGGCAAGATGTTTGACGGCTCAAAGGAGAAATTTTTTGCTGCCTTTCTTGACGGGAAAAAATTATCGAAAGAAGAAATAGAGAGCCTGAAACAAATGATTATGAAGCTGGAAGAATGAACGGAGGCATAAAATGGGATTGTTGCAAAGAAGTATGTCGGCAGGGATTTTGATTATTTGTACGTTGCTGCTTCGGAGGGTTGCGGGACGAAAACTTCCCAAATGGACCTTCCCTTTGCTATGGAAGGTAGCTATCCTGCGTCTCTTATTACCTTTTGCGCTTCCGGTGGAGAATGTGTTTTTCCGGAGGAAAGCAACTTTTGTTTTGGCTTCGGCGCAAAGAAGGGCGGAATACATATCCGAGGGAAGGAAAGCGGTTGGGATGGAAGGCCTGATTATGGAACATGCAGGGCTTGTATGGCTTTTCGGAGTGGGCGTATTGTCCATATATTTTATAGCCGGTTATATGAATTTGTGTTATCGGCTGAGAGAGGCGATTCCTATCCCAAATGACATAATTGTCGGAGAAATATGCCCTGGATTGACCCCAAAAGTCAAGGTGAAGATATCGGACAGGATTGCAACGCCGATTACTTATGGCATCTTCCGCCCCAGGATTATCCTGCCTAAGACGATGGATTTCAAAGACCGGAATGCGCTTTACTGCGTGTGCAGGCATGAAGAAATACATATAAGGCGGATGGACAATTTGTGGAAGCTGTTGATGATTTCGGCTCTTTGCCTGCATTGGTTCAACCCTTTTGTTTTAGCAATGTATTTTGTCATGAGCCGGGATATGGAAATGGCTTGTGATGAAAGTGTCGTTTTCGCTATGGGAGAAAATGACAGACGGAAATATGCAATGACACTGGTGATGTTTGCGGAAATTCAGTCTTCATTCCCAAATGTGTGCAGCGAATTCGGACAAAGTGCGGTTTCAGAAAGGATAAAGGAAATTATGAATTATAAAAAGATTACAAAGATAGGAAGTTTGTGTGCGGCATTGGTTTTGCTGGGGAGTATGGCGGTGTTTGTATCCGCCAAAGAGACGGGAACACAAGGGGACGTAGTTTCAGAACCCTTATTAGCGGCCGATGTGATGGAAGAGGAAACAGTAATTGAGGAAAAGGCCGGAATCGACGAAAAGAAAGCCGGCATGGAATCCGTAAAGGTTTTCTTTGACGAAGATATTTCCGGAGAAAGAAAAGAAGAGATAGGAAATGAACTGCTTTCGATAAAGCAAGTGGAAAGTGTGGAATACACTTCCTCGGAAGCTGCCTGGGAGATGTTTGCGGATAAATATTTGAATGAAGATATCAAAATATCGTTTAAAGGCAATCCGTTGGAAGAATCGGACAGCTATACTGTCTATTTGTCGGAAAAAAATGATGCGGCCATCAGCGCGATACAAAGTATAGACGGAATAAGGCGCATCGGCGGACAGTAAGGTTGGAGGGCCAAAGCGGCAGGCCGGACTGCCGCTTGCGGCCAGGCATGGGATTGCACCGCATAGGAATGGCTTAATTATTACTTGTTCAGGCTGTCTACAGTTACAAAAAAAACAGACATAATTTAGTAAAAAAATACCATTGCTTTTTATGCCTTCGGTGATATAATTACTCTCGATGGTACAAAATATTTTAAAAATATCTTTTATTAGGGAGGACGGGAGTCATGAGAAACAAATTTGTAAAAAGAATCGCAGCGCTTTTATGCGTAGCAGTAATGGGAATGTCTGTGGTAGCCTGCGGAGGCGGCAGCAATGGTGCGGCACAGGAAGAGACATTGACAGAGGAAGAGTATGAGGCAAAGGCAGAAGAACTGGGCAACGCTTTGAACAGCGCAATGACGGATGCTGCATCTTTGGATCCTAACGATGTAGACGCTGCAAAAGAATTTATCGAAGGCCTGAAAGCGCCTTTCGTTGAATTCGGGGCTCTGAAAGCGCCGGCAAAATATGCGGACGCTCATGCGAAATTCCAGTCGGGCTGTGATGCAATGGTTGAATATCTGGATATTTGTGTAGACGCAATGGATTCCGGAGATGTGGATATGGAAAAGATGACCTCTTTGCTTACCACTATCCAGAACGACTTTACAGAAGGAGCTTCCATGCTGGAATAATCGACAGCAGTAAGTGGATGGAGACGGAATACATAAATACGTGAAAGAAAATGCCAGGATGAGGAAACCGACAGGGTCTCTGAGTGCTGGCATTTTTCTGTATATGGTTCGGGCCTGTAAAAGGCGCTATTCGTTCGAATCGTTTTTACATGGAAAGGCTTTAGGATGGATAAAAAAGGGCTAAAAGAAGAAGCGGTACACGGAACTGTTAAATTTCCGCTGGCAGTATATTGTTATGAAGGGGAAACGACATTTGAAGTGAATCTCCACTGGCATGAAGAATGGGAGATTATTTTTATGAAAAAAGGGAACTTCTGCCTGGATATCAATATGCAGAAATATCGGTTGAGCGGTCCGGCTATGCTGCTTGTGGGCTCCGGCGACATCCATGGAATCCATGGGGAGGAAGGCTGCCGGGAGGGGGCGGTAGTGTTCGACATGAAGATGCTTAGCTTTGAGCATTACGACAGCGTCCAATACCAGATGATTGGCCCGTTGTTGAACAGGACAGTGCAGCTGCCTGTGGCGATAACGGAATCCGATAAAGTGTGGACGGAAATGGCGGGCTTATATGAAAAAATATTGGAAGAGGCAAAAAAGGAGACGCCGGCGGCCAGGATGCGTGTAAAAGCTTATTTGCTGCAAATGTTTGCCTGTATGTACGAGAATGGAAAGCTGGTCCATATGGGAGGGATTGCGGACTATGAGGGGAAAAAAATTGAAAATGTGAAAAAGGTGCTGGGGTTTATCCAGGAAAACTATGGGCAGCGCATTACCAATCAGGATATGGCGGAAGTGGTGCAGATGAATGCCCAGTATTTCTGCCGCTATTTTAAGAGGGTTACAGGAAAAACGCCTACAGAATATGTGAATGAGGTGAGGATAGGGAAGGCGGCGGAATATTTGTACCGGACGGACCGGAAAATTTTGGATATAGCTTTGGAATGCGGTTATGATAATATCGGTTATTTCATCAGGCGGTTCAAGGAGGCGAAGGGGGTGCTTCCTTCCCAATATAGGAAAAGCCGCAGCAATGAAGATAAAAAGTCAAAATAGTGCAATAAATGGTCAGGAAGGGGAAAGAAAATAAGAGAGTATGTTCCTATAATGGTAGAAAAAGAACGAACGTAAATTGATGAAGGCGTAAAAATTATAGGATGAGAGAAAGGGCATGGTTTTTGGCATGAAAAAGCAATGGTGGCATGGGAAGGCGGCATATCAGATTTACCCGAAAAGCTTCCGCGACAGCAACGGCGACGGAATCGGGGATATTAGGGGGATTATCGAAAAGCTGGACTATTTGAAGGGATTAGGGATTGATATTATCTGGATTTCGCCGATTTATCAGTCTCCGTTTGTGGATCAGGGATATGATATTTCTGACTATTATGAAATAGACCCGGCTTTCGGAACGATGGATGATTTTGACGAGCTGATGAGGGAAGCGAAAAAGAGGGATATACATATTTTGATGGATTTGGTTATCAACCACTGTTCGGACAAGCATGAGTGGTTCCAAAAGGCTCTGGCGGACCCGCAAGGGGAATATGGAGGATATTTTTATTTCGAAAAGGGAAAGGATGGAAAAGCGCCCAGCAATTACCGCTCCTATTTCGGAGGAAGCACATGGGAGCCGGTGCCGGGAACGGATTTGTATTACCTCCATTTTTTTGCCAAGGAACAGCCGGATTTGAATTGGGAAAATAAAAAGGTGAGGGAAGAGCTGTTCCGGATGGTGAATTGGTGGCTGGATAAAGGCCTGGCAGGGTTCCGCATCGACGCTATCATGAATATAAAAAAAGAAGCTGGATTCCCGGATTACGAACCGGATGGAAGCGATGGATTGGTCAGGTGCTCCAGGATGGTAGAGGAAGTGAAAGGGATTGGGGAATTCCTTGGGGAACTGAAAAGGGAAGCATTTGCAAAACATGATGCCTTTACGGTGGCGGAAGTATTCAATATGAGGAAAGAGGAACTGAAAGAATTTATAGGGGAAGAGGGGCATTTTTCCACGATGTTTGACTTTGCCGCATTGGATGCCATGGCAGGAGGGCATGGATGGTATGATGCGCCTGGATATGACTTTTTTAGATGGAGGAAAGCTATATTCGATGCCCAGAAAAAGTACCAGGGCGAAGTTTTCCTGGCGAATATTATCGAAAACCATGATGAACCGAGAGGAGCCAGCACTTATTTGCCGGATTATGCCCAAAACGATGAGGGGGCAAAAATGCTGGCGACTACCAGCATACTGCTTTGGGGGCTTCCGTTCCTCTATCAGGGTCAGGAAATCGGCATGACAAACTGCAGGATGAAGGATATTGAGGACTACGATGATATTGATACGAGAAACCAGTATCAGATAGCCCGGGAAGCCGGTTTGTCCAAGGAAGAGGCGCTGCAGGTCTGCTATAAGCACAGCAGGGATAATGCCAGGACGCCTATGCAATGGAGCGGGGAAGCTAATGCTGGGTTTACTACAGGCAGACCATGGATGAAAGTGAACCCGAACTATGCGGAAAAAAATGTGGAAGCGCAGGAAAAGGATGCTTTTTCCGTGCTCACTTATTATAAAAAGCTGTTGGCCCTGCGGAAAGCGGAGAAATACGGGGAAGTATTTACCTATGGGGATTTCCGGCCCGACTATGAGGGGGAAGGGATGATATTTTCCTACCATCGGAGCAATGAGAAGCAGGACGTTCTTATTGCAGCCAATTTCGGACGGGAAAGGGCGGAACTTGAACTGGGGCAGCAGGGCGAGATGCTGCTGCAAAATCAAGATACAGTAAGCCTGGATGGGGGAAAATTGATACTGCCTTCTTGCGGAGCGGCGGTGGTTGAATTGCTGCCCGAAGGCTGAACTATTACATAATTAGGGCAATCGAAAAAAGGGTATTGACATTTTCGGAAATATTGCATAGAATTTAATAAATCGTTGATAGAGCATAAGTACATACAGAAAAGATGTTGCAGAGAGCCGCAGGAGGTGGAAGTGCGGTACGGATTGCTGTATGGAATGGGCTTTGGAGAGCAAACCGAAACCATGGCAGAGGGAACTGTGAAATGGGAAGTAAGGGCGCCGGAGTGGAACCTCCGTTAAGAAGCGGGTATGTGTTGGCATATCATGAGTGGATGCGATAGGCATCAAGCAGGGTGGCACCGCAGGAATGGTAAATAGTCCTGTCCCGGCAGTAAAGCTGGGATAGGATTTTTTTATTTTATAATATTCCGTAAAAAGAAAGGAGAATGAAGATGTCAGAAAAAGGGATACCTTACAAAATTTATCTGGAAGAAAGCGAGATGCCAAAGCAATGGTATAATGTGCGGGCGGATATGAAGAATAAACCGGCTCCGCTGCTGAATCCGGGAACGCTGAAGCCGATGACTTTTGAAGAACTGCAGGGAGTGTTCTGCGATGAACTGGTAAAGCAGGAATTAAACGATACGGACGCATATATAGATATTCCTCAGGAAATCCAGGATTTCTATAAGATGTACCGTCCGGCGCCTTTGGTAAGGGCCTATTGCCTTGAGAAAAAACTGGATACCCCGGCAAAAATTTATTATAAGTTTGAAGGAAACAATACCAGCGGAAGCCATAAGCTGAATTCCGCTATCGCCCAGGCCTATTATGCGAAGAAGCAGGGTCTGAAAGGGGTTACTACGGAAACCGGTGCAGGACAGTGGGGAACGGCCCTTTCCATGGCATGCGCTTACTTTGATTTGGATTGCCGCGTATATATGGTAAAAGTTTCCTATGAGCAGAAGCCTTTCCGCCGGGAAGTGATGCGTACCTATGGCGCGCAGGTGACTCCGTCGCCGTCTGATACTACCAATGTGGGGCGCCAGATTCTGGCGGAATTCCCGGGAACGGGCGGAAGCCTGGGATGCGCGATTTCGGAAGCGGTAGAGGCGGCTACCAGCATGGAAGGCTATCGTTATGTGTTGGGGAGCGTGTTGTCCCAGGTCCTTCTCCATCAATCCATTATCGGAGAAGAGACAAAGGTGGCATTGGATAAATATGGCATAAAACCGGACATCATTATCGGCTGTGCAGGGGGCGGCTCCAATTTAGGCGGGCTTATTTCGCCTTTCGTGGGACGGAAATTGAGAGGGGAAGCGGATTACCGGATTATCGCGGTGGAACCGGCTTCTTGTCCAAGCCTGACCAGAGGAAAATATGTTTATGATTTCTGCGACACTGGAAAGGTATGTCCGTTGGCCAAAATGTATACGCTGGGAAGCGGGTTTATGCCAGCGCCCAATCATGCAGGCGGTTTAAGGTATCATGGGATGAGCTCCATAGTTTCCCAGCTTTACCACGACGGGATGCTGGAGGCGGTCAGCGTAGAACAGACGGCAGTATTCAAGGCGGCAGAGCAGTTTGCCAGGGTAGAAGGAATCCTGCCTGCCCCGGAAAGTTCCCATGCAATAAAAGTTGCAATCGATGAAGCGTTAAAGTGCAAGGAGACGGGAGAGGAAAAAACTATTGTTTTCGGCCTTACCGGTACAGGATATTTCGATATGGTGGCTTATGGAAAATATAATGACGGAAAAATGTCGGATTATATCCCTACGGATGAGGATTTGTCGAAAGGATTTGCAGGAATTCCTTCATTTCCAGGGAATGAGTGAAATAAAGCCGGGCTTAGGATTGCGTGCGGCGAACTATGGGTAACGGCTCAGCCTACGTCCATTCTCAGACCGCATCTTTGGTGTTTTTCGCTGCTTTTGCTCATGAGCGGGCGTTCCCACAGACCGTCATCTGTCCGTCAAATTCGTGCAAGCATGATTTGACGGACAAATGAGGTCCAGCTATACTGTTGCAACTAATATGAAATATTTCATTTTATAGCTTGACAATAGAGGGATATACATGTAAAATAAAATCGTTGCGGAAAGGTTCTGTAAAATAGGACAAAACATCTGCAGCGAATGTGCGCTTAGCTCAGCTGGATAGAGCGTTTGGCTACGGACCAAAAGGTCGGGGGTTCGAATCCTCTAGCGCACGTTTTTGCAGTACGGAAGGTGGTGGAAATGCTGAATGAAACAGTGTTTCTGCTATTTTTTTGTCTAAGGGCCGGATAGGCGGGCTGTTTTTTGCTGGCAAAAGGCATGATATTGTTTTGGAACAGGAGATAAAACCGATGAATAAGCCGGATAGTTGGAAGGGTTGGACAAAAAAAAGAAAGTATATTGTATTGGCGTTGTTGGGTATAAGCGTGCCTGTCTTATGCGTATTGGCGATTTATATCAGAGGGGTTGTCTTTTATCAGAATCATTTTGTGAGGGGTACGGTAATTAATCAGGCGGATGTATCGGGAATGACGGTGGCGGAGTTGAGAGAGAGGATACAGGGATATGCCCTTCGGGTAGAAGAACGATGTGGGGATGGAACTACGCTGGAAGAGGAAATACAGGGAACGGAAATAGGGCTTTCTTACTTATCCACAGAGCCCTTTGAGGAGATTTTAAGGAGTCAGAACCGCTATTTATGGTTTTTGAAACAGGATAGGGCCATGGAAGCGGAGAAGCTGATTGCGTATGAGGAAGATGTGCTGGAAGCGAAGCTGGACAGTCTGAAAGGATTCGGGAAAGATTTTGCCATAAAGCCGGAAAATGCCTATATTGCATGCAACGCGGAAGGGGATGGGTTTGAAATAGTGGAAGAGACCCAGGGAAATCTGCTGAACCGGGCAAAGACGTTGGATGTTATCCGGGCGGCAGTGGAGGAACTGGAAGAACGAGTCAGCCTGGAAGAGGCCGGATGCTACGAGACGGCGGAAATTACCCGGGAAAATGAACGCCTGCAGTCGGCGTTTGAAAAATTGAATGGTTTGTCCAATATCCGTATAGTTTACAAATTGGGCCAGGATGAGGAAGTATTGGATGGCAGGACAGTCATGGACTGGGTGGAAGTGGATGGGCTGCGCGTGACGCTGGATGAAGATAAAATGAGCGATTATGTGGCTTCTCTTCGGAAAAAGTATGATACGATTTTCAAAAAACGTACATTTCAGACCAGTTACGGAGTGGAAATTACAATTAGTAAAGGCGATTATGGATGGTGGATGGACACGGAGCAGGAAGTCAGAGAACTGGCGGAAATGATTGGACGGGGAGAAAGCGGGGAACGGGTTCCGGTTTACCATCAGACGGCGGCAGTTTATGGGATGCCTGATTACGGAGATACTTATGTGGAAATCAATTTAACGGCGCAGCATTTATTCTTATACATAGATGGGGTGATGGTTCTGGAATCCGATTTTGTGTCGGGCAACGCATCCAGGGGGTACGATACGCCCGAAGGGATTTATGGGATTACTTATAAACAGAAGGACGCCACTCTGGTAGGGGAAACGTACCGCACGCCGGTTAATTTTTGGATGCCTTTTAATAATAATGTAGGAATGCATGACGCGGCGTGGCGGGATTCCTTTGGAGGGGATATCTATAAACTGAACGGTTCCCATGGCTGTATTAATCTGCCATATTCTGCCGCAAAAGAGATTTATGGGTATGTGGAAAAAGGAACGCCTGTGATTTGCTATCATTTGCCGGGAACCGAGCCGGTGGTGGAGGGCATGCCCCAGGAAGGAGGAATGCCGGGGGAAGTGCCGCCGGAAGGGACACCGGGAGAGGGTGCAGCACCGGAGGGGATACCGGGAGAGGGCGCGGCGCCGGACGTGGCAGCACCAGAAGGAATGCCGGAATAATGCGCAGTGCCAGGCAGGGCAGTGCCCGAAGAAAACGCCGCTTTTGAGACTGCCTGCGTAACGGGATTGGATTCATAGCATAAAGAAACCGGCATGGCGGATGTCATGCCGGTTTCTGCCGAAATTTCATTAATCTCGTTTACTTCCGCAGGAGCCTCTGCCAAAAGGAGAGGTCTGTGTCTATAAACTTTTAGAAATCAACTTCTGTTCCATAGTAAATGCATGTAAATAGTTTTTCCATAGCGGCGGGGTCAATGGTTCTCGGATTGGAGCCCGTGCATGCATCGCCAACGGCGAGCTCGGAAATCCTGGCAATTTTCTCTTTGAATTCCGCTTCGTCAATGCCGAAATCTTTCAAAGTCTTAGGAATATTCAGTCTCACGTTGAAATCATCAATCTTTTCGCACAAACTGTTCACCAGAGCCTGTTCGGAAGCGCCGGGCAGCCCCATCCTGCGTGCGATTTCCGCATAACGTGCCGCTGCGGTAGGCTCTTTTGCGTTGTATTTGATAACGAAAGGAAGGTACATCGCATTGGCGCAGCCATGGGTAATATGTCCGGTGGAGAATGCAGCCCCTGTTTTATGTGCCATGGAGTGTACGATGCCGAGCAATGCGTTGGAGAAAGCCATGCCGGCCAGGCACTGCGCGTAGTGCATTTCCTCGCGGGCGGTCATATTGCCGTTATAGGAAGCGGGCAGGTAATCGAATACCATTTCAATTGCCTGGAGGGCCAACGGGTCCGTAAATGCGCAATGCAGGGTGGACACATAGGCTTCAATAGCATGGGTCAGGGCATCCATTCCCGTGTAAGCAACCTGCTTGGCAGGAAGGCCTTCCACCAATTCAGGGTCTACAATGGCCACATCAGGGGTGATGTTGAAGTCAGCCAAAGGATATTTTACGCCTGCCGCGTAGTCCGTGATAACGGAAAAAGCGGTTACTTCGGTAGCTGTTCCGGATGTGGAAGGGATGGCTGCGAACTTTGCTTTCTGCCTTAATTCCGGGAAGTTGAAAGGGATGCATAAGTCTTCAAATGTGGTATCAGGATATTCATAAAAAGCCCACATAGCCTTGGCCGCGTCGATAGGAGAGCCTCCGCCCATGGCAACAATCCAGTCGGGTTCGAAATCACGCATAGCCTGTGCGCCTTTCATAACCGTTTCCACCGAAGGGTCGGGTTCCACGCCTTCGAAAAGTTTGACTTCCATGCCGCCTTCTTTCAGGTATTCCACAGCCTTGTCAAGGAATCCCTGGCGTTTCATGGAACCGCCGCCCACTACGAGGATGGCTTTTTTCCCTTTCAGGTTTTTCAGTTCGGCGAGACATCCTTTTCCGTGATAGATGTCTCTGGGTAAAGTAAATCTGCTCATTTTAACCTCATTTCTGCGCGGCTTTTATATTTTGACCTGTTAAGGCGCCCTGCCTTGCCGGGGCGCTGCAAACAGCCCGGTTTGTGAATGCCGCACGGACACAAACCCTGGGAAGGAAGCGGGGCAATGCCCTGCCGCATCTTCCGCTTACTATTATTTAGGATATTTGTTGATAGATATATTATAACTTAGAAGGAAGGATAAGGCAATAAAATAAAAAAGTATGGGGTACAAGTAAAATTTTTGGTTGAAGGAGTTAATGGGAAAAGGGAAAAGGTGAACAATCGCTGAACAATTCGTTGCGCTTTGTATGATTTTGTGGAACAGTAAGGATATGAATTTACAGGATTAGCCCCCAATACAGTTGAAACCAGAGGCAGGAATCGGTATAATAAATGGGTAAACGGGGAAAGCACATTAGAAAAAGCAGAGGGAATATGAAAAAATGTCTCACAATCATCAGAAAAAAATAGCGGTAATCAACGATATGTCAGGTTTTGGCCGGTGTTCGCTTACGGTATCTTTGCCTATTATTTCTTATTTGGGCATCCAGTGCTGCCCGGTTCCCACGTCGATTCTTTCCAATCATATGGCGTTGGGGGAATATTTTTTTGACGACTATACGGACCGGATGGAAGAATATATTGGGAAATGGAAAAAACTGGGGCTCAAATTTGAAGGGATAGCTTCGGGTTTCCTTGGTTCAAAAGAACAGATTGAGATGGTCATTGGATTCATCAGGGAGTTTCGCAGCGGCCGCACCAAAGTCATTATTGACCCGGTGATGGGGGACCACGGCAGGATATATGCCACTTATACAGAGGAAATGTGCGGGGAAATGGAACGTCTGATAGAGTACGGCGATATTATCACCCCCAACCTGACAGAGTGCTGCCGCCTGACAGGCACGGCATACAGGGAAGAAGGATGGGAAGACGCGGAGTTGCATGATATGGCGGAAAAGCTGTCTATGCGGGGGCCGGAAAAAGTAGTGATTACGGGGATACCCCAAGGGGAATTCATCGCCAATTATGTGATGGAAAAGGGGAAAGAGCCGAAATGGATACAGGTCCACAAGGCCGGCACGGAGCGTTCCGGCACGGGGGATGTATTCGCCTCCATTATAGCGGCGGATGCGGTCAACGGAGTAGACTTTTGCCGGTCGGTGAAAAAAGCGTCGGATTTTGTAAGGCAGGGTATTCTTGTTTCGGAAGAACTTCGTATTCCCGGCACCGATGGCGTATGTTTCGAAGAAATATTATATACATTAGAGCGGAAATAACTCTGCGATAATGGGGCATTGGAAGAGAATTTGCGGAACTGGAAAACAGCAAATGAGCGGACAATGCCCCCAGAGGATTTCAGGACGCAGCATGAAGCGGCCTGAAATGGCTCTGCGATAATGGGCATTGGAAGAGAATTTGCGGAACTGGAAAACAGCAAATGAACGGACAATGCCCCCAGAGGATTTCAGGACGCAGCATGAAGCGGCCTGAAATGGCTCTGCGATAATGGGCATTGGAAGAGAATTTGCGGAACTGGAATAAGAAAAATGGGTGCGGTATGGAAAATTCAAAAGAATTGCAAAGGCAATATAAGGAATATAGGGAAAAGGTGTATGGGGAATATCCAGAGGTAGAGAGGTTTTGGAAAAACAAGAAGCGGGTGATAGGATTTCTGCTGATTTTCTGCCTGGTCCATAACTTTGCGGTGTCTATAACGGCAACCGGCGGGGACACAGGGATGGCGGTTATTTTAGGAACGGTAATCAGGATTGCCCCGGATTTGATATTTCTGCTGGCAGCTATGGGGCGGGGGTGGAAAATTGACCTCTGCTTATATCTGCTAGGGCTTTACCGCCTGATAGACTGCCTGCAGGCCATATGGGAAGTGGGCGAAATGTATTCGGGCGGGGTTTTATGGATATTTGGCAGCATCTTTGAGAATTCCGTCTGGATGGGAATCATTGCCGTCTGCCAGTTCCTGTATCCGGTTTTGATATTGCTGGCAGCGGTCTGGCTGACTTTGATACCTAAAAACAGGGAACTGGGAGCAGAGCTGGAGAGAGCCAACGAAAAGCTGAAAGAGTTTATGATGAGCCATTCGCAGAAACAGTAAACAAGGATAACCCTGTATTTTAGCATTATCTTCGTACTGTTTTTGCAGAAACAAATATTACATTTGTAATATAAAATAAGTATAAGTAAATATCATTATATCGAGTAGGGGAACGTCTTTTTCTCCTGCTCGCCGCGCGGCCCGCATGCTGCCTTGCCAGCAAACTTCCTTATGCGGGTCTGCGCATAAAAACGGGCGGTGGAATTTTCCACCGCCCGATGTTTTCGTAAAATAACCTATTTTATGAAAAATGAAAACATGGCTTTTATGATGCCTATTTTACAAAAATATTTTTATTTGTACCATAAAGTGCCAAATTTCTATGTGCTGACGCAACATCCTTTTATAAAATACCATAAGATTATTAAAAAAGCAACTGTTATTTGCATGATAAACGGAAAGGAGGGTGACAGACTGCTGTTTACGAAGTTGAACGGCAGCTAACAGATTGATGTTTGCGTGTTGGAAAAGGGGCGATTTTGGATAGTTGGATTTTAAAAGCCGTCAAAATAACCGTCAAACAGTCTACAAAAGAAGAAGCAAGGGGGTCATAAGGGCCTCCCCAAAAGGAAAGGAGAAACTATGTCAAAAAGAGGAGAAAACATTTACAAAAGGAAAGACGGAAGATGGGAAGGACGCATAAAAAAGATGGGAGAATGCGGGGAAGGGGGAAGCTATAAATCTATATACGGAAAAACTTATAAGGAAATTAAACAGAAGATGGAGGATTACAGGCAGAACGCGCCGAAAAAGAGCTCATGTACATTGCTCATGAAGGAGGTTTCCGAAAACTGGCTGGAAGATAAAAAATCGGGGTGGAAGCCTACCACTTATGGGGCATATGCCCAAATTGTGAATAAATATATCATACCTTTTCTTGGAAAGCTGGAAATTACCAGCATAGATACCCGGAGGCTGGACAAATTTTGCAGGGAATTGGGGAAAAAAGAAGGTGCGCATCTTTCCAATAACTACCGGTTCTATATCTGCGCCCTTATTATCCGTATCCTACGCTATGCCAGGAAGCAGTATGACTGTGAAATGCAGATTCCGGATTTGCCGGTGGCTAAGAATAAAAAGAATAAAATCGTTCCTCCCAGCGATTTTGAACTGTCCGTTTTGGAGAATTACCTGATGAAGAACAGGAAGGAGGATACCTGTCTAGGGATAGCGATAGCGCTGTATACGGGCATCCGCATCGGGGAGCTGTGCGCTTTGTCCTGGGAAGATATTAATTTGGAAGAAAAAATTATTTATATCAAGAGGAATATACAAAGGACCAAAAACGATATCTGCCCCAAAAATAAAACGCAAGTGGTCATGCTGACGCCGAAAACGGCGGATTCCGAGAGGATGATTCCCATCCCGCCTGTACTGTATGAAATGCTGCAGGAGCAGTGGGATGGAAAGAAAGGGGCTGTTATTGCGGGAGTCAGGAATCCGTGGATAGATACCCGCACGCTGCAATATCGGTTTAAAAAGATTCTGGAGGAATGCGGCATCGAATATTTTAATTTTCATATGCTGCGCCATGCATTTGCCACAAGATGCGTTGCCATGGGGTTCGATATCAAAAGCCTGAGCGAAATATTGGGGCACAGCAGTATACAGATGACCATGTCGCTTTATGTGCATCCGTCCATACAGCAGAAAAAACAGCTGATGGATAAGTTCCATCCTTACAGGAATCCGGAAGCTTCGTAAAAGGGATTATCAGCCGTCAAATTTATCGTCAGAAACGGATTGGCGCGGCTGGCTTTGAAAAAAGTCATGTTTGACCGCTCATGGGACGCATGTGGAAGCAGGCGGCATTGAGCGGCATTTTGGGATAAGGGGAAAATTTTTTCATGCGCGGAAGAAAAAAATATCGTAAAATAGGTTATTTTACGAAAAAATATCGTAAATTTAAATTACTGTGAACGGGTAGGACAGTTCACGCGAAGGGATAAACGGCGATATGGAAGGATACATAGATATTCATTCCCATATTCTGCCCGGAATAGACGATGGGGCGGAAAATTTTAAGATGAGTATGGAAATGCTGGAAATTGCACAGCGAAATGGAATAAGGGCCGTCATCTTAACGCCTCATCATAAGCCTATGCATCATAATGCAAAAGCGGAGAAGGTACGGGCACTGGCAGGGCAGCTGCAGGAGAAAGCGGAGCGGGCCGGGATGGAAATGAAGCTGTATACGGGCAATGAGTTTTATTATTCCAGCGAAATGGTGCGCATATTGGAAGAAGGGCAGGCATGCACCATGGCGGATTCCGATTATGTGCTTGTGGAATTCGGCCCTATGGATGGAATAGAGCATATAAGGAGAGGGATATATCAGCTGCTTTCGGCGGGATACCGCCCGATTCTCGCCCACGCGGAGCGCTATGAGGGCGTATGCAGGGATGTGGGGAGAGTGGAAGACCTGATGGCAATGGGCTGTTATATACAGGTAAACGGGGGAAGCATCCTTGGGCATTACGGGCTGGGAACAAAGCAGATAGTACGGAAGCTTTTGAAAAAACAGCTTGTACATTTCGTGGCGACGGATGCCCATACCAACGGAAAAAGAAGCCCGGAAATGGCAGAGTGCGCCTGTTATCTGGAAAAGAGGTATGGCAAAGAATATATGGACAGGCTGCTGCGCGTCAACCCTTCCCAAATCATAGCCAACAGATATATATAAAGAAGAAAATGGTTGCAGGAGAAAATTTATGGAAAACAGGAGAGAAAATGACGAAATCGAAATAGATTTGCTGGAGGTGCTTCATATCCTCCTTGGCAGGGCATGGGTAATATTGGGAACGGGGCTGTTTTTTTCCCTAATCTGTTTTATGGTAAGCAAATTTATACTGGTGCCAACCTATGAATCCACAACAAAAATTTATATTTTGAATAAGACGGACGAATCCTCCGTGACATACAGCGACGTGCAGATGGGAACCCAGCTGACGAAGGATTATGCGGAGCTGATTAACAGCCGGTATGTGCTGGAAGAGGTAATCCAGAAGCTGGGGTTAAAGGCGGAATACAGGGATTTGCTAAAACAGGTGCATGTGAGCACGCCTACGGACACCCGTATTGTAGCGATTACGGTGGAAGATACGGAGCCGGCACAGGCCATGCAGATGGCGAACTGCATCCGGGAAGTGGCCAGCAGCCATATACAGAATGTAATGGATATTGAAGCGGTCAATGTGGTGGAGCCAGCCAACATGCCAACGGTCAAGGCATCCCCCAATGTGTCGGCCTGGACATTGATAGGAGGCATGCTGGGCGTATTGCTCATAAGCTTTGCAATTATTGTCAGATATCTGCTGGACGATACGATAAAGTCTTCGGAAGATGTGGAAAAATATCTGGGATTGAGTACGCTTGCTTTGATACCCATTGCGGAAAGCGGCGAAAAATCAAAGACGAAGAAGAAAAAGAGGAAATAAAGGGGGTTTGGCTATGCAGGAAGTGAATCTACAGTTTGAACGGACAGAAGATTACCGGACAAGGGAAGCGTTCAAAACATTGCGGAGCAATATAGAATTTTGCGGAGGGGATGTAAAAATCGTTGCGGTGACAAGCTGCACGCCCAATGAAGGGAAATCCAGCATTGCCATGGAAATGGCGAAAGCTTTTGCGGAAGCGGGAAACAAGACCATGCTTATCGACGCGGACATGCGCAAATCGGTGCTGATGGGGCGTTACCGGACAGGGGCAGTAAAGCTGGGGCTGACCCATTGCCTAATCGGGAAAGCGGAGTACCCGGATGTAATATGCCGGACCAATATCAATAACCTTTTTATGACTTTTTCCGGGCCTGTTCCGCCCAATCCCAGCGAATTGCTGGGAGGGGAAAGGTTTCTCGCCATTTTAAAGGTGCTGCGCAATTCTTTCGACTATGTGATTATCGATACGCCTCCCCTGGGGAGCGTCATTGACGCAGCGGTGGCGGCCAAAAACTGTGACGGAACGGTGCTTGTAGTGGAAAATAATGCGGTGAGCTATAAGTTTGTGCAGACGGTGAAAAGCCAGCTGGACAAGACAGGAAGCCGTATTCTGGGAGTGGTCCTGAATAAGGTAGGTATGGACGGCAAGGGCTATTACGGCCATTACGGAAGATATTATGGGAAGTACTATGGGAAATATTATGGAAAGTATGGGGAAGAGGGCAACAGTTAAAGCAATAGCTAACCGGTAAAGCTTTGCCTGCGGGGCAGAAGGCGGATGGCGGCGGAGCGGGAGAAAGGCGTGGTTATTGGGATGAAAAAGGAAAAAATAGCCGGTATTGCGCTGGCTGCGGTAAATATAGTGCTGATTGTGGTCGGCATTGTGCTGTATCTGGGGGCGGACAGAAAAGAGCCTTCCTTTGAATTTCAGGCGATGGACATCATTTATGAAGAGGGAATGGAGACTTCAAGGCTTTTGGAGGGGATTAGCGCCTATGACAATGAAGACGGCGAGATTACGGATAAAATAGTGATTGAGAAGCTGATTGAAAACAGGGAACTGAATTCGGTGGTAGTGATTTACGGCGTCAGCGATAAAGCGGGAAACGTGGCGAAATGCTCCAGGGAATTTGCAGCCATTTTCCGGGAAGCGCAGGAGGGAAAAAATCCGGAGGAGGAAACGGAGGTACAGGACGGATGGCTGATGCAGTCAGGGTTCTGGACGGAACTGGAAGGAAACGGAAATGCCAAAGATGAATCATTAGAGGATGGATTAGGAAGCGGCGGTACGGAAGAGGAAGGCGTGGACGGGAACGGAGCCGCCAGGGATGAGGCAGCAGGAAATGGAACGGATGCCTCTGGAAATAGAGAGGGAGGAAATGGAGCAGATGCCGCCGGAAATGCGGCGGGAGGAAATGGAGCGGATGCCGCCGGAAACCGGGAAGGGGATAACGGCGCAGCAGAAAATAGAGCCGGGGAAGCCGGAGCGGAGGGCGAGCGAGCCGGAGAGCGGACGGCAGGAAACGAAACGGGAGAGGAAGAAGATGACCGAAACCGGACGCAGGACAATGGGGAGCAGGCGGCAGGGGAAGACGCTGCAGGCGGAACCGGAGAAGAAAATGCCCGGGAAACGGCCGAGGAGAACACGGAAAAGCAGCAGGAGAGGAGCGCCGGGAATCGGAATGCCCCGGATCCGGAAGCCCCGGTACTGGCATTAAAAGTAGCGGAAGTGAAAACTTCCGTAGGGGCGGGGCCGGCGTGGGTGGAAATTATCGGAACGCTTTCCGATGATAAGGACGGCTATGAGACGCTTTTCCATAATCTGGAAATAAGCAAATATGATAAAAACCAGCCGGGCACTTATGAAGTGACCGTATCCACGAAGGATTCCGATGGAAACCGGTCTCAGACAGTGCCGCTGACAATTATAGTAAAATGACAGGAGCTGTGGAGTGTGGTAAGCAAGAAAAAACGCGATGAACGGGCAAACAGGGAAAAGCAGGAACTGCTGAACCCGGAAAGCTTAGAGCGCAGGAAAAAGAAAAGGAAAAAGAAAATAGTTTGGGGAATTTTATTGGGAACCCTTCTTTGCGGCGCAATTATTTTCGCTTCTTTTGAAATTATGAGGGCGGTAGGAAAAAGCAGCCTGTATAGCAAAGTGGAAGCGGCAGCGCCCGATATGGAGCCTATAACAGCGAAGGAAGCATTGACGGAAGAAGAGGAAGAAAAGTGGCAGGAGGGCTGGGTGAAATATCAGGGCAGGGTTTATGCCTACAATGAAGATATTATGACTTTCCTGTTCATGGGAATCGATAAAAACAGCGAAGTGGAAGAAGTGGCCGAAGGAACGGAAGGAGGACAGGCGGATGCCCTGTTCCTTGCGGTTATGAACCCCAGGGATAAAACGATAAAAATCATCGGCATTAACAGGAATACGATGGCGGATGTGGATATTTACAACAGCGAAGGCGCTTATGTGACCACTGAGAAAGCCCAGATTGCAGTGCAGCACGGATTTGGGAACGGGGTGGAAGAAAGCTGCGAGTATCAGCGCAAAGCGGTGTCTAAGCTTTTTTACGGGCTGCCGATTCACGGCTATGCGGCGATTCAGATGAGCGCCATTCCCACCATTAACGATGCGGTAGGCGGCGTTGATGTGACGGTGCTGGAGGATTTGAGCATAAAGGACGGAACATTGATAAAGGGCGCAAATGTGCACTTGATGGGAAAATCGGCATTCTGGTATGTGAAATACAGGGATACAAATACTTTTGGCTCCGCCGATATGAGGCTGGAAAGGCAGAAACAGTATTTAACAAGTTTTATAGACGCTGCCAAACGGGCGGCAAAGGAAAATATCTCCGTGGCGGCAGATTTATATCAGGCCATTATGCCTATGATGGTGACTGACGTTAGCTTAGAGGAAGCGGCGTATTTGGCTCCGGTCCTGCTGGATTACCGTTTCGGGGGCGAAGAGGGGTTTTACATGCTGGAAGGGGAGACGGTAATGGGGGAAGTGTTTGAAGAATTTTATGTAAATGAAGACGCATTATATGAAATGATTCTGGATATTTTTTATGAGCTGGTAGAGGGGTGATGAGGAATATGAGGAAAAGAAAAGGAAAAAGAAAAGGGAAAAGATGCCGGATGGCGTGCGTTTTAGCCGGTGCGGTTATTGTAACGCTGGCAGCGGCGGGATGCGGCAGCGGGGATGGAAAACTGGAAGGCGGTGCGGGGGGAACTGGAGAAATGGAAGCGGGAGCAGGAGAAGCCGCGGGCCAGGGCGGAGAAACAGAGGTGGGCGGCCAGGAAGCGGCTGTAGATACCGGGGATGGAGAAAATGCCGGGGGCGGCAGTCAGGGAACCGGCCTTGCAAATGAGTCGGCGGCGGACGACCATGTGGACTTTGAAGCCCTGCAAAAAGAAAACCCGGATGTTTTCGCCTGGCTGTATGTGCCGGGAACAGGCATCGATGCCCCTGTTTTGCAAAGCCCGATTTCGGATGACTATTACAAATCCCATGGGCAGGACGGCAAAGAAGGGGATGAAGGGGCCCTTTATACGGAGATGCCCAATATGATGAATATGTGTGATTTTAACACGATTATTCACGGAAAAGACGATAAGGACGGCGATTTGTTTGCCGGTTTACATAAATTTGAGGACCCGGATTTTTTTGAAAAGAATGAAGAATTCTACATTTATCTGCCGGATAACGTGCTGACCTATGAAGTGTTTGCGGCCTATTATGATGATGGCAGCGATATTTTGCGGCGGTTCGACTTCACCACCTATGCCGGATGTGAAGCCCATTTGGAACAGATTTATGCGGCACGGGAAATGGGGAAACAGCTAAGGGATGGCTGGAACGATTTGACGCCTTACCATTTTCTTGTAACCCTGGACGGAAGCGTCAGGGAAGACGGAAAGCAGTATGTGGTAATTGGGGCTCTTATCGGAGATGCCGCAGGGGTCATAGACAGGATGATTCTGGATTGAATGAAGGTATTAGCATCTATGATGTTAATATAGACCACACTTAGGAATGGGAAAGGAGGTATGAGACCTATGAAAAAATTCATTGCTTTATTGACGGCAGCGACGCTGTTCGCTTCTATGACAGTATCTGCTGCTCCCAGCCCGTCAGCGGCAGCAATATCCGCTTCCGGCACTTCCGCATCTTCGGAAGGGTTCAGGAATACGTCGGATGAATCGGCAGCTGCGGCGCGCGGCATGTCCGCAGGGGAATACTACAATAATGCTATCGTGTCCACTCCTGGCGTAGCTAATGCGATGCCTGTAGGACAGGGCGGCAAAATCATCATCAATGGCGTGGCAACCAACCTGACAGCAACGCTGGCAAAGGTTGACAAAGCTACGGCTGAAAGCGCAAAGGCTCAGGCCGGCGCACTTGGCGGAACATTGCTGAATGTAGTAAAAGTGGGCTTCCCCGGCGCGAACTACAATACGGCTACCATCAATTTCTACTTAAAGGGGCTGGCTAACGGCGCGAAAGTT
This sequence comes from Lachnospiraceae bacterium, assembly GCA_021769135.1. Taxonomy (GTDB): domain Bacteria; phylum Bacillota; class Clostridia; order Lachnospirales; family Lachnospiraceae; genus Kineothrix. The sequence goes on along the minus strand of JAETTM010000038.1, from coordinate 17,044 downwards.
GCTGTAAAACAGCTCGTAAACGGTGTATGGGTTGATGTAGAAGTAGTGGAAGTAAGGGCTGACCATGTGGTGCTTAACCTGGTAAATTCAGGCGCAGTGGCATTTGTACAGCTTCCTTAAGGAGTATATAAGGGTAAAGCTTATAAGTTGAGAGTTGTAAGATAAACATGTTTTTCTGCTAACAACCGAGTGTGGGGCTTGGCGCAGCCGCCTCCTGGCGGCTGTGCCTAAGAAAAAATAATAGGTGGAAAATAGGAATACGCAGGAAATAAAAATAAGCATGAGATGGGGATTAACCTGAAATCAGTAGGAAATAAGCAAGAAATAAGGTAATATTATGGATTTATTGACAGAAGAGATAGAAAAAATATTTCGACAGGAACACGATGTGAACCGGTGTTATGAGGATGAAGGGGAGACGAAATCCGCCCTTTACAAAGGGATAACATGCTTGTTGAATATTATACTGCTTGCAATTGCCATATCCTGGCCTGTACTTATAGCAATTATGATTGGCCGCCTATTGGAAAAAGCGGGAAACCTCCTGCTTAAGATAAAAAAATAAAGACAAGAATCCTTGAGATTTATGCCTTCCGAAATAATTCGGGGGGGGGTAAAACTGATAGAATAAAAAATTCCGGATAAATTTATCTCCCTTTTGGATAGAAGGGAAGGTATTTTTGCGAATTCGGGAAACGAAGACACAAAGGAACGAAAAGGAGATGACAGAAATGGGGAGGATTAATGTTACGAAATCGTCGATGCCTTCGTTCGAGGAGTATACGAATGAACTGCGCCCTGTGTGGGAAAGCCGCTGGTTGTCTAATCGCGGAATGGCATCGAAAGAATTTGAGACGGAACTGAAAAAATACCTGGGGTGTGAAAATGTGTGGCTGTTTGCCAACGGCCATGTGGCGCTGGAAGTAGCGCTTCAGGCTTTAGGAATAAAAGGAGAAGTAATCACTACGCCCTATACCCATGTGTCAACAACCAATGCCATTGTCCGCAATGGCCTGACGCCTGTGTTTGTAGATGTAAAAGAAGATAACTACACAGTGAACCCGGAGTTGATAGAAGGCGCAATAACGGAGAAAACAGCGGCGATTGTGGCCACCCATGTATACGGGTTTTTATGTGATATTGAAGCTATTGACAAGATTGCTTGCAAGCATAACCTGAAGGTTATTTATGATGCAGCCCATGCTTTTGGGGTCACTTTGAACGGAGTCAGTGCAGCCAATTTTGGGGATGCGGCTATGTTCAGCACCCATGCGACAAAAGTATTTCATACGATTGAAGGAGGGATTGTAACCTATAAGGATGCAGAGATGTTTAAATATATGCGTTGTCTGGTAAATTTTGGATTTATCAACGAAGAAGAGGTGGTCCGTATTGGAACGAATGCACGGATGAATGAATTCGAAGCCGTTATGGGTATTTGCAATCTCCGCCATATTGATGAGGAAATTGCCAAAAGAAGACTGGTGGGCGAGCGCTATATAGAGCGCCTTGCAGGAATTCCCGGCATTAAACTGATTGAGCCGGAAAAAGGGCTGGTATGGAATTATGCATATTTTCCTGTGATTTTTGACGGATATAAAGAAAACCGCAATGAAATAAAAGCTAAATTGGAAAAAGAAGATATCTATGCCAGAAAATATTTTTATCCAACAACAAACTGTTTTTCGTGCTATAAGGAACAGTACGGGAGCCTGGATGTTCCGGTAGCGCTCCACGCGGCGGAATGTGTGCTGACCCTTCCGATATATGCTGATATGACTGTGGAAGATGCGGATAGGATATGCGATGTGATTTTGCGGTGAGGATGGGGCATATGTAATTTGCGCGTATGAAAAGCGAATAGGATATACAATTTTATGGTGAGGGGTGTGGAATTCATGGAAGAGGCCATAAAAACATCAAATGGCACGGAATTGAAAAAGAGACATAATTTGTCATATAACGCACTGCGGGGAATGGCGGCCCTTGGGATTTTCTTCTCCCATATGTCATATTTGAAGGAAGCACAAATGCCTCTTTGGAGTAATCTATATGAATATTTTATGCGGCATGGTTCGGTGTACTCATCTTTTTTCTATACCTTGTCGGGATTTTTGGCAGTGTATACGTGGAAGAACGTAAACTTTAGAGATTATATAGCAAAAAAACTGAAGAAAATATATCCGTTAGTTTTTTGTGTTCTTATTTTGGCGGTTATGTTGGATGTCATGCTAAAAGGCAATGGAATTATAAATGGGGAAGGGATAGCGCCGGGAAGCGGCTATTGGTGGTTCAATATTATAATGGGGATTACAATGCTTAAGGCATTCGTACCTCTAAAATCCACTTTCTATTCTTTTCACGGCCCGTCATGGTATATGTCTGCATTGATTGTATTTTACATATTGGCATGGTTTATAGTTCCTAGGCTGACAGACGGTGCAAACCGGAAAAGGCAGGAAATAATCAGGACAAAAATAGCGGTGGTATGTGCCTTTGCATATGTAGTACAGGCTATATTATGCTTTATTGTGGACTGGAAGGACTTGGAAGATATCAGGTTGTGGGTCACTTATGTGAATCCGTATTTTCGGATTTTTGGCGAATGCTTTTTGGGTATGACAGTTGCCTGCTGTATGGACAGATTTAAACTGGCTAAAAACGGTGGGGGGGGGTTCGCCCAAATGGCAGTTTTATCCTTTGCATTCTTGATGCTGCTGGTTCGCAGTTTTGTTTCAGGCTCCATATGGAATGCCTGGATTTACAGCCTTCCAAATGTACTGTTGCTTCTGGTTTTTTATACGGATGAAGGGAAAATAGCAGATATATTGCATGCGAAACCATTTCAGTTTTTGGGGAGTGTATCTTTCGAACTATATATGACCCATGCCTTTGTATATGAGGGGCTGCCGATTGCATTTGGGATTTTAAATAGTAAATGGCAGGAATGGCTGATTTCCCATGCGGGAATGAGATTCCTGATTACGATGGTTTTGGCAATTGTGTTTGCACGGATGGTAAAAATTGTGTTTACTGTAGCTGGAAAGCTAAAAAAGAGCAAGTAATTTCATTATGTTACAGACAGGAAAGGAAGGTTCGCGCTGTGAAAAAACAGAAAAAGCTCATGCTGCTGGGAGGCAACCGTTATCAGCTTCCGGTGATTCGGGCAGCCCATGAACTCGGGTATTATGTAATCACATGCGATTATTTGCCGGATAATTATGCGCATAAATTTTCGGATGAATATTGCAATGTGAGCATCATTGATAAAGAGGCGGTATTAGAAGCGGCAAAAAGATTGAAAATAGATGGCATTATGTCATTTGCATGCGACCCGGGCGTGACAGCAGCGGCATATGTGGCGGAGCAGTTGGGTTTGCCGTCGGTGGGTTCCTATGAAGCAGTATCGATTCTGCAAAACAAAGGGCGTTTCCGAAAATTTCTGGCAGAGCATGGATTTAACGTTCCAACCGCGAAAAGGTATATAAAAGCAGAAGACGCGATGAACGATGTGGAAAGATTCCGCTGGCCGGTGATTGTGAAACCCACGGATTCGGCAGGGAGCAAAGGCGTGACTCGGGTAGATGACCCTGAAAAATTGCAGGAAGCCATTGAATATGCACTGGAGCATTCATTTAAAAAGGAATTTATCGTGGAAGAATTTCTGGATAAAGTGGGATGTTCTTCCGATACCGACAGTTTTTCTGTGAATGGCGAATTGAAATTTGTTTCCTTTAATGCCCAGCATTTCGATGCGGATGCTAGGAATCCTTATACACCGGCAGCTTACAGCTGGCCTTCCACAATGACAGAGGAACACGAAAAAGAGTTAGCGGAGGAATTGCAGAGGCTGATAAAACTGTTGAATCTGCAATCATCCATATACAATATTGAGACGAGGGAGTGTACGGATGGAAAAGCATATATTATGGAGTGTACCCCCAGGGGCGGAGGGAACCGCCTTGCGGAAATGCTTAAGTATGCTACAGGCGTAGATTTGATTCAGGCATCTGTGCTGGCTGCGGTAGGGGAGCCGGTAACAAAGATTGAACAGAAGCTATATGATGGGCATTGGGCAGAAGTAGTGCTGCATAGCAACAGAAAAGGGATTTTTAAAGAACTTTGGGTTTCGCAGGAGATTCAAAAGAACATTGTGGAGAGAGACCTCTGGGTGAAGATGGGGGATTCCATAGACAGGTTTGAAGCGGCGAATGATGCGGTAGGAACGTTAGTGCTTCGGTTTGACAGGGAAGAGGAAATGGCGCATGCAATCCAACATGTGAGTGAGCATGTGAAAATACGGTTGGTGGAATAGAATGAAAAGTAATGGTAGGGTGAGAAGGATTTGATAAACAAGGATGAATTGACACAAGCAACAAGATGGATGATAGCAGACCATTTGGCGAAGGAACGGCTGCCGATGATGGATATGTTAGAGGAAGAGTTTGTAGTAAGAGAAACTTTTTACTCGAAGTATGGGAAAAGAATGATAGATATTATTGTTTCGGCTGTGGCATTGCTGCTTACTTTGCCCATCAATCTGATTATAGGGATTATCACTTTTTTTGATGTAGAATCCCCCATCTTTTTTTCTCAGGAACGGGTGGGGAAAAATGGAAAGATTTTCAGAATGACGAAATTCCGAAATATGCGCGATACAGTAGATGAAAGGGGAGAATTGCTGCCCGCAGGCAAGCGTGTGACAAAATGGGGGAATTTTGTCAGGAAAACTTCACTGGACGAATTGCTAAATTTTGTATGCGTATTGAAAGGGGATATGTCCATCATAGGACCGAGACCTTTGGTTCCGCAGTACATGTCCCGCTACAGCAAGAAGCATTTATTAAGATATGCTGTAAAACCTGGCCTGGAATGCCCTCCCAGAGACCACAAATCGTCAATCAGGACATGGAATGACCAGTTTGATAATGATGTATGGTATGTCCGGAATTTAAGTCTGAAAACGGATATTAAGATGGTATTTAATCTTATTCGTTTCACGTTGGATAAGAAGAACGCAGCTGTCCGTTCGGCAGCGGGGCGCGGCGATTTCATGGGATATTCGGAAGATGGAAAGGCAATCAGTCTGGGGGAAGTTCCGGATGAATACATAGAAAAAGTAATGGAAGAGATAAAAGCGGAGGAAGGGGCGAAAGAAGCCGAAATCGGCGTAGGTCAGGGAGGGCTAAAAAATGCTGGATAATAGTTTATCGGGAAAGAGGCTGCTTTTGATTGGGGGAATTGGCCCGACAGCTGACCTGATTGAGCTGGCTCGTCGGAATGGCGTATTTATCGGAGTTGCCGACTATAATAAAGGAACAAAGATAAAGCAGATGGCGGATGCTTCTTATGAAATGGATGCACTGGATGTAGATGCTTTGGCAGAACTTTGCAGGAAAGAACATTATGATGGCGTAATATCAAATTTTAACGATATGCTTTCGCCGTATACGGCAAGGGTTGCAGAACGAATTGGAGCATATGCCCCTTATACGGTGGAACAGCTTCGCATGTCAACGGATAAAAAATATTTTAAGGAAACCTGCGTTAAATATGGTATTCCCGTACCAAAGGAATATGTGGCAGACGAGGAAAATAATATAAAAGAATGCCCGATTAATTATCCTGTTATTGTTAAGCCAGTGGATGGGAGCGGTTCAAAAGGGATTACGGTTTGTGAGACAGAAAAGGATATGACAGAAGGGCTGGAAAAGGCAAGAAAAGCTTCCCGTACCGGAAAAGTGATTGTAGAGGAATATATTCCTTATGATGAGATTAATGTTACATATGTAGCCCAGGATGGAGATATACAGCTGGCAGCAATACATGACCGCTATTTTAACAGCAGCCAGGAAGGGGTGGTGCGGGTGCCGGATATGTACATTTATCCTTCACGGTATACAGGCATGTATTATGAAAAATATAATGAAATGGTCATCCAAATGTTAAAAGGTATTGGCATTCGAAATGGCTCTTTGTTCTTGCAGGCTGTTGTAAAGGACAGTGAAATTTTTTTCTATGAAGCGGGGATGAGGCTGAATGGTTGCAAAACCTACCATATTCTTGAAATGGAGAATGACTATAATACTTTTGAGCATCTTATGAATTACGCGCTTACCGGCAGCATGGGGCGGTATGGCAGATTGGATGCAAGGTTTAAAAGATGGTATGCCACATGGAATGTAGTGGGAATTCCTGGGATGGTATGCCAGGAATTTGTGGGGCGCAAAGCGGTGGAAACTTATCCCTGGTTAATTAAAGTTTGCCAACAGTATGCGGAAGGGGAGAAAATACCGGAATCCGCAAAAGGCACTTTGATTCAGCTGGTAGCGAGGATTCATGTATATGGAGATACGAAAGAGCAGCTTCTGGAACGGATAGAGCGGCTGCAGTCCATGTATCAGGTCAAAGACCCGGAGGGGAAGGATGTGCTGATGAAGCCGCATGATATCAATGATTTGAGGGAACGGATTAATTATTGCTTATGCTGTTGAGACAACATAGTAAAAGACTGAAAACAGACATGGGGTATATATGGATAAAAAAGAAAAAAAGATATTGATTACTGGGGCGGATGGCAGCCTTGGCGGACGTATGGTTAAGCTGCTTGCAGACGAAACGGAATACGAAGTGGTTGCGGTCAGCAGTTTTCCGGAAAAGATTCCGCATATGTTAGCGCGGGAGGGCGTAAAAAATTTAAACAAGATTATTCAAATGTCCAGCGAGGAAATGTTTCGGGCAGATTTGACAAAGTTTCATATTGCAGGAGCAGTTCATTTTGCATTTTCCAGGGCGGTTTTCCCAAAGGAAGAAATTGCCTCCAGCCTGGATTATTCGTTGGCAGCGTTCCGAAAGGTGGCGGATTCCCATATCCAAAATGCAATTTATATCTCCAGCCAAAGCATTTATGGAAATACACCGGAATGGAGGTCGGAGGAGACGGTTCCGTCTCCTGAGTCCGTATATGCCATGGCGAAATATGCAGGGGAAAAATTGTTTGAGTCCGTATATCTGGGGCATGAGGAACTACAGCATACTATTTTAAGGCTGGATATCGTGATTCAGAGCCAGAATTTAGTGAAAACATTATGCAGGAATGCAAAGGAAAGCGGGAGGCTGGTTCTTCGGGGTGGAAAACAGATGTTTTCCTATATAGATGCGGATGATGTACCTTATGCTATTCTTTCATTGCTAAATGGAAAGAAGGTTTGGAGGGCCATATATAATGTAGGCCCAAATAGGATGAGATATAACCTCGTGGAAATTGCCGATATGGTAAAAGAAGCGGCAGAATCCCATGGCTGCACTGAGGTGGAAATTGATTTTAGCGAAGACGATATCGCTTTGTGGGCAGGCATGGATACAGGAAAATTTGAAGCGGATACGGGATGGAAGCCCCGGTACGATATCCGCCAGATGGTCAGCCGCATATTTGAAATGGTATGAAAAAGGGAGAAGCCTGAGATGAATGAATTATTATTTTGCCTTCCGGACATAACGATTATCCGGAAAATGGCAGCTAAAATGCGTATAGCGATATCCAGTAAAACTATTTTGCCGGAAAAAATGATTGCCTTGGCAGAAGAAAGTTCTGATGAAAAACATAGGGCTATAGAATATTGTTATGATACATGGCCCAAGGAAATGAAGGGGGTAAATGAGAACATAGACCTTACGTTAAAACGGATTCCCGAATACCAGAAGCGCAAAGATGTACAAGCGGTTTATGAGGATATGGTTTTTTGTTACTTTGCTTATGGTTTTACGCCAGTGGAATATTTTGCTTTTCAGCTGGAAAATAAAACGCGCAGAGAACGGGAAAGCTTTGTGTCGGATAGGGCAAGAATTATTTATCGCTGCCGTATGAATAATATGATTAAGGCAGATATTTTTAAGGACAAAATCAAAACATATAAAAAATATGGTAAATATTATCGGCGTGAAGCAATAGCAATAAGCAAAAAAAGGGACTTCGCTGTATTTGAAGATTTTATTAAGAAACATCCAGTATTTGTGAAAAAGGAAGTTTTTGAAGCGCAGGGGGTAAGTGTAGAACTGATTGATATAGCTGTTTGTGGGAAAACCGAGAAGGAATTATTCGAAAGCCTGATACAAAAGGGAAAACATATTTTAGAGGAAAAGATTGAACAGGCCCCGGAATTGTCTGCCTTTAACGCATCCAGCGTGAATACAGTCCGGGCGGTTACATTTCATACAAAGCATGGTATTGTGGTTCCCTACTGTACCCTTCGTACGGGAAGGCCCGGTTCATTTATAGATAATGGTGGAGCTGGGGGAATACAGGCATGCGTTGATTATGAAACTGGAAAAATTATTACGGAGGGGTTTGATGAATTTGGCGGCCACTATAGGATGCATCCATCCTCCGGCATTGTATTTAAAGGATATCAGATGCCGGAATGGGATAAATTAAAAGCATTGGTGACAGAAGTGGCGCTGCAAGATGATGCTACCAAATTCATTGGCTGGGATTTGGCATACACAAGGGATGGATGGATTATTGTGGAAGGAAATGATTGCTGCCAGGTAATCGCGCAGCAGATGATTAAAGGCAAGGGGATGAAGGATGAATTTGAAAAAATAATGGCAGATATGGATTTGGTGGTATGAATAATTATCTAACGATAGGAGAATGAGGAAGGGAGTCTCGTGAACATGCATAAAAATCAAATCATAGATTTGATCCGCAGTTATTATCCTGATATTAAATGGTTGAAAAAATACCTTGCTAAGCTCAGGATTAGGTATACGACGAGAATGTTGTTATCCGATGAGCAGATTGAACTGGCGGAAAAGGATTGTTCTATGAAAGCCTGTTTAGTGGATCAATGTAAGAAAAAATGGCCTGAAATTTATGGACAGACAGAAAAGAAATGCAATGAAGTTATAAACAGGGCGCCTGAATATACGGATAGAGGGGATAAAGCGGCTTTGTATGTTGATATGTTGTTTTGCCGTTTTTCATACGGGTTTCAGCCGGATGAATATTTGTGCTACGGAATTGAAAAGAAAACGGTGGGGGAACGAAGGGCAATTATATCCGATACCGACCGTTACTGTTATGTTTATAAAATGAACGATATTTCTGAAATTCAGGTTTTTAATAATAAAGGAAAGACATATAGGCAGTTTAAAAAATATTATGGCCGCGAAGCATTGTATATAAAAAATATGAGAGATTACAAGGGTTTTTGCATATTTATCAAATCACACCCGACATTTGTCATGAAGGATGCCTATGGAGGGATGGGAAAGAACGTGGCCTTGATAAATAGAGAAGAATGCCATGCATCAGATAAGAAATTATTTTGGGATATGATTTTGCAAGGGCCGCATCTCATAGAAGAACGAGTAGTTCAGAATGAAGTGATGGAGGTGTTGAATCCGTCCAGCGTTAATACGGTACGCTGCATCACTTTAAATACAAAGGATGGTATGATGATACCATATTGCTTTTTAAAAGTGGGGCGAAAAGGCTCTTTTGTGGATAATGGAGGGGCGGGAGGTATTTTGGTCGGGATTGACAGGAAGACAGGAAAATTGAATACAGATGGTTATGATGAACTTAATGTTCGATATGGAGTACATCCGGATTCAGGGCTGCTTTTCAAAGGATACCAGCTTCCGGATTGGGAACAGGCGATTAAAATGTGTATAGAAATGGCAGAGCAAATACCTAGGGTGAAATATATCGGCTGGGATTTAGCATATACAGATTCCGGATGGATTGTTATTGAAGGAAATGGAATGAGCCAAATGATTGGGCCTCAGATTTTGTTCAGAATTCCGGGGGGTATCAAAACAGAGATGGAAGCCTATATGCGGAATATGGAACTGGTACTGTAGGGGTAAGGTTAAAAAAGGATTATTCATGCCGTATACTCTTCAAAGAAAGGAGAGCGCTACGGTATGATTAGGAACAATATTAAGAAAAATGCAAAAAGAATATATAGAAATTATCAGGAAATACATATTTGGTATACATATAAAAAACAGATTTCGGTGAATGTCTGCCCTCCGCTGCCCCCTGAAAAAAACATGAGATTCGAAAATATTGGAGTCAGTTTGGCTGGAAAATACCATTGTTATGGCACCGGATACTTTATACAGTTACTGGAACGCAAATGCCACAGTTTTTGCCAGAGTCTACTTTCGCTCTTGAAATTTTGCCTTATATGAGAAATTCCGATTTGATTGCAGGGTGGGGAGACAAGGCATATCTGGATTATCATATTCAAGGGGTAGAAACGGTACAGAGCGTGCTTCGGAATGTAAGCGGGCGGTATATAGACCAGGATTTTAAATTGTGTTCACGAGAGGAGGCAAAAGCGATTCTGCATGCCATTGGCTCTAATCTGGTAGTAAAACCAACGATGAACACGGATACAGGAAAAGGCGTAAAATTAATACGGCCGCCATATGCTTTGGATGAGATTGAGAGGCAATATGGCAAAAATTTTATATTGCAGTTTCCGTTGATTCAACATAGCGAAATGAAAAAATTGAATATGTCCTCTGTTAATACGATTCGAGTGAACAGTTTATTGATGGGTGCACAGGTTGTTATTATGTCGGCTTTTGTCAAAGTAGGCGAAATGGGGGCATTTGCAGACAATAATGGGCATAACCGCTATTTTATTGGAATCAGGGAAGATGGAACCTATCATGATTATGCGATTGACCATGACTTGCACAGGTATAACAGTATTCCAAGCGGATATGCATTTGCCCATCAAAAGGTTACAAGTTTTCCGGGAATTTGTGAAACAGTGAAAAGGGCACATCAATGTATTCCCCATTTCGGGATGGCATTTTGTGATATTGGCATCAAGGAGGATGGAAAGCCGATTATTGTGGAAGTTAATCTCTGGAGACCTAATGCAACGATAGCCCAGGCCGCAATAGGGGGGCCGTTTGGTGGGAAGTACACGGATAAAGTACTTGCTTATGTAGAGTTGGAAAGGAAAAGAATATACAAATAATAAGTACGGGAGAACTGACATGAATATAATCATACCGATTAAAAAAGATGGAAAAATAAGTTTGGAAAAGATGGCAGAATTTGCGTTTATCTGTTATTTTTCGTTTCCCCTTATACGTTCCGCTTTTGCGAGCATATTTGGTTCAGGAACAATTTCGGTTATGATGGCTTCTCTTGTTACATATATTCCGGCATTTTTAGTTTGTATCATACATCCCAATAAATATTTGAAGAAAGATGTTATTGTACTATTTGTATGTGTCTGTAGTTTTTTCCTCATTACATACGGAATACATCCAGAGTATGGAAGTTATTATGCAAGAGATGAGTATGGGATATTTGACCATGTTTTCGCTCCTTATAGAGGGATATATGCTTATTTTTTTATGCGTTTATTGAATGAACCGAAAAAAATTGTAAGATGTTTAAAGATTTCAGGATGGATGATGTTTATATCTTTTGGATATAGGATTGTACAGTTTTTAAGGCGGGGATATTGGTATGGGATTCAGGGAAATAATACGAGGGCAGAAATGTCATATAGCGTTTCTTTTGGCTATGAGGTTTTGTTGTTTGCTTTGGTATTTATGTATTCCGCATTGAAATATAAAAGGAAGAAAGATATTGCAGCAACAATAATATGTTTGTGCATGATATTAGCTTGTGGTTCAAGAGGACCGATTCTGTTTGTCGGGGCATTTATTATATTGTATACATTAGTAGAACTCAAAAATGCAAAACATAAAATGAGAATCATATGCGGAACAATAATTATTTTTGGCGTATGTAGTGTATATAACAATCAGATATTGCTGACCATTGCGGAAATAATAACGAAATTAGGTTTTTCATCAAGGTTTCTTACAAAATTATTGGAAGGTTCCATTTCTACTGACAGCGGCCGATTTCGCATCTGGAAAGCAGCGCTTCAAATGATTAGGGATAAACCGTTGGGATATGGTGCCATGGGTGCAAGGCATGTAATTTCCAGTTATATTTATGTGGGATACCCGCATTCCATTATCCTTGAATTTTTGATAGATTATGGCATATTTATTGGAGGAGTATTTCTTATATTGCTGGCAGTAAACTCAATGAAGATTGTCTTTGGAAAGGATGATTTTGGATGGAATGAGGCATTTTTACCGATATTCTGTACTTCGCTTTCGCTGCTTATGTCTTTAACATATTGGTCTGTTCCCACATTTTGGTCATGTTTAGGAATGGGAGTCAGTAGGGCTATTGGGGGGAAGCGTTCCATTGGAATGAATACAGATATAGAAAGCGAAGAGTGAGAAAATGGAAAGTATAGAACATGTGAAAGAAAAGCGTACAAGCTCAAAAGTTGCCGCAAAAGCGGGGATTTGGTATACTGTTTGCAATTTTCTGTTTAAAGGAATGGTGTTTCTTACAACACCTATTTTTACAAGGATGATGTCTAAAGATGAGTTAGGGAATTTCAGCAATTTTTCTGCATGGGCGTCTATTCTTCTTATCGTTACTTCTTTTGACCTTTCCCAGTCTATCATAAGGTCAAAATTAGAGCATGAAAATGATATGGACAGATACGTATGGTCGATTCTGGCCTTTTCTACAATATGGACTGCGGTTGTGTACGGATTAGTCTGTATCTTTTCAGCCTTTTTTGTAGATTTATTTCAAACAGAAATGAAATTTGTTCATGTGATGTTTTTATATCTGTTTACTGCACCACCATATATTATGCTGATAACTAAGCACAGAGCCTTTTATAAGTATAAACTATTTGCCATGCTGACAGGTATTATGACTATTTCCGGCACCACGCTTTCAGTGGTTCTGGTGCTTTTATTACAGGATAAATTGGCTGCTAGGATTTGGGGTTATTATATCCCGTACATATTGATAGGTGCGGTAATTTTTATTCATTTATTTATGAAAGGAAAAAGAATAAATATTGGTTATTGGAAATATGCATGTATGATATGTATACCTTTAGTTCCTCATGTGTTGTCGCTGTATTTACTTAGTTCATCGGATAAGGTTATCATTACCAGACTATGTGGAGCTGAGTATACGGCATTATACAGTGTTGCATACAGCGCATATCACATAGTTACCATATTGTTTGACTCTATGAATAAGGCTTGGGCTCCTTGGCTGTTGGAAAGCTTGCATTATAAAAAATATACGGAAATAAGAAAGTTATCCAAAATATATATCGCGATTTTTGTCCTGTTTATTACAGCAGTTTTATTGTTTGTTCCTGAAATCGTCTGGATTCTTGGCGGCAAACAATATGCAGGAGCTGTATATTGTCTGCCGCCGCTAATAACAAGCTGTGTCTTCCAGTTCATCTATACAATGTATGTGAATATTGAGTTTTATGAAAAAAAGACATTTGGAGTATCAATAGCTACCATGTTGGCCACGGCTATTAATATTGTGCTAAATTTAATTTTTATTCCAATGAATCCAAATTATGGCTATGTGATAGCAGCATATACAACTTTGGCAGGATATATAATTTTATTTATTTTTCATTTCTTTATTCTAAAAAAAATGAAAATGGCTCATGTATATGATATTAGGTTTATTGTAGGTATATTTGGCGTTGTAGTGGTAACAGCTGGTGCGATGAATATATTATATAACATGGGTATTTGGCGGTATATGGTAATAGGGGGATATGGCTCATACATTATATATCTTGCATATAGATATAAGGGGATTTTGGGATTACGTTAGGGAGGTTGGTATCTATTCAGAATAAATTGACAATTCCGCTTCCAATCCGCAAATTCATTCATGACATCGGCGTGGATTTATTATCGGAAAAGAATTATTACTACTTCCGCAGTTTGTTTATGCGCTTTTATCATAGCTTTGGTATAAAAAACGCGGTGATGTGTGTGATTATAGGCATGGTTGCTTTTGTTGCTATTGGGATATGGGAACGGGAAATCAGGCATAAGTTGGGGAAGGCTTTTGCCGCCGCTTTTTTATCCGTTTATTATTATCTGCTATATTTATATACCATCGTATTCCGCCCGCAGTATAGCAGACAACAATATGAACTGACATTATTTTGGAGTTATAAGCGTGCGTTCCATGGTGCTACCTATCTTTGGATTGAAATTATATTGAACTACATACTTTTTATGCCGGTGGGTATATTGATTCCTGCTCTTATAAATCATGAGAAAATAGATATTCGGAAATGCCAATGGGAAGATGGGGAGAAGAGAACATTCCCAGCTATTTTATCGCAGAGGCCTGTTTGAATGGGATGACATCATAGGGAATATAATAGGAACTATGATTGGCTATGGTATATATAAAATTGTTATCCATTTCCTTTAACAGTTAACGTATCTATTGCTTTCAACGCATCGGAAAGCTGCTGTTCCAAGGCTGCCTTCTCGGAGGTCAGCTGTGCAATCTCTTCCTCCTGCCGTTTCATGATATTCTGGACCGTCAGCTGCCTGCGGTAGTAATCTTCTCTTGCTTCGCACTGCAGGCGTATCTGTTCCTCCTGGCTAAGGCGGTAGACGGTATTGGAAGCTTCTTTTATGAATTCGTTCCGCTTTGAAAGCATCTTTAATTCCTCCCATGTGACGGCTTTGAAGAGGGATGCCCAATCATCCAGATGGTATCGCTTGTCCTCTTCTGTGGCTAAATGGATACAAGTTAAGTCTAACACAGAAAGTTGTATTTTGTCACTATAAATTATATGATTTTTTATGTTCATAAACCGATAGATTGAGTAAAACTCTGGATATTCCGGAAAAAGGGTGAAGTTAAGCAGTCCAATCTGGAAGGTAGGCCGGACATCGATGTAGTCCTGTCCGGGTTTCAGGTTATCGAAGGTGCGGCATAGGTAGCTTAAGGAGCGTTCCGGCCAATTATGCTCGTTGATGACCTGCATTTCCAGGTTAATCAGAGAGCGGTTATTGAGAGTAACGGAGACATCCAGGAGGAAGGACTTATCATCAATAGATTCCCCCAGCTGGATAGGATTGTTGATAATAGCCGATATGATTTCCCAAGGGGCAAGGTGCAGAAGGGCGCCGATAAGTCCTTTCAGGACAAAGCTGTTAGTCTGAAGCAGTGCCCGGAAAAGATAGTCATTGGTCATAGGGATTGCCAGAGGCCCGGTTGCAGAATGCCATTCATAATTGGAAAATGTAGAACTCGCAGAGTGGTTGGATGTTTCGCTTGTGATGTGATGATGCATAAAGAAATCCTCCTGGAACAGTAGAAAGTCAAAGCCCCCGCCGCAAGCAGCGGGGGCTTTGACCCTCGCGGCATTCGCCAAATACTCATGCAAGCATGGCACTTGGCTCATTGCTCGCGGGAATAAATAGAATATTGTTGCATAGAAGTGATAAAATGAATCACAGGCCGGCAAGCCGCACATCGCAGCATTGTAAAAATCCGCAAATGGAAATAGCTTTTGCATGCCTGTACAGTTGACGTAAGAATGTTATATCATAAATTATCCAATAGCACAATGATTATTGGGAAATAGAATGATAGAAAAAATATTCATATAAGAATAATTTTTGCACAGGTAATTGGTGGATAGACAATATATTGTTAAAAATAGACAAAAACAGAGAAAAAAAGACAAGATATGGTATTGTGCATATCGCATGATATGCTGCAAAGCCCTGGACTAAACTGTTACGCCGCATTTTCTATTCCGCCCAATGCGCTTGTTAAATCCCTGATTTTGCGTTAAGATGAAAAAGAAAATCCGGCGATAAACCCTTGTATAATGGCAAGAAGCTGCCCTTGGCTACAATTTTGGCAGAACAGTCCAGTTTTGATACTCCCAGGGTGCCTGGACAGCGAAGGAATGAGAGAAAGGAATGGTTATCAATATGAAAAGTAAGCGAACGAAGAAACGCTATGATATATATGTGTGCATGATGCTTATAATGGGAAGCATTTTCCTTGGATTTAGCGGCTGCGCAGCGATGGAAGATGGCAAAACGCAGGCGTCATCCGTCGGGGAAGCTGATATAACGGCAACGGAAGGCAGCGAAGAATCCAGTACAAAGGCGGCGGAAGGCAGCGAAGAAGCCGACGCGATGGCGGCGGAAGGCAATGGGGAAATCAGGGAAGCCGGCGCTCTCCCGGAGATAAAAATAACATTTTTCGATGTGGGCAAAGGCGATGCGATTCTCATTGAGACGGCGGAGCATAAATTGATGATTGATGCAGGGTACGAAGACACAGCTGAAATTCTTTTGGGCTATTTTAAGGAGCAGAGAATTGGGAAATTGGATTATCTGGTGCTTACCCATTTTGATAAGGACCATGTGGGCGGGGCGGACCATGTGCTGGAAGCGGTGGAAGTAGGGGAAGTGCTGCAGCCGGATTACCAATCGGACGGGAAACAGTATGAGGAATATGAAAAAGCCATGGAAGAGCTGGGAAAGGAGCCTATGCTTGTGGACGAGACGATGAGGATGTCTTTGGACGGCGCGGAAATCCTCATTTACCCGCCCCAACGGAAGGAATATGAGGAAGAGGATAACGATTTTTCCCTGGTAATCAGCATGGTTTATGGGGAGAAAAGCTTTTTGTTTGCAGGGGATTGTGAAAAGGAGCGGCTGAAGGAACTGTTGGGGCAGGAGGAATTTAGCCTTTCCCATAACATGCTGAAAGTGCCCCATCATGGGCGGAAGGAGAAGAATTCGGCGGAATTTTTCGAGGCGGTATCCCCCGACGTGGCGGTGATAACCTGTTCGGAGGAAAAGCCTGCGGATGGGGAGGTGGTGGAAATGCTGGAAGGTCTGGGAACGGATATTTATTTTTCTACGGATGGAACAGTGGCCTGCTTCTGCGATGGGGAGAATTTTAGATTTTTTTAATTCCATATTTTTCATATAGTGCTATAATAAATACAGTTTGCTTTGGAAGGAGTATGTTTACAGAAATGGAAGATAAGAAGAAGCTGTATTTGTTTGAAGAAGCACCGATAGGGAAAGCGGCCATGTCGATGGCAGTGCCTACTGTCATCAGCTCTTTGGTAATGGTGATTTATAATTTGGC
>JAETTM010000037.1 GCA_021769135.1 Lachnospiraceae bacterium | reverse complement strand
CCCATTGCAAACAGGTTCTGGGCGTTCATGCCTCCACCGGCATTCATAGCCATTCCCATGCCCATAAAACCTGTCATTGCCCCGGCGGTGTTGGATGCTGCCGCCTTCATGGCATCCGCCTGGGCGCCTACAAGCGCCGCCCCTGCCATATTGGGGTTCTGCAAAACGGCTGTGCGCTGCAGCTGCTTAATCATCTCCGCGTCTTCCTCCGGCAAGGTGACAGAGCCCAGCGCGATACTGACTACCTTTAATCCGCGCAGTTCTCCCCATTTTGCCGAAAGGGCGATATTCATCGCATCCTCCAGCTCCGCATTATGGGCAACAATCTGGTTCGGACGCAGTTCCAAATCCGAGAGTCTGCCAAATGCCGGCTGAAGCGCGCTGATAAATTCCGTTTTCAGCTGGCTATCCAGCTCGCCCCGTTCATAATCCGCCTCTATGTTGCCGCATACATTCGTATAAAACAGCAATGGGTCAGCTATTTTATACGAGTAAACGCCTGAGCAGCGGACAGAGACATCCACATCCAGTCCAATCTTGGAATCCACCACGCGGAAAGGGATTGGATTCGGCGTTCCGAACTTATTGTCCACCAGTTCCTTCGTATTAAAGTAGTACACCCTCTGATCCTTGCCTGTGTCGCCTCCAAACGTAAAACGCTTGCCAATTGTCATGAAAGTTTCCTTGATGCTTGTTCCAAGGTTCCCTGTAAAAACGCTCGGTTCCGTAGATGTATCATATTTGAATTCACCCGGCTCCGCACATACTTCCACAATTTTCCCCTGCTCCACAATCATCATACACTGGCCGTCCGCCACGGCGATCATACTGCCGTTGGAAATGACATTGTCGCTTCCTTTTGTATTGGAAGAACGCGAGCTCGTACGTTTCTTCCCCTTTGTAACCATCACATCCTTATCCATCGCTTCACAGTAAAAAAACTCCTTCCACTGATCCGCAAGCGTTCCTTCCAACGCGCCCATTCCGGCTTTAATCAAACCCATAATGAAAACCCCTTTCTGCAAAACGCTGACATATAGATATACTATAACATATCCCATTATAAAAATGAATATTGCGGCACGAAATGACCCAAACCCGCGCTGAATCGACTATTATCGACAAATGGCATATACGAATGGCATTTATATGGAAATGCGCAGAATAAACCGTCCGTCTCCCGCAGAAAAAGTGTATATGCCTCCATATTTTTCCACAATAGCACAAATGCTCCGCACACCAATCCCGTGCCCCGACTTGTTTGTGACAGGAATCCCATCGTTTAAAGCGATGTCCTCCCCACACGAATTGATTATCTGCAAAAAAAGTTTCCCCTTTTTTTCATACACTGAGACCTCGATTACCCCCGCCTGCCCCTTTTCGCCTTGCTCCCTGCAGGCATGCAACGCATTTTCCAATGCGTTGGACAACAGGACGCACAGGTCGGTTTCGGACATAGGAATAACCCGGGGAATCCTTGCGCCAACCTGCATCAGGATGCCATTATCCTCAGCCCTCCTTGCAAATGCGGAAAAAATCAGGTTTGCAGCCTCATTTTCGCAAAATACCGTCACCTTATTCGCCTCGATTTCGGAATAGATTTCCTGAATATATCCCTGCGCCTGCTTAA
This sequence comes from Lachnospiraceae bacterium, assembly GCA_021769135.1. Taxonomy (GTDB): domain Bacteria; phylum Bacillota; class Clostridia; order Lachnospirales; family Lachnospiraceae; genus Kineothrix. The sequence goes on along the minus strand of JAETTM010000037.1, from coordinate 39,019 downwards.
GCTGCCCATTTTCAATACAGGAAGAAAGATACTGCATATGATGGCGCATGTCGTGGCGGTAAGCGCTTGTTTTTTCCTGCGACTCGCGCAGTACGGCAATTTCACGGACTGCCTGCTCGATTTGCAGATTCAATATTTCCTGCGTCTGCTCCAGCCTGCTGCGAATCCGCCACTCCTCCGAGCTGTGAACTACGTAGAACAAATATGTCACACTGCATACAAACGGCATGAATTCCACGGCGGCCAGAACGCCCTCCAAAAGCAAATCCGTATAGATGCGCGTCAGATAATCGAAACCGTAGTATAATGCGGGCACCAAGCCAAACTGGCACTGCAGCGGAATCGGATAATCCGAAACAGAACGCACAGCTGGCGCAATAAATTTTATTAAAATGAGCAAAATAGGAAACGTTGCCGCCAGTTCCGCAATATCCTGCATTACGGAACCGCCTGAAAATATAGCCACCACCAGCAACGCCAGCCAACGGCGGAGCTGACAGCACAAATAGGCCGTCAAAACTGAAACCGCCGGCCATAAACATTTTCTATTCAGGATGCAGAGCACCACTATCAGGGGAATATGCGTAATGAGTGGATAAATCCTCTCCACGATATTTGAATCAACCCCAAAGTAAATGATGCCCTGGAACAACAAAATCACGGCCATACCGGCCGACATGGCGAGGACTTTCTTCCGCGTCCAAAGAATATTGCAGAATGCAGCGGATAAGGCCATTCCAAAAATGCCTACTGATGTGAGGTTAATCCAATGGATAATAATCATGATATAAATACCTGTTTTCTATCAAAAGCATATTCAAGATACAAATTCTTAATTTCGCAGCACTTCCCATGCGGAATAGGAATCTCCGCCAGATTTTCCATTGTGATTGCCTTGTGGGAAATCTTCGTTATGTATTCCATATTAATTAAAAACGAGCGGTGCGGGCGCACGAAATTTTCATATTGCGACAACTGTACATATAGTTTATCCATACTCCCGGTGCCCTCCAAAACGCTGCCATTTTCCATATGGAACAACAAGGTACGCCCAAGCACTTCGCAATATTCCAGCCTGCTTAGGTCTATCCTTGTAATCCCGCTTTTGCAACGTAAAATCAGGCTGTTTTGCTCTTCCTTTCTACATTCGGATATGGCGGAATCCATCAGCCTGAAAAAATTTTCCTCCCAAATCGGTTTCATCTGATAAAAATACGCGCCCACCGTATAGGACTGAATCGCAAACTCGGAGGACGATGTCAGAAAAATAATTTTTACGACACTGTCGTACTGCCGGATTTCTTTTGCGATACTGATTCCATTTTCATTTGGAAGGATAACATCCAAAAACAATATGTCATAGCGCACGCCTTTTTCAATTTCAGCCAGCAATTCCAACGAACTATAAAAAGCAGCGCACTCGATTTCCTGATGGCGTTTTTTACAATACCGATTAAGCAAGCCTTTTAGTTCGTCCAATACCGACATATCATCATCACAAAATGCGACCTTTATCATAAAATGCCTTTATCCTTTCTATCTTTTTCAGAGCGTATATGCATGATTATGGGATAATACCAATACTTGACAGAGCATGATTTCCCATTTAAAATTATTATACAAATTAATATATCAAACAGTCGCCCAAAAAAACATCGGCAGTGCGAAATGTTGCTGAAACTGCGCGAACGGTAAATTGGGTTTTTAAACAATTGCGAGAAATGAGTACATATATGAAAACACAGCAAAAATTTATGGCAATATTTGCCACAGCATTTATTTTGTCCGGCAGCTTTCCGGTATCCGCAATGGAGACGGGCCAGGCGCCGGAAGAGACTGTAACAACCGTATCAGGCAATATAGCCATGCCAGAGGATGGAGCCGATTTCCCGATTCCTGACGAGGCGCCCCCGTTCCATGCCCGCATAGAGCTGCGGATGGGCTATACTGTAATAGGTACTTTTACGGACTTTACGCCCGATATCATCCAGGTCCAGCCGCTCTATTCGCTGGATGGGGCGAACTGGCAGGCCAGTATCAGAAATCACAATTGGAACCTGTTCGATTTGGGCACCGATGACGAATACAGGATACACGGGCTGCAAAACCAAACCTGCCTCTTTAACGCCGATGAGCCTCTGAAGAGTTATATTGAGGGAGAAATAGACCGCTTTTATCTTAAACTGCGCATCACTAAACAAAACGGGCTTTCCTATGATACCCAGCCCGCAACTATTGAACGGGGCGGTTTGCAGCCGCTTCCTGAGGGTACAAAACGAAGGGCATGGTTTTCTTCTGATATTGCCGTCCAGGAATCGGTTCCGTCCTCTCCATACCGTTATCGTAAATACGGCAAATACCAGATTACCGTACCCGCAGATGCCACAGCCGAAGAAATATCCGCATTTTTGCCGGATACGCTTCCCGTTGAAGTACAATTCGATAACGGATCCAATTTTATAGCTATAGGAATTGTTGACTGCCCCGTCACATGGAAACCGCTATCCCTTCCCCGGCTTTCGGCCGGTGAAAGCATAACGATTACGGATGCCGCCGAAGAGATTCTTGTTCCAGCCGGCACCCTGGTTTCCACACCGGTCGGTACCTTTCAGCTGGATACGCCGCTTAGCCTGGATACTCCCCCATCCACAGACGAAGTCAGCCTGGTTTTAAATATCTGCCCGGAGGACGGGAATCCCACAGGGGTGTTAAAAAAGGACAATGACGGATTGAAAATATCGCTTCACCACAAGCCCACCGGCGCTGAATCCATACAGGCATATGTATTGACAGAAGGGGAATCAGAATGGACCAAACTTTCCGGGCTCTCGCTGTTAAAAGAGATGAATGCCCATCCCTCCACTGAAAACAGCGGCTTTGCACTGGTGCTCCGCCATGACCAGGAGCCCTACCAGTCTTATCTGGCAGCCCAGAAAGAGGGAACTTCCCCCACGCCGTTTTATATAGGGATGGAAATTAAAGGCGGCATCTACGATGGAAAGCAGCTCATCCTCGCATGGCCGGATACCTATGAACAGCTCCCTGACCTGCCAAAGTTCAGCGGAGCCGAAGGAAATGAAGGCAATGCAGGGGCCGGCAATAAGGGCGACAGCACGGAAAGCGGACAGCGACCTGACCTTCCCCAGACACCGGATGACAATCCGGAAGAACAACAGCCGAACCCGCCTGCGGAACCGGACGACAATCAGGAAGAGCTGCATCCGGACCCGCCTGCGGAACCGGACGACAATCAGGAAGAGCTGCATCCGGACCCACCTGCGGAACCGGACGACAATCAACAGGAGCAACCGCAGAATCCGACTTCAAACACAGATAATGATTTTGGGGAACAGCAGAACCTGACTCCTGGGGCGGATAACAACCATGACAACCATAGGGTGCAGCAGCAAAACACAGCTTCCGGGCCCGATAGCAGTCATGGAAAGCAGCAGAACACGCCTTCCGGGGCGGATAACAGTCATGGAGAACAACAGCAAAACACGGCTCCTGGACCCGATAACAGTCATCAGGATCAACAGCGCCCCCCTTCTTCTACGTCAAACGCCTCTGACGCGTCCGTAGCGAGTCAGATGAGCGGCCTAATATCCGCTTCCCCCGCGGCAGATGGAAAAGAGGAAAAAATCGTTCCGGCTTTGTCCGATGTGGAAACATCCATTGAGCATTCCACAGAAAAGGACAGCCGCATACCTCTTCTCTCTGCAATAGCTGTCATAGCGGCAGGCAGCTGTATCGGCGCGGCCATCCGCAAGACGGCAAAATGCGGCCTGTTTCGTCTTATCGCAGCCATATTCCGAAAGGAACCATGCAAATAAAAAAAGGTTCGGCTTCCCTGTTACGGAATCCGAACCTTTTTTATTTATTTCGTGGAAATTCCATGATAAATTTCGTACCTTCCCCCACAGCGGATTGCACGTCGATTGTTCCCCCTAATTCAGCCACAATGCCATGGACAATATACAGCCCCAATCCCGTTCCGGTCTCCTTGTTCTTCGCGCCCACATAAAACCGGCGGAAGACGAGCGGAAGTTCCTCTTCCGGGATACCGCAGCCGGTATCCTCCACCGCCATGCGGATTTTATCTTCCTCTGCCCATGCGGATATGGTGATGCTCCCATTGCGGGGCGTCGCCCTAAGCGCGTTGTAAATAAGATTCTCAAAAAGGATATTCATTTTCTCCGGCTGTGCCATCAGAAACGCATCCTGCTTTGGCGGCTCCACAATCAAATACACGGACTGCACTTCGGCTTCCCCGCAATGGGCGGCATAAACTTCCGAAAGAATCTCCTTGATAGACATCCGAACCCTTTCCCCATCAATCTTATCCAGCGCGTTAATCGTGGAAAGCCCTTGAAGGCGCCTTGCCATTTCCCACTGCTTGGCCTGCGCCAAATCGAGGTAATTCTGCAATTCAGAGTCCACGCCTACGCCGCTTTTTCGAATCGCCTCGATAAAAGACTGGGTGGCAAATACCGGCGCCTTCAAGTCATGGGCCATATCGGAGAAGAATGCCTTGCGCTCATTCAAAAGCTGGGTAACCTCCTCCGTGCGCTCCTTCACCTGCTCCTCCAAATGGTTGGTCAACACATCATTTTCCTTCAAAATACGGCGGCTGCGCGATACCATCATAGCACCAAACAGAAGCACCAGCAAAAACCCGCACCACTCAAACTGCCAGAAAAAACGGATGGGCTCAAAACGGTTGGAAAAGAAAAGATTAGCCAGCAGCCCCACCCCGAACACAGTACAACCAGCCAGCGTATAACGGCTTTCCCAGCTCTGTACCGTTATACCCTTCGCCGAAAAATAAGCGGCTGCGCAAAAGATGACAACATAATAAAAATCCGTCAGCTTTCCATGAACATAAACCGCCCAGGGCAATACCGGAACCAGCAGGCTAAATGCTGCCAAAGCGGCAGGGAGCACAATCAATATTATCCGCGACCAACGCCACACTTTACTGCGGATAGCGCCGGATGCCAGAACCGTAAGCTGTATGACGCAGAAACACAAAACGTACATCGCCAGACTCTGTATCAAAAACCAATATTGCACAATAGGGAGGGAAACAAAATATGACAGCAGGAATACAAAATAGCGCACCATATACAGGGCATAACCACAGCACAGCACTCCAAACCAACGGGCGAGCCTTCCCCCTGTCTGCCAGAGAAAAAGCGTAAATACCGCCAGAGCCAATGGGATTAAACAAGCAAACGTATAAGCAAAACTCTGAACACTGCTCACCTGGAAAAGCGTCTCTGCGGTGCCCAGGGCAGGCGGAAAATACATTCCGCTGTAATACCCTATTTTAGACGAAGTCTCCACAACAAGAGTGTGCTCGCCCGCCGTCAGCAAAAATGTAATCCGTCCGCTGCCCGTGCCCTCATCGAGCTTTATTCCATCCAGCAGAACCGTATACTCGGAGCATAGCTGCGGGAAATCCACCGACACAATCCGCTCTGTTCCATCATAGCGCAGCGTCAACTGGTAACGCGCCTGCCCGTGGGGCGAAACCGACAAATCTCTGCGCTGCAAATTGGAAAATTCCCCAATATAAGTCGGCCTATCCGCCACACGCGCATCCGTCAACAGCCACCCGTCAACGAGAAAAATAGGATTATTCCGACCTAAATCCGCTTCGGTCAGGCTGATGATCCCTGATTTACCATAAGGAGGCGGCGTATGATATTTATTGTCCCCATAGAAAAGAAAGATGAGAAAAGCCGCCGTCATAGCCAATACAAATAATGGCTGCCGCCATGCCTTGTACTGTTTCATATGCGCATCCCTCCTTTCATGTTAAATCATTTGGCAATCGCATAACAATCATTGCTTTGGAGGCACGAACCGATAGCCCTGGCCCCATATCGTCTCTATAAAACGATGTTCCTCCCACGCCTTTTCCAGCTTCCGCCGAAGCCGTGACATATGCATTTGTACCTGCTGCCCGCCATCCCAGGGCTGGCCGCCCCATATCATGCCATAAATATCTTCCGGCGTAAAGATTTGCCCTGGATGCTCCGAAAAATGGCACAGGATATCAAACTCAACGGGCGTAAGAATCAGCTCCTTTTCATCCATCAACAGCCTGCGCTTCGTCAAATCGAGAAGGAGAGGGCCAAAGCGCAGCTGCGTGCGCTCCGACATCGTCAGCCTGATGCGTGTTTCCACCTTCGCCCAGAAGAGCTCTGCAGGCGTATCCTTCGTGATATAGTCTATACCGCCTGCCTCAAACCCTTCCACCTGCTTATCCGGCTCTGTAAGGCAGCTTAGGAAAATAATCGGTACGTCCATTATCTTATGAATCCTTTCACAGATAGAAAATCCATCCTCACCGGGAATCATCACATCCAGAAGCACACAGTCGCAAGGGGCATCCGCTACCAGCCGCAACGCCTCCTCCCCATTCGCCGCCATCTGTACAATACAGCCATGGCTTTGCAAGATATCCGCCCAGACAGCACTTTCCGCCGGCTCGTCATCTACCAGCAGAATCCTCCAAAGTCCGTCAGGGCGTTCCGGCTTGCCGGAATCGGATACGAGTTCCCCTGTTCCCGACTTGCGCAGAAAGTCCATATAGGCATCCTGAACCTGGCTGCGCCGTTGGCGCGATACCGGAACGCTGTTCCCATTCTTCATTATAACGCAATTAATATCAATAGCTTGAATACAGCCCAAATTGACAAGATAGGAGCGGTGTGTTTTCAAAAAGCCAGGCCTTGACAGCAGCTTCTCCTCAAAATCAGCCAAAGTGGCGGTTGCTTCATGGACAACTCCATCCGCCAAATGAAAGAATACGGTTTTATTAATAACCTCCACATATGCAAGGCTGGAGAAAGCAATCCTGACAATGCCCTCTCTGCTTTTAACTATAAACCCTTGTTCGACCTGTACGGACAATTCTCCCCCTATTTTGTCCAGTAAGGCAAAAAAGGAATCCGTATCTATCGGTTTCAGCAGATAATAGTAGGCCCCCACGCTGTAACTTTCCACGGCAAACTCCGGCGATGCGGATACAAAAATAAGCCGGACATTTTTATCCAGTTCCCTTATCTCCTGCGCCGCCTTTATTCCATTAGTTCCCGGCATCAGGATATCCATCAGGACAAGGTCATACTCCCCGCCCTTCAATTCACACAAAAAATCTATGCTGTTCGTAAAATAATGGCATTCAATAAATTCTTCACGGCTTATCTGATATTCTGTAATCAGCTTCCCAATGCGGGAAACTTCCCTCTCGTCGTCATCGCAGACTGCTATCCGCATGGCTCTATCCTCCACACACAAATTTATTCCTATGACGTTTCCTGCACTGGTTGTTACTGCACATAAACGCAGAATCCGCCTTGCAAAACTTGTCCGCCTTAATAGCATCATGATACCACAGTCTACGGCTGCAATCAAACAGAACCGGCCTTTCCTTCGGCCGGCTCTATTTTACTTTACATAAAATATACCTTCTGTTTCACAAATTTACTGCTATTCCATTAAAGCGGCAGCCGTACCCATATAGGTGATGGTGTCGTCCGCAGAGAGATATTCTCCTTCATAAGGAGTTCCCTGTGTATCAAAGATATAAACTTCACCCGCGTCCGACTCGCCGAATCCTATCTCGAATTCTCCATCCGTATATGCATCCGTAACTGTCAGCAATGTCCATGATATCCCGTCCTCATCCGTCTCATTTTCCGCCGAATAAGTACCGCAGATTACATCGCCCTCGCCTTCTGCAGGAAATACGAACAGGGAAGCCATCGGTGTTCCTGAAGGCTCGGTAAACAATGAGAATACAAGTTCCGTTCCGTCTTCGCTTACAGCATAAACCCCTGCCTCAATCATATCTGTGGAAACGTCGAGAAGCGTAAATTCCTCCGAAGCGCCATCGTCAGCAGCCACATCTTCGCTTTCCGTTTCAGTTTCAGTTTCCGTTTCCGTCTCTTCGGCCGGTTCCTCTGCTGCCGGTTCCTCCGCTGCCGTTTCTGTCTCCGCCGCTGGTGCAGGAGCTGCTGTTTCTGCGTTACCGCCACAGGCTGTTGTCAGCGATGCCACCATCAATGCTGACAATAGAATAGATACCAATCTTTTTTTCATACTTTTCCTCCATTCACGCACGTCATTTTGTGTCGCAAGCCCGGACGTGCGATACAGGCCTACCGGTTGAAAATTTTTTCAACATTGTTGCTGCACGGGATAGTGTATAGTAACCGTTGACAAAAAGGAGCCTTTTTTCATGAATCGACCCGAAATCGTATTAAAATGACAATTTCCTATACTCGCCCCACGCAAACAAAAAGGCGGGAGCATGGAACAAAGCCCAATTCCCACCTACGCTATGCGCATATATTCATATCATTTTTACAGATTTCCCTCCTGCCAAATATATAATTACCTATTTGTATCCAATGTCATTTAGCTAACACCATAACCAGCTGCGAGAATGATAAAATCCTCAAGGAGCCCTTTGAAAAACGCCGGCACTTAGGCGCTGTATTTCAGCGCCTTATGTGTCCGCTGCGTTTTTCCCAGAGCGCAAGCGTGGCGACGGAGGATTTTATCATTCTCGCAGCGTCCGCCTCTAATTAACTAAATAACATTGATTCATACCTCTCCCTGTTCACCAGAAGCTCCCTGTATGCCAGCTGGAAAATCCTCCCGCCGCCCGTAATCCACGGATGGAAATGCCCCGGCAAAACCGCATCCGCCTCTATCCTCATCATTTTCCTCATAGAATCCAGATAATCCTTATAGCTATATCCTATATCCACCTTAACCCCCAGGCGCACATCATCCCCAAATTCCCCCGCCTGTATAAAATCGCCGGTAAATATACTTTTTATTCCTTTATGGTTCAGTTCATAGCACACGCTCCCCGGAGTATGCCCAGGCGTATGGTGGCAGCGCAGCTCATACCCTTCCCCAAGCATAATCCGCTCCCCATCCTCCAATTTATGCACTTCCCTGCATACAGGAAACGGCCTTCCATAGGCAAAATCAATCGTATGCTCATCCCCCGACAAAAGACTTTCCCCGTCCTCCCCTGCGTAAATCCTGCTGCCTGCCGCTTCATAAGCCGCCGCATTGCCCCCGTGGTCGAAATGGGAATGGGTTACAAATACGGCCTCTATCCTCCTATCCTCCAGCTTCCAAAGCCTTTGGCTTAACCTTATCTGCTCCAAATCCTCTTCGCCCAGCCCGCAGTCCACAAGGAACAATTTCTTTTCCTCCGGAACATCAATCCCATACACGTTTTGATGAATCCGGAAAGCAAACCCTGACATCAAATAAATATCCGGCAAAATCTGCATACTCAGCCTCCTTTTCGGTTTCTTTTCTTTTATATTTTACAGGCATGACTCCCCATTGCTGGCAATGCACTTCTTATACCAGTAAAAGCTGTCCTTCGGAATCCTGTGGAAATCCCCGGTTCCGTCATCATACCGGTCCACATAAATAAACCCATAACGTTTCTTCATTTCCCCCGTGCCGGAGCTGACCACGTCAATGGCCGACCAGGCCGTATACCCCATCACCTGCGCACCGTCCAGAATCGCTTCTTTCATCGCGTTTACATGCCCCTTTAAATAGGATATCCGGTAATCGTCATGGATTTTCCCGTCCTCTCCCACCTCATCCGGCGCACCAAACCCATTCTCCACAACCATAAGGGGAATATGATAACGGTCCCACAGTTCGTTTAGCGTATAACGCAGGCCATCCGGGTCCACTTGCCAGCCCCACTCCGATGTTTCCAGATAAGGGTTCCTGGCACCGCCCATCAGATTGCCGTTTACCTGCTCCGCATCCTTACGCACAGTGGCACAGTTGGTCATATAATAGCTGAAGGAATAAAAATCCACGCAGCCTTCCTTCAATATCCTATCGTCCTCCGGCCCCTTTTTCAGGGCAATGCCTTTCTCCTCAAACCACCGTTTCATATAGGACGGGTATTCCCCAAATACCATTACATCCCCGGAAAATTTATTGAGGACCCTGTCCTTCCTCTGGGCTTCCAGAACATCCTTTGGATGACAGGTCAACGGATACTGGGTAATATGGCTAATCATACACCCCACTCTATTCTCCCCATCAATCTCGTGAGCTGCCTTCACCGTCAATGCGCTGGCAATAAACTGATGGTGCATCGCCTGAAGCTGGGCTTTAATATCCTTTTTCAAAGTATCCTTTGGCGCAAATTCCTTTCTGGCCAAATCTTCCTCATCCACAAACCCCAGGGATTTATATGCCCCCATTTCCAACAGGCCGAAATTAATTTCGTTAAAAGTCAGCCAATAACGAACCTTACCCCGGAAACGCTCCATTACACATTTCGCGTAGGCTACGAACAAATCCACCACTTTCCTGCTGCGAAAGCCTCCGTATTTCACCGCCAGATTCCAGGGCATGTCGAAATGGTTCAGCGTTACCATTGGCTCTATCCCGTATTTATGGCATTCCTCGAAAACCGACTCGTAAAAGGCCAGCCCTTCCTCATTTGGCTCTTCTTCCTCCCCCTGGGGAAATATTCTTGCCCAGCTTATGCTCATCCGGTAACATTTAAACCCCATCTCGCCAAACAGGCGGATATCCTCTTTATAATGATGGTAAAAATCCACCGCTTCATGGCTGGGGTAAAAGACGCTTTCGTCAATTTCGCTTCGAAACAGGCGCGGCTTATCTATGCCGCCCCCCGTAATCATATCCTGAATCGTAAGCCCTTTCCCCCCGTCCAGATATCCTCCTTCGCATTGGTTCGCCGCGGTTGCGCCTCCCCATAAAAAATCTTTTGGAAATACCATAACTTTTCCCTCACTTTCTCAGGCACTGGTTACAGTTCCTTATTATCGGATGCCCTAAGAATTCCTCCAGCCTCTCGTCGGAATAAATCAGATTTACTTCTTTATACAAGTGCTGCCAGGCATCTCCCATAGCGGAATGGAACGGAATGTCCTTTTCATAATTTTCTGCCAGTTCATAGGCAAAACATTCCAGCATATCCGTAAGGCATTGCAGCGACAGCGGATATTCCCCGTGCGCCGGATAAATCTCCTTTATCTGCTCCTCTTTTTGGGCCAACTTTTTCAGGCTCGCATATGTAAGGGCAAAGGGAGCCTGCGTATCGCTATCCATAAAATGCCAGTTGTTATGCTTTCCGGTCAGCTGGTCTCCCGAAAACAGCCTGCCCGTTTCCTGTTCCAAAAACATAATATGCCCGTAGCTGTGGCCCGGCGTATGGAATATTTCCACATGCTTGCCGCCCAAATCAATGATATCCTTACTTTTCAGGAAATGAGGGGATGCTTTGGCAACGCTGGTGGCCAGATAGGCTTCCTTATCAATCAGCCTCCTTGTCTCCGGCATCTTATGATACCTGTGCTCCAGCATTGTACCTTTTACCTCCGGCGTATCGTTCATTAACAGCTTCCCATAATCCAGCGGATGAATCCACACATCTTCAAAATGCATCGCACCCAATGCATGGTCCGGGTCGCCGTGGGTCACAGCCAGCATTACCGGCAATTCGGTTATCTGTCCAATCAACGGATGAATATCCTCATAGCCATACCCTGCATCAATCAGCAAAGCTTTTTCTTTCCCCAGCAGCAGATAACAGTGGATGCTTTCCGTTTCCGTAATTACATATAAATCATCATCTATTTTACGAACCTTATTCAATGCAGTTGACTTCATACTTGTACCTATTGCTCCTTTGCACATTCTATGGAAAAGGATTCCTTTCCCCGCTTTACACATTTTCCCCATACACGCTATCGTCAAACCCTAAAATCCAGGTGGCCGCAAAAGCCGTCACAATCGTCAGTCCTGCCGCCACTATCGCCAAATAGAAATTCCCCATCGTTCCGTCAGGGTTCATGAAAATTGGCATGGTGAAAAAGGAAGGCGCGCCAAAACTGAATACCTTTATCCCTGCAATGGCACAGAACACGGCATTCACTATACATGCAATCCATGTTGCCGCCAAAGGCCTTTTCATCCGGATACAGATTCCATAAAGGGTAGGTTCCGTCACGCCTGCCAGAAAAGCTGTAAGCGCACAGGAAGAGGCCAGTGTCCGCAGATTTTTATTTTTCGTTTTCAACATACATGCTAACGCAATGCCGAACTGGGAGAAATTCATGCCGATAAAGGCCGGGAACAGCATATTGTCAAATCCCACTGTGGCAAACATTCCCATAACCAGAGGAAGCATAGCCAAATGCATGCCGGTCAGCACCAACAATGGCGCCAGGCATCCCGCCACCAGTACAGAGGCCCAGGGAGCGGCATTATTAATACCTCCCATCATCATGGAAAGCAAATCTCCGCAATAGCTCCCAATCGGCCCGGTAACGCACAGCATTACCGGAACCATAATCACTACACACAACAACGGACGGAATACATATTTCACAGCCGCAGGAACAATTTTGTCCACCAGTTTCTGCACATAGCCAAAGACCCAGATAGTTAAAATCACCGGAATAACGGTGGAAGAATAATTCACCGCTTTTACAGGAAGCCCAAACAGACTGATATAGCCCCCCGCTTCCGCAAACCCCAGCAAAGTAGGGCTGATAAGCAATGCCCCTAAAAAGGCGCTGATAATCACATCGCAGTTAAACTTTTTCGCCGCGGTATAGGACAACAGCACAGGGAGGAAATAAAGGGCTCCGTTCCCAACCATGCTTATAATCGCATAAGTGGAGCTTTCTGCATCCAGCCCCAAATGAACCATAATCACCAGCAGGGCGGAAATCAGCCCGCTGCACATAATGAGCGGAATCGCCGGGCCGATAATCGCTGCCAGCACATTTAAAACCACCGATACTATCCCTTTCTTTTCTTCCGCCTCGTCCAGCTTTTCCTTTATTGCTTCGTTCTTTTCCAGATTATACTTAGCGGTAATCGCTTCATATACCTTTGGCACATCGTTGCCGATAATCACCTGGATACCGCCGGCCGCTTCCACCGCGCCCATAACGCCGGCTACCGACTTCACCGCTTCCAAATCCGCTTTCTCCCGGCTCGCCAGCTGGACGCGAAGCCTGGTGGAGCAATGGAATATCTTTGTAATATTTTCGGCCCCACCTAATTTCTCCACAATTTTCGTTCCTAAAGCTACATAATCTTTTGCCATTTTTCCCTCATTTCTGCATGGCGTTTCCTCTTTTTCCCACCGGGATTATCCCGCTATGCCGTACTGCCGCCTTGCGGAATCCTCACGAAAAGCCATCCCGGCTTGCAGGCCTGCGCTGCCATGCCGACACAAACCTGCGGATGGAAAAGTTTACATTATCCCTTTCCTATCCATTTCTTATTCATACTATAACGCACAAAAGATTATTAGGAAATTGAAACTATTTCGTCATTAATGACGAAAAAATATGCATTAGTACAGTGTTGAAAAATTCCTGGCCAGCTGCTTTTTCACAAAATCAAAAAATTCAATCACATCTCCTTCGCCGCCATAATGGGCATAGACAATCACGCCGATTTGCTTCCCTTTATAAGGCAAGGCGTGCTTCAGCGCGATTTTCCTCAAGCAGTTTTCTCCTTCTTTGTTATGGGAAATAACACATAACACATTGCTGTCTATGCTTTGCATGGAAACCGATTTGTTTTTCAGGGAAATCCCGCACAGTTCCAATATGCTTCCCGGGCTTTCCCCCTTCGTTTCCAAAGCATATACCTTGTGTTCCATCGGATAGCAGCTTTGCAGTTCTTTTTCCCGTTCTTTTACCCTCTCCCGCTCCGCTTCCTCCGCCTTTTTGGACAATTCCCTGATTAGGTTTTGCTCTGCAAAGGGATTGATATAGAAGAAACCCGTCTCCGCCAAAAGCTGGTCATGCTCTGTCGTCAATCGGAATTGGCTCTTCTTCCAGTACTCTTCTTTCCTTTTTTCGTACACATATCTGGGAACCGCGCATATCTCCCCGCCCCTGTCGCACAGAACGCTTTTTATCCTGCTGCTTAAATGAAAAATTGCGCTGGCACTTCTGTCGCTGACAAGAAGAATCTGCAGCCTTCCCCTCCGCCTGTCAATCACTTCCGCCAGATAGGGTATCATATATCCCAGCTCCGCATCCGGAATATCCAGGCCAAAAGCCGCACACAGGCAGACCCTTAACAGATGCAGCTCCAGCGGATAGCTGCGGGAAAGCTCTTTGGTATAATTCCCTATATTCGTCCTCCCGCTCTCCATCCGCAAAATCACTCGTTCCATATGATTTCCTGCCGCCGTCTTCCACTCATCCTCCAGCTGCAAATCAAGGCCGATTTCTTCCATTACAATCCGTTCGAACCGGTCTATCCCATCGCCTACACTTTTTTCTATCCCCGAGGCCTTTTGAAGCAGATTTAATTCCCGGATTCTCCCCTCCATATATTGCATCTCCGCCTCTGTCAGCTCATAATCCATCTCTTCCTGAATAACAGTCCCTATTTCCACAGCCATCCTCGAAATTTCCACAATGTTTTCCGGCATCCGGGCCACAAACCCCATCCGGGAACGGGCCACGCCGATGACCAGGAATTTCACAAAGTCCTGACAGACATCGCCGCTGACAATATATTTATAGCGGACAAAAATTTCTCCAATTCTTTTCCCGATATCTTCTATCTTTCCAAAAGCCCACTTCAACTCTTCCTGCTCCATCAGCAGGCGCCGGTCTTCCAGCCGGGCCTTCATGCACATAAAACGCTTCATATCCTCGGACGCGGCCAAACGGATTCCTTTGCTCTTGGACACTTCCAGTTCCACTCCTTTGGTACGGTTCACAATCCTCTTTACCTGCACCAAATCAGAATTCACCGTAGATTTCGAAAAATACAGCCGCTCCGCAATATCGCCGATATGAATATAATCCTTTTCAAAAAGCAGCAGCGCCAGAATCCGCCGGGAATGCACCAGTTTATCATCCTCGCTGTTGTCCATCTGCGCATCCCGGTAAAGCATTTCCCGCAAAGCGCCATCCGGGTCTGCCAGAAAATACCCTTTCCGGTTGTTCGATTGAATCTTCACATTCCCCGGCAGCCTCCTGCGGCAGATTTCCTCATTAATTTTCCTGATTTCCGTCTGTATTGTCCTTCTGCCAATCCCAATAGCTTCCGACAAAGCCCCGCTGGATATCCATGAATCCGTTCCTGACAGCACTGCCAGAATCTGGTACTGCCTTTTGGTAAACATAAAGTTTCCTCCTTAAAGCAAATCCGTCCTTTTAATGCAGTATTGTGCCCGATACAATCTTCGCCAAAACTACAATGCCCACAATCAGCAAAATCGGCAATGCCAGAAAAATCAGCCCGCTTAGCGCAAAGGCTATCAAAACCAACGGGAAACATACCACCAAAAGAATTATTTTGGTAAGCCCCCAAGCCGCTTTAATCCCCCAGGCTAAAATCCTTCCAAATATGGCAATCATTAAAATTGCAAATATTATTGTCAACATCATCATATCCTCCTATTCCAGTTCCGCACTTGTGCTACCGGCACCTATTTTTTTCACTCGCAGAAAATTCCCGGCCGCTTTGCGTCCGTTCATTTTCTGTGGTGCCGTCCGCACAAGTGCTGTTTTCCAGTTCCGCACTTGCTCTATCGGCACCTATTTTTTTCCAGTTCCGCACTTGTTACCTTTTCATCAGCCTATGCTGCGCAGCTGCTGCAACAGCTGTTCCACCCTTAAAGTCGCCTGCTCCACTTGCCGCCCCGCCTCTGTTATCTTCGACTGCACCATGAAATCCACCAGGAAATTATCGAAGAAAAAGTCAGCAAATGTAAGAAAATCTCCGATTTCTATGCGCAGTTCCCGATACACCGCAACATCTCTCAGTTCTTTTTCAAAAACCCGAAGGTCATTTCTTGCGGCGTCCATACAGGAAGACGCATTGCTTATCTTGGAGTGCTTCATAATACTTGTCAGCAGCCCTCCGCCAAACATATCCACCAGCCCCCAGTTCCTGGCCTTTGACAGTTCCCTTGCCGCCGCCCGCAGGCTGGCCAATGCCCGCTCGCCTGCTGCAACAGCTTCCCGTACTTCTTTTTCCATCATGTAATCCATACTCATATCTTACCCCATTTCTGCGCAGATTTTTGCGCTAAAACCTATCTTTAGTTTACCAATTCTCACAGTCATATTCAGAAATGCTTTCCTATTGGAATTGATACGGCAAAAGTCTTCCGCGGCCAGAACTTTCAACACCTGAATCCCGATAATATAAAAAAGACTCCTACTATGACTGCTGCCATAATAAAAGTCTTGCAATCTCATTTGATACGGATACATATGCATCGTTTTGACGGTTTCAAATGCACTCATTTTGAGTGTTTTGCTACTCCCTTTTATTTGCTTATTAATAATTTATCACTACTTATTGTGATTTGTCAAGGATTTTTTACCTGACCTTCCAATCCTGACCTTCCAATCCTGACCTTCCAATTAGTCTTTTGACCAAGTCCTCAAAAATCTCCTTGTGTTGATAAAGAACGAAATTTTTTACGGATGCCAGAGGCGGCCAACAGGTCTTTTCCAGACCGCCCCCGGCATCCGCTTTATCGTGAAGTAAAAACCTATATCAGTTGCCATTACCCTGCATATCGAACACATCCCGGAACTTCCAGACGATTTCGATCTCCGTGGGAGAGGACACCAGCACCTCCTTGATGAACATCCCCGCCAGTTCCGCTGTCCAGTTCCGTTGCCCCGGCAAAGGAGGTAAACACATCGTCCTCCTGCGCCTTATCCTGAAAGGCCAGATGCTCCAGTTCAGATAAAAGTTGTTCCTGCGTGTCCTGCTCGGCTTTGGCGGAGGTGAGTTTGCTGTCAATGTCTGCCCGCTGTCTCAGGTAGGCATCCTTTGTCAGCGCACCAGCGTTGAAATCCTCATAGGCTCTAAACTTTTCCTGCCTGTACTGTTCCTGCTGCTGTTCCAGCTTTTGAAGTTCCGCAACGCAGGCGGCGATACGCTCCTTGCGGGTCAGCATCAGGGAGGACTTCTGCTTTTTCCGTTCCTGGCACATCGCCAGCATCTGCGTGACCGCCCGGAACACGATGCCCTCGATTTCTTTCTCAGAGAACAGTTTTCCCTTTGGGCAGTCGCTGGCCTCGTCCGCCTTGCTCTTGGTGCATCGGTAGTAATATCCGGCTGAACTGTGAACGCGGCTCAATGTCCTATGGCAGTTGCCACATTTGAGAAGCCCTTTCAGCGGATACTCCTGCGGTGCCCCTTTTGCCCGCCTCAATCTCTGCCGGATAATCTCCTGCACCCGGTCAAAGTCCGCCTTGCTGATGATGGCGTCTATGGGACTAACGTCTTTGATGGGGATTGTGTGTGCGGGGAATGTGTTCCGTGCCACCCGCAGCGGGGCGATTACCAGAATGCGGCGGACCTTGAAGCTGTCAAACAGAAGATTGTTTAAAGCCGTCAGCGTGATACTCGTTTTGCCAAGCCCCATATCCAGAAGGACTGCCGCCATCGGGTGTGTTTCGATATACTCCGTGGTATATCTCTGGTATTCATGTGGCTCGTATCTCATCAATGATCCCTCCAATCTGCGATTCATCATCCAGCACATATACTTTAAATCCAAGCCGCCGGAGAAGCCTGTGCCGGGAAAGCTGCAGCGGGCGCGGCTTTTTCCCCTTTGCCTTGACCTCCACGAATGCCATCCTCCCGCCGGGGAGAAGTACCAGTCTGTCAGGCACCCCATCAAAACCGGGCGATGTGAACTTTACTGCCACGCCCCCGGCGGCCTTGACTGCCGCCCTGAATTTCTGCTCTATGGTTTTCTCCCTCATGCCGTTTCCTCCGGTTCTGGCAGGACATACATGACTTCATGGTTTTTAAGGCTTTCTTCTATTTCCCCGATGATCCGTTCAGCCTGCTCCCTTCCAAAAGTCCCAATGCAGGTCATATTCTTTTGCCGTCAGGCTGATTTCCTGATTGTCACAATATACTTTTCGATGAGCTGTGTCAATTTCCAAACCGGGAAATGATAACACCGGCTCATGCTTAAACAACATAATTTCTAAATCCGGATGATTTTTCAACTTTTCCAATAAATCATCAATGATTGAAACATTTTTAGTATTAGTTTCAATTATCAATATACGTCCGATGCTATCACCTCCTTCCAGTTTTATTATTACATATCTCGCTATCAAATGTTTAGACCAGATACTTCTCAAAGAAACTTTCCAATTTTTCAAACGGAATAATATCTGTTTTATCATACAAATCCGTGTGTACGGCTTCAGGAATAATCATCAGCTCTTTGTTGTCCGCATACTTACTGTCCTTTATCATGTTTGCAAAAGCGTCACGGCTGAAATAGCAGGAATGTGCCTTTTCACCATGTACCAACAGAACGGCAGAACGAATTTCATTTGAATACTGCAAAATCGGCATATTCAAGAAAGCCAAAGACGAAGTTATAGTCCAGCCGCCGTTGGAGTTTAGGCTTCTTTCGTGATACCCACGCTCTGTTTTATAGTAATCGTAGTAGTCCTTGACAAAGAACGGTGCGTCATCAGGCAAAGGATCAACCACTCCGCCGCCAAGAGCATAAGAACCGTTTTTGTAATCAACAATTCTCTGCTCGTTCATCGCTTTGCGTTTTTCATATCTCGCCTGTTCGCTGTCCTCGGAATCAAAATAACCGTTGGCGTTAACTCTCGTCATATCGTACATTGTCATTGCGGCTGTCGCTTTAATCCTTGTATCAATAGCAGCAACATTTATTGCCATACCGCCCCAACCGCAGATACCGATAATACCTATTCTTTCGGGATTGACATTTTCCTGAACAGAAAGGAAATCTACCGCAGCACAAAAATCCTCTTTCCGCCATCCATCTGCATTTTTCGGCACATACATATCAGCCGCAAGTGTAATGCCGTAGCGGTTATGAAATGTTACCTTGCTGTGGTTGACCTTTTCACTTTTCGGGAAAGTCTTATCCCATTCCTGCACTAAATTAAGTTGTTCCTTCATAATATATACCTCCCAAAATAAATTTTAATCAATTGAAAAAGTGACAATAACATCACCGTTTCCCAACGCTTCTTTCAGTTCCGCCTGCGTGACATCATTGATTTTTCCCAACCGTGTAAAATTCCATGTGTTTGTGTCATAATATATGACAAGAGAATTTCCCAGATAAAGAATAATATCACCAGCCTCTGTGGTAATCTGTTCATTGTTTTCCGGGAGGTTCTTTCCGATTGGACCGACCTTTTCCATATTACCGTAATCACTCATGTCAATGGTCAAAGGTCCTTCCATAAGCATTTCCTTTAATGCTTCCGCCGAAGAATTATCTGCCAATGTTGCCGTAAAGGTTGTATCACCTACTGTGATTTTCATTACATTTTCCTCCATATCTGTATTGGTTTCTGGTGTTTGTTTATTTCCATCTGTATTTTCAGATGTTTCTGCTGAAATCTGTACGGAACCGGACATTTCCGCAATATTGTCAATTCCATCAAGGCAGACACCAAGACGATGCATTTCATCACCTGCATAAAAATCTTCATACAGCATAAACACATCACCCCACGAAGCATAATAGCTTAGTTCTCCCTTTTTTCCATCATGATAGGCTTCACTGTCTGTTACACTTAACTTTTCAGGAGGGTAGAACATCCACTGTGCCTCACGGAAATTTTCAAGTTCCAACTTGAGAGGAAGCTGTCTGTACAATCCCTTTGCCGCCTCCGTATCATAGAGTTGGAATGTTGCAGAGGAATCGCCTGATGTAATGCGAATTACCATATCCGACATCTTTAGTTCTGTCATGTTCCCATCCTGCGATGGAATGGCTGCATTTTCTCCCATATTGGAATCAGAAGATTCCATCTGTATCTGTGAATCATTTTCCTGCTGGCTTACTGGTGGCTCCTTATTGCTGCAGGCTGTCAGCACACAAATCATGAGAATCATAAAAAATAATTTCATACGCATATCCTTATTCACTCCAATCTGCCATATTCTTCATCAGTTACCGGTTCCAGCCACTCATTCGCTGTATTCTCTCCCGGCACCTCAACTGCCAAATGAGAGAACCAACTGTCCGGTGCGGCTCCATGCCAGTGCTTGATGCCAACAGGAATGTTAATGCAGTCGCCGGGATTCATTTCGATAGCGTCCTTACCCCATTCCTGATAATATCCACGACCAGCAACGCATATAAGAATCTGTCCGCCGCCGTTGGAGGCGGTATGAATATGCCAGTTATTGCGGCAGCCGGGTTCAAAGGTCACATTATAGATGCCAACCTGCTCAGAAGATACGGGAGCAAGATAACTCTGTCCCACAAAATACTGTGCAAAGCCGTCATTGGGTACGCCAATCGGAAAGAGCATCTGTGCCTCGTGGGCGGCTTTGGCTGCTGCCGCAGAATCGGAATCGTTCCAAACCTCTTTAGCCATATTAAACACAGCCCAGCCCTTCGGCCAGCCAACATAAAAAGCCGTATGGGTAATAATAGCGGCAATCTCTGCCTTTGTTACACCTGCCTTTTTGGCATTTTCCAAATGATACTTAAGGGACGAATCAGTGATGCCGCTGGACATCAATGCGACAACCGTTATGATACAGCGTATCTTATGGTCGATGTCACGGTTGTTCCAGTTTTCCCCAAAGAGAACATCATCGTTGAAATGGGCAAAGTCGGGAGCAAACTCGCCGAGTGCTGCCCTGCCCGCTGTTTGAACAATCTTTTCCATATCAAATATACCTCCTGATTTTATGTACTTTCGTTATATGTTCTTACCTGCCTCATAAGCGGCAGTCATAGCCTTATTTCCCTCAATTTCACCGATACCGTTTACACCGCCGGCAAAGACTACATCTTTAAGTGTTGCTCTCTCGAAGCAATCCACCCAGCCCTGCACCGCCGTCTTGGTGCCATAGACTGTTTCTGCTTCATTCTCGGCAGCCGTTGCCAAAAGATATACATCGGTAAAACGGTAGTCAGTACCGTATAAGGGATTGGCACGGTCAAGCATGGTTTTCAGTTGACCGGAAACGCTGTAATAATATACCGGAGTAGCAAACACTAGCACATCCGCCGTTAACATTTTCTGTGCAATCATATCAGCGTCATCGTGAATCACACAGCGCCCTGTTTTCTGACAGGCAAGGCAGCCCTTACAAAAACCAATGGTCTTATCGTAAAGACTGATTTTCTCTGCCGTGTTGCCGCCGTCGGCAGCTCCTTTTAGAAATGCGTCAGCCAAAGTTTCAGAATTTCCGTTTTTACGAGGACTGGTTGATATAATCAAAACTTTCTTATTCATAGCATTATCTCCTTTTATTGATGGCAGTTTATTTAATGATAAGTCGTAATAAGACGAATATCTCGAACAGGCATAGAACAGTTCCGAATATTCGGTTCATATATCGGAAACTGAATTTCCTTGTTTTTCTCTTTATGATATTGGTAACAGCGGTGAGCGTTTCCCACCAAATATAAGTACCGATAAAGACACCGCATACGAGCATAGTACCTTGAAGCGGTCCTGCACCGGCAGAAATTCCAAAATAGGAAAAGGCAAACAGGAATGTGAGGATCGCCGCCGGATTTGTGATTCCGACAGCAAATGAGGAAAGAAACATTTTCAAAGTTCCTGTCGTTTTTCCGTTTTGGGAAGCAGCTTCCTCCTTTTTTACCAGCAGACGGATTCCCATATAGAGGATAAGTCCGCCGCCGAAAATATTGATGATGACTTGATATTTCAGCAGGAAATCGGAAATGAGTGTGATTCCAAATACTCCTACCGCAGCATAGAAACAGTCAGCAACAGAAGAACCAAGCCCTGTAAACAGTCCCGCTTTGATTCCGCTGCTTAAAGTGTGCTGAACAGTCATTGTCCCCACAGCGCCAACCGGTAAACCAAAAAGCAGACCGATTAAAATTCCATGCAGCAGATAGTCCATTATTTCTCACCTCATTTCCTTTTCTGCTTATTTCTATGCACAGCAAGCACAGTCCGATTTTTCGATGATAATTTCACCCTTTGCCTTGTCAATATCCATAATGATTTCTTGGACTGCGGGTACATAGATATGACCGGACAGCGGATTTTTAATGCTGACAATCGGGGCGGTAAGAATAGCTTCCACATCGGAACGCTCAAAGCTCAGATCAGTATCAATCATTTCGCAGTTTATGAGCTTCAGATTTTTGCAGTAGCAAAGGGGTTGTGTTCCGATGATTTTGCAGTTTTCAAAGGTGATATTTTCGCTGTACCACGCAAGATATTCACCCTTTACAATGCTGTTCCTGACTGTGATATTCTTTCCATGCCAGAAAGCGTCTTTTGTGTCGAACACACAGTTATCAAAAACAGAATCGGTAATGTACTGGAAAGAGTATTTGCCCTTGAAGCGAACATCATGGAAATTCAGGTGGTCAGAGCGCATCATAAAATATTCACTCTCTGCAGTGCAGTTCTCCATATTGATCCCACGGACAGACCAGCCAAATTCAGGGGAAATGATGTCACAGCTACGCATTTTGATATTTGCACATTCACGCAGAGCTTTAATGCCGTGGAGCTTCGTATCATTGATTTCCATATTTTCGGAATACCAAAGTGCAGCTCTGCAAAGTTCTGTCATTTCCGAGTTTTCGATTTTCAGTCCTGTGTCGTGCCAGAACGGATAGCGGAGGTTGAAAAAGCAGTGATCTACTGCAACATCCCTGCCCTCCTTAAAAGCACTTTCCCCATCGGCGGGGCCGTCAAAGGCACAGTCCTTTACTAAAATATCCTGTGCTGCATAAAGGGCTCTTTCTTCATCAAAGGTTTTGTTTGTAATCGTTGTCATAGCAATGTACTCCTTTCAGTTAATGTTTTTATTTCTCGGCTTCTTTCATTTGATAGATAAGGTAATCAAGGCAGTCGATACATTTCTGTTCCCGGTGCAGGGAATCGAGCAGGTTTTTCCTGTGAACGGCTAACCGTTTCAGTCCATTTGCTTCTTTTCCTTTTTGCAGGTCTGCCATAAAGTTCTCAATGGTTTCGGAATCACAGCCTGCGTCTTTCAAATTTTGAATGATAGCCTCTTTGGATTGATTTTTACGCATGATGATCCTCTTTTCTAATATAGAGTTTACTCTCCGTTGCTGATATGAACAATTTTATTGCCCCACCCTTCCAATACGGGGTTGTTTTCAACTGCGCTGCGAAATTCCTCGGTATTGTCGAAATATCCGACCGGGGTATATTCGCCCGTTACTTCTCCGTCGCCATAGAAAAGAACGATACGGTTCGGCTCGGAATAATAGACGGTTCCGGCAGCTTCCTCGGTAACGGTTTCGGGATTTGACGGGATTTCATAACGACTGGGAATATCGTAATACTGCATAACTTCCCAATTCTCGTAGCCCTCATAGTTATAAATCGGCAATCTCCAATCCGCTGTTCCTACATGGCGGCCGATTGCTTTGGCGGTATCGTTATCATACAGGTGCATGATAAAGGGATCGCCATCGTCACCAAACCGAACAACTAATTCTACAACTATGCTGTTGCCGGTTCGGTCAGCGATTGCAAAATGAACCATATATCCAAAAGAAGCGTGCATATCGTAACTACCAAGCAGTTCAATTGCTTCCTCTACATTGGCGGCTTTATCAAGCAGCAAGCGAATAGCGGTAGTTGTTGTAATGTCCGGTTTATCTGTATTCTGTTCAATGGCTACACTGTCCTGAATCATATTGACAGAAACGGCAAGCCCCATTTCATTCAGTCCGTCAAGGGGTGCATAAAGTCCGGCAAGCGCCTGTATTTCATCGGGCAATGCTGAAAGGCTGATTCCACTCATGCTTATAAAATCTGTATTGACTGTGGATATGGAACGATAGCCATTCTCCGGCTGACTTTGTATCACCATCGCGTTGCAGGTGTTCTAGTCAAAATTCCTGCCAAACAGCGAATTGCCGTCTGCATTTTTAACGGACAATGTGCTACACCCAAATGGGTTGCCGCCGAACAGAAGATTTCCAAAATCCGCTACTCCGCTTTCCATTAAGAATGAAACAACCTCGGCATCCGATGAAGCGCCGCCCCCTGCCAAAAATTCATCAAACCCGTAATCCCCAGTATATCTGACAGCAGACAACCCGCCCGTCAATTCTGTAATTTCCTCCGATAAAATAATATCATTTGTTTGTTCCTCTCCCTGTGTGTTGGATGTTTCATGATTGCCATTGTGAGTAGACGGTGTTTCTTCATTTTTACTGTGACAACCGGCAAAGGCTGTTATCAAAAATAACGCCGCCAGTAAAATCGTTAATTTCTTTTTCATCGTGAACGCTCCTTACGCTAAGTGTTTTTCTGATAATTTTATTATATCTGCGGTCACTAAAAATAGCAAATACTTATATCAAATACATTCCCATGCTTGACACGCATATTTAATTTGTGCTATACTATGGGCATACAAGGAGGTATCTTTATGGAATTTCGAGTGTTGCAATACTTTTTAGCTGTTGCAAGAGAGGAAAACATTTCAGGTGCAGCGGAATTTCTGCACCTTTCACAGCCTACTTTGTCACGCCAACTGAAAGATTTAGAAGATGAACTTGGTAAGCAGCTATTTATTAGAGGTAATAGAAAAATAACCCTCACAGAAGAGGGCATGATATTACGCAAGCGTGCGGAGGAAATTACAGAACTTGTTAAAAAGACAGAGGAAGAAATTACTTCATCAGATGATACCCTTGCCGGAAATATAACAATCGGCGCAGGTGAAACGGACGGAAACCGTTTCCTGATAAAAGCCATGAACGCCATACAGCAGGACTATCCTCTTTTGCATTTTCACATTGTAAGCGGCGACAAAGAGATGATTACAGAAGCCATTGACCGTGGCACTATTGACTTTGGAATCGTTTTCGGACATATAGATACTGCAAAATATGACTCAATACCGATTAACTATAAAGATACTTGGGGCGTTCTAATGCGGCGTGATGCAGAACTTGCCAAGAAAGAATTTATAACGGCAGAGGATTTAATGGATAAGCCTCTTATCATTTCAAGGCAGGCATTTCAAAATTCAGAAATAAATAATTTCTTTCATACAGAACAGGAGAAACTGAATATTGCGGCTACTTACAGTCTGCTTTTTAACGGTTCATTAATGGTAGACGAGGGATTGGGATATGCGATATGTTTTGATAAACTTGTGAATGTTTCAGGCGATAGCAACTTGTGTTTCAGACCGCTTAAACCAAAGATTGAAGCACACATGGGTATTATTTGGAAAAAATATCAGGTATTTTCAAAACCGGCACAGAAGTTCTTGCAGAAATTACAGGAAACAAATACACACAAATAGAAATTTTATTTTTTACCCTTCCTACGCTAAGACTTTTGATATCAGTTGCTTCTCAAGTATTACATAGACATACAAACCTTTTGATTTTGCCTCAAGGGGGTTCAAATTTACGGATAGGGTGGGTTCAAATTTCAACGGGGTGGGTTCACTTCCAATCCCTGCCTCTTGCAGAAACGCAAACTACCACAAAACAATAAGGGCTTCCGGTCATGCTCAATGTGCCGGAAGCCCTTTATTTCTGCCCTTTCTACAATATTCTGTTCCTGCCTTTTGTATCAAATAAGCGAGTTTTATTTCATGCGCCCCTTCATAGATGATCCAGTCCGCCTTATCCTGCGGGACTGTCCGCTTTTCATGGAGACTGGCCTTGTACCGTTTGCGCCCCACCAGCGCCCCGGTGTACTCGTACTGGTGGAGGATGTTCAGCACCGAGGCCGCTGTCCAGTCGTTCTTTTCGGAGGCTTTGGGGAACCGTCCGCTCCCCGGATTTTTCTGTCGGAAGTATGCGCCGGGAGTAAGGACACCCTCTCTGTTCAGTCTGCGGGCGATGGCGGTACTGCCCATACCCTGCAAAGTCATATCGAAGATGCGCCGTACCACTGCCGCAGAGTCCCCGTCTATCACCAGCTTGTTCCGGACCGTGGGATACCCCGCTGCAAAGCAGCAGGGTATTTGACCCTCGCGGCATTCGCCAAATACTCGTGCAAGCACGGCACTTGGCTCATTGCTCGCGGGAATAAAGATGTCCGGATTTGGATAACCCACTTTGACAGCAATTATTCCATGGCACAGATATTGGACGGTTATGTGCCGGAAGGCGAAGAATTGATGAAACAGGAAAACGGGCTCATATATAAACTCGAACTGCATGAAACAGAAAATGGTACATGGTGTATATTTTATTGTTATCCGCCGGAAGCGGAGGAGGGATGGGGAAGGGAAATCCCTGTGATAACGGATACTTTTTCCATCACCGCGCCTTAAATTATCCTTTCACCGCCCCCGAAGCCAGCCCTTCCGTAATCTGTTTGGAAAATATTATAAATACAATCATAATCGGCAATATCCCCGCCGCCACCGCCAGCAGCCTTGCCCCATAGTCCGCCACAAACATATTCCCAATGGATGCGATGACCAGGGGTATCGTAAATTTCTTAGGGTCATTAATCATAATCATCGGCAGCAAATAATTGTTCCATGATTGAAGGAAGGAAATTATGGACAGGGTAAAAATGGCCGGCTTTATAATGGGCAGCGCCATCCTGAGGAAGATTCCCATATCCGTACATCCGTCGATTCTCCCGCTTTCTATCAATTCATAGGGGAACGCGTCTTTAATGTACTGGGTCATCCAAAACACGCTGAAAGCATTTGCCATATTAGGCAGTATCAGCGGCAGGAATGTTTTCGATAAATGCAGCACCCTCATTTCCCATACAAAGGCCACCAGCCCTACTTCCATGGGAACCAGCATCGTCAATATTACCAGCTGAAAAATCAGCTTCTTATGTTTAAAGTCATACTTCGCAAACCCAAAACCGGCCATAGCGCCGAAGAAAACTGTCAGCGCCGTGCTGGAAATGGATACAAAAAGGCTGTTCAAAAATGACCGGAAATATTCCGCTTCCACAATGGTCTTAAAGTTGGTGGACAGGGAATGCCCCAGGGTAAGAATTCTCCCGGCAAAAATCGTCTGATTATCCTGGGTTGCCATCAGAAACATCAGCAAAAATGGGATAATGCTTACTGTCGCTATGACAATTATCAGCAGATTAATCAGGCCGTCAATCCATTTCGTCTTATTCATTTTCATCATATTAAAACCATGCCTTTCTTTCACTTTTGCCCCGCAGCCCGGACTGCGGAATGCACACAACTTTTGCGCAAAATGTCAGACGCATTTCGCGGCGGGGGCTTTTGACGCCCGTTCAGTCATTTTCCCGGTTCACGATACTAAAATATATCATGGTAAAGACCATAATAATAATAAACATCAAATATCCCGTAGCCGCCCCATAACCGCTCTGCCCTGCCTTGAAAGCCGTATCCAGGAATTTCATATTCATGGTCTGGGCCGCATTGTTAATGCCGCCTTTATAATCGCCGAACAGCATATACGGCTCTTCGAATATCTTCAGGCATCCTATAATCCCATTGGTCACCTGAAAAATCAAAATAGGCTTCAGCATGGGGAGAATCACATGGATGACGGCCTTTGGCGTGGAAGCCCCGTCCACCTTTGCCGCTTCGTAAATATCCCGGGATATTCCCTGCAATCCCGCCAGATAAATCACCGCCGTATATCCCACATAGCGCCATATGGTAACCAACGCCACCAAAGGCTTTGCCAGGCTTTCCGTATGAAGCCAATTGATATTTTCTCCGATTAACCCTACGCT
The DNA here is from genome assembly GCA_021769135.1 of Lachnospiraceae bacterium. GTDB lineage: Bacteria > Bacillota > Clostridia > Lachnospirales > Lachnospiraceae > Kineothrix. The sequence goes on along the minus strand of JAETTM010000037.1, from coordinate 11,258 downwards.
TTTCAAAAAAATGTTCACCGCTCCGAAATTCTGGTCGAACAGCGTTGCAAAAATCAGCCCGATGGCAATGGGGGCCGTTACATAGGGCAGAAACATGGCATTCCGTATATAACTTTTCCCGATTTTAATGATTCCATAGTTCAGCAGCAGAGCCAAAATAAGCCCCAGCGTCTGAATCGGTATCATCGCTTCCAGCACTATGATAAAACTGTTCAGCACCGACTTATAAAAGGCTCCGTTCTTCAACAAGGATGTATAATTGCTAAATCCTATATAATTCATAGGCCCATACCCCTGCCAGTTGGTCAGGCTGATATAGAAGCTAAATAGGATTGGGAACAAATTAAAAATTCCATACATAATAAAAAAAGGGGAAATAAATACGGCAGGCCAACATACCTTTTTTCTCTTCATCAAATATTCCTCCTAACAGCCAAAAAAGCGGAAAGGGCTGCCACAATATTTCATGCCGCAGCCCAAACACTTCTTCGCAGCAATTTCACCTATAGATTCGCTGTTACGCTGCTTCTTCCTTTCCCGCCGTTATTTTTCATATTGAGGGTTGGAAGAAATAATATCCTCTTCAATTTTATCCGCTATCTCTTCCGGCGTTCCTTCCAAAGACTGCGCGAAAAATGTCATGCTGTTATAAAACAGGGCATCGTCAGCGATAGGCCTTAAAACGGTCATCTCATCCATTTCCTTCAAATACAGCTCCGTCACGTTCTGTCCGCCGTAAAATTCATTGGGCTTATTCAGATAATCATCTTCATATACCGCTTTTACCCCCGGATAAAAATGAATCAAATCATATTTGTTCTGGGCGCCTTCCACTGTAAGCTCATATTTCATCCATGCAGCCACCGCGTCTTTATTCTCGCTCTGGTTATACATCCCCCACCAGATGCCGCCCCAGTTGTAATAGCCGCCGGGAACTTCCGCTACGCCCCAGTTTCCGGCCCCTTCCGGATCATTGGGCTCGATGACATAGCTCTGGAACCAGCACGAACCCGGACAGCAGAATACATTTCCCTGTGCAAAAGACGCATTCCATGCAGGCGTCCATACATCCAGCCCCGCGTCGATATCCGCATCTTTTATCTTCTGCATCAAAGCGATAACATCCGTAAAATTCTCCTGTACCGTCAGTTTATTTCCGTCGCGCCATCTAAGCCCGGTCTGGTTTACCAACGGCTGAACCAAAGTATCGATTCCGGGAATCATGCTCACTTCCCCGCCCGATGCTTCCTTGATTTTCTTTCCCGTTTCGATAAAAGAATCCCAATCCTTTATCATAGCCGTAATTTCATCCGGGTCATCCGTTCCCAGGTATTCCTTTGCAATATCCCTTCTATAATAAAGGCCGCCCGGCGCTGCCGTATTGGGAATGCCGATAAAGGTTCCGTTATTATCCCTTCCCATTTCCTCCAGATAAGGTACAAGCAGGCTGGGGTCTATCCCATGGGTCTCCAAATCATCGCAGATTCCCATATCGTAAAACCTTCCCAGGTTATTGATTTCCATCGCCAGAATGTCCGGCACATCGCTGCCGCTGGTCAGCGCTGCCTGCAGCTTCTGCATATAGTCATCCGCGGATGCCACCGTGACAAAATCAAAGGTCACATTGGGATAAATCGTATTCATCTTCTCCACCATCTCGAAGAAATTCGGATCCCAGCTCCAGAAAAGGATATTCCCTGTCACTTCTTCCGGCGTCTTCCCGTTCACCATATAATAATCGTCAGTTTCGCCCGATGCGCTCTCTGCCGCATCTTTCCCTGTTTCCCCGGCTTCCGTTTCTTCCGCTGCCGCCTCCTGCGGCTGCTTTTCCTCTTCCTGCTGTGCCCCAGCTGATTCCTGGCTTCCTGCATTTTCAGAAGTTCCGTTTCCTCCGCACCCGCCCAACAATGACACCAAGCAGGCTCCGGCCAAAATCATTGCTAATCTTTTCTTCATACTTTTCCTCGTTTCTGCGCAGCCCTTTGTATATCCCAAGTTTGCGGATGCTGCGCAGGCACAAACTTGTTGGTTACATGTTCGTTGGAATCCGAATGGACAAAACATCGTCCGGGGAAGTTGCCCAGGCTGCTTTCCCCATTCAAATCCATTAAGAAAAGTATAGCAATTTGGACAGGAAAATATAGAACTTCCATTATGATTTATTGCATTTTATTATCCCTGAACTGATAAGGGCTGAATCCGGTCATTTTTTTAAAGATTTTATTAAAATACTGGGGGCTGCCGAACCCGCACAGTTCCGCTATGGCATATACTTTCAGGTTGCTGGCAAGCAATAACTCCTTCGCTTTGGACAGGCGGTATTCCGCCAGGTAATCCCAGATATTCTTCCCCATCTCTTTCTTGAATGTCTGGCTTAAATATACCCGGCTTATTCCCGCATAATCCGCAATCTCCTCCAAATTAAGGGGCTTGGAATAATGCTCCCTGATGTATTCCAGCGCCATAATAACCTTGGGGGAGCACTTCAGATATTCCCCATCCACCCGCACAATATCCTTCACTTCCTTCAATGCTTCCGCCAAGTTGCTCCATTGGTTGAAAATATGATACGTAATCCCTGTCAGCCAGCAAATATCCTTGCCCTGCATTTTCTCATAAAGGCTGGTAATCCCCTCCCTTATCCGGGCTTTTATCTCTGCGGCGCTGCTTTCTTCACCGCAAAGCAATATGGAGTAAATTTCCTTTTCCCTGCTCCGGGAGGTATAGACATCCGTTATGGCTCTCCCGTCCACCCTGCCTTTAAGGATTTCTTTCAGCCCCTCTTCAAAATAGCGGCATTTCTCATCTTCCAAATCTCTGGGCACTTTAAAGCAAAGCACCAGATACCGAGGCCTTGCAGCGGGCAAAATGCCCATTTCCACATACCTTTGTATATCTTCCTGGGTCAGGGAGGACTCCATCACTTTGTTCAGCACATCATCCTTCAATATATTTATCCCCTCCTGCTGTGCCTCTTCCTTCCGCATCTGCCTGTCTATTTTTTTTAGCAGGGATATCAAATCCTCCGGCTCAAAAGTATGCTTTGTCAGATAATCCACAGCGCCATACCTCATGGCATCCCGCACATAATCAAAATCTTCGTAACAGGTGAGCAGGACCTTTTTGCTGTCATTGCCAAGGGCATTTAACTGCTTTACCATTTCCAGCCCATCCATCACCGGCATCTTAATATCCGCAAAAATGACATCCGGCCGGTATTTTATTGCCTTTTCCAGCCCTTCTTTGCCGTTTTTAGCTTCCCAGGCCACTGTATATCCGTATTCTTCCCAAAGGATGCTTTCCCTGAGCATTTTCCGGGCCAGCATCTCGTCATCCACTATCATCACTTTTCTCATATCAATAACCATGCCCTTTTCACACTATTCACTCTGCCTTCGTTCGCGGGTCACCCTGCATACCATCTTTCGATCCATCCCCATAAATCCGTTCCGGAATCCAGATATATACCGCCATGCCCTTTTCTTCCTTCTCAAGCCACAGCTTTGGCTCCCCTTCTTTATAGTGCATTTTAATCCTGTAATTGATGTTTTCCAGCCCGATATTTTTCAGTTTGCTGATGTCGCCTTTCTGTTTCTTACCGCCGATTCCGTTTTCCAGGCTTTCGTTCAAAAGAGCAATTTTTTCATCTTCCATTCCTATTCCGTCATCCTTGATGCTGATTTGAATACCCTGCCCTACCCCCGATACGCTCACCCTAATCCGCCCTTCCCCCACGGGCAAAATCCCATGGAAGAGCGCATTCTCCACAATAGGCTGGATGGAAAACCGGGGAATCATACATCCCTCCAGCCCCTCTTCCACTTCATACGTAATTTCCAGAATATCCCCATACCTCATCTTCTGAATCGCCAGATACTGCCTGGTCAAATCCACTTCCTGGCCAATGGTAATGAATTTCTCCGAACTTAAACTGGCTTTGGAAAGCTGAATCAGCGCCGTAGTCATATCCCTGATTTCCGGCACCTGGTAACTTTTGGCGAAATACCGGATGGAATTTAACGTATTATACAGAAAATGCGGGTTAATCTGTGCCTGCAGGGCATACAGTTCTGCGTTTCTTTTCGTTTTCTCCTTTTCGATTATTTCCTCCAACAGCAGCTTAATCTTGGCGACCATCATATTATAACCATGAATCAGCCTTGAAAACTCGTCCTTTTTCTCATACGTAATCTGTGTATCGAAATCGCCCTTTTCGATTTTGGCCATAGAATCCATTAATAGGTTCAACGGCCCGTAAATGGAAAAAATGATTTTCCTCGTTACAAGCCCTATAATCACCAGGCAGATAAGCAGCAGGAAAATCGTCAGGCGCAGCTGCAAAAAGATAGCTTTTACCAGCTCATCCCTGGGAATCAGGGCCAGCATCCGCCATCCTGTTACCTCTGACTGTCTGGTTAAGGCAATATAAGACTTCCCATCCAGCTTCACCCTGTCTTTATCCTGCAGTTCCAAAAACAGCTCCTTATATTCATCCGCCGAATTCCAGTTCACGTTTCTCCCGTCTTTTTTTAAAAAAACTTCCCCCTGCCCGTCCACAAGCGCCGCCATCCCATTCATCGGCAGGGAAAAATCCCTGATTACCCCGTCGATGATATGATAGTCCACATCCACAACGATAGTTCCTATCTGACGCGTCGGGTCATTATAGGCATAAATCTCCTTTACCAGAGAAAAAACCTCCGTGTCTCCCGCTATATAACCAGTGCGGTGGAGGGATGAAATTTTCAACGTTTTCCCGCTCCCCATCCCATCGGAAGCTTTCGCAAAGTCCTCCCCGTCCACTTCCTGGCTCATAATCTTCCCATCCTTGTTGAGAAGATATATTTTGGTAATGTAGGGGGCGGTAATCGAATACTGGGATACCATTTTATTCAGTTCCCGGAAAAGAATCTTCCCTTCCAGATTCTCCTCCACCTCTTCCCGCAATATTCCCTGCACTTTCTCGTCTGCCATAATGGAAGCGCATATATTCCCCGCATTCTGGAAATAATAGTCCATATTCTGAAGCCCCAGCCCCAGCGATTCGCTGATGGAGGAAGTGATATTCTTCTCTAACAGCGAATATGCCTGTGCGCCGTTAATCACCTCCATCAGCACGAAAATCCCTATCATCAGACAGGAAAAGTATAGTATCATCTGTTTCTTTAATGACATTCTGCTTCCTCATTTCTACGGTTCTTAATACTATTGTACCATATATCAGCGCAATTCATTATACCACTGCATCGTGGAAATGCAAAAGGGGATATAGTCTATTGACATTGGTACGAAGTCATACTATAATGCTTTAAGTACGATTTCGTATCATTTATTTTGCCATAAACGGAAAAACTACGGATACGTCGCCACTAAACATAAAATTTGCAGAAATATGTGCGCACGGAGGTACTATATGAAAAACCATATATCAACAGAACTCAAACGCTACAACTATTTATTCGGCGAGACGGATGCCGTATATCATGAAATGGCCTTCAAGCTTGGGCTGTCCGACAGCGCAGCCCGAATCCTATATGCCATTTGCGACAGCGGAACCAGCTGCCTGCTGCGGGATATATGCAAATATTCCGGGCTCAGCAAGCAGACCGTAAATTCCGCCATACGCAAGCTGGAAACGGAAGGCGTTATCTATCTGGAAGCAGCCGGTTCCAAAAATAAAAAGGTATGTTTAACAAAGGACGGGGAAAAACTGGCCGAGCGGACTGCCTATAAGATTCTTCAGGCTGAAAACGATATCTTCGCTTCCTGGCCGCAGGAAGATGTACAGAAATATTTGGAATTAACGGAAGCCTTTTTGCTTGCCCTCCGGGAAAAGGCAAAGCATATTTCCGATACATAAATTTAGGATACACAAAATGGAGTATAGAAATGAAAAAAACAATAATTCAATTATCCGACCACTTTAATTACAAACGCCTTTTGCGTTTTACCTTCCCATCCATCATCATGCTAGTATTCACCTCGATTTACGGCGTGGTGGACGGGTTTTTCGTATCCAATTTTGTAGGCAAAACGCCTTTTGCCGCCGTCAATTTTATTATGCCCTTTCTAATGATATTAGGCTGTGCCGGTTTTATGTTCGGAACTGGGGGAGGGGCTTTAATCGCCATAACCATGGGCACCGGGAATCGCAAAAAGGCGAACGAATTATTCTCATTCATCGTTTATATATCAGCCGTCTGCGGCGTTGTCCTCGCCTTGCTGGGCTTTCTTTTTTTACGCCCTGCCGCCTCCTTGATGGGCGCCGACGGCCGGCTTTTGGATGGGTGTGTCACCTACGGCAGGATTATCCTGTTAGCCATCCCTTTCTATATATTGCAATACGAATTCCAGTGCCTGTTCTCCACTGCCGGGAAGCCCAGTCTGGGCCTTGGCGTAACCATAGCGGCAGGACTGACGAATATCATTTTAGATGCGCTGTTTGTCGCCGTTTTCCGTTGGGGATTGGAAGGCGCTGCCGCCGCGACCGCCCTTAGCCAGTTCATCGGGGGATTCGTTCCCCTCTGCTACTTTGGACGGAAAAATACAAGCCTTCTGCGGCTTGTAAAATGCCGTTTCGATGGAAGAGCTCTGTTAAAAGTCTGCACCAACGGCTCCTCCGAATTGATGAGCAATATCTCCATGTCCGTAGTCAGTATGCTCTATAATATACAGCTGATGAAATATGCCGGCGAGGACGGTGTTGCCGCATATGGCGTGCTGATGTATGTCAGCCTTGTATTCCAGGCCGTATTTCTTGGATATTCCGTTGGCGCGGCACCAATTATCAGCTATCACTACGGTTCAGGCAATCATGGGGAGCTCAAAGGGCTGCTGAGAAAAAGCCTTACCTTAATCGGCATTTTCTCCATATTGATGCTTACCTCAGGCCAAACCCTGTCCAGACCGCTGTCTTTCCTGTTCGCAGGTTATGACGAAGGGCTATTGGCCATAACAGTCCGTGCCTTTGCCATATTTTCCTTCTCCTTTTTATTTTCAGGCACGGCAATTTTCGGCTCTTCCTTTTTTACCGCCCTGGGCAACGGACTCATATCCGCGCTGATTTCCTTTTTACGGACTTTCGTTTTCCAATGCGCTGCCGTCCTGACCTTCCCTATCTTCTGGGGGTTGGACGGCATATGGTTCTCCACCGTTGTGGCGGAAATACTGGCAGCCGTAGTCACTATCCTGTTTCTCCTTGGCAAGCGGAAGCAATATCATTATTGATAATGTCGGCCTTGATTTCCGCTTGCCGCAAAAGCCAATATTTTTAGGCAGCGCCGTTTAAGCTTTCACCTACAGCTTAAACAGGGTATTCAATATGCCCCTGCCCAGGGAAGCACCCACATTGCCGCCAATCTTTTTCCCAAAGCTGCCCCCCAGGGATTTCCCTACGCTGTTGCCGACCTCCCTGCCTATGGTGCCGGCCGCGCTGCTTGCCGTCTGCTTCATTGCGCTTTTAACCCGTTTGCTTTGGGCCTCCGCCTTTTTCTCTGCGGCCTTCCTTGCCGCTTCTTCCTCCCTCTGCTTCTTCTTTTCCGCCGCAGCTTCCTCTTTCTGTCTCTGCTTTTCCGCCGCGGCTTCCTCCTTCTGCCTCTGTTTTTCCTCTTCCGCTTCCTTTCGGGCCTTTTCCTCGTTTTCCCTGTCTGCCAGGACCTTTTTCTCCAATATTTCATAGGCGGATTCCCTGTCTACCGTTTGGAAATACCTGTTGTAAAGGAGGCTTCCCTCTATTTCCTCTTTCCTCTCTTCCTCCGTAATGGTTCCCATCCGGCTCTGGGGAGGCAGTATCCTGCATTTCTTTACAATGGTCGGAATCCCGCTTTCATCCAGGACGGATACAAGCGCCTCGCCGATTTCCAGGGAAGTCAGCGCCTCGACGGTATCAAAATCAGGGTTTTCCCTGAATGACTGTGCCGCCGCCCTGACCGCCTTCTGTTCTGACGGCGTATAGGCATGAAGCGCATGCTGTATTTTATTCCCCAGCTGCCCAAGCACACCGTCGGGAATATCCTTCGGGCTCTGCGTAATAAAATAGATGCCCACCCCCTTGGAACGAATCAGCTTCACCACCTGCTCTATCTTCCCAAGCAGTGATTTTGAGGCGGAATCAAACAGCAGATGCGCCTCGTCAAAGAAAAATATCATTTTAGGCTTTTCCTTATCCCCGACCTCCGGCAGATTCTCAAAAAGCTCCGACATCATCCAGAGCAGGAAAGTTGAATACATTGCGGGATTCTGCACCAGTTTCTGGCAATCCAGCACCTGAATTACGCCTTTTCCGTCGCAGTCTCTGCACAGCCAGTCGCTAAGGTTTAAAGCCGGCTCACCAAAAAAGCTTTCCCCGCCTTCCGCTTCCAGCGCGACAATGGCCCTCATAATAGCGCCCAGGCTCTGTTTCGCAAGATTCCCGTATCTTGCGCTGTATTCGCCTGCATTTTCGCTCACGTACTGTACCATGGAGCGCAAATCCTTTGTATCCAAAAGCAGAAGCTGTTCGTCATCCGCTATTTTAAATATTACCGTCAGAATATCCGATTGCGTTTCGTTCAGTTCAAGAATCCTTGAAAGCAACAGCGGTCCCATCTCGGAAACCGTCGCCCGGAGGGGCAGGCCCTTCTCCCCGTAAATATCCCAGAAAGCCGACGGGCATGGCTGGAACTGGAAGCCTTCCCCTTCAAGTTCCATGGAATCCATCCGTTTTTTAATGCTTTCGCTCTCATCCCCTTTTCTGCATACCCCTGCCAAATCGCCTTTTACGTCGGCGAGAAATACCGGGACGCCGCATTCGCTGAAAGACTCCGCCAGCACCTTCAACGTGACAGTCTTTCCTGTTCCCGTTGCCCCGGCAATCATTCCATGCCGGTTCGCCATCCGGGGATGGATATAAACTTTTTCGCTTCCTGATTTCCCAATCCATATTTTATTATCCTGATACATACCTTTAGCCCTTTCCTTATTTGATTCTCCGCACAAGCTGATATATCACAGCCTGTCCCGCACCATCATCAGTGCATATCCGAGCAGGTTTTGCCCCTTCCATTTCGCCCGGTCAAGCCTGTCCGGGTCGCTCATTGACAATCCAATACCCCAAATGCGGTCTTTCACGGCGCACTCCGCCAAAAAAGCATCCCCTGTAGCTTTGAGCTGTTCTTTCAGCTTTGTATTTTGCGAAAACTTTGCAAGCAATCCCTCATAGACAACAATCTGCCGCATGCCGTTCCAATGGTTCTCATCATATCCTGACACGCGCCTTCCAAGCTCCTTGATTCGGGCCACATCATCGGTTTCAAGGATTTGAGCGGCTATATTGCTGTCATGAAAGCAAACCGCTTTACGGTACATCATAAACTGTTCCATAGATGAGAAAACTATTCCATCCAGCGTAAAACTGGAAAGATACCAATTGCTCAAATACCCGTTTTCCTCATCCGGGTTATGAAAACAAATAATATGATTCATGCAATCCCCACTTTCTTTACTGTAAACTCCAAACATTGGCATTACCGTCACATCCCCAACTCGGCACAAAGCTTATCGAAACGTGCCTGTTCTTTTTCCTTCACAGGTTTCGACAAATCGTTCATGCAATGATGGATTACATCCGCATCCTTCAAAACTTCATCCATCGGGCTGTCCACCACAAGCTTGTCATCGTGATGGTATATCGCAGAGCATATGATATCCGTCTCGGCCTCATCCGTCAGCTTCAATTCCCTAAGTATATTCCCTGCAAGCTCCGCCCCCTTATGCGCATGGTTATCATAAGAGCCGGTCTTATATGCATGCAAATCATGGAGCATTGCAGCCATCGAGGAAAGCTCTGGATTAAGCCCCCGCTTCTTTGCAAGCATTGCAGCCGCAAGGGATACGCCGTAAAGGTGCACGATTGCGCTATTTTTTTTGTCGGCATCTTCCATCTTATTTAATTCATTATCCACATATTTTCGAAGTTCCTTTAACCTTCCCATCTATTCCACCTCCAACTTCTTGCCAATCAGCATGATAGCAGTTCCCTGTATTTTTCTATCCTGCATTGATGTTTCCTTTTCCATGCCGCTGCTTCCCTGTCATAGCTGATTCCTACCAACGGGTTTCATCCCGCTTCACCTGTCTTATTGTCCTTAGCCGGCTTAACTTCCCATCCCCATCGGTGTTCCCACTTCAATCAAATTGCCATCCAGGTCATAAAAGCGGATGACCTTCTGCCCCCAGCTATGTGTCATAAGCCGGTTTACATATTTCGTTTCGGGATACAGCTTTTCCAGTTTTTGAACAAAGGATTCCATATCCCGTTCTTCGAAATATAATTCACAGGAATTGCTTTCCGGAATAATATTTTTCCCAAGAAAGCCTTTCCAGATTTTCTCGTCCTGAAGCACCAACCCTTCAGTCAGAATCATATTGCCCTCATTGTCCAATACCAAATCAAGGCCAAACAAATCATGATAGTACTTCCTTGATTCCTGGATATCTTTTACAACAATTAATATATTTTTTAATCTCACTGGCTTTTATTTCCTTCCAATAATAACTTTTCTGATACTGATTACGTATTTATTATTCTACGGAATATCCTTAATATTGTCAAATATTTTCACACTCATACAGCTCTGAAAGGTACTTTAATGCTAACTAATCCTGTTTTCAGGAAAATTTCCTAAAGTACGCGTTTCAACATTACTCCTGTTTTTCAGAAAAGTTATCCACATCCCCCAACCAGATGGGCCCCCACTCTTACTCATGTGGATAACCCCTCCCGTCTAAGCGGCATTTTTGATTTTTCATCTTCCCACGCATCACTTCCTCTGGTATAATGTTCTTGTCAGGCCACGGCTGTTACATAACCGTGCGCCATTATGAAAAGGATGTCCTCCCCTGTCAGTCGTTCGCCAAAACTCTTGAGCAGGTCGGTTGATATCCTTTTTATATCCCTTTTTGCTTCCCGAAGCCCGGGGATCCCCTTCTCATAGAGCTGTAACAGGATATCCGCTATCTGCGTCAGCAGGTAATGGCATTTCATCGCATTATAATCCTCACTGTTCGCGTGCTGGATATCATACCGGATATTTTTCTGGAGGTTGAAACCTTCGTTTTCTATCTGCCACCTCCCCCGTCCTGCACCTGCAAATTCCCCCGCATTTTTCCCCGTTACCGCCAGATCCGTCAGCCATTGGAATGCCTTTGTCTCTTTTTTCCCGGCCTTCTCCGATTCCGTCTCTATCTCCAGCGCAAGCAGTGTCAGCTTATATCCCCGG
>JAETTM010000036.1 GCA_021769135.1 Lachnospiraceae bacterium | reverse complement strand
CTGGGTTATGTGTGGGATTCCAAAAAGATACCTAAAATGAAACGTGACCGCAAGCTTCCCGTAATTCTTACCCGCGAACAGGTAAACCTGCTGATTGATTCCATGGATAATTATAAGCACAAGGCAATCACCTCTACTATGTATTCTTCCGGGCTAAGGGTAAGTGAAGCCTGCCATCTCCGCTATGAGGATATCCGCAGGTCACAGAAGATGATCCATGTGCCCCTTTCAAAGAATCGGCAGGACCGATATACCATACTCAGTGACCGTAACCTGGAAATCCTTACGGAATACTGGTACCGGTATGACCGACCGATGGGGTGGCTGTTCCCCAGCACAGCAAGGGATGAACCGCTTACGACAGAAGCAGTACAATTGTACATGAAAAAGCATGTACGGATGCTTGGGCTTCCAGAAGACGTAACGCCGCATACGATGCGCCACTGTTTTGCCTGTCACGCACTTGAAGACGGTGTCAGCCATACATTTATCCAACAGTTATTAGGGCACCGAAGCCCAAACTCCACGGATGTATACCTGCAGATGACCTCCAAGGCCCTCATGGGGATAAGGAGTCCGTTTGACGCATTTGAAAGAGGCAGCACAGAGGTCTGCGGCGATGGCAGGTAATCCAACTGTCCAGGATGCGGTGCTGATAATATAGGTCAATATAATCGGTCTGTAAGCGCTTCAAGCTACCCTCCACCGATTTTCGGATGGTTTCCGGACGGCTGTCCAAAAGCAGCCCATCCGTTCCGTGTTGCACACCGCATTTTGTGGCAAGAACAACTTTATCCCGGATTGGACGCAGAGCCTGCCCAACCACTTCTTCGTTATAGGCCATTGCCCCGTCTGGATTAGATGCTGTGATTGTTATCCTTATTCTGTTGTTCCGCCCTCCGTTTTGCCTTCTGCCTTGATTTTCTCTGTCTCTTATCATACATATCGTGTATCCAGTCTTTCACGGGGGCTTTCCACTGCTCACTCTTGTTGGGAATATTTTTTATAAGGCTTTTGGGATTCAAACCCATTTTTTGCCATGCGGATTTCTTCATCCCCGATATGGCATTTTTTCTTCGCCTCGTCCCACAATTCCTGCTTATATGCCATCTTCTTTTTTCTCCCATAATGCCAGAAAATCTGATACAAGGTTCTTCTCCCTTTTATCTGCACACTTTCCAAGCAGAGCCTCATTGTCATTCAGCATATCCACTGTATGGTATATACCGAATTTCTTATTCAACTGGAAGATAAGATTTAACAGTTTTTTATCTGCGTGTATGCCTTCCGCTGTAAGCATTTTCTCTATACCGGATTTTTCTCTCTGCTCCGCCTCCATGCTCTGATAAATAACTTCTTTATGCTTTGTATCCTTGTTTTCCCTTACAATCTTTGTTATCTCATAACGGTTTGGCAGATTACGGTAAAAAGAGTCCCTGTCACGGTCATTCTGGTAAGTTGTCATAAAGGAATTACAATGGTAAATGTCTTTTCCCCTTTCCGATTTAACAAACCCCAGATGCAGGATTTTCTTCCCATTCTCATGCACCAGCAGATAATCACTCTGAAATTCTGAATCCCCGTTCTGTTCCTTTTCATACAGGTACAGCTTTGAATAAGAAGAAAACATTTCCCCTAATCCCCCAAGGTTATCCAGCTTTCTGTGGATCATCTCCAGCATTCTGCGCTGTTTTTCCTCTGTCTTATAATATTTCCGCACCAGTTTTTCCACTGACTCCATTGTAATACGCTGCTTTTTAATTGCATAAGCGCCGTAATCCCCTGTGAACTGGTTTGGTCTTCCAAGTTACTGCATACCCATTAAATGCGGTATCTTAATTTCTGAATTTGTAAGATGGAGGATACGCTTCTGTGTATGGATATAATAATCATATCTGCACAACACCTCTTTCGTATCCTGAAAAATATCCAAAAGCGTCTGCATTGTTTCATCCTTCCGTGAAAAGAAATTGCCTGAGCGGTTAGGCTCAGGCATTACATTTCTTTTTGAATTGCAATTCTGGGAGCAGTCCTATGATAATTCCATAGGCAGAGACGACCTTTGTATTTCTATTGCCCGCAAAGTCGGGACGGGTAACTCCTCTCTATCGCCGCAAAAGCACTAAAGCTTTTCATTACTTATAACTTATCATGCCTCTGCTGCATTGTCAACTGCTTTTCTGCCCTTTTTCCGCCTTTCCGCCATTTTCTGCATTTGTATTTTTTCGTGGATATTTGTGTTATACAGATTATAGAGGTCTGTCCCCTTCTCAATGGTATTGTCAAAAGGAATTACCACATTTCCACACTTCATAAGTTCCATTCCGCTTGACGTGTTGATTACGAAACGCAACTGTGTCTCCGACACGCCGATTACCTCTGCCATGCGGGAACTGTCTGTATTTGCCTGTTTTAAGAGCGCCACGAACTCCGAGTTTGCAAGCATGGTTGTCGCCGTGTAGTTTTGCAGCAGATCAACGATGTTCTGCGTAATTCCGGTACACAGACCACCCTGCTTACGCACCTTTTTCCACAACTGCTGTAAATACTTTGCGGAATACTCTGAATTTAACAGGACGTGGAACTCATCAATGTAGAGCCATGTTGCAATTCCCCTCCTGCCGTTTGCAATGATGCGGTTCTGTATGCTCTCCATCATTACAAGCATAGTAATAGGCGAAAGTTCCGTACCTAAGTCACGGATTCCATACACCGTAAAGCGGTTATCCACATCCACATTCGTCTGGTGGTTGAAGATATTCAGCGAACCGTTGACAAATAGTTCCAGTGACAACGCTATATCCCTTGCCTCGAACTCGATTACTTCCTTATCATCGCCCTGATATAACGCATCCACATCAAATACCTTGTCGGACTTCACATATCCCTTTGGCGCTGTCAACTCCTGCACATAATACTTTCCAAGCGGGAGGTCAGATACAAAGGTCAGCTTTCCATCCTTTCCGATCACGCCACGCTCAATTTCAGTTCCGGCTTTTACAACGACTTTACCATCCTTGTTCACAATGTCCTCTTTTGCAAACAGTCCGAATACGGCTCCCTCAAGAACCTCTTTCGTGCCTGCCTCTTTCTTAACCACGGTGATCTGCACTTTCTGTCTCTCATTGCTGATGTTCATTCCCGCATAAACCACTTTTGTATTCTGATCAATATAGGAAAGGTCTGCTTCGATTGGCGTATCGTCCAGAACGAACCCTTTCCGTGTTCCCCACAGGGATATAGCGGCAAGCACCGCCGAAGTAATTTTCATCTGCTCTTGAATAAAAAACAACCAACTTTGCCATTGTAATTTTCTCCTTGTTTTGCTTTCCTGCGTCTATTATAAAAAAATCGGGCTTCTGAATCAATTTGACTTTCGGGGCAAAGTTATAAGAAAAACTTATATGAAAGAACCGCCCTGCAATTTCAACAGGGCGGCCCTTATAACAAAATCTTTATTCAAATTGTTGTTTCAGTATTTCAACAAATTCCTCTACATAGTAGCCGGAATTATCTTTTTTCCAAAATGCACAGTAATTGCGGGTAATCTGTTTCTCACCGCGGCACAGCGGAATACGGCTGATGGACGAGCCAAAATTTCCGGCCTGTTTCACACCCTCCACCGGCATGAACCCTTGTCCTCCAATGACGAGAAAACGGGCTTCTTCCAAATTTTCTGCGTACAGAACTTTCGTTCTAACAAATCAAATCCAAGTTCACGTTCCAGAGCCTGTACCTGCTGGGAAATGGCGGATTGGGAAATGTGACATTCCTCTGCCGCTTCAGAAAAGCTATTGTTGCGGATTACAGACTGAAAATATCTAATTTGCCATATCATTTATTCCTTTAACCTCCATTTATACGCTACCATTATATACGGATAAACAAATACATTCAAGTTGGCAAAATGAGCTTACGCGGAAATCATTTTTCATAGGCGGCGCAGCGGGGGCCATGAAAATTGATTTCCGTGATGAGCTTATAACACAGTCCGCCCATACCCTTGCATTTCCCCTCCAAATATTATATGATAATCCCAGCATAAACAACGGATGCCAGGCTTCGCCAGCCATCCTTATGAAACAACGGATGTCAGGCTTCGCCAGCCATCCTTATGTTAACCAAAAACTTAATTCCATATTTATAAAATTGAAAAATTTCATAAGTTTGTGTCCGTACGGCATCCGCAAACTTGATAAAGAAATGGTTTTAAGTACGAAAAGCCGCACAGAAATGAGGAAAAACTATGACAACAAACGAAAAAGCTTTGGAGCTTCATAAACAATGGAACGGGAAACTGGAAACCATATCCAAGACGCCGGTAAAATCCAGAGAGGATCTCTCCTACGCATATACCCCCGGCGTTGCCGAACCATGTAAAGTAATCGCCGCAAACAAAGAAGAAGCCTATACTTACACGATGAAAGCCAATACCGTGGCCGTTGTATCCGACGGCAGCGCAGTTCTCGGGCTTGGAAATATCGGACCTTATGCCGCCATGCCGGTGATGGAAGGGAAAGCCGTCCTTTTCAAGGAATTCGGCGGTGTCAATGCGGTGCCCATCTGCCTGGATACACAGGATACCGAGGAAATCATTAAAGCGGTCACTTATCTCGCCCCCGGTTTTGGCGGGATTAACCTGGAAGACATCAGCGCCCCCCGCTGCTTTGAAATCGAACAGCGGCTTAAGGAAATACTGGACATTCCCGTTTTTCATGATGACCAGCACGGTACGGCCATCGTTGTCCTTGCGGGAATCATCAATGCTTTGAAGGTAACAGGGAAAAAGAAAGAAAGCTGCCGCGTAGTGGTAAACGGGGCCGGAAGCGCAGGGGTCGCGATTACCAAGCTGCTTCTCACCTACGGTTTCCCCCATATCATCATGTGCGATAAATCGGGAATCCTTTCCAGGCAGAGCGAAGGTTTAAACTGGATGCAGGAAAAAATGGTAGAGGTTACCAATCTGTCAGGAGAAACAGGTTCCCTGGCCGATGCGCTGAAGGGAGCCGACATTTTCGTAGGGGTATCCGCACCGGGTATCGTAACGAAAGAGATGGTGGCTTCCATGAATAAAGATTCCATCCTCTTTGCCATGGCAAACCCGGTTCCGGAAATCATGCCCGATTTGGCCAAAGAGGCGGGGGCTCGAATCGTAGGCACAGGCCGCAGCGATTTCCCTAACCAGATTAATAATGTGGTGGCCTTCCCAGGCATTTTTAAAGGGGCTTTGGAAGGGCGTGCCTCCCAGATTACGGAAGAAATGAAGCTGGCTGCCGCCAATGCTATTGCCGGCCTTGTTCCCGATGAAGAGCTGAATGAAAATAATATTATGCCGGAAGCTTTTGACCCCAGGGTGGTGCAGGCCGTAGCCGAAACGGTAAAGTCGCACATTCGGTAGGAAAGGAAACGGCTGGACAAGAGTCAAAGACCCCGCCGCAAGCAGCGGGGCCTCAAGCTTGAAACGCCCCAAGGGGCGGGGTATTTGACCCTCGCGGCATTCGCCAAATATACGCACAAGCGCGTCTACTTGGCTTATTGCTCGCAGGAATAAAGAAATCATGGCAAACATACACCCTGTCAGGCACCTGCATCCGCTCATGACAATCCAATGGATGCAATGCCCTGACATTACCATATAATCATCTATGAACCAAAATTTATTACAAAAATGGCAGGGCAAACCCTATTATTCCCTAAGTGCATACCTGAAAAATACTTATGGGAAAAAAATAAAAAAAATCGCCATAGACGGGGGCTTTACATGCCCTAACCGGGATGGCACGCTGGATACACGGGGCTGCATCTTCTGCAGCGCCGGAGGAAGCGGCGACTTTGCGCTGCCCTGGACTTCCATGCCCGGGGGTTCGCAGCACGGCAAAACGGTCCCCCTGGCTTCCGGCAGCGCGTGCCCAGGCGGCACCGCTTCTCATGATGTCCAAAACCGTACCTTGGAAAATATAGAACCGTATATCGCCTATTTTCAGGCTTATACGTGCACTTATGCCCCTGTTCCTTATTTGGAACGGCTCTACCGGAAAGCATTGGACAATCCTGCGGTCATCGGCATTTCCATCGCCACCCGCCCGGACTGTCTGCCGGTGGATGTGCTTTCCCTGCTGTCCGGGCTAAAGGCGGATTATCCCGGCAAATTCATCTGGATAGAATTAGGGCTGCAGACCGTCCACGAAAAAACCGCACAGTACATCCGGCGCGACTATCCCGCCTGCTGCTTTTCCCATGCGGTCAGACAGCTCCATCAGCGGGATATTCCGGCCATCGCCCATGTGATTCTGG
Organism: Lachnospiraceae bacterium; assembly: GCA_021769135.1. GTDB lineage: Bacteria > Bacillota > Clostridia > Lachnospirales > Lachnospiraceae > Kineothrix. The sequence continues at coordinate 34,569 of JAETTM010000036.1, read as the reverse complement.
GGCTTCCCGGAGAAGACTTGGAAATGATGCTCCAAACGGTAGACTACATCAACTCCCTCCCCATAATGGGCATCAAGCTACAGCTTCTTCATGTGCTCACGGGCACTGACCTGGCAAAGGATTACCGGGGCGGCCTCTTTTCCGTCCTGTCCATGGATGACTATCTGGAAATCCTCATTGCCTGTATCTGCCGCCTGTCTCCGGATACCGTCATCCATCGGGTCACCGGGGATGGGCCCAGGGAACTGTTAATCGCCCCCTTGTGGAGCAGAGATAAAAAAAGAGTCCTGAACGGCCTCCACCGCCGCATGCGGCTGGAAAATGCCTATCAGGGCAAGAATTATAATATGGGAAATTATAAAATTCAGGAAAGGAACGGCATCTTATGACCCACGAACCACTGACCCTTTATAAATTGATTATCCTTTACATGCTGAACCAGGTGGATTTCCCCCTCACCAGCGCTCAGGTGAGCGACTTTATGCTGGAAGGGGAATACACCAATTTCCTTACTTTGCAGCAGGCCATTTCCGAACTGACCGATGCCGGGCTGATTACCACCCATTCCATCGGCAACCGGACTCACCTGATGATTACCGGGGAAGGGAAAAACACCCTCTCCTTCTTCGAAGACAATATCGGCGAAACAATCAAAAAGGAAATCCTGAATTATCTGGGCGTCCATGAAGCTGCCCTAAGGGATGAAGTCTCCATCACCGGGGAATATTACAAATCCACCAGCGGGGAATATGAAGCCCACCTTACCGCAAAGGAAAAAAATGTAAAGCTGATGGAGCTTACCCTGTCCGTTCCCACACAGGAAACCGCTGCCGCTATCTGCGACAACTGGCAGAAGAAAAACCAGGAAATCTATCAGTTTCTTATCGGGGAACTGTTTTAACGGTTTTTTATTACTTCCCCCCAGCCGGAAATGCCTATGATATTCTTGGCAAACCCGGTATAATTTTCGCCCTGCTCCGTATCCATATATTTGTATATATTATAGGCATATTTATGGGAGCCGTCCGGCCTGTTCAGCCCCAGGGCCAGCCCTTGGGCAATTTCCTCCACCGCATCGGTCTGCCTGGAAAACAGGATGGAATCGATATGTTCATTTGCCTCCGCCATCTTATAGGCATATACAATTGCGGCCGCCTGCACTTCTTCCCCTTTGGATGAAGTATACCCCAATTCGCTCAAAATAACGGAACGCACTTCCCCTTCTTCCGTAAGGAACTGCTCCTGCTGCATATAATCGGTCACAATATGGATATTGGCCATAGTAACCATAGGGGTATCCGCTGAAGCTTTTACATATTTGGTAGCATTCCATATGTAAGGAGTAGTTAACGGCACATTGTAAGGATGGATAGCCAGCCCCCAGTCTATATTCCCCTCCGCTTTTATCTCCCGGTTGAACACATCCAGAATGTCCCTTGCATCATAATTCCCGGAAGAAGCATTGTTCCTATCCCACTGCTGGTCCAGGGAAATATATACGTTGCAGGAGCCGTTGGTGCTTTTAATCGCATTGTAAAACACACGGAAAGCCTTCGCATATTCCTTCACGTAAGTTTCCAAATCCACATGCTCCATGTAGTTCCATTCTTTTCTCGCATTAATTTCGTTGCCGATTATCCAGTTGGTCACGAGCCCCCTGCCGCTGGATGCGCTGGAATACCTTTCCGCCAGAAATGAGCCTATGGCCGCCAAATATTCCTGCCCCGCCTCATCGCTTCCGTTAAAAGCATAATAAGGAGCGCTTCCCATCCCGGAACGGGCCATAGGGTGAATCAGCTGGGGATAGGCGGAAATATCGTTCAAAAGGATGGCCGTCACTTCGATACCCTTGGAAGTGAGGATGCCGAATACCAAATCATATTCCGACATCACCTGGCCGTTAAACGAGTAGCTTTTTCCCCGGTAGTTGTACTGAATCGTAGGGTGAATGCCGTCGGTCGAGCTCCCCAGGATTCTTGATACGGGAATATTATAGGATGCATGCTTTACGCCCAAATCATCCAGTTCCGAAGTCCGCAGCTTATTCGGGTCCACCAAAAGCCCTTTTTTTGAAGACGTCTCTTTTCTTCCCGAATGATATTTAGCCGCCGCGCCCGGATTGGTAATATAGCTGGGCCTGCTCACCGCCACATATTCCCCATCCTTCTTCACCGCCACCAGAAATTTTCGGAAAATATCGATTGCCGCGCCGCTCCGGGCGGTCTGGAATTCCACCCTTTCGTCTTTATATTCCTGTCCGATATAGGATACCTCTTCCCCCAGCCCGTTTGCCAGAGCCTTTATGGAAAAAAGGTAATAATATTTGTCATCGCTGACAGGAATCCCCTGCGCCGATGTCTCCACCACTATTTTATCCAATTCGCTATCAATCTTGCAGGAAGCGATTTGTACGAAATCCTCCGTATTTTCCTCCGTCAGTTCCACGGAAGGCGGACGCTTCTTCAGGGCTTCCAGCACATTTTTCGCGGACTGGGCCGGAAATTCCAATATGCGGTTCCCCTGCTCTTTTGCCGCCTTTCCTGCCGCCGCCCTTTCTTCTTCCGCCTTTGCCTGCCCGCTCTGTTCCCTATCCATGCGGGCGGCCTGGAGCACCGTCACTTTCCTCTCCAAAAGCATTCTTCCCGTAATAACTCCTGCAAAAAGCGCCGCAAGGCAAAGGGCTGCTGCTGCCCCGTAGATTTTTGCCTTTTTCCTGACCGCCTTATCCTCAGCCACTTTCATTTCCTGCCCCAACGTGCTCCCGTCCGCTTTTTGCTTCCTTTTCTTTTCCTTTGTTATCCAATCAGCTATCTTTTTTTTCAAATTCATTGCTCCGCCTCTTTTTTAATTCTCGCCATATGTTCCCTTATCTTTACCTCATAACCATTGCCCGACGGCTTATAGAACTCTTTCCCGTTCAGTTCATAAGGGAGATACTGCTGTTTTACATAATGGTTGGGATAGTCATGGGCATAAAGGTAACCGGTTCCATGACCCAGCTTGGACGCCCCTTTGTAATGGGCATCCTGCAAATGGACGGGTATGGGCAGATTCCCCGTCTCTTCCACCGCCTTCGATGCTTTCCCGATGGCCACTACTGCCGAATTGCTTTTCGGCGCGCTGGCCACATAAGTAACCGCCTGGGCTAAAATAATCTGCGCTTCCGGCATGCCTATTCGCTCCGCCGCAAGGGAAGCGCTCACCGCCACCTGAAGGGCATTGGGGTCCGCATTCCCCACATCCTCCGCCGCACAAATCATAATCCGTCTGGCAATGAATGTAACGCTTTCCCCCGCATACAGCATCCGCGCCAGATAGTACACCGCCGCATCCGGGTCCGAGCCCCTCATGCTCTTGATAAAAGCGGATATGGTATCGTAATGGTTATCGCCGGTCTTATCATAACGCATCACCCGTTTCTGGATACATTCCTGGGCTACGTCCACTGTGATATGTATCTTTCCGTCTTCGCCCCGCTGCGTTGTCATAATCCCCAGTTCCACCGCATTCAAAGCATGCCTGGCATCCCCGCCTGACAGTTCTGCCAGAAATTCCAGAGCGTCTTCCTCTATTTCCGCATCATATGCCCCCATCCCCCTATCCTTATCGTATACCGCGCGCTTTAACAGCGTCTTGATGTCTTCCCTTGACAGAGGTTTCAATTCAAAAACAATGGAGCGGGAAATCAATGCCCCGTTTACTTCAAAATAAGGGTTTTCCGTAGTGGCCCCGATTAAAATCAGCGTACCGTCCTCTACAAAAGGGAGAAGATAGTCCTGCTGCCCTTTGTTAAATCGATGTATCTCATCGATAAACAATATTGTCTTGCGGCCATACATCCCCTGCATGTCCTTCGCCTTGGCAACTACCTCTTCCATATCCTTTTTCCCCGCCACCGTGGCATTAATCTGGGTAAACTCCGCGCTGGTGGTATTGGCAATTACTTTGGCCAGGGTTGTTTTTCCCGTTCCCGGAGGGCCGTATAAAATGATGGAACTGAGTTTATCCGCCTTAATCGCCCGGTAAAGGAGCTTGTCCTTCCCTATGATATGCTGCTGGCCCACTACTTCATCCAGCGTTTTCGGGCGCAGCCTGGCCGCCAGGGGAGACTCCTTTTCCATATTTGTGTTCCGCATATATTCAAATAAATCCATGGTTTCTTTCTCCTTAATCTATGGGGGGTGTTCCTCCTCTTTCAGCGGGGTCCGAAAGAGCATGGCATAACCTCATCATTTCTTCATCTTCCTTCGAATCCCCTATTGCAAACGTTTCTTTTGGGGTTATATTCATCCATTGGCAAAATATTCTTACCCCGTTTTCTTTTGTCGCTTCTTTTGCCACAATCTGCAGGCAGTTCTCTTCTGTAAAATAGCGTATCCCATGCCCGACTTCTTCCCCCAAAGCCATAAACAGTTCTTCCGCCTCCTGCTCCTTCCAGGCTTTACGGCATGGGCGCAGCAATGTTATCTTATAAATCTTTTCTCCATTGCGGATAGCCAGTATGCGGAAAAAAAATTTTTGCTTTAGGAGTTCCAGCTTGTTCAAGACAGTTTCATCCAGATAGCAGAAAACCTCCTTCCGCCACCCATCTTCGTTTCTCCCCGCTTCAGCTTCTGTTCCATCGGCCTCTTCTTTTTTCATCAAAAGACAGGCGCCCCCGGCAAAAATTCCCCCGTTGAACAAATGCCATATTTTCCGGCAGCGTTTCCGGGCATCTTTCAAGGGTAATGTGGTGGCGAAAAAAAGGGGAATCCCTTCCCGATAAAGCCCTTCCAGCCCTGCCAAAATCATGGCCGGAACAGTCCTCTGCAAATTCCGTGCCGACTGCTTCAAACCGCCGCCCGTAACTGGATTTCTATCCAAACCAGCATCTGGAAGCAATGTTCCTTCAATATCCAGAAAAACAGCTTTGGGCCGCTGTGGAATACGGTACAGGGGATATTTGCCAAATAGCAGCCAGTTCCAGTCATTCTCCCGTCCCCCATAGGCAAGGTAACAGGAACAACGCTTACGCCCGCATTTCGGAGATGGGAAAATATCCTTTTCTCCTTTTTCCCATATCGTTCCATGAAACCCTGACAATAGTCCATCATTTTTTTCCCCTGCCTTCCTGCAAATATCTTCCCATCCTTCTTCCAGCAGAGGGCCGATATTACAAATGCGAAGCCTGCCGTTTCCTTCTACGAAGAGCCGCCCCCGGCACTGAGAAATGTCCGCCGGAACAGGAACTAATTCCCTTAAAAAATATGGGTCAATCCGAAGGAACCCTTCCTTTTCCTCTTGTGTATAGAGCCGCCCAAGCCCATCCATTTTATTCACCCACAAATAAATTTCTTCCGGCAATTCCTTTCTTAGCAGATGCAGCGTTTCCAGATTCTGCGGCACACCCACTGCACCGGCGCTAACCGCCACGCCCAAACCTATCAATATTTTACATTTCTGTACAAATTCCCTTAGATTTGCCATCTCCGGATGAAATGTAGCCCATAGCCTTAATTTATCCGTTCTTCCGCCTGCCTTTTGAAAGCCCTCCAGCGCTTTTTCCACATCGAAGCTAAGGTTAGTCTGGGTGCCAGCTGCATCCACAAAGGAAAGGGTACTGATACGCGCTAACCCCTCCCAATACCATGGATGAATCATAGCCTCCCCATAGGGAACTATCATCAATGCACCAATCCCCAGCACACCGCCCTTTTCCATCAAAGACTGGACAAAGGCATCCCATTGTTCCCTGTCCTTCTCCAACTCTCTTGGAGACATTTGCCTTTTTGAAAAAGGGCAGTAAGAACAATGGTAATTACAGCTTTTTAAACTGCCCCGGTATAAAACCATATGTTTTTTTTCTTCCCCGTTAACCATTCCCATCCTCCCATCGCTCCATTTCGCCCCTGATTTTGGACGAAATCAGCTGTGGGCCTAAATAGTCGGACCATTCCATTCCTTTTTCCGTCAGGCCAAGAAATTTATCTTTATGCAGAAAGCCCCGTTCCACCCAATTGGCCAACATCGGAAAATCCTCCATAACCTGGCTCTTAAACTGCTGCTCATACCGCCTTAGATCCAAACCGGGGCGAATCAGCAAATGCCGAATCACATAGCGCCGTTTTATTTCCTCCCCATCCAGTACAATGCCATGAGTAATTCTGGTAAAATCCTTTGTCTCTTCAAACCGTTTTATCTGCTCCAGGCATTCCTTCCCCCCAACCGCATAGGGGGTGCAGAAATGAAGCTTCCCCAGGTAACTTCTTCCCCCACAGCCAAGGGCCAGGGAAGTTCCCAGTCCGCATTCTGAAAATTCCCGTTCCCCTTCCCGTTTCACAAACCGTCTCATGGATTCCTGCAAATAGCCGTTTTCCGCCAAAAAACGGCTGGCCCTTCTGTACTGCTCCAAAGCGCCTTCCGCATCAGGAACGATTCCTTTCTTTTCCATTCCCACGCCATGCCTCACATATAGGGGATATAAAAAAACTTCATCCGGCGCAAAATCCACCGCTTCCTCCAGCGAGGCCAGCAGGCTATCCACTGTCTGCCCCGGAATTCCATAGATAAAATCCACATTTATGCATGGAAAGCCAAAAGATTTTAAAAGCCCTAAGGCTTCCCTGGCTTTTTGCGCCCTATGCCCTCTCCCCAAAACGGAAAGTTCACTGTCCAAAAAACTCTGAATGCCCATGCTCACTCTCGTTACACCCGCCCAACGCAAAACCTCCAATTTTTCTTCCGTAGTCTGATTAGGCGCAGTTTCCACCACCAGTTCCCGGTCTATATCAAAAGGAAAATATTCCTCCAAAATCAAAAACATACGCTCCATTTGCTTTTTTGTTAAAAGCAAAGGAGTGCCGCCGCCAATTACTATTTCAGAAAACACAGGCTTATAGGGCGCTATTACTTCTTTGTATTGAATGCTCTGGCGCTCCACGGTGTCCAAATACCGGTCAATTTCTTTTTCCCCTTGCCCAGCTGCAGAGAATAAATTACAGTAACCGCATTTTGTCTGGCAAAACGGAATATGCAGATACAGCCCATGCCCGCCGCCGACTAACAATGGGGCATAATCTTTTAAAAAAATACCCTGCAGCGGCCGGTATGCTGTCTTATGCGGATAGCTGTACATATATTGTATATAAGGATTCATCGTATATTTTCCCCTCATGGCTTGTCCTGTTATAGGAAAAAGTGTTTGTACGGAATTGTATTTACCGCCGGATGGTCAATGCCATGGAACTGGCAGCCGTCTTCTCCATAACAGGTTCCATGGTCCGAACAGCAAATGACAAACGTATTGCCCCGCTGCCCTTTCCAGCCATCAAACAAACGCCCCAATTCCCCATCCACATAACGAAGAGCCGCCCCATGGCTCTCCAGGCTGTCATGGGATGCCCCTTCCAAATAAAAATAGTTGGGATAATGAATCGCATCCACATTCAAATAGAGAAAAATCGGCTTATCCCTCATTGCCGAACCAACCTTTTTCAGAATGAAGTCCACCTGGTTTTTCGTGCTCTCTTTAACCGGGCAGCCAAAGGAGGGATTCCAATAGCTTTTTTGAAAAAAGCCAGGGAACACCTTTCCCATATCCGACCGTTTGTCAAAAAAGGACACTCCGCCTACGCACCATGTGTCATAACCATCCTTTTCCAGCCCCTCCATAATTGTACTGCCAGAAAATCCATAAGCTCCCTCCGGCGTTTTTTTCCCCAGACCAATGGCTTTCGGAAAAAATAAAAATTCCCTGTCCGTCATATTTTTGGCATCATATTTGCAAGGGAAAAACCCTGAAAACATAGCATGATGGGAGGGATAGGTGAAATTGCCGGGTGCCTGGCATTTTTCCCATGTTCCATATCTGTTCAGCACAGGGGTATTTCCGGCCTCTTCCTCCCGGCACGCCACATCATAGCGCAAAGTATCCAAGCAGATAAATAGAATATCACATTCCCCCACTACCTGGTTCATATCCACCGAAGTTTTCGCCCTCCCCTTAGATGACGCAAACAAGCGAAAAGGCACTTCCTGTTCTTCTATTTTTTCTTTGTTGTCACTCATTTTCTATCCCTCCTGTTCCAGTTTCCTTCCATCCGGTACATTTTCCATCCAGCGCTTCATCATTTCTATTTGATGGCCATATATCACATTGCCGTTATAAATATCCTGATAAATCAAATCTCCCTGGGCATTCATTTCAATAATCCTTGGCCGCAGGCTTCCTTTTTCCAATAACATATCTATCCCCGCACATCTAAGGCCTGGAAAGCAATCAACCGCCTTTCGGCATATCTGCTCCACTGCGGACAGAACCCCATCAGGAAGTCCCAGTGCAGCCGCCCCCAGAGGATGGTTATTTAAATGCAAGTTCGTAATCGGGCCCTTGGAAAGTCTGGCCAGCAGAAAGTCCATGTTCCCCTCCTGAACCACTGCCCGCAAATCATAGGAATAACCTTGGTATTCCGCTTTCGCATACCATCGCTCCACAATACATCCCAGACCTAACAGTTTATCCAACAATGGGATAATCTCCGAGGGATTCGAAAAACGTCGCAGACGCTTCGTGTTAACCAATCCGATATCCGGCCTGTCCAGAGAACAAGTATAAAGCGCCATCCGGCCTGTCCGGGGCTGCCACCGAAAGGCCGATACCCCGGCGGCCCCAGAGCCGTTTATCGGTTTGATGAATACCTGATACACCCTCTGTTCACGCATTTGTTCCAGAAGTTTACCGCCAAGCTGGCTTTCCTTCGCCGATACCCCTTTGCCTGCCAACCGTTTTTCCATCGCAGAATCCGAACATTCTCCCCATCCCTGTAAAGTCTCGGTCACCGGCAAGCTGACTGCTGCCAGCCTTGCTTTACATACCCGTTTATCTAATAGTTCCTCTATGGACAAGGGAGTATTCAAAAATTCTATAGAGTTCCTGACGGCCGCCCTTTCCAGCCGTTTCAGCCGTCCTTTGTATTCTCCTGCCAGACTGTCCAGTTCTTCCAGCGAACTGCTTTTCCAAAGCGGCGGGTCTACTTTCAAAAAGTACCGGTCATCAGGATTGCCCTTACTATTATCTATCCAACCTTCGTAATCCGTCCAGTCCACAAAAAGGACAGGCACAGCCGCCCGCGCTGCCGCCTGCCTTAAATATTCGGTCCGCTTTGTTCCCGGATTTCCCAGAAGCACCGCCTGTCTCATTCTGTCAGCATGGCGTTCCGGTAAATCTCGCCATCATATTCTTCTTCCTCATTCCCATCGGAAGCATCTATCTCCATGGGAAGCCCTTCCAGCTTTCTTACCATCTCGTTGGACAGATAATGATAATGGATATCCAGCTTCTTCACGTTAGGCCATTTGGGAAGTTCCTTCAGAAGCAGTTCGCCGCCCTTATCCGTCAAAGTTCCGTTGGCCAAATCCAATGTATTGATTTGGCCCATAAATTTGCTATCCAAAACAATCTGCGCCAGTTCGTCCTGTATTTCGCTGTCTTCAATCCCCAAATATGTAAGTTTTGGAAAATCTGCCTTTTCCAAAAGTTCTTTTACCGTATCCGCATCGCCATCGAATCCATAGTCTTCAATGCCGATATAAAGGAGCAGTTTTTTCAAGCTGGGCAGCTTCGCATCCTGAATCGAACGGAACACTGACCGGGAAAGTCCGCCACAAATAATGGTCAGCGACTCTAACCCTTCATGATGAATTTCACCCAACTCCAAATCCATGCTCCCCTTAATTGTCAGTTCCTTCAACTGTGGCATGGCAGCCCACAGCCTGCTGTAATCCCCTTGCATAATCCATGACACTTCGCACTCTTCATAATCCATATCGCCTATAAACAGTTTCTCAATATGGGAAAAATGTTCTGACTGCTCCACAATACCGTCCAGAATCTTCTGACAGTCCTCTTCCCATGCGTTACCCCAATCTCCAATTACCAATTCCGTCAATTCTGGGAAATCCGAATCAGCCAAAATATCTCCTATCAGGCTTTCCGCTCCCTTTCCCTGTTCTTCATATTCCTCATAACTATATGCATATTTTTTACACTTTCCGTTTTTTCCATTTCCTGATTCCAAATTCATCTTTCCACCTCATTTCTGCGCATCTTTTGCGTTTATTGGCACCTGCCTCCATTTCCTTCACAACCATGCTTGTCTTCCCCACAGCGATGCCCGTTCCCGTGGCAATGTTCTTCCCCATGGTGCTCATGTCCATGATGGTCACAATGGACATCGGGATTGTACGAAAGGTTTCCCGCAAGCAGCGCATCCACCGCCTCATCCGCGCTGCCGGATACCCCTCCATAAAGGCGGATTCCTTCTTCCGCCAACGCGGTCTGCGCTCCCGCTCCAATCCCGCCGCAGATAAGGGTATCCGCTTTTAATGCGGAAAGCATCCCTGCCAGGGCTCCATGGCCGCTCCCTTCCGTATCCACAATCTGCGACCCTGTAATTTTTCCATCCTCAATCTCATAAACCTTAAACTGCTCCGTATGCCCAAAATGAGGGAATACATTTCCATTTTCATAAGTTACCGCAATCCTCATAACCTTATCTTCCTTTCTATTGTTTTTGGCATCCCATTCCATATCCGCCGCTTTTCAAATATTTTATCACAACATCGCAGCATTTCGATACCCCTAATAATATCTCTACGCTGCTGTCATATAATCTAAAATAAAAATTTTGCTGGTGATTTTTTCCACGCTATCCAAGATATCATCAATTTTTTCTGCCACGGATGCGGCCAGAAACTCCTCGCCGCATTGGCTGCATTTTAGGCAGGGAACATTTTCTATAATCACATAGCAGCCATTTAATTGTGTAAAATATGTTGTAACCGCTTCTTCCATTTCTCCGTATTTACAGCTTGTACATTTCATTATCCAGGCTCCTTTCTCGTTTTCATATCGACTTCAAATTTTTTATTACTTGGAAAATAAATGGATGCTTATAATAACCCTATCCTGCCTGTAGTATTCCTGCAATTTTTCAATACATATCAATTTCGGTTTGTCCTCCGCTATATAAATATCCTTTGCTTTCTTCCTATATTTATTCCATATTTTTCTTGTTCCATTAACAATGCCAAGCAGGGAACATTTTCTCTCTTATAAAACTTTTTCGTAAAGATGATACCAGGGCAGCCCATACTCTTCATAACCCAGGCTTACCGTTCCTATCAGCTGATATCCACATTTTTGATAAAGCCGCTCCGCAGGGATATTCCCTTTTACAACATCGAGCCTTATGCTTACGCACCCTTCTTTTCGCGCCACCTGTTCAGCAAACATCAGTAGTTCTTTCCCTACACCGCACTTTAGGAAATTCGGATGGACAGCAAGGGTATAAACCACATAAATATACCTGTAATCATCTCTCACCAGCCATTTACCCTTTTTATACCCGTCTTCCGGTTCATGCTTTAAAATAATCGTTCCGGCAGTTTTTCCTTCAATCCGAGCAATATACAGCGCATTTTTCATCAATGCTTTTTCTGCATCGAAACGAACCGGATAAACGCCCTTTTTCCACCCAGGATAATTCTTGTGCATTTCCAGATAATCACATATATCCTCATATAGCTTCTCGATACCATCCACATCTGCTTCTACGGCTTTTTTGATATGAATATCCTGTTTCACAATAAGCTTCCCTCTCTGCACGTTTGATATAAGTATACTCTAAAAGACGGCTTTCCTCAACCCTCTTTCTCCCTTAAGTTTCCGCAGTTTTATTCACAGAAACTCAAACCAACCGCTTCCGTTCGTAGAAGCTCAAATCTTTCCCCATATCCTATAAAAATCCATTTCTCAATGCTTTCCATCAGCTTGCATTCCCACCGAAACATCTTACCTCTTTTCAATCAAACAAAATCTCCTCCACCGTCACGAATTCATACCCCTCTTCCTGCAGCTGGTCCACGATTTCAAGCGCTGCCGTAACCGTCGATTCATAATAGTCATGCATCAGGATTATGTCATTCTCCTTCGCCTTATTCACTACTTTATCCACCACACATCCTGCATTTCTCGAACACCAGTCCAGAGGATCCACAGTCCAGAGCACTGGAATCATATTCAATTCCGCTTCAAAGGACTTATCCCATGTGCCATAAGGCGGCCGCACATAAACCACCTCTTTTCCCGTAATCCCTTCAATGATTTCGTTGGTCTTTACCAGTTCTTCTTTGAATTTTTCCCTGTTGGACGATTTCAGCTGGATATGGCTGTAGGTATGGTTGCCGATGAGATGGCCTTCCTTGTCCATCCTTTCTATCACTTCCGGATGCAGGGAAGCATGTTCTCCCGTAACAAAAAACGTAGCTTTTACACCACGTTTTTTTAGCCCGTCTAACAGCTGTTCCGTATAATAAGGATGGGGGCCGTCATCGAATGTCAGGGCTACCTTTTTCCCCATAGGTTCCTCCAGGGTTTTGCCAAAAACCGGCAGGCCCCCCTGTTTCCAATATCCTATTGCACAGACTACTGCCAAAAGAAGAAGCAATATTATACAAGACATTATTTTTTTCATCCAATTCATAATCCAGATTTTCTTTCTTCCCGCCTTATCTAATTTATATGCGTGGAAAATGCCTGCATGCATAAAAAAGTCTTATACATATCTATTGGCCCCGGATTTCCAGCTTTTCTATGATATAGCTGTGCTTCTTATTTCCTTTATCCTTATCATAATTCACGCCTACCAGCAATATTTCACCGCTATATCCTTCCAATGCCTTTGAATAATGCTTCTCTTTCATCTGCTGTATCGCTGCATAGGCTGATTTGTTATACTTTAATTCTATTACTATTGCCGGCTTCCCGCTATGGGGCAACGGCACGAAGGCGACATCGGCAAAACCGCGCCCTGTGGGAAGTTCTCTGATTACTTTGTAGTACTTTCTTGCACTGTAATATGCAAGGGCAATAGCGCAGCTTAACGAATTTTCATCATTATAAGCCAATATGGAAGCCACTTCCATATGCGCCTTATCAAGCCCCTCCGCAACACCTTTTTCGTTTCCCGACAGTGTATCCTCAAGAAGTTTATCCGATGCTTTCAGGACTTGCATAACTTCCTGCCATCCCATAACGCTGACATAACGCTTTTACCTCTTCCTCCGTAAAACCAGTATATTCCTCAAAAACATACTGGTTCATCATCGAATACTCAGCAAACATATTCAGTGCGGAGTGTGTGCCATATTTTTTCACCGGAAGAATACCTGTCATATATGCCAATGCAACATACGGCTGGTCTTTCAAAAGATTGCGCAAAAAATCCAGATAATGCTTCTGCAATGCCTCTTCCTGCTTTTCGCGCATCACGCAATCCCATTCATCTATCAGAAAAACAAACTGCCTGTCCGTTTCCACATAAATTTGCTCCAATACAACGGCAAGAGCCGTTTCCTGTTCCGGAAACACCCCCCCATATACCTTACGCATCTCAGCAATGACGGCCCACTCCAAATACTCTGTCATGCCATAGATTTTCCAAACCGCCGCGGCCTGCTGACGCAAATAAATTGCTCCTTTGTATTCAAATATTTATTGGTATACGCTATCAGTTCCGTTTTATCCACATATATCTCGGAGCGGATTGCTTTCCAAAAATTTTTATTTCCCGGATTCAGATAAATTCCCATACTTCCTCCCTTTTTATAAAAAACTTCCAACTCCCCAGCCAGACTTTCCTTCCAATCCCTGGTACTCCATTCTGTCAGCGCTGGCAGCATAGAGAACCTACGTTCATTCCAGCTGTTCCTTAAACAATTCCAAATATACCTCGCCCTTTTCCAGCCTTATCTGCGCCCGGTCAATCATCATGCCTACAAGCAACAGCTGGCTCGTTTCCCCCGGTTCCCCGGAACCGGCCAGTTCCCAGTAAACGTCTTCCATCCCGTCGTTTTTCGGGCAGTTTAAATATTTTTCCAGCTGCTGCAATTGTTTCTCATAATCCGGATGATAGTTGGTCCGGAACGTAATCACCACGTTTTTCCCTTTCTTTTCAATCCCCGACTGAATCCTGTCCGCACCCAATGTAAAAAAATACAAAGTAAGCTCCTCCACTATTTTCACTATCTTTTTCTTTTCATGTACCATCTATTTCTCCCTCTTCCTCTCCTTAAAGTGTTTCATAAAGCTCTCTATCACCGGAACCATAATGACCGCCACCCAGCCGGCGCTGAACCCGTTGTTATACAAATTCAGCCCGCCATACATCGGCGTTGTACACACCACCACCGCCGCATGAAGAAAGCCCGCCAGAATGCCCGCCGCCACTCCGAACTGCCCGGCAATGGGCGATAAGCCTGCCGCAAAAATCGCCGCCAGCTGAATACTGGGAGTATCGGGCGAAAATACGGTAAAAAAAGTGGATATGTACACGCCTGCCATCACCGGAAAATAGTTTTTCACGTGTACGCCAAATGCGGAAAATCCGAATACCGCCAGGATGGCCCCCACCACTGGCCCAGAAAAATCCCCTCCCGTCAACAGAATATACCCTTCGCAGAGAATACCCACCAGCCCCATATTCATCAGGGTTGGTCCGGCCCCATCCATCAGGACGAAGTCGGCCACCGCCCGGCCGGGATGCTTCATAATATTTTTAAGCCCATCCATTTTTCTGCCGCTTACAAGGAAGCCAAAGATAATTGCCGCCAAAAAATATAAAAACAATCCAATCCCCACTACCTGGTTTTGCCCCTCTTTCCACACCAGCACCGACTCGCTTTCCATCCCAAAAGACCTAAGCAGACATACCACTGCGAAAGCCAGTATTCCTCCGGAAAACCCTACATTGAACAGGTTATAGCCCTGATGCATAGATGCCGTATGCATGGACAACGGCGGCAATACGAAGCCGATTAGCATCCCTGCCATCACCGCGAGCAGCAGGTTCACCTGCCATCCGAAAGGAAACAGGTAGACCAGTTCGGTAATCAGCGGTGCCAGGCATGTGCCGAACAGCGCAGTGTATATATAACGGCTCAGCTTTGATTTATGAATCCTGGCATAAAGAGCCGTTCCCAAAATCACGGGAATGATGTTCACCGGATTTTTCCCCCACAGTCCATACCCTGCATTGATAAAAAGTGCCGCCATCGTCGGCCCCGTAAACGGTATTTTCTGGCTGATGACTAAAAGGATACTGATTCCCAATACCAATGCGGCATTCAAAAAAGCGGTTCCATAGCCTGCCAGTTCAAAATAATCGGTAATCAGGGCATCCCGGGATATGACAATCAACTTCATGCCGTCTACCAGTTCCATAGGATTCCCCGTGACAAAAGTTACTATAACAGCCGCCATAAAAAACGCGGCCATCGAAAAGATACTAAAAACCTTCAGTTCCTTTCCTGAAATACATTCCAGCCATTTTCCCATTCTTACCTCCATATTCACAATCTTATATTTTCCCACGCATACTTGCGGAAATCACTTAAAAATTCATATACTCTATATATTTTTCCTCAAATAACAGTTCATCTGCAAGCTGAAATGCTTCCGCCTTCAAAGCCAATGCTTCCATATCTTCCGAAAGGCCCCTCATTCCCATCAGCTTCGCCCCTGCCAGGGAAGTGTTTCCCACCGCTTCCATCTTCTCCCCAAGCCCTGCCGGAACCAGCCCGATTTCCACAGCCGCCTCCCGTTTTAAGTAAAAGCCGAACCCTCCCGCCACATAGACCCGTTCTATTTCATCAACGTCCGTTATTCCCATCCTTTTCATCAGGAAATATATCCCAGCCCGCACCGCAGCCTTCGCCATCTGAATATCCCTGATATCCTCCTGCAAAATCCGGATTTTCCCCTTCTTATCTTCCAATTCCACTTCGATACCGGTTTCAAAATAAGGGTCTTTTAATAATCCTCCCCTGTCAATAATGCCCTTTTCCAGCAAAAACGCTATCGCTTCTATCCGCTCCGAGCCATTCCGCCCCTGTCTCCCTCTGCCTTCAAAAGCCGGACCGGCCGCCGCCGCCGTACATGCAATCCGATTGCCTTTCCCTATCACCATCTCCGCATTGGTTCCCAAATCCAGGAACAGCCAGGCTTTTTCCCTTTGCCTTTGCCTTCGTCCGGCATGGGAATGGGTTTCGCCCATTTTCATGGCATCTTTCATAGGTACTCCTGACATGACTCCCCTGAAAGGGTACAGCCCGCAGGCATACAGGCCGGATACGATATCCCCGCCTACAAAAGCCGATATCCCGGGAATCAATATGGTAGGAATGCCTAAAAAATCCAACGTTACCGTTTTTATATTCACCGGCGAAAAAGGGCTCCTCCCCAGCGTCTCCACCGGATATCCCATAAACAGATGCCCCATCACCGTATTGGCGGCAATCACCATAAGCTTCGGCATCCCTGGCTTCCTGTTCCAAGCCTCTTCGCCCAAGGCATTCCCGTTTCGGTCTTCTTCGCTTAAGGCATTCCCTCCCAACATATGCTCCAACCCGGCTGCCAGCGCCTCCCTGACCAGCCGCTTCATCCGCTCCCCTTCCCCTTCAGTTCCCGCCCGGATACGGGAAATCACGTCCGCCCCATAGCTTCTCTGGGGATTTAAACATGTATAGGTATCCAAAACCTGCCCGGATTCCGCTTCCATCAGCTGCATGGCTATCGTAGTTGTTCCGATATCCACCGCCGCCACCATGCCCTCTCCTGCAAAGCCTTTTCTTCCTCTAACCCGTTCGCCACCCACATCATTTTTCCCACAGCCGCTATCCTTCCATCCTCCCTCCGTGCTGCTTCCTACCACCACATGGACTTCGGCTTCTTTCCCAAAAGCCGTTTCCACCGTGATGCTCTTCCTCGGCCGCACCGTGCATGCCAGACGATACCCTTCCCTCAGTTTATCTGGGGAAATTATGGCCCTGTCCGCCGGAGAAGGAAGGGGGGCCTGGCCGTGAAACTTCACCTGGCATCTGCCGCATTTTCCTATACTGCCACAAAGGGAAGGCAGCTGAATGCCACCTTCCCTCAATGTATGAAGCAATGTCTTTCCCGCATCATGAAAAAGCACGGTTTTTTTCCCGCCGCTTCCCTTACCGGCTGGCCGCCCCCTATCCACTTCTTCTATTACCGTTATCTTAATCTGTTCAGACAAATTGGTTCCTCTCCCCATCATAGTGGTAATCGATGGATGCCAGCTTCTCCACTATTTCTTCCCTGCTGATATCCATATCCTCACACATACTATCAAAACTGCTATAGTAATCCCTTAGCTTCAAATTCACATAGCTTAACAGCATCACAGGCTCTTTCGGTATCATTTGCTCTCCCTTTCCCTATCGGCCATTGGCCTAATGCAACTATACTTTTTCTTTCTTTAGTTTAATTCCTCCGGCATATATCTGTCAATATCAGGAACTGTCTCGAAATAGCTTACCTCCGCCGCCAGACGCCGAAAAGGCTTTTCTTATAATTTTTCAAAGCTTCCTTTGCCGGCCCATAATCCCCCGCCGCTTTTAGATATTCCACGCCCTTTTCAATATTTTCCCCAACGCCCAGCCCTTCGGCATACATCATCCCCAGGCCATAATTCCTATATACCGTCTCGCCGCTCCTTTCCAGCAGCATCCGTCCCCGAACCACATCCTGTTCGCATCCATATCCCAAAAGATAGCACAGCCCTAACTTATCATCGTCATATGGCTCATCCTTCTTCGCCAAATACTGCACGGCACGGGCATAATCCCTATCAGTTCCCAATCCCCTGAAATACATGTCGCCGGCCCGGCGGCAGGCATAAGGGTCATTTCCATAACCGGCAGTTTTCTCAAAACACTCCAGGGCATAGGCCATATTGCGTTCCACCACCTTGCCGTCCCAATAAATATCCCCCACAATATGCCACCCGAACAGATGGCCCGCCTGCGCTGCCCTTATGGCCCAGGGAAGGGCTTCCTCCGCCTTATCCAGCTTATAGTAAAGTTCAAAGGCGAGGGCATACATCCAGTCTGGATATCCCAGCTTTGCCCCCTGCCGCAGCACCTCCATTTTTTTCTCATAAACGGGAGGAATCAGACTTCCCCTTCCTTCCCCGTAATAATTCCGGTAATTTCGGCCAGCCAGACCCATGCCTCCAGAAAATGCCTTCTCAAACCAGGGAATGCTCTTTTCCATCTGTTCCCGCCGCCAGTCATCCCATGCCGCCCTGCTTTCAAATTCGCTTTCCTTCCTGTCTTCAATCTCAATCACATCCAGAAAATAATAAGTATTCCCAATCATATACTGGCAGAACAGGCAGCCGTTTTCCGCTTTCTCATAAATCACATTCCATGCTTCTTTGATGCTTTCAAAGGGCATAATCTCACGAAGCTCGGGGGTAAGCATATCCATCCGAAGCGCCCCCAGAACTGCCGCCGCGCTTCCCAGCGAAATTCCCTGATGGAGCATGGCATAGGCTGCCGCTTCGTTTTCCTCAAAAGGATGGTATTCCCAGCTGTAGCAAACGCCGGAAAAACACCGGGAAAGGAAATAGCAGGCATCCCCATCCCCCTCTTTTGCCGCAAGGAACAGCTCGTCCGCCGCTTCCTTCGCCCTGCCGCTGTCATAACAATAATAAAGCCCTTCAATAGCCTTATCCACCACATCGCTAAAGTACTTTCCCATACTTCCTCCATTCTTTTTCCACCTGGGCCGTAATGTCGCTCCAACCTCCCATTTCTTCAAAAAATCCGTTGTTCAAATAGCTGTTCAGCCAAAATTTCACCTGGGTTGCGGTTCCTTCCCTTGCCAAGAAAGATTTCTCCTTTTTCAGCGGATTATTTCTGCTCCAAATCACCATCAATTCATCCTGTTGTCCAGGGAATACATGGAGAGCCTGCGCACCCCACTCCAACACTGCTTTCTGGTATTTCCCCTCATGAACCCCTTCCACGGCCAGTTCCACATCCTTGGCGGAAAAAAATTTATG
Organism: Lachnospiraceae bacterium; assembly: GCA_021769135.1. GTDB lineage: Bacteria > Bacillota > Clostridia > Lachnospirales > Lachnospiraceae > Kineothrix. The sequence continues at coordinate 15,661 of JAETTM010000036.1, read as the reverse complement.
CTCATCATGCCAGCTTTCTCCAAAAATAACCAAGAGCTGATGCCAGTAAGCCAAAACGCCTTCCTTGGCAGTCAAGAACTGATGCCAGTCTTCCGCTTCCTCCTCCGTATATGCATCTACCTCTCCTTCCTCGCGTACATGAATCTTTGTCTCCACATTTTCCCACCCGGAAAAATCAAGACTGCCGGACAAGAATTGCGAAAGCCAGCCTTTTGTCATATCCATTCCCGCTTTTCTCTGGCATATTCCGTATCCTTCCCCTTCCTTCTCAAAAAAAGCTATCAGTATCATTTCCCCCTGAAAAATACAGGAAATCTGCTTTAGCCTTCCCTGTTCCCCGACATCGGGCGGCGGCAATATCTGAATATGGAAGCCTCCCCCGTTCCCCTTTTCCATAAGGCCATTCAGCTGCTCTTCCAATCGCTCCATCGTAACATTGGAGCTCTTGTTCCCGGACATATCGGTAAGGATAAGCTGCCTGGCAGGAAGATTTTCCGGCGTTTTCTTCGGCCCGGCCAAATCGCGCACTCCATCCCATATCCCGTAAAGGCCAAAACATGCCATGCCAAGTCCTATCAGAAGCCGGACAATTCCAACCCCTTCCCCTATCCCGGCAAGCCCTATAGCCACCAGCCCGAAACCAAGAAATGCCCCATACAGCCCCAATATCAAAGGTATTATGCGCAAGCGCTTCCCATTTCTGTTATTTCTTTCCTTCACAGTATGCTCTCCTGTCAAATTGCAGTTCTAGAATAAATTCCATTATTGTTTTCAACATTTTACCACATTCGCATACTTTTTTCTATTCCGCATTTTCCTGGGCAAGAGTTTATAAATAACAGTTCAGCCTTTCGGCTGCCCTGTTACGGAATCCAGCCCTTTTGCCTACTGCAAAAGGGCCGGATTCGTTGTCACATCTGCACATTGGTACGGACTTTGCCTTCATATCGCACCACACTATTCAACATGCCTGCATTCCGCCGCCAATTCCCCGTCATTTAAGGAAATTACAATCGTATCCCTTGCCTTAACCACATCGGCCAAGATCAGCTTAGCCGCCAAAGTTTCCACATGTTTCTGGATATACCGTTTCAACGGCCTCGCTCCGTACACCGGGTCATAGGCATTCTCCACGATAAAGTCTTCCGCTTCCGGAGAAATCTCGATGGAAAGCTCCCTGTCCGCCAGACGCTCGTTCAAATCCTTTACAATCAGATGGACGATGCCCCCGATGTCCGCTTTCGTCAACGGTTTAAAGAGGATTGTCTCATCCAGCCTGTTTAAAAATTCCGGACGGAAATGGGCGCGGAGTTCATTCATAACCATTGCTTCCGCTTCGCCGTTTATGCTGCCGTCTTCCCCAATCCCTTCCAAAAGATAGCTGGCGCCGATATTGGAAGTCATAATCAGTATTGTATTTTTAAAATCCACCGTGCGCCCCTGGGAATCGGTAACCCGCCCGTCATCCAATACCTGTAAAAGCACATTGAACACGTCCGGATGGGCTTTTTCTATTTCATCGAAAAGCACTACCGAATAAGGCTTTCTCCTGACCGCCTCCGTCAACTGGCCGCCCTCTTCATAACCCACATATCCGGGAGGGGCCCCAATCAGCCGGGATACGGAATATTTCTCCATATACTCGCTCATATCGATGCGCACCATGTTATTCTCATCATCGAATAAGGAAGCCGCCAGCGCCTTAGCCAGCTCCGTCTTCCCCACGCCAGTAGGCCCCAGGAAAAGGAAAGAGCCGATGGGCTTGGCCGGGTCTTTAATGCCCGCCTTGGAACGGATAATGGCCTCCGTCACCTTCGTCACGCCTTCCTCCTGTCCGATAACCCGCTTATGCAGTTCCTCGTCCAGGTGAAGGGTCTTATTCCTTTCGCTTTCCGTCAGTTTCGCCACCGGAATCCCTGTCCAGCGGGAAATAATCTTTGCGATTTCCTCATCGCTGACGCTCTCATGAACCAGGGATAAATCCTCGCTTTTAACCTTATCTTCTTCTATTTCCAGCTGTTTTCTTAAAGCGGGCAGTTTCCCATAGCTTAATTCCGCCGCCTTTTCCAGGTTTCCTTCCCTTTGGGCCACCTGGATTTCCCCATTTATCGCCTCTATCTGTTCACGCAGCTTGGAAAGCCTGTCTACCGAAGCTTTTTCGTTATCCCACTGCGCCTTTCTGTTGTTGAATTCCTCTTTCCATTCCGCCAGTTCCTTTTGCAAAGCTTCCAGCCTTTCCCGGCTGATTCTGTCATCCTCTTTTTTCAGGGCGGCTTCCTCAATCTCCATCTGCATAATCTTCCTCTGCAGTTCATCCAGTTCCGTAGGCATGGAATCCAGCTCCGTCTTTATCAGTGCGCAGGCCTCATCCACAAGGTCGATGGCCTTATCCGGCAGGAAACGGTCGGAAATATAACGGTGGGATAAAATTGCCGCGCTCACCAGCGCATTATCCATAATTTTTACGCCGTGATATACTTCATACCGTTCTTTCAGCCCGCGAAGAATAGAAATCGTATCCTCTACGGTAGGCTCTTCCACCATTACAGGCTGAAACCTCCGTTCCAGCGCCGCATCCTTCTCGATATACTGCCGGTATTCGTCCAACGTGGTAGCGCCGATACAATGCAGTTCGCCCCTGGCCAGCATCGGCTTGAGCATATTTCCCGCATCCAGGGCACCGTCCGTCTTGCCTGCACCTACGATAGTATGCAGTTCATCAATAAAAAGAATAATCTGGCCGTCGCTGTTTTTCACGTCTTCCAAAACCGCCTTCAGACGCTCTTCAAACTCGCCCCGGTACTTGGCCCCGGCTACAAGCGCCCCCATATCCAGGGCAAAAATCTTTTTATCCTTTAGCCCCTGGGGTACGTCCCCACGGACAATACGCTGGGCAAGGCCTTCCACCACCGCGGTTTTTCCTACCCCCGGCTCCCCGATTAGCACCGGGTTATTTTTCGTCTTTCTGGAAAGGATACGGATAATATTCCTTATCTCCCCATCCCTGCCGATGACCGGGTCCAGCTTCTGGTTCCTGGCTTTTTCCACCAGTTCCTGCCCATATTTTTCCAACGTATCATAAGTGGCTTCCGGGTTATCGGAAGTAACTCTCTGGTTTCCCCTGACTGTGGACAGGGCCTGAAGGAACCGCTCTCTCGTAATGCCATATTCACGGAAAATTTCCTTAATCTCTTTATTGGGGTGTTTCAGCATGGCAAGGAATAAATGCTCCACCGATACATATTCATCGCCTAACTGCTTTGCCTCATCCTCCGCATTGACCAGGACCTGGTTCAAATCCTTACCCACATAGACTCTGCCGCCCTGGACTTTGACGCGCTTCTGCAATGCCGATTCCGCCCGGTTTAAAAAATGCTCCTTTTGAATCTCCATTTTCTCAATGAGCTTCAAAATCAAACTGTCTTCAATGGTCAGCAGGCTGTATAACAGATGTTCCTGCTCGATTTCCTGATTCCCATATTCATAGGCCAGCTTCTCGCACTGCTCCACCGCCTGCATGGATTTCTGTGTAAACTTTGATATATTCATAAGCACTCCTCTCCGCCGCTTTTGTGAATGGGCCGCCTTGTTTCAACGCCTCATTCATAGCATACCCGGCTAAACTGCTACTTATTGTTTTTTGTTCTATACGAACTATAACACTGGTTATTAGCACTGTCAAGAGGTGAGTGCTAAAATTATGTGAATTTTTTATGATAAGCTGATAAAATGGGGCTTTTGGGGGTATCAATACTTTTGCAAATTTGTATTTTGTATTCTTTTTGTACTTTTTGCGAAAAACCTGCTGTCATCTTCTCCTGAATCTGTGTAAAATCCAAATGAGTATATACATCCAGTGTTACGGACACATTGGCATGTCCCATCTCTTTCATATATTATCTCTCACCTTACTATACTAATAAGTTCAATCCCTTCATCCTTCCCCAGATTACGGCCATACAGCTTTTCAGCAGAATTATTCCAATGCTCATGTACGCCAAGATTCGTAACGATTTCTCCATTTCCGTTTTGATACACATTTCCTGACGGCGCATCCCTGACAAGTCCGGCCTCATGAAGATAATTCTCCACATTCGGATTACCCTTCAAAGCTCCGTTTCTGTCAACAACTACGGGTTCATTCATTAGAAAATCCGCTCCGACAGAATCTATCGCCACCGGGTCTTGCGACACGAATACACTGGAAGTATTATAGCATAGAATAGAAGCCAAATACGCCCCGGCAGACGGGCCCGAAACAATTATCTTTGGCGTTTCAATCTCCTTTCCCTTCAAAAAACCAATTGCCGCCTTATAGCCAGCACATACGTCTTCGATTTGGCATGGGTACTTATTCTTCGGCGACAGCCTGTAGCCCAGTGAAACGAAACGGTATCCGGCTTTGGCAATACACTGCCCCCCTATAGTTTTTATATATAATATACTATTCCGAACGGGAAGAAGCAACTGTTTAAGGCCACTGTCCGTATATGTAACAGTTCAGCCCATGCCCGTCCGCAAACCCCGACAAATCCCCTTGCAACCTATCCACGGCGGTGATACAATCTTAAATATTGGCATTTATCCACCTCAAGAAAGGCATGATTTACATATGAAAACGAAAAAAGCGCATATGAAAACAGAAAATAAAATCACCGAAGGAGTCATCTGGCAGCAGCTCCTTCTATTTTTCTTTCCTATCCTGTTCGGAACTTTTTTTCAGCAGCTTTATAATGCGGCGGATGCTGTCATTGTAGGCCGCTTTGTAGGCAAAGAAGCGCTGTCCGCAGTGGGCGGAGGCACGGGTACTGTCATCAACCTCCTTGTGGGCTTCTTCGTCGGCCTCTCCAGCGGCGCAACTGTGGTGATTTCCCAATATTACGGCGCGAAGAAGACGGAGCTGGTGGATTATGCGGTACATACATCCATGGCCTTCAGCATTGTGGGCGGCATCGTGCTGATGGCAGGCGGCATCCTCACCGCCCCCGCCATCCTCACCGCCATGAATACGCCTCAGGATGTTCTGGAGCCTGCCATCCTCTATATCCGCATTTACTATGCAGGAACCATAGGAAATCTGATTTACAACGTGGGTTCCGGCATCCTCCGCGCAGTAGGGGATTCCAGGCGACCTCTTTATTTCCTCATCGCCAGCTGCATAACCAATATCATACTGGACCTCATCCTCATCGCAGGCCTGGGCCTGGGCGTAACTGGCGCCGCTGTGGCCACCATTTGCTCCCAGGTCTTAAGCGCCCTGCTCGTTATCCTCACGCTCACCCGGGTGAAAGATATGCACCATCTGGAACTGCGCCGCATCCGGTTTGACAAAAGGATGCTGAAACGCATCGTCCGAATCGGCTTTCCCGCCGGTTTGCAGTCCGTTATGTACAGCCTTTCCAACATTATTATCCAGTCCGCAATCAACGGCCTGGGAACGGACACCGTGGCGGCCTGGACCGTATACGGAAAAATGGATGTATTGTTTTGGATGACCATCAATTCCTTCGGCATCGCTATCACCACCTTTGTGGGCCAAAACTATGGCGCCGGTAAAACGGACCGGGTACGCAAAGGCATCCGGAGCTGCCTGGCCATGGGGTTTGCGGCGGCAGTACTCATCAGCATACTGCTCCGTTTCGGCGGCCATGCCATTTACGGCCTTTTTACTTCCGATGAAGAGGTGATGGCCATCGGCATGCAAATCACTTACTTTTTAGTACCCGCCTTTTTTACCTATGTATGCGTGGAAGTGCTTTCCGGTGCCCTGCGCGGCGTGGGAGACTGCTGGATTCCTACCCTTATATGCTTAAGCGGCATATGCCTGATTCGCATACTGTGGATTATGCTGGCAGTGCCCCTAAGGCCGGATATCTACACCATTATTTTCAGCTATCCCCTCACCTGGGTGGCCACCAGTATACTTTTTATCGTATATTACTGCTTTTTCAGCAAAATCAAGATTATAGGCAAGCGTTCTGCCCCTTGCCGCAAAGTCCGTTGAATCCGAAGGCTGAATTGTTACGGAATAATAGCGATTATCCAAGAAATACTTGCCAATCCGCTGTGTATATGTATAATCTAATAGTAGAATATCTATCAAAAACAAACGCAGAAAATATGCAGAAATGAGGATTAAATATGACTGAACTAAAACCTATCAAAGAAGGTAAAGTACGCGAGATTTATGACAACGGCGACAGCTTGATTATGGTTGCCACGGATCGTATCAGCTGTTTTGACGTCATCCTGAAAAACCAGGTGACCAAAAAGGGCGCCGTCCTGACGCAAATGTCCAAGTTTTGGTTTGACATGACCCAGGATATCCTGCCTAACCATATGATTTCCGTAGATGTACAGGATATGCCTGAATTTTTCCGTCAGGAAAAATTCGACGGCAACAGCATGCTGTGCCGTAAACTGGAAATGCTTCCCGTGGAATGCATTGTGCGTGGCTATATTACAGGAAGCGGCTGGGCCAGTTATGTAAAAACCGGCACCGTATGCGGCATCAAATTGCCGGAAGGCTTACGGGAGTCGGACAAGCTGCCGGAGCCCATTTACACCCCTTCCACCAAAGCGGAGCTGGGCGACCATGACGAAAATATCTCCTATGAACAAAGCGTAGATTATCTGGAAAAAAGATTTCCCGGCAGAGGCGAAGAGTACGCTTCGAAGCTGAGGGATTATACCATCGCCCTTTATAAGAAATGTGCGGAATATGCTTTAACCCGCGGCATTATCATCGCTGATACCAAATTTGAATTCGGGCTGGATGAAGAAGGAAATATTGTCTTGGGGGATGAAATGCTCACTCCCGATAGTTCCCGTTTCTGGCCTGCGGAGGGCTATGAACCCGGCCACGCCCAGCCTTCATTTGACAAACAGTTTGCAAGGGACTGGCTCAAGGCCAACGAAGGCCATGACTGGACCCTGCCGGAAGAAATTGTGCGCAAGACTATCGATAAATATTTGCATGGATATGAACTCCTGACAGGGAAGCAGTTATAATACATGCGCTTTCCATAAGCAATGCTCTTGTTTTGGTTCTTCGTCAGCAACAAGAAACCGGGTATTTTTCAACCCGGTTTCTTGTTGCAAATATTTATTGATTCACTTTATCTTTTTACATTAATATTTTCCCAAATCAATGGTCAAATTTTCTACTTCCGGTCCGTTATCGAGGCTTACCGGAGCACTGCTGTAGCTTGCCGCAGAACTGGATGTTCCCATCGCATATTCCGCACGGAGCTTAAACTTAGCAACAAGCCCTTTCAGCACTTCTGCCTGGTTGGAAAGTTCAGCGCTGGCCGCAGCACTCTGTTCAGAAGTTGCCGAGTTGGTCTGCACTACGCTGGAAATCTGATCCACACCGACAGTAACCTGTTCTACCGCATCCGCCTGTTCCTCTGCCGCATCCGCAATCTTATCAACCGTACCCGCTGCCGTACGCACATCTCCTACAACCTTTACCAAGGATTCTGCCGTAGCATTTGCAATCTCTGTTCCGCGGGATACTGCTTCAATAGAGCTCTCAATCAAATCAGCAGTATCCTTAGACGCTGCCGCACTCTTGCTGGCAAGGCTTCTTACTTCTTCCGCTACGACTGCAAAGCCTTTTCCTGCTTCGCCTGCACGGGCTGCTTCTACTGCCGCGTTCAATGCAAGAATATTGGTCTGGAATGCAATATCTTCAATTGTCTTAATAATTTTGCCGATTTCATTGGAGGAACGTGTAATTTCGTCCATAGCGTTCATCATATCGCGCATCTGGCTGTTGCATCTTTCCACTTCATCGCCAGCCATATTCGACTGATTTTTCGCATCCCTTGCGTTCTCTGCCGTATCTTTTACCTGCTGGGAAATATTCGCAATAGTTGCTGCCAATTCCTGTACCGCAGCAGCCTGCTCCGTTGCCCCTTGTGCAAGAGCCTGTGCACCGCTGGATACCTGTCCGGAGCCGGAAGCCACCTGGTCGGCGCTCTTATTAATCTGTCCCATAGTCATACTCAAGTCACGGTTCAATTTACGGATGGATATCAACAGATTCTGGCATCTTCCTACATAACGTTCTTCCGCCCTTGTACGCACGTCGAAGTTTCCGTTTGCCATTTCTTCCAAAAGTCTGGAAGCATCGGCGATTACATCGCCCAATATTGCCGCCATATTCTTAAAAGCTACTGCAAGTTTTCCCATCTCGTCTTTTGATTCATAAGTTATGTTGATATCGAAATCGCCGCTTACAATCTTCTCTGCCGATTCTTCCAGTTCGCTAATCGGCTTTACAATTCCCCTTGTAAGATATGTGGAAATGAAAAGCGTAATAACCAATGCAACCCCTGCCATGCCCAGCTGTGCAGCTACAAGCACATTCTGCATGGATGAAGTGCTCACATAATCGCTCTCCGCATCCGCTTCCGCTGACGCGCTGATTTCTATCAGAGAATCCACTGCCTTTTCCAGCATAGGCTGGTATTCATCCAGCAGCACGTTTCTCGCCTGTTCCTTATCAGTCTCCGTCAGTTCCAGTATCTCCGACTGCAGTTCCACCGCTTTTGTCATACTTGTAGAGAAATCATCCAGCAGAGCCTTATCCCCCTGGAAGTTAGCAAACAGCCAGTTTCCATTTTCTTCCATCAAATCCAGTTCCTTCTGCAAATCCGCTGAAGATTCTTCACGTTGTCCCGCATCCTCTTCGATGGTCAGATATGTAAGGTCTTTCGCAATAATCTGCAGCCCGCGGCGCATGCTCATCACCTTATTCGTAATCTGATAGCCTACGTTATAAAATTGCGTATAGCTTTTCGCATTCTGCCGCAATCCCCAAACTGCAACAAACACGGTACAGCAGAATAATACAATAATCAACATAAATGTAATTAAAAGTTTTTTCCCGATTTTTAGATTTTTCATTTTATCTCGCATCCCTTTCGCCTGGTTTAACATTTATTTTCCGTCCGGCAGGAAATAAATGCTTATCCATTATCTTTTTTACCTTATTTTACAGCCGCATCATGGAAAAGTTTTGCCGGCGCTCTTGTTAAATTGTGGTTGTTTCTAGCTTTTTCTTTCAATTTAACCCTCCTCATCCCATTAATCATAGCAAATTATTCTTATTCTTTTAAATCTGAACATACCACTGAATTGTGCAATAATTACACTATTTTTTATTATAGTCGATTTTTATCGTTCTGTCTACAAGATTCGCACATCCATTTTTCAAATTTACTTCCAATTTTGAACAGAAGCAGGACTGGGCGCCCGTTTTTTATGAATTTCCTGTTATTCTGGCCGCTTTATCGCTGCACTATGACTTATTCTCCCCCTTCCCATGGCGTTCCACGCTTTCTATGCTTTCACCGGTATCCGCTTACCCCATCAATATTTTCCAAATCCGTCCTCTAAAGAAATAATCTCTTCATTGTTAGACAAATTGGAGGAAAAACCGGTTCCTTTTGCGGTGCTTACAGCTGAACCATCCCCAAGATTGTAGCTGGAAAGCAGCTCATGCATCCTGGACGCCAAATTGGACAATTCTTCACTGGCTGCCGCGCATTCCTGGCTGGTTGCCGATGTCGTCTGCACTACCTGGGAAACCTGTGCGATTGCCTGATTAATCTGGGATACTGCTGTTGCCTGGTAATTGGAAGATTCCGCAATGCCGTTGATAATCATTTCGCTTTGCTGCACCACACCGGTAATCGTTTCCAGCGCTTTCGCCGTATCGCCCGCCAGCTTGGAGCCTGTGCTTACTTTATTGATAGAATCCTCAATCAATTCAGCCGTTTCGGAAGCCGCCGACGCACTCTTTGCCGCCAGGCTTCTTACTTCCTCCGCCACGACTGCAAATCCCTTGCCGGCTTCACCTGCCCTGGCCGCTTCTACAGCCGCATTCAATGCGAGGATATTGGTCTGGAACGCAATATCATCAATGACTTTGATAATTTTGGAAATGCTTTCGGATGACCGGTTGATGTCTTCCATAGCTGTCATCATCTCCTGCATCTGGCTATTTCCGTATTTTACATCATTGATGGCCTGTGCCACCAATTCCGCGGCAGAATTCGCTTCCTCCGCATTCTGTTTTGTCTTATCCGCTATTTCGTCGATAGACGCTGTAATCTGCTCAATAGCGCTGGCCTGTTCGGTAGAGCCCTGCGCCAAAGACTGGCTGGCCCCCGCTACCTGGGAAGAATTCGTCGTCACCTGGTTCCCTACTTCTTTAATATTGCTCAAAATATGAAAATTGTCTTCCACCAATTGCTTCAAAGAATTGCCAAGCAAATCTTCCGGCGAGTTCGGCTTCACGCTGATTGTTAAATTACCCCGTGATACTTCCTCGGCAATCTGCGCCTGGTATTTGATGTTATTGATTACTTTTCGATATTCATCCACCAAGTCTCCAAATTCATCATTATTATACTTTATCAATTCAATATCCACATGGCCCAATGCAATTTCCTTCGCTGCATTGGACAGTTGCACTACGGACTTCTCAATGGCCTTAATCAGCTTTAATGCAATCCAAACGGTAATTACTACGGATATCGCCGCAAATGCAAAAGATACAATCGAAGAAATCAAAGCGTACCTTTCCTGTTCCACCGGGTCGGTAATCCGCGCCGCGCGTCTCGTCGAAAGGTTGCTGATCAGCATGTTCAGTACAGTAATCACTATAGGAATTAAAAATCCAAGCATCAGCTTTGCTTTCATCTTCATATTCTTCATCATTTAATACCCATCCCTTTCTGCTAGCCATCAATTCTCCACCATTAATTCATTCGTCTGCTCTGCCGTCTGCTGTTCATCTTCGCCCAGCAGCCTCTCCGGATCAAGCAATAGTTTTACGGAATCCCCCACTTTCGCGATTCCATATACATATTTGTTCTGTATCCGGTCCACGCGGCTGATTGTCGGCGGCGGAAGGATATTTTCATCTTTGATTTCAACTGCCTCTGCGATTTTCTCCACAATCAGGCCCACTGTCGTGGATTTCACATCTACCACAATAATGCAGGTCCTGTCATTATATTCGAAAGGCTCCTGGCCAAATCGTTTTTGGACATCGATAACCGGGATAATTCTTCCCCTTAAGTTAATCAACCCCATAATATAGTTTTCCGTTTCGGGAACCGGAGTGATATCCTGAAACCCGATAATCTCATTGACATACTGAATCTTTAGCCCATAATATTCATTCCCGGACTTAAAGGTCATATACATCCCCTTCTGTGTCTCCTGCTCGCTAAATTCGTCCGGCACTGCAACAGCCTTGGTATTGGGCCTACTTAATTCCTCCATAGAATACTCCTTTCTTCACCCTATTCTACAAATCCACTGGGATCAAGGATTAACGCTATGCTGCCATCCCCCAGCTGCGTACAACCCGATAAGCCTTTGATTTTCTTAATATAAGAAGGTATCGGTTTTACAACAATTTCCTGTTTTCCTACCAATTTATCCACAAACATGCAAATCGTCTTACCATCCAGCTCTAAGACTACCATCATCCCGTCTTCCACATTCTTACAGTAGTTTTCCAGTTCGTACCAGTCGCCCAGACGCAGTACCGGGAAACATTCGCCCCTCAGCATGATGAATTCATCCCCGTTGGGTTCATGTATCATCATATCTTCCCTGACGCTCACGAATTCCTTTACCAGCCCTGTTTCTACCACGAAAGAAGACGTTCCCGTTTCGATTACAATCCCGTCAATTATCGCCAGCGTAAGCGGTATCTTCAGGTTCATCGTACTGCCCTCGCCCGGCGTGCTCTCTATTTCCAGCATTCCGCCGATGGCCTGAAGGTTCTGGACTACTACGTCCATACCCACGCCTCGCCCGGAATATTCCGTTACCTGATCGTTGGTGGAAAATCCCGGCAAGGTGATAAGCTGATAAACTTCCTTGTCGCTATAAGCCGAATCCGGTTTCCCTTCTTCCAAAATCCCCTGCTGCCTTGCCTTTGACAGGATTTTTTGACGGTCTAAGCCCTTCCCGTTATCCGTAACGCTGATCCATACCTTGCCGGCTTCGTTCTTCGCCGACAGGGTAACTTTACCCTTTTCCTTCTTACCGGCAGCCTTGCGCTCTTCATTGCTTTCAATGCCATGGTCCAAAGCATTGCGGACAATATGCATCAGCGGGTCGGAAATATGTTCGATAATGTTCTTATCTACTTCCGTATTTTCCCCGACCATCTCAAATTCGATATCTTTCCCCAGTTTGCGGGATACATCGAATACGATACGGTTCATTTTCTGGAACGTATTTGTCAAAGGCACCATTCTCATGGACATGATTACATTCTGCAGGTCCGTTGAAATTTTTGCCATTTGGGTTGCCGCTTTATTAAAATTGGTCAAATCCAGGCCCGGCACTTTCAAATCCGGGTTCTGCATTACTACCGATTCGGAAATAACCAGTTCCCCTATTAAATCCATCAGCATATCCATCTTGCTTACATTGACGCTGATGAACGTTGCCTTGTTGTCCGCCTTGGGTTTCTCTTTTACCACCTTCTTCGGCTTCGTCTGCTCCTTCGGTTTAACTACAAAATCCCCTGGAGCTATCTTATTCTCTTTCTTTACTTCCAATGCGTTCTCCGCTTTCGCTTCGATTTCCTCCACGCTGGAATCCAGGTCGATGCCCGTTTCTTCTTCCCCAAACTTGAATCCCTTCAGGAATTCTTCAGCTTTGCATTCCAGTACATCCACCTTCTCGATATCGTATCCGATACCGATAATTTCCCGGATTTCCTCTTCCGAAGCCTGTGCCTGCAGCAAAATGCGGAAGCCTTTTTCCAAAATCACATCCGCGCAGCTTTCATCCGTAAGGATTTCCTCGGGGGAATATAAAATATCCTCTGCAATTTCTTTTAATGCATATACTACTTTATATGCATGGACATTGGACATCTCCGTTTCCTGGAAAAAGTGGACTGTAATTTTATAAAACCGGCTATCCGCGTTTGCCACGGGGGCTATATAAAACTGCTTCGCTTCCTCATGCACATTTTCCGGTATATCCTTGGCGGCTTTTTCTCCATTCCCATTGCCTTTGATTTTATCCAGGAATTGGTTCAGGTCATCGATAATTTCGCTGGGGTCGCCGTCCGAGCTCTGCCCTTCTTTAATTTTTGCCATTTCCCCGCTGATAAAATCCTCCACTTCCAATACATGCTCCACCAATTCCAGGTGAGGAACATTATCGGGATGGGACTCCCTTAAAAAATAAAATACATCTTCTAGCTTGTGGGCGATTGCTGTTATATTATCAAACATCATAATGCCTGATGAACCTTTGATAGTATGCATCGTCCGGAATATTTCGTTGATGCTGTCTTCATCAAAGCATTCTGCATCCTTCTGCTCCAGCACCATCTCCTGTAGTTGCTCAAGCAACTGTTCATTCTCAAACAAATACATGTCCAACATGCCGTCCGTGTTAAATTCGTCAGCCATATGTTTCTCCTTCCTCATTCATCTTTACTTTTATTTTAAACCAGGCCCAGCTTCCTTAATGCCTTTTCAAACCTCTCCTGGTCAATAGGTTTACCGGAATATACCGAACAGCCCAGTTCAAAAGCCATCTTTACATTCCGCTCATCATTCAAGGCCGTTGTCATAATTACCTTTACGGCCTCTTCCTCCGGGATATTTTTCTTCTTTTCCACCTCCCGGATTTCCGCCAGCGACTGATACCCGTCCATTGCAGGCATCATAATATCCAAGCATATCAAATCATAAGGTTCTCCGTCCTCCAGAGCCAGCGTAAACGCGTCCACGGCTTCCATACCGTCTGCGGCCACATCGCATTCCCCATATTTGGATAAAAAATTTAACATAAATTTACGGGTTACAAAATCGTCTTCCGCCAATAAAATCTTCATGCCTTCTCTCCTCTACATTTTACTTAAAAGCGAATACGCTTTTTTTGCAATATCCTCTAACCTTGCCTGATACTTTACGGCGCCAATATCATATGCCACCTTCGGCATCCCGTAAACCACGCAGGTGGATTCATCCTGCCCTATGGTTTCCGCCCCTGCCTTTCGCATAGCCAGAAGCCCCTTGGCACCGTCGCCCCCCATTCCCGTGAGGATAATCCCCAGCGCCCGGGCCCCCGCTGCGTTTGCCACCGAGTAGAACAATTCGTCCACCGAAGGGCAATGGCCGTTTACCTTTGGCCCCGGCCTGCATTCCACCTGGTATACTCCGTTAACCTTCACCAGCCTCATATGCTTGTCGCCCCCGGGGGCAATCAATACCTGCCCCGGCAAAACCCGATCCCCGGTGCATGCCTCCTTCACCCTTACCCGGCATTGGTTATCCAGCCTTTTCGCATACATTTCCGTAAAGCCCGGCGGCATATGCTGTACGATAACTACTCCCGGAATGTCCGGCCCGAAATTTTTCACCACGGAAAAAATCGCTTCCGTTCCCCCTGTGGATGCGCCGATTGCCACGATAAGCCCGTTATCCTTTAAAGGCATCGGCTGATGCTGCGTCTGCACCATGCCCATTTTTCTCACATTGCTGATTTTGGCGGCCGCGGCAATTTTCACCTTCACGCACAGTTCATTATTGATGAAATCTTCTATCTGCTGCCTGGTGGCGTTCACGGGCTTTGCCACAAAATCCACCGCCCCGGCATTCAGGGCTTCGAAAACCTTATCGCTAAGCGCGCTGATGACCACAACAGGAATCGGATACTGCGGCATCAGTTTCCTCAAAAATTCAATGCCGCTCATCCTTGGAAGTTCTACATCCAATGTCATAACGTCCGGGCGGTATTTTAGTATCGCATCCCTCGCTTCAAAAGGATCTTTTGCCACAGCCACAACCTGAATTTCAGCATCTTTATTCAGGTTCTGCACTAAAATCTCCCTGAAGACCATAGAGTCTTCCACTACCAAAACTTTTATTTGACGCATAAAATCATTCCCTTCCTATTTTCTAAATATTGATGGGCGAATCAGCTGAAATGCGGTGCACTCCCTGTCCAGCGTCTCCGTTGTTCCAATGAACAGATACCCCCCGGGTTCCAGGCAATTATAAACTTTTTGCACCAATTCCCGTTTTGTCGGAGCATCGAAATATATCATCACATTACGCAAAAATACCACATGCATTTTTTTTCTGAAAGGAAATGGATCCATCAGATTGAACTGGCGGAAAATAACCTCCTTTTTTATGTCATCGACCACTGCGTATTGGTCGCCTCCGGGAAGCTTTTTCAAATACTGCTTCTTCCACTTATCCGGAAGGGACGCTATGCTGTCGCTCTTGTAAACTCCTGCAATCGCTTTCTGCAGAACCTTTGTGGAAATGTCGGTCGCCAGTACCTTCGTATCCCATGACTTATGATCCGTTCCGAAGAATTCCCTTAACATCATTGCAATCATATACGGTTCTTCCCCTGTGGAAGATGCCCCACACCAAATGCGCAAATCTTTGCGCGCCCTTTCCTTATCCCTCAAATAAGGAAGTACGGTATCCCTGAAAAATTCGAAATGCTCAAATTCCCGCATAAAAAAAGTATGATTAGTAGTCAAATGGTCAACCAAAGCCTTTTCCAGCTTGCCGGAAGAATCCTTCTGCAGCGCATCCATAAATGCGCTGAAATCTTTCCATCCTTCATGCTTGATGTAATTTTCCAG
>JAETTM010000035.1 GCA_021769135.1 Lachnospiraceae bacterium | reverse complement strand
CCTGGAAATGTTCCTGTGGGGCAGAAGCGACGGGCAAGTTCTGCCAGGAATGCGGTTCGGCGAAACCGGTTAAAGGCGATGGATGGGTATGCTCCTGCGGGGCAGTCAACAAAGGGAAATTCTGTCCGGAATGCGGAGCGAAGAAACCGGAGGGTGCGCCGCTTTATCGGTGCGATAAATGCGGGTGGGAGCCGGAAGATCCTGCACATCCGCCGAAATTCTGTCCGGAGTGCGGCGATTTGTTCGATGAAAATGACAAGCGGTAACAGTCAAAATCTTTTGAGAAAATAAGGAGGAGAACGATGGCGGTAATACAAGAATACAAATGTCCATGCTGCGGCGGCGCCATTGCCTTTGATAGTGCGATACAAAAAATGAAATGCCCTTATTGCGATACGGAATTCGAGATGGAAACGCTGGCAAGCTATGACAACGAGCTGAAAAGTGACCAGGCGGACGATATGAGCTGGCAGATGGCATCGGAGAACGAGTGGCAGGAGGAAGAACTTAGCGGGCTGAATGCTTATGTTTGCAAATCCTGCGGCGGCGAAATCGCATGCGATGAAAATACGGCGGCTACATCCTGCCCGTTTTGTGGGAATCCGGTAGTCATGATGGGGCGTTTTTCAGGCGCATTGAAGCCGGATTTTGTGATTCCGTTTAAAGTGGATAAAAAGGCAGCGAAGGAAGCGCTTAAGAAGCATTATGAAGGGAAACGTCTGCTTCCCAAAGTATTTAAGAATGAAAACCATATTGATGAAGTGAAAGGGGTTTATGTTCCGTTCTGGCTGTTTGATACCGGCGCCAATGTGAATATGCGCTATAAGGCAACCAAAGTGCGTGCATGGAGCGATAACCAATACGATTATACGGAGACAAAATTTTATGCGGTAAGCCGGGGAGGGAAAATTGGCTTTGAAAGGGTTCCCGTGGACGGCTCTTCCAAGATGCCGGATGATTTGATGGAATCCATCGAACCCTTCAACTTTTCGGAGGCGGTGGATTTCCAGACCGCATATCTGGCGGGCTACCTGGCGGATAAATTTGACGTGGACGCGGAAAAGAGCATAGAGCGCGCCAACGAGAGGATTAGGAATAGCGCAGAGAAGGCTTTTTATGAGACTGTCAAGGGCTATACCACAGTTACAAAAGAGACGGGCAGCATCCAGCTGCAGAACGGCAAAGTGACATATGCCCTTTTTCCGGTATGGCTTTTGAGCACCACATGGAACGGCCAGAATTACCTTTTTGCAATGAACGGCCAGACGGGCAAGATGGTGGGCGATTTGCCATTGGATAAAGCTGCGTATAAAAAATGGCTGTTTGGTCTGACAGGGATTATAGGCGTGGTATTGTATGCCATTCTCTATCTAATCTGGCTGCTGTAAGGGGGTGCGAATGATGAAGACATTGAATAAGGGATTGGCCGGCACATTTTTGGCATTGTTGTTGGCCGTATTTACAATATCTGCAATTCCAGTGCTTCCTGTGTCCGCGGAGGAGAATCTGTCAAGGATTGCAGACTTTGCCGATTTGCTTTCGGACAGCGAAGAATCGAGTCTGTCAGACACGCTGGATGAGATTAGCGAACGGCAGCAGGTGGATATCGTGGTGGTTACGGTCGATTCCATGGAAGGAGAGTCCGCCGAGGCATATGCCGATGATTTTTATGATTATAATGGCTATGGGTTCGGTAATGAGAGGGATGGAATCCTTCTTCTGGTCAGCATGGAAGAAAGGGATTGGTACATATCCACACACGGCTACGGTATAACGGCGGTTACTGATGCGGGTCGGGAGTATATTTCCGACATGATTGTGGACGATTTGAGTACAGGCTATTATGCGGATGCGTTTACAAGCTTTGCGCAGCTGTGCGATGACTTTATCACGCAGGCTAATAATGGGGAGCCATATGATGTGGGCAATATTCCCCAGAAACCTTTTAGTTTTGTCTGGAATCTGGTGATTGCGTTTGTGATAGCATTCATCATATCCCTGATAGCCACGGGTATCATGAAAGGGCAGCTGAAAACGGTGGAGAGCCAATCCGCAGCGGACGATTATATGAAACAGGGCAGCATGCAGCTTACGAAAAAGAATGATTTGTTTCTTTACAGGCATGTGGAACGCAGGAAAAAGGAAGAAAAGGACAATTCAAGCAGTTCGGGCGGTTCCCAAACCCATACATCCTCTTCCGGCGCAACGCATGGCGGCGGAGGCGGGAAATTTTAGCTGGCTGCTCTGGGATGAACTGTTGCAATTTTAGCTGGTGCATGGAAATTACATTGAATACTTTGTGTTGCCATGATAAAATTATTAATACAATGAAAGGGAAGGCATTATGGCAAAACGATTTAATGTAACAGGGGCATGCAACCCCAAAATAAATTATATGGTTAACATTGATGAGACGCTGATGCGGATAAAATGTATGATTGACCGGGGAGATTACTTTACAATAAACAGAGCGAGACAGTATGGAAAAACAACAACATTGGGCGCTCTGGAAAAAATGCTGGAAGAAAATTATATCGTGATACATTTGGATTTTCAGACGGTCAGTTCGGCAGATTTTTCCTCCGAGCACGCTTTTGTTGCAGCCTTTGCCAGAAGCATAATATGGGTAGTCCGTGATGATAACCGTGTGGCATCTCAAGTGGTGGAGGGGCTTGGAGGCTTTGCTGACCCTGCGCTTACAAAAGCCAGGTTGTCGGAACTTTTCCCTTTCCTGAAAAATTGGTGCGCCAATTCCCAATATCCTTTGGTGCTGATGATTGATGAAGTGGATGCGGCCTCCGATAATCAGGTTTTTCTGGATTTCCTGGCCCAGTTAAGGGCAGGGTTTTTAGCGCACCAGCTGCGTGATGAGGCCACTTTTTTGTCGGTCATCCTGGCGGGGGTATATGATGTTAAGCATTTTAAGGATAAAGTAATACGTTTTTCCAACGAGAGGGAGAAGGGATTTGTGCCTTTAGGAAATGGCAAATCAAACAGCCCTTGGAATATTGCGGCGGATTTCAAGATTGATATGAGTTTCGATAAGGATGGAATAGCAGGGATGCTTCGGGAATACGAAGAAGATTATCATACAGGCATGGATATTGACGAAATGGCCGGATGGATAGAAGAATATACGTCAGGATATCCATATCTTGTATCCCGTATTTGCAATATTATGGACGAGCAGCTCGGCAGCGGAACGGAATATGCGAAATTGAGCGATGTCTGGACTCAGAATGGTTTTTTGGAGGCAGTGAGAATCATGTTGACTGAAAAAAACAGTCTGTTCGATTCGCTGATTAATAAATTACAGGATTATCCGGAACTCCGTATCAGGATATATGAGCTATTGTTTCAGGGGGAAAAAATGATATATAATCCGGATTCAGAAAGCATTGGCATTGCAGAGATGTTCGGATTCGTCATCAATAAGGGCGGGATGGCGGTTATTGCCAATAGGATTTTTGAAATCCGTTTATACAATTATTTCCTGTCTGAGAGCGAGGCGGAGCGGACGCCTATGAGCAGGGCGGCGTCTGGAGACAAAAACCAGTTTGTACATCATGGAAAACTGGATATGGAGCTTGTATTGGAAAAGTTTGCAAACTTTTTTAATGAATTATATGGGGATAAAACGGAAAAATTTCTGGAGGAAGAGGGGAGGAAATATTTTCTTCTGTTCCTTCGGCCGATTATCAATGGCAGCGGAAATTATTATATTGAAGCACAGACCCGTGATGCAAGGCGGACGGATGTGATAGTGGATTATGGTGGTGAACAGTTTGTTATCGAATTGAAGATTTGGAAAGGGCTGGCTTATAATAGTAGGGGAGAGGAACAATTGGCAGATTATTTGGACTATTATCATCTGAAAAAAGGATATATGGTTAGCTTTAGCTTCAATAAAAATAAGCGCCCCGGCGTGAGGAAGGTGCATATTGGAGATAAAGTCCTGATAGAAGCCGTTGTATAATGCCGCTATGTTTTCCTTATAGGAAACTGCGTCGCAAGACGCATGAATTCACAAAGCAGCACAATAGGAGAGCAGCGGCTTTAGGCTTTCCCGGCTTACAAAATCTACAGATTTTCCATAAGTTTCCAATATTCCCCGGTCTTCTTCGGTCAAGGAGGCGGGGGATTTTTTGACATTATTTTTTACCATTTTGTGGAAGGCGGCCATCATGGCCCGGTGCAGAGGAGTGAGCCGGGCGTAGTCGATGCTGCCCCGCAGAGGGAAAAGGCGGGTTTGGGATAAAAGTGCGGGAGGAAGGCTCCGGGAAAGAGACTGCCGGATGGCGGAGGAGGTCCCTTCGTTTTCCGGGTCGGAAAGCCCGCAAGTAAAAAGGATAACAGGCTTCCCTTGAAGAAGCCTGGCGTTTTTGGACAGCAGGCGGATGCCGCGGATATTTCCGGCATAAAGCCCGCCCCCGTAGATGACGGCCTGATAGTGGGGGAAGTCTTTGGGATTGAATTTTTCCCTTGCAAAAACAGGGCAGGAGAGGGCTTCGGCTATCCATTGGGCATAGCGTTTGGTGGAACCGTATTTTGAATCGTAAATAACTACTGGCTGAATCATGGCTATTCCTTTCTTTTCCATAAGATAATTGTGAAATTGCCTATATGGTATAATAAAAAAAGGGAAAAGGCAAGAGATTGCGGGGAAGTGCTACAAAAAGGCGCGGATTGTGCCATTATTCGTATGGATGGCTTTTGGATGGAAAAAGCATAGAAATGAGGTTAAGATGAGAGGGCATGAAAGGCTGAAGGAGCAGTCTAAGAAGATGATAGAGGATGCTTTGCTGGAACTGATGGGGGAAAAGGAGTTTGCGAGTATTACCATTTCGGAGATTGCGAAGCGTGCGGATGTGGCCAGGAGGACTTTTTACAGGCTGTATCGGAAGAAGGAGGATGTGCTTTCCGGGTATTTGGAAAAGCTGTGCCTGGATTATAAGGAGCGGTACGGGGCCCTTTCCCGCTATGATGTCCTGCGGATTTCTATGGATTTTTTTGAATTTTGGTATGGGCATAGGGAAGTGCTTCTGCTCTTGCACAGGAGAGGGCTGGATGAAATGGTTTATGGCGAAATAGGCCGTTCCTCATTGGATGTGGTGAGAAACAGGATGGCAGGCGGCATGGGAAAAGGGATGGGAAAGGCGGAAGAGTTGGAATATTTTGCCGTCTATTCCGCCGGGGGCTTCGCGAATCTGCTTCGGCGGTGGGTGGATGAGGGGATGAGAGGAACGCCGGAGGAATATGGGCGGGAAGTGGGGAATGCATTAGGGCAGTTTTTGCTGCCGGAAGTAATTAGCTTTGGACAAGCAAAGTTATCTGATTGATAAAGAGGGCATTCATTATGAGAGATATCGAATTTATAACTGCTTTGAAAGAAATTGTTAAACGTATATTACTGGGAGATATTAGCAGGGCAGAGATAGTATCGTTAATTCATCAATTAGAAGTCCATGACATATGGGATAGTGACAACCTAATGATTACCGATTGCTACTACACAATAAAGCATATGTGGGAAGAACACATCTCAAAAACGGAGTGGAAATATTTTCTAGACTGTTTTAGCAATCAGCGAAGTTTTAACATAGAGGAAAAATGCGCACTGGTTACAACTTTTCCAGACAGATTAGATGATGCTATTGTATTAGAATTTTCTGAATTTGGGAATTTTGGAAGGATTAAAGGCGATGATAGACCGGTAAGGTATTTTGCGATTTGTCAATATCCAAACGATGTGTATTACTACTTGTTTTTTTGTGCTGGACATGACTATGATTATGATGTAATTATAGATGATTTGGAGGAAACGATTGAAATGTGCAAAAAAAGAGCATCGAAGTGTGGAAATGTGGTATGGCATAGAAAGTAACTGCATTATACAAACAAAATATTTACGGCTCCATTTGGCATGTGTTATATTAAACATACCAACTCGATTGCGAAACCAATAAGGAGGCAATATGAAAAAGAAAATATTCATCCCCGAACCGGTAGCCGCCGCAGGGGAAAACTACTTAAAGGAAAAAGGGTATCAGATTGTCCGGGGAAGCGGAAAGTTTGATAAGGAATCGTTGAAAAAGGATATAGCGGACTGCGATGCGATGATGTTGTCTTCCTTAAATATTGATAGGGAAATCTTAGAGGCTGGCAGGAAACTGGTCATTGTGGCCAGACATGGCGCCGGATATGACAATCTGGATTTCCGGGCGGCGAAGGAGCTGGGGATATGGGCCACCTATTCCCCGGACACCACGAGCATTTCCGTTGCTGAATTCACAATGGCCGCGATGCTTGTCTTTGCAAAGAAAATGGAAGCATGCAGCAGGGAACTGCGAAAAGGAAATTTCCAGTATAAATCCACAAACAGGGGGATGGAAATGGCGGGAAAAACCCTTGGAATCATAGGGTTTGGACGCATTGGCCGCCTGGTTGCAAAGAAAGCGGCATACGGATTGGACATGAACATATTGGCTTATGTGCCGAGGCCGGAAGGAAAAGAGATTCCGGATTATGTAAGGTGCGTGGACTGGGAAACCTTGTTTGGGGAATCGGACTTCATCAGCGTGCACATACCGGGCGGCCAAAAGAACCGGGGGCTTATCGGGGAAAAAGAATTTTCCATAATGAAAGAAAGCGCCTGCCTGGTGAATGTATCCAGGGGCGGGGTCATGGATGAAGCGGCCTTTTGCGAAGCGGTGAAGGCAGGAAAGATTGCAGGGGGCGTCATCGATGTGTTTGAAACGGAGCCCCCTTCTTCGGATAATCCGCTTTTTGCGCTGGAAAATGTCATCCTGACTCCCCATATGGCTTCTAATACGGCGGAATGCATGGCGGGGATTGCCTTGGACAACGCAGAAGATATTCACCTTGCCTTGTCGGGCAAGAAGCCAAGGCATGTTATAGGAGGATAGGAAAAAAGTTATAAAATTGCCAAAAACTGTTGCGTTTAGCGAACTGATATATTATACTGTGAATATAATAAATGGAATTTAATAACATAGTAAAAAAGATATGTGCAGGAGAGGAGAGACGGTCATGAGAATACCGGCGGTTAGCAATAATTATTTATATGGCAAGATAGCAAGCGGCAAGAGAATACAGTCGGCGGCGGATGATGCGGCTGGGCTTTCTATTGCGAATAAGATGAAACGGGAAAGCAATGGCCTGGATGTATCTGCCGATAATATTAAAGACGGCATAGGCGTTGCCAATATTAAGGATGGGGCATTGGACTCCATGCAGAGTTCCCTGCACCGGATTTATGAACTGAGCATTAAAGCTTCAAACAGTATGTACGGCGATTCGGAAAAGCGGATGATTCAGGATGAAGTGGACCAGCTTTTGCAGGATATCGAAAGTACTGCGGTAGGAACGAAATATAACGAAATGAAGCTGATGGACGGCAGTATGGCGGATATGCATATTGCATCCAACCCGGACGGCACAGGCATGAAAATCCAGATGGAAAATGTAACGCTGAAAGCTTTGGGGATTGACGGCTATGACGTGACGGGGAATTTCAATATCGGTGACATAGAGTCGGCGATGGATAAAATCAGCGCATCCAGAAGCGCTACCGGCGCGAAGACGAATGCCATGGAGCATGCGTACAATTATAATACGGGGGCATCTTTGGAAATGGTGAATTCTAGAAGCCGTATTGAAGATTTGGATATGCCGAAGGCGATTTCGGAACAGAAGAAAAATAAGCTTCTGGAAGATTACCGCATGTCCATGCTCCGCAAGAAAATGGATAATGATTCTTTGGTAGTGAAAATGTTTGGCATGATGTAAAGTGGGAAAATCGGCTGAATGAAATAAATGAATATAAAGAGGGATATAAAAAGCGGCAGACAGATAAGATGAGGTCTGCTGCTTTTTTTGACGGTGCAGAGTGACGGTTCTGCCTTAATAAAAATTGCGGAACGCATACATATTGCAAGCAAAAGTGGTATACTATATGACGAAAGGAAGTGTTTGCTTATGGCAAGAACGTCAAATGTATTTGCACGTGTGGAACCTGAAATCAAAGAACAGGCGGAACAGGTGTTGGAGCGTCTGGGGATACCGATGTCAAACGCGGTCGGTATGTTTTTAAGGCAGGTTGTGCTTCAGCGGGGAATACCTTTTGAAATGAAACTCCCACAGGAAACGCCGCTTGCATATGGCTCCCTCACAAAAGAGCAGTTCGATGCTGAGATAGAAAAGGGCATAGCAGATATACGGGAGGGCAGGGTATATTCCGCAGACGCTATTGAAGCTGAAATGAAAAGGGATTACGGGATGAAACTAAAAACACAGTGAGCATTGTACGCATCATGTATAGCGGCAGGGATGTCCGCAGTCAGCTTAGTGAAACAAAAATCGAATACTGAATTAAAACGTAGGGCATCTGTCGGCAATGACAGATGCTTTTCTCATGTTCAGAAAAGAGCGTGGTTCCATGTCACATGCGACGAGCCAAATGAGAATACCTGTATGGGGCTGTACTAGATATTGAAGCAGAGGTAAGCAATGGAATGCAAATATGAAATTGATTGCATATAAAACAGAATAGGTGAAGAATAAAAACGGAGGGCGAAGACAGGAATGAAGCGTAAAATTATTTTTCTGGACATTGACGGAACATTGACGGAGCCGGGATGCAACGAGCCGCCGGATTCGGCGCTGTGGGCCATTGGGCAGGCCAGGAAGCTGGGGCATTACGTATTTCTGTGCACCGGCAGGAATTACGATATGCTTCTTCCTTTGTTAAAGTATGATTTTGACGGTATAGTGGCCAGTTCAGGAGGCTATATCCAAATAGGGAAAGAGGTAATCTATGACTGCCCGATGACAGATGAACAGAAAACGCGGGCGATGGCGGTGTTGGAGAAAAACAACGTCTATCGGACGATAGAATGTATGGATGGTTCCTATACGGATGAAGGCTTTAAAGATTTTCTGCGGACGCATTCCGGAAACGGCAACAGCGAGCTGCTAAGGTGGAGGGAACAGATTGAGAAGTCTTTAAATATCAGGCCTATGAAAGAGTATAAAGGCCAGCCAGCCTACAAAATTGTCATTGTAAGCCAAACGGAAGAGCAGCTGGAAGAACCTCGCAGAGTGCTGGATAAGGATTTTGCATTTTGCATACAGGGGAAAAATCCCCAGGGGTTTATCAACGGGGAAGTGGTAAGCAGGCAGTTCGATAAAGGGAAAGCGGTGGAAATGGTATGTCGGCATCTGCAAATTCCCCTGGAGGATTCCATAGCGATGGGGGATAGCATGAACGATAAGGAAATGCTGGAAGCGGCCGGGCTGGGCATCTGCATGGAAAACGGGAGCAGTGGCCTGAAGGCATTGGCGGACGATATATGCCCTTCCGTAAAAGAAGACGGCCTGCGGCATGCTTTTGAGAAACATGGGTTAGTATAGGATTCGGGCGTTGAAAGCCCTGGAAATAGAAAGGTCTTACCAATACATAAAAATAAAAAAGGAGAGGTAAAGGAAAATGGCGATGGACTATGGGAAATGCGCGAAAGAAATTTACGAAACTTTAGGCGGGAGAGACAATCTGGTCAGTGCGGCCCATTGCGCCACAAGGCTGCGGCTGGTTACGGTGGACAATGGGAAAATCGATATGAAGAAGCTGGAAAACATCGACGGCGTGAGAGGCGTGTTCAGCAATAACGGGCAGCTCCAGCTCATTATAGGCACCGGAACGGTGAATAAGGTGTATGACGAATTCCTGAAAATCAGCGGCATGACCGCGGCTACAAAGGAAGAGGTAAAGGCGGCGGCAGCGGCGAAGCAGCCGGTGCTAAAAAGGATGATAAAGGCTTTGGGGGATGTGTTCGTGCCGATTCTCCCGACCATTGTGGCTTCCGGCCTTATGATGGGCCTGGTGGAGGCGCTGGGAAAAGCGATTCCCAGCTTCGCGGGGAGCGATTGGTATGGAATTTTGGATTTGATGGCAAATACGGCTTTTACATTCCTCCCGGTATTGGTAGCGGTGTCGGCTACCCGCGTTTTTTGGCGGAAATATTTTTCTTGGGGCGGTAATCGGTATGATAATGATTCACCCAAGCCTGATGAACGCATGGTCGGTAGAAAGCGTGGATGCTGCGGATATCCCCGTATGGAGGCTGTTCGGGTTCCCTATTCGCCAGGTAGGGTATCAGGGACATGTCATTCCTGTGGTAATTGCCATCTGGCTGATGTGCAAAATCGAGAAATGGCTGCATAAGCATGTGCCGGAGATGATAGATTTGTTTGTCTCCACTCTTTGTACGGTGTTGGCTACGGCATTTCTCACGCTGGGGATTATCGGCCCGATTTTCTCCACGGCGGAAACCTATGTGCTGGATTTTGCGGGCTGGATTATTACGGTAGGCCATGGCGTGGGCGCAATGATTATGGGCGCTTTATATCCATTGACGGTAGTATGCTATCGTGCTTGCAGTTTCCTTTGGGATTTCCTTTGTCCTGACATGGTTTGTATGGAAAGAGGAGGAAGAGGAAGGAACGGATAGAAAGGAAAGCCGTGAACCGGAACTGACGGACGAGACCGAAAGCGGGGCAGAAATTGATAAGCTTTGATATAGGAAAGATTAAGGCGGAGGGGTACAGCACAGTGACAGCGGTGCTCTTGACCAACAGCGATGATTATCCGGGTTTCAAAGTCCTGAAAACCGGAGTCGTAGAAAAGATGGAAAAACTGTTTACGGTAGATGAAAATTGATGATATAATAAATGGAATGAATGGAAGAAATGGCCGGATTCCGTAACAGGGAAGCCGCAGGATGGACTGTTGCTTTGCCCTATGGCAGAGCTGCTGCAGGCATAGACAAGAACAGGGGCCGCCGAAACGGAAAGGCGGAAAGTTTGGAGGAGGAAATGGACATGAAAGAAAATGCTGCAAAGGAAAATGCTGCAATGAAAACTTATCAGGAGAGGTTTGACAGGCATTTTGAGGAGCTGCGCTGGCTTTATATGGAATTATATGACAACAGTTCGATGTTCGCCGAACTGTGCGATAAGATGGAGGACTTTTACCGGGATAGAAAAAAGGCGTTGAAATCGCTGGATAAAAACCGGGAAGAGCATCAGGATTGGTACAAGCGAAACGATATGCTTGGGATGATGTTTTATATCGATAATTTTGCAGGGAACATGAAGGGCGTGCAGTCTAGGCTGGATTATATAGAGCAATGCAACGTGAACTATGTCCATCTGATGCCTTTCCTGGAAACGCCGAAAGGGCGTTCGGACGGGGGATATGCGGTTTCGGATTTCCGGAAGGTGCAGGAGGACCTGGGCTCTATGGAGGATTTGGAGGATTTGACGGAGGCCTGCCACAAAAAGGGGATTAACGTATGTATGGATTTCGTGATGAACCATACGTCGGAGGACCATGAATGGGCGAAAAAGGCCAGGGAAGGCGACGGAGAATATATGAGCCGTTACTTTTTCTTTGAAAACTCCTACATACCGTCCTTATATGAGCAGACTGTGCCCCAGGTATTTCCCACCACGGCGCCGGGGAATTTCACCTATCTTCCGGAGCAGAAGCATTTTGTAATGACTACGTTTTACCCGTACCAATGGGATTTGAATTATAAAAACCCAAGGGTATTCAACGAAATGATGTACAATTTCCTTTTCCTTGCCAATAAAGGGATTGACATTATCCGCATCGACGCGGTGCCTTATATATGGAAGGAACTGAACACGCCATGCAGGAACCTTCCCCAGGTGCATACCATTGTGCGCATGATGCGCATGATAAGCGAAATCGTATGTCCGGGCGTCCTTCTGTTGGGCGAAGTGGTAATGGAACCGGAAAAGGTAGTTCCTTATTTCGGCACGGTGGAAAAGCCGGAATGCCATATGCTCTATAATGTGACAACGATGGCGACTACTTGGCATACGGTGGCCACCAGGGATGTGCGGCTGCTGAAAAAGCAGCTGGATATTGTGAATTCTTTGCCGAAGGATTACGTATTTTTGAATTATCTCCGCTGCCATGACGATATTGGCTGGGGGCTGGATTACGGTGCTTTGATGTCGGAAGGCATTGGGGAGCGCTCTCACAAAAAATATTTGAACGATTATTTCCAGGGCTTTGCGGGGGGCAGCAACAGTCGGGGAGAACTTTATAATGCGGACCCGGTGACGGGGGATGCCAGGTTCTGCGGAACTACAGCGTCCATGTGCGGCGTGGAAAAAGCCGGGTTTGAGCAGGACGAGGCGGCCATGGAGAAGGCTATCCAAATGGATGTGATGCTCCATGCCTATATGTTCATGCAGTCCGGGATACCGGTGCTCTACAGCGGGGATGAAATAGGCCAGGTCAACGATTATACCTATAAGGAGGACCCGGACAAAGCGCCGGATTCCCGCTATATCCACAGAGGGGCGATGAAGTGGGAACTGGCAAAGAACATTTCCAAAAAGGATACGGTGGAAGCGAAAATTTTCCATCGCCTGGAGCAGTTAGAGCAGATTCGGAAAAAGGAAAAAGCATTTGTATCCAATGCGGATACATGGACTATCGATACATGGGATCCTTCGGTGCTTTGCATAGCCAGGTATTTTGAAGGGGAAAAAATCATCGGCCTGTTCAATTTCAGCGAGTTCGACAAGACGGCCTGGATTAACGAGACGGACGGCGATTATGTGGAATTGATTTCAGGGAAAGAGATGAAGCCCATAGGGGTGAATATACCGGCATACGGGTTTTATTACATGAAAAAGAAATAGTAGATGAAGGAAAAACGGTAACAGGGGAGCCGAAAGCTGAACTGTGAAGGAATAATAAGGAGCAGCCGGATGAATATTGCGGAAATTGCCAAGCGGGCCGGTGTGTCCAGCGCAGCTGTTTCCCGTTATTTTAATGACGGGTATATTTCGGAGGAAAAAAGGGAAAAAATCCGCAGGGTGGTGGAAGAAACCGGATACCGCCCTTCGGTGCAGGCCCAGACGCTCAGGACGAAAAAAACGAAAATGATAGGGGTAATCGTGCCGAAAGTGGCGTCGGCATCCATCGGAAGGGTGGTAGAAGGCATCCTTTCCGTATTAAACGGGAGGAAATACCAAATGCTCCTGGCGGTGACCCAGAATGACCCGGAAAAGGAACTGGAATATCTGGATACTTTCAGCGAAAAGCAGGTGGATGGCGTGATTCTGGTGGCTACGGTGATTACGGCCAGGCATAAACAGGTTTTAAAAAATATGCCGGTGCCCGTCATCCTTGTAGGGCAGCACCTTTCCGGCTGTTGCTGCGTTTATCATGATGATTACCACGCTTCTTATGATTTGACGAAGTATTTGCTGGAAACGGGGCGGAAAAAGCTGGGCTATTTGGGCGCCATCTGGCAGGATAAAGCGGTAGGCGAACAGAGGTATAAGGGCTTTCAGGATGCGCTGCAGGATGCAGGGCTGGGGGAACTTGCAAAAAATTATGTGATTTCCGCCTTCACGGTGGCTTCAGGATATGAAAAAACCGGGGAACTGTTGGAAAAATGCGGGGATTTGGACGGGATTATTTGCGCTACGGATACGATGGCGGCCGGTGCGGTGAAATATTTGCGGGAACGGGGAATCGAAGTTCCCGGACAAACGCTGGTGGCCGGACAGGGAGATTCGGATTTGGCGGGGGTGATGAGCCCGCCATTATTGACCGTGCACTACTCTTATGAAAAAAGCGGGGAGATGGCGGCGGGAATGCTGATGGAGATATTGCATCAGGGGGGAACGGATTTGAAGGAGATTAAGTTAGGGTATTATTTGGTGAAGTGATTGGTTTGGATTTATTGGCGGGTTCCCTTGAGTGCCCGCCATTTTATGATAGTAATGTAACATTGGGATACCAGGGAAAGGGATGTCACAGCGTTATACTGCTTTGCATGTAACAGTTCAGCCTTTCGGCTGCCCTGTTACGGAATCCGGCCATTTTGAGTTTTGCCTACGGCAAAAGGACCGGATTCTTTGTCGCATCTACGCATTTGTACGGACTTTGCATACAAAATTTATATTAAATTTAGTGTTCAAAAGTCTTTATGTGATGTATAATAAAAATGGAAATTGAAATTAGGTATGTAATTGATGAGTGGGAATAGGGAGGTTTTGTGAAATAATATTCTTGGTTTATTGTATTCACAAAAAGAGGAACAAATTTGGATAATAAAAATACTCAAAAGAGAATTGAAAAAATATTTCCTGATTATTTTCAAAGGTTCAAATTGCCGGATGGAGCAAGGGAAGAATCAATAAAGGTATATAGGGCATGTAGAAGTGGGAAGTGCGATAAGAATTCCTTTCTGCCTTCTTTTGAAGAAAATGGCTGTGTATTGAACCCTTTAGCTGATTTGACAGACCCGGGACAATATTCTCTATCTACATTTGAGAAACCTACAGATGTGAAAAGATTTGCAGGCGTTATATCAGATATGAAGGTTCCTTACCAAATCGCGGTTGGAGAGACCAATCCCAGGCATGGATTGGTACAGAGGACAAGGGAGAGAACAAAGAAAAGAACTTCACATGTTGATTGGTGGCTTTATAAAGATGCATCGCCATTTGAAGAGTTTGAAATGATAATTAATTTTGAAGAATATCTTCAGAATTTCATTAAAGAAAGAGATGAAAAGAAATGAAGGAATTTGTTAAACTGGATAAATATGGGCAGCTTTATATTGACAGAGTCCTTTTTGAGTCATATTTTCCTGTTATTTTTACTTGTGTGAATGACAAAAAGGATATTTTCATAGGTGTATGTTGCCAAAATAATGAAAAAGGATGTAAATGGCTGCTTGGAAAAACTAATGGTATAAGTATTGTAAGAATGCTTCGGGATGAGATTACAATACGTCAATTGCTATTAGAATGTTCATCAGGAAAGATATCTGTTGATTATGTGCAAAATAGATATATAGTAGCTTATGACAATTCAGATTGGGATGAGAAGAGCCCATATCTTCCTAAAGAAGATTCATATATGTACGCAGAAGATGGAGAGTTTGAAGAGGAGATTAATTACTTTTCATCAATGGAATATTATGTGCATTATAATGGGGAATGTTATAAACCTATAGCAGAAGCAATGGGAACGATAAACAAAGGAATTGAACCAATGGCAGATGCATTAGCTGTATTTGCATCAGCTATCGGTAATATTTCAATTTCAAGTGAAGTAGTTAGTACATTGAGAGTTTTTGGGGAATTGTGTACTAATTTTGCGGCAAATACAGGAAAATATTCGAATGAAGAACAGTACAAATTAGTATTTAATAGCACTTTCAGCGTATCGCCAAAAGACTTGGGCATGGAACTAGGGTCAGAAGATGATAATTATATAAATGCGGCATAAAGGAGAAAAAATGGGTAATTTCAATAGTGTGTTGACTTTACAAAAAATGGTATTTGATAGAATTGAATTTGATAGAAAAGGTTTTAAAAATACAAATGAATTGAAATTTGGGTTGCAAGTGCAAATAGGATTAGATAAAAATGACACATACAAAGTAACGCTTGTTTTGAACGGAACAAAACAAGATGAATACAATATGGAAATTAGTTTATCTGGTTTTTTTAAGGTTGAAGAACAAGAAAAACTGGACGATAAAATGGTTCAAGATTTAATAAATAAAAATGCTGTGGCGATTTTGATGCCTTATTTAAGAAGTGAACTCACATTGTTAACGGCACAACCGGATACTGACAGTGTGGTGCTTCCGCCATTCAATATTAATAAAATGTTTGGAAATTAGAAAGCGTATTTGAAATATCAGATTATAAGGCTGAAAAGGCATAAATCTAAAAGAACAATATATATTAATTGCCTAAAGTAACTTAATACAAAAGCGTAATAAAATGTCACATGAAACGGCAACTGTAAACCATGTGTCACATTACGGGAAGGGGCCTTTTTTCGAAATAGTGGATGAACGATTGCGATTTCCTGGAAAGTTTTGAAAAAGAAAAAAAGGCTTGACATATAAATCCTACGGATGTAATATTTAAAAAGAATTAAAGCATGAAATTTTTTGGATTGACAGAAAGGGCATGGTAGTCAGGATGGGCACGAAAAGCAGAAGGAACCATAAGAGGAGGGGAAGGAAAAGTAGCGGAAGGAAACGGGGATTAAGGATTGCGCTTTATATGCTGGCAACCTTTGCCATAGTGCTTTTGGCGGGGGCTGCCGCTTATATTTTTATATTTGCGGATAAGGAAAAGGGATGGAAGAAGCCGCCGGAACTTTTGGCGGAATATATGGGATATTTGAATGCGGGCGAATATGAGAAGATGTATGGAATGCTGGATGCGGAGGCATCGGGGAATGTAAGGTTGGAGGATTTCGTGGAGAGGAATTCCGCCATTTACGGAGGGATTGAAGCGAAGAATCTGGAGATTACCGATATTGTATATGATGAGGAGCGCCTGGCGGTTGCTTATCACAGCTCCTGCGAGACAGTGGCGGGAACTGTCAGCTTCGAAAATGAAGCCTTTTTTATAAAGAAGGAAGAAGGGGAGGATAAAGGCTACTGGCTGGTTTGGAATGACGGGCTTATTTTTCCGGGATTGGAGCCGGGGGATAAGGTCAGGGTGTCGGCAACGGAAGCGGAGAGGGGAGAAATTTTCGACCGGAACGGTTTTTTGCTTGCGGGAAAAGGAACGGCTTCGTCCGTGGGCATTGTTCCGGGCAAGCTGGAGGACAGGGAAAGCGCGGTGGAAGAAATCGCCCAGCTGCTAGAGATGAAGCCGGAAACGGTGGAGAAGAATTTGTCCGCTTCCTGGGTAAAGGATGATTATTTCGTTCCCCTGAAAACAGTTCTCAAGGTGGGCGAAATCGAGCTGATGTCATGGGAGCCCAGCGAAGAGGTGCTTAGGGAAAAAGAGAGGCAGGACAAGCTTTTGGAGATTCCGGGGGTAATGATTACCGACACGGAGGTGAGGGAATATCCTTTGGGGGATGCGGCGGCACATTTGGTAGGATATGTCCAGAACGTGACGGCGGAAGACCTGGAAAAGCATGAGGGGGAAGGATATACCGCAAACAGCGTCATCGGGCGAAGCGGGATGGAAGGGCTGTTTGAAAAGGAGCTGAAAGGGCAGACCGGATACCGGATTTATATTGTGGACAGCGACGGAACTGAGAAGAAGGAACTGGCGAACCGGGCGGTGGAGAACGGCAAGGATGTTACGCTGACCATTGACAGCCAGATACAGGCTATTTTGTATGGGCAGTTTAAGGACGATGAAAGCTGCAGCGTGGCAATGAACCCTTATACCGGGGAAGTGCTGGCGCTGGTCAGCACGCCCTCCTATAACAACAACAATTTCATCCTGGGGATGTCGCAGTCACAGTGGGATTTGCTGAATGAAGACGAAAGGCAGCCTTTGTACAACCGTTTCCGCCAGGTATGGTGCCCCGGCTCCTCTTTTAAGCCGGTGACGGCGGCCATAGGGCTGGAAACCGGTGCGGTTGACCCGGAAGAGGATTTTGGAAAAGAAGGGTTAAGCTGGCAGAAGGATAGCTCATGGGGCTCCTATTATGTTACAACTTTGCATGAGTATGAACCGGTGGTCCTGGAAAATGCGTTGATTTATTCGGATAATATTTATTTTGCAAAGGCGGCGTTGAAAATCGGCGGGGATAAATGGAAGGAACATTTGCAGAAGCTGGGCTTTGACGAGCCGGTGCCTTTTGAAATTTCCATGGCCGCTTCCCAATATTCCAATTCGGAAGAGATAGAAACGGAAGTGCAGCTGGCGGACAGCGGCTACGGCCAGGGGCAGATGCTGGTAAACCCTTTGCATCTGGCGTGTATTTATACGGCATTCTGCAATGGGGGAAACATAGTGCAGCCTTATCTTGTTTATCAGGAGGAACCCCGGACGAATTGGTGGATTCCGGAAGCTTTTACGGAAGCGACAGCGCAGCGCGTGTTGGAAGGGCTGAAAAAAATAGTAGGCAGCCCGGAGGGAACAGGCTACGGCGCCCACAGGGATGATTTGGTTTTGGCAGGAAAAACAGGAACGGCGGAAATCAAGGATTCCAAAGATGACACGGAAGGAACGGAGCTAGGATGGTTTGTGGTATTGACGCCGGAACAGGATGTGAAAACCCCTATCTTAATTGCGAGCATGGTGGAGGATGTGAAAGAACGGGGCGGAAGCGGTTATGTGGTAGGAAAGACGAGCCGCGTTCTGGATATATTATATGGGAAAGGCTATGAAAGTGGGGAATAAGGTGGGATTTTTGGAAAAAAGGCGAAGAGCAGGATTCTTCTTGACAAAAGCAGGCATCCTTTGTGCAGTCTGTGCCATATGCGCAGTGGGATGCGGCAGCAATGGCCGGGAAAAAGTGCGGAATGGGGTAGTTGATGTAACGGAAGAAACGGAAAAAATAGAAGTAACGGAAGAAATGAAAGGCGTTGATGGAATAGAAGGTAACGGGAAGGCCGGGTACGGCAAAGAAGCGGATTCTTCTTCGCAGATAGCGGAGATTTACCGCGATATTTATGAAAGGGCAGCGAAGGAAGGGAGTCTGGGAAGTTTTCAAACCATCCGGGAGATTGTGGGCAGGCTGGGGGCAAAAGGCTATTGCGCCCTTGACCGGGAAAACGAGAATCAGTTGAATTTGACCCATCCGGAGGAAATAGAGGAATTTTGCTGGCTGGCAGAAGCAGGCGGGGAAGGCGAAGCGACTATTTTTTCAGTGATAGAAAACGGAGGGTTTATCCGCTTTGATTTTGAGGCGGCGCAAGGGGAGGTTTTCGTGACGCGCAGCGTCCTTCGGTGGAAGGGAGGGATGCCGGAGTTGGGTTATGTCAACCGTTATCCTGCGGATGAATGGGAATTTACAGATAACGGCTACCTTTTCTTCCAGGAAAGTGTTCCCCAGGGATACGATGGAGCACAGGGATATACGGCTATCCGGGTGAGCCCGCTGGAAGAAACATGCAGGGAATATAACCGGAAATATATTCTTCCTGTGGGTTATGATGCCAATCAGATGTTTCTTTTGGACTGGACAGAGGAAAATCTTGATGTGCTGGATTTCGATGATTTATTTGCAAAATTGTATGCCCTTACCTTTGGGAGGCCCCTGCCTTATGAACAGACAATAGATGGCAAGTCCTATCTGGTGCCCGAAGAGGAATATGAAAAAGTGATATTGTCACATTTCAGGATGGACAAAGAAACCCTGCGTGCCTATGGGAATTACAGGGAAACGGACAAGGCGTATGAATATAGGAGCAGGGGATTTTATGATTGTGCAGCTTCCCCGAACAACCCTTATCCGGAGGTGGTTTCCTGTGAAGAGAAGGAAGACGGAACATGGAAACTGACGGTAAATGCGGTCTGGCCGAAAGAAAATCTGGATAAAGCGTTTGGCCACGAAGTTACGATTAGGTTCTTGGAGGACGGTGGATTCCAGTATGTGTCCAATAGGGTTATCCCGGATGAGGGGAATGTGGAATTTACATGGTATACGGAGAAGATAGATTTGACAGATGAGTAGATTTTTAATATTGCGGAGCATATCAAAAAAGCTGTTGCCATGTATATAGAAATGGATAGTGAAAAATAGTTTACAGCCCCATCTGATTTGCAATATATTGTTATACTGATATGGTTATGCTAATTTCTGAAGTTTTTCACTGTGCTCTGCTACTACTTTTTTAATGATTGCTATATCTTGTTTCATAATTTCATATGTCTCAACATTATCTTTATATCTATCATAAGTTGATGTATAACAGGATTCTATGGTATTTAATCGTGGAAGTATTTCATTTTTTTGTGTAATCTCAATCTTTTTTACCCTTGTTTTTATTTCTTGAATATCTTCTCTTATTGGGTCAAGCATGTTTGAGATTGCAAGCAATAACTCATTATCTGTCATATTATCACCGCCAGTCATATTTTTATGGCCAAAGTTCCTCCTTAATACAAACAATGGAGCATACGGGATTCGAACCCGTGACCTCCACACTGCCAGTGTGGCGCGCTCCCAGCTGCGCCAATGCCCCATAAACAGATTATATCATAAATGCAGAAAAAAACAACAAGAAAATATTTTTTATTGTTATTGCAAAGTCCGTGCCAATGTGCAGATGTGGCGATGAATCCGGCCCTTTTGCCGCAAGCAAAACTCAAAATGGCCGGATTCCGTAACAGGGCAGCCGAAAAGCTGAACTGTTACTTATTCCAGGCTGTCTTCATACATCGTCATCTGCAATTCAAAGATAAGGTCGGCGATGGCTTCGATGCAATCGTCCGTATGCTTTATAATATCTTCTCCCCAGAAATGCATGGGAGTCCATCCCAGAGCGATGAGCTTCAGGTCGGATTCGCGGTCGCGTTCTATGTTGCGTTCGATTTTCTTTATCCAGTATTCTTTGTTTTGGCCAAACTTTTGCTTTTTGATTTCCCAGTTATAGCCGTGAAAAAATTCGCTGTCGCAGAAGATGGCGATTTTGTACTTTGTAATGGCGATATCCGGCGAGCCGGGCAGCTGCCGGTAATTCTTCCGGTACCGGTAGCCTTTGTGCCACAGGGCCTTGCGCAGAACGAGTTCGATTTTCGTATCTTTGCCTCGGATATGGCTCATAGTGAGATGGCGTTGCTCCGGTGTCATTTTGTCCATAAGATTTTGCCTTTCCAATGTCCGGGAATCTGCAGAAATTAAATTTCCGTATCGTTTTCTATCAATTCTTCTGCCATATCGGCGATATAGGTGAATAAATCAATAGCTTCCTGGGATTTCTCCGGGCCGGCTTTGGTGGCCAGCGCATCGATTAGCCTTAAACTTTTACGGTGCTGGATATAAAAGGAATCGGCCTTTGGGTTTAAGGAGATGAATATTTGCCGCCGGTCTATGGAAGAACGTTGCCTGGTAATTATATTTTTTTCTTCCATTTTCTGCAATGTCCGATTCATTTGTGATTTCAGTATTTTTGTTTGGCGGCATAAATCGGTGGCTGTCAGTTTGGTGTCTTTGTTGCACATTTGGTGACGATATAAAATATTACAGATTAACGCTTCGTTATAAGGCATCTCCGAAACAATCCTGTCATTGCATAATATGGTAGAAAGTCGGAGCCATGCTTCCAATAATTTTTCATTCATAATAAACAGCGCCTTTCGACATATGTGATATTTGGGTTTTAGCCGCTTATAAAGTGAAAGGTTCACTTTGTATACTAGACCGATGGAATGAAAATGTCAATATTAATACAGAATTTGATTTATGATATTGAAAATCAGCAGAGAGGATGCTATAATCAATTTGCAATACATTGCATATCAAAATGACCTATTAAGTAAAAAACAGCATAGAGTCTGCGTTGGCACTGTTCCCGCAGGCTTTGTAATGTGCAGGGGCATATTAAGAGGAGCAGCCGGTTATGGCATATGTCCGTGCAGAGAGTGAGGAAAGGTATTTTCCATGCTGGAATTTATGAAAAGCAGTGCAGAAATGAGGGTATGTATGAAAAAGACAGTAATAGCAGCATTAACATGTCTGGTGGTATTTTCATCAGTGCTTCCGGTTTCTGCTCATAGGCATGATTACTGCGGTGGCCAGAATTGTGTGGAATATGGATGCTTCATTGATGAAGATGAGGATGGTATTTGCGATAACAGCCTTTGCATAGATGCAGAGGGGAACGGTGTTTGTGGAGCAGGCCATCATGAATGTGAATATTTCATTGATGAGGATGAAGACGGAATTTGCGATCACTGTACAGAAAAAACGTATACACGGTCTTACCGTAGCCAAAGAAGCGGGCATCATGGAAGACATCATGGGAGGGGTCATCATTAGGAACGGCTTTTGGCTGTATGGAATGGTGGAATCTGCAAAATAGTTTATGGATGAAAAAATGAGAGATTGTCGGATGGCAGTCTCTCATTTTTTCTTTGACTCCCGTGAGCAACGAGCCAAGCGGCTGCCTGCGGCGGGGTCTTTGAATATTAATACTATGGAAAAGAATTATTAATATACCTATAGGAACCCACTACAGTTTAGAATACCCGTAGCCGTTTACAAGGGCATCGATAGGCTGGCTCTGCTTGCAGAGAGGGCATTCATTTGGCCTGTAGCTGGCATAGTTAGGAACATCCTGGGTGGAGAAGATGGATTCTATCTGCATTCCGGCCATCTTATTAATGGCGCTGAAAACAGCGGAGATGCCGGCTACCTTTCCGCCATGGAAAAGGACGCTGTGATAGCAGTTTTCCAAAGACTCCCCAGTGGATGCGGTTCCCATCAGGATGAATACGTTTTTCTTTTCCAGCATAGGTTTATAATTATCGCGGAATACAATTTGGCCGCTGATGATTTCCGGTTTAATCACGTAAATCGTCTGGTGAGCATTCATGGATATAATGCCTGTTTTTGTAAGCTCGTCCGCAAGATAGGCGCCGATGACCTCTGTGTTGTCAAGGCATACGATAGTGTCTACAATGGTGTGCATGCTGTACCGCTGTGCCAATGTTTCCGCCACGGCTGAGGCTTCCGAGGCCCTTGTTTTTAATGTAGTCATATCCAGATAGCGCGTGATGTGGGAATGGGGAGTGACAAAGTGCCCGGTGTATACCTTCATCGCAATCCGCCGGTCTGCCTTAGCAAGGATTTTCTGCATTTTTGATTCCATAAAAATAACCCTCCTTTTATATTGAATAATTTATTATAACACATATGGCGATTTTTTTATATAGAAGTTGGAAATATTAGGATGATATTTTGGCCGGATTGTTGCGTAAGGCAATGGATTTTTACATAAATTTTACATTCCTCTGCTTTTGATTTTACGAAGGTATTGTAATATGGAAAATATGGAAGACTAAAAAGGGAATGGATTTGAAGGGGAAGTACAGAGGGATGATATCTAGGAAGTAATATCGAATTATTGCAAATTGGGGCCGGCTTTATTTAACGTCGGCAGAAGGTGAGGGCACGATGGACTTTTTTGGAATTCTTACCATGATAGGGGGGCTGGCTTTTTTCCTATATGGGATGGAAGTGATGGGAACTGGGCTGTCCAAGGCATCCGGCGGAAGGCTTGAGATGCTTTTGGGAAAGCTGACAAGCAGCAGATGGAAGGCGGTTCTTTTGGGGGCCGGGGTTACGGCCGTGATACAATCGTCTTCGGCCACTACGGTGATGGTGGTGGGGTTCGTGAATTCAGGGATTATGAAGCTTTCCCAGGTAGTAGGGATTATTATGGGCGCAAATATAGGAACGACGATTACTTCCTGGATTTTGAGCCTGGCAGGTCTGGAGAGCGACAATTTTTTCATACGCCTGCTTAAACCCTCTTCTTTCTCCCCGGTATTGGCAGCAGTGGGAGTAGGGTTCTTAATGTTTTCCAAAAAAGAAAAAATAAAAAATGTGGGCGTGATTTTTGCAGGCTTTGCGGTGCTGATGGCCGGGATGGACGCTATGTCGGGGGCGGTAAAGCCCTTGGCGGATGTTCCGGAGTTTACTGGGATTTTAACGGCATTTTCCCACCCCTTGCTGGGAGTGCTGGCAGGGATGATTCTGACGGCCGTGATACAGTCGTCCTCCGCGTCGGTGGGAATCCTTCAGGCCCTTTGCGCCACGGGGGCGGTATCTTATGGGGCGGCAATCCCGATTATTATGGGGCAGAATATCGGCACCTGCGTGACGGCGCTGCTTTCAGGGATAGGTGCCAGCAGGAATGCGAGGCGAGCTGCGCTTGTGCATTTGTATTTCAACCTTATCGGGACCGGGATTTTTATGTTGTTGTTTTATGGGATAAATGGGCTGGTGCAGTTTGGCTTTTTGGAAAATGGGGCAAATGCGGCCGGCATAGCGGTGATACATTCGTTTTTTAATATTTTTGCAACGGCGATTTTGCTCCCTTTTTCCTCTGGGCTGGAAAAGCTTGCTTGTCTGACGATAAAAGATAAAGAAGATAAAGCTGTGGAAAAGGAGGCGCAGGACAGGGCGGTTCCGGCATTGGATGCCCGTTTCCTGGCGGCACCGGGCCTGGCGCTGGAGCAATGCCGTATGGCGGCCGGTCATATGTCTGAAAGCGCCAGGGAAGCCCTTTTGCTGGCCATATCGCTGATTTATGAATATAAGGAAGAAAAAGCCGGGAAAGTAGCGGAATTGGAAACCGAAGTGGACGGATACGAGGATCAGCTGGGCAGTTATCTGGTAAAATTGGGCAGCAGGGATTTATCGGCAAAAGAGAGCCATACGCTCACTTTATTGCTCCATGATATCGGGGATTTCGAGAGGATTTCCGATCATGCCCTGAACATCCAGGAGGCCGCACGGGAATTGGAGGAAAAAAAGCTTCGCTTTTCAGGGGAAGCGCAGTCGGAATTGAAAGTATTTGCAGGGGCGGTGGAGGAAATCGTGAATATTTCTTTCGAGTCGTTCAGGGAAGAGGACCGGGCTTTGGCAAAGAAGGTGGAGCCTTTGGAGGAAGTCATCGATTTGCTGAATGTGGAAATGAAGAAAAGGCATATTAAGCGGCTGCGGAAAGGGGAATGCACCATTGAAATGGGGTTTATTTTGGCGGATATTACCACGGATTTGGAGCGGGTGGCGGACCATTGCTCCAACATCGCGGTAAGCCTGCTGGAAACCGGGGAGGATGAACTGGGGTCCCATGAATATCTGGACTCCTTGAAGGGGGCGGAGCATCCGGAATTCGGGCAGGCGGTGGAAGGATTCCGGAAGAAATATCAGCTTCCCTGAGTCCGTTCCCCATGGGGAGAGATTGGCTTCCGGAAAGATAAGGAATTCCTGCCGCCGCCTCTGATGCCCGCATGGGGAATACGTTTGCCGATAAAGGGTGTGGTAATTTTATCCTGGAGCAGAAAGAGGGAGAGTACATTGGGGAAAATCATCAGGGCGTTGATGAAGTCGGTGCACTCCCATACTATATTTAAGGGGATGACAGCGCCGATATATATCATAACGATATAAAGAAGCTTGTAAACGCCGATATTCCCATCTCCCCACAAATAAGCGAAGGCTTTTTCCCCAAAGTAGGACCATCCGATGAGGGTGGTAATGGCAAAAGCCGCTAAAGCGAAGGAAAGGAACTGCCTGCCTCCAAAAGGCAGATAGGCAAAAGCGGCATCGGCCAGCCCGGTTTCGTTTACATGAAGCAGGGAATCGGGGTGCTTCAGCATATTTGTGACGATAACAAGGCCGGACAGAAGGCACATAACTACGGTATCCCAGAAGACGGCCGTCATGGACACAAAGGCCTGCCTGGAAGGATTGAGCGTGTCGGAAGCCGCAGCAGGTATGGCGGAGGTTCCGATGCCGGCTTCGTTGGTAAAAAGGCCTCTGGCGATGCCGTATCTGGCAGCTTGTTTTAAAGAATATCCGGCAATGCCGCCCAGCACTGCGCGGGGAAGGAGGGCATGTTCAAGGATGACAAGGATGGCCTGGAAAAGGAAATCCCCGTTTAAAACAAGCAGGACAAAGCAACCGGCGATATAAAGAATGCCTAACAGGGGTACAATTTTTATGCATAGGCTGCCGATGGAGCGTATGCCGCCTAAGATGACCAGACCTGTGGCAAAAGCGGCGGCGATGCCTACCAGATGGGGGGAAAGGCCCCAAGTGGAAGAGGTGGTCTGGGCGAGGGAATTAGCCTGGGTGGTGCAGCCTACCCCGAAAGCGGCGCATATGGTGCAAAAAGCATAAAATTTCGCTAAGGGTTTGCTGTGGAGGCCGTTCTTTAAGACGTACATCGGACCGCCTACGGAAAACCCTTCGGAATTTTTTTCTTTATATAGCACGCTCAAGTAGCATTCCGCGTAGGAGGTAGCCATGCCTAACAGGCCGGTGAGCCAGCACCAGAAGACGGCACCGGGGCCGCCTAAAGCGACGGCGGTGGAAACGCCGATGATATTGCCGGTGCCTAAAGTGGCGGCCAGGGTGGTGGCCAGGGCACCGAAAGCGGAGAGGTTCTTGGTGGAATCGTTTCCCTCTCTTTTTTCGCCGGTAACGGACAGCCGAAGCGCTTTCCCAAGATGGCGCTGGGGAATGTGCAGCTTTAAGGTAAAAAAGAGGTGTGTTCCCATCAGCAGGAACAGGAGGGGGAAGCCCCAAAGGAAATCGTTGGCATAAGATATTATTTTCAATACTGCATACCATTGTATATAATTTCTTAATTCTAATATATAAGAGTGACTTGTAATATATGTTTCCATTTGATATTATGTTAGAGGGGAAAGAGTTGCGGCCAACTCCAAAATATGCTTCGCATTCTTAAATATATGCGTCTTATGACGGAGGACTGCGGGTAGATATATAGGGGGTATGGATATGGATGCTCTGGATGGACAAAAAATCATAAGGATTGTGGACGAGTTCGGTTACAAAGCGGGAGAAGACGAAGCGTTTCTCCAGGAGCTGGCAACCGGGCTTTTGACTTGCCCGGAAATAGGGGAAGAGTTTCTTTATTATGGGGAAACAGGCGATTTTTCCTGCAGGACAAAGGTGGAGGGATATACGGTGGTGGACATTATGGTATGGCAGATCGACCACTTTAAGGCAG
This sequence comes from Lachnospiraceae bacterium, assembly GCA_021769135.1. Classification (GTDB taxonomy): domain Bacteria; phylum Bacillota; class Clostridia; order Lachnospirales; family Lachnospiraceae; genus Kineothrix. The sequence goes on along the minus strand of JAETTM010000035.1, from coordinate 14,754 downwards.
AGATGGACCGGGGACTGTACGGGATGAAGCATAATGGCAGCAAAATGGTCCTTAGGGCTTTTGATACGATGCTGAAAATGAAAAAGGAGCCGGAAAAGTACAGATATCTGATGCAGACCGAAACGGGAACCGATTATCCGGAAAAATATTAGGCATTTGCAGATTTATTAAGGAAAGGGCACGGTTATTGATATGCATATTATTATTGTGGGTTGTGGGAATGTGGGTTCTACGATTGTGGAAAAGCTAAGCAAGGAAGGGCATAATATTACGGTTATCGATACGAAAAGCGAGGCTATAAAAAACATAACCATTAACTATGACGTGATGGGCTATGTGGGAAACGGGGCAAGCTATTCGATACAAAAGGAAGCGGGGATTGAGGATGCGGATTTGATGATAGCGGTAACTGGTTCGGACGAGTTGAATTTATTGTGCTGCCTGATTGCCAAAAAGGCGGGCGACTGCCATACCATAGCCAGGGTGAGAAACCCGGTATACAGCAGGGAAATCAATTTTATCAAAGAAGAGCTGGGGCTTTCCATGGTCATCAACCCGGAGGATGCGGCAGCCATGGAAATCGCCAGGGTGCTGAAATTCCCTTCCGCGCTGAAAATCGATACCTTTGCCAAAGGGCGTGTGGAGCTGGTGAAATACCGGATTGAAGAAGGTTCGGCCCTGTGCGACCAGGCCTTAAAAAATATTTCCTCAAAATTGAAATGCGATGTGCTGGTCTGTACGGTGGAACGAGGAGAAGATGTGTATATTCCGGACGGGAACTTTATACTGCGGGCTAAGGATGAGATTTCCGTGGTGGGTACGGTGAAAAACGGCATGCTTTTTTTCAAAAAGTTGGGGGTTTCCACAACCAGGGCGAAAAGTGCTTTTATCGTTGGGGGCGGGGAAACTGCATATTATTTGGCAAAACAGCTGGTTTCTATCGGGATATCGGTGAAAATTGTGGAAAGGGACAGGGACAGATGTGAGGAACTGAGCGAACTGCTGCCCCAGGCAACGTTGATTTACGGCGATGGCACGGATAAAAACCTGTTGATGGAAGAAGGGCTGCCCCAGGCAGAGTCTTTCGTGGCGCTGACTAATTTTGATGAAGAGAATATTATGCTTTCCCTTTATGTGAAAAGCATTTCCAAAGCGAAACTGATTACAAAGGTACATAGGATTTCTTATGATGAAATTATCGGCGGGATGGAGCTGGGCAGCATTATTTATCCCAAGTATATTACGGCAGAAACTATTGTGAAGCATGTGAGGGCCTTGCACAATTCCATAGGGAGCAATATCGAGACGCTTTACCGTATGAATAATGACAGGGTAGAGGCTTTGGAATTTATTGTTAAGGAAGACTCCCCGGTAGTGGGAATTCCTTTGCTGGAATTGAATTTAAAACCCAATATACTGATTTGCAGCATTAACCATAAGGGCAATATCATAACCCCGGGCGGGCAGAGTAAAATAGCGGTGGGCGATACTGTAGTTATTGTTACCACGACCACGGGGCTGCACGATATTAAAGATATACTGAAAGGTTGATTTGAACTATGAATTATTCGGTGATTCGCTATATTTTATGCAGGGTTTTGGAATTCGCGGCTCTATTTATGGCATTGCCTTTTGTTGTGGGCTTGATTTATAGTGAAAGGAGCGCTTTTTGTTTCCTTTACGTGATGATTGGCTGTCTGGCAGTGAGCCTTATAGGAAGAAGGTTCAAGCCGAAAAGCAATGTCTTCTATGCGAAAGAAGGATTTGTTACAGTTTCCCTAAGCTGGATTATCCTAAGCCTGATTGGTGCTCTTCCTTTTTATATCAGCGGGGAATTTCCCACTTATACGGATGCATTGTTCGAAACAATCTCCGGTTTGACCACCACGGGGGCAACTATATTGACCGATGTGGAAGGGTTATCCAGATGCATCCAGTTCTGGAGATGCTTTACCCATTGGATTGGAGGCATGGGGGTGCTGGTGCTGATTCTGGCTGTGCTTCCTTTGTCAGGGAGCTATAACATGCATTTGATGAAGGCGGAGAGCCCAGGGCCCAGCGTAGGCAAGCTGGTTCCTAAAATTAAAAATACGGCAATGATATTGTATGGGATTTACTTGATGATTACTATAGTCGAAATCGTATCCCTTATGCTGGCGGGCCTGAACTTGTACGAGGCATCCACCCTGTCCTTTTCTACAACGGGAACAGGCGGATTTGGCCTGCTAAATTCCAGCATCGGAAGTTATTCCGCTACGGTACAGACCATATTCATTGTCTTTATGCTGCTGTGCGGCATAAACTTCCAGATATTCTACCTGTTGTTGATTCGGAGGCCGAAGGAAGCTTTCGGGAGCGAGGAATTAAGGTATTATCTTGGGATAGTCTTTGTGGCGGCTTTGCTGATTTCCATCAATGTAAGGGGATTTTTTGAAGACGGTTTCCAGGCGTTCCACCATTCCCTGTTCCAGGTAGTGTCGGTGATGACTACCACAGGGTTTGCCACGCTGGATTACAACGTTTGGCCTGAATTTTCCAGGGCGGTGCTTTTCCTGCTTACTTTGCTGGGGGCCTGCGCGGGGAGCACAGGGGGAGGTTTTAAGGTTTCCCGCCTGATTGTATTGCTGCGCTCCATAAAAAATGAAATATTTTCGGTAATTCATCCAAGGAGTATTAAGAAAATCCATATGGACGGCCATATTGTGGAAGATGGGGTCATCAAGTCCATCCAGGTATATACGATGATTTACGTGATGATACTGTTAGGCTCCTTTGTGCTGGTCTCCTTGAATGAATTTGATTTTGTGACGAATATCACGGCGGTAGCTACGACCTTCAACAATGTAGGGCCGGGTCTAAACATGGTAGGGCCTGCAGGGAACTATTCCGCTTTTTCCGGTTTTTCCAAACTGGTTCTGATGTTCGATATGCTGGCAGGCCGTTTGGAACTGATGCCTATGCTGGTTCTTTTCTCCCCCAGGACATGGAGGCGCTAAAAAACAGCATCTTACCCCAAAAGAGCCCAGAGAATTTCAGGGCGCAAAGCGACCGGAAATTGCTCTGCGAGCAAGGCTCTTATGGGGAAAGATGCGGAACTGGAATAATAGAAAATGATAAAAGAAGAGATTAGGATAAAAAAAGCGATTGTACATATACTGGATTCTACGATAGGGATGCCGGTGCTGTCGGATGGGGAGCTGGATTTCGGCTCCGAGTTTGCGGACTTTTTAAAAGAGCATATAGCGAAGATTTCCTCCGGGGATGACGGGAAAAGCTGTCAGTTTTATAAGGAGGAATCGGAGGTTTATCAGATGCTTGCGCAGTATTCCGATGACTTTTTTGTGGATGTGAGCAAGGATATGGCGGATTTCCTTTATAGCATTATGAACAGCAATATTGATATTCCCCCGGCGGATTTGATTGTAGTGCGTTTTAAATATGGGGAAGGGGAATATCTGGGCCTGCTTAAAATGAACTACAAATCGTTGTATACCCATAGGACATTGGCCACGGAAGAAGGGAAAAATACCAATGAGATTATCCGCCATAAGTCAATCCTGCCGCCGGAATCGCAGAAGCTGAGCGAAGCGGCGATTATCTGCCTGGATGACCTGACGGTTCAGGTGGTGGAAAAGAAGTATGAAATCAATGGGGAAAAGACCGATTATTTTTCCTATTTATTTTTAAAATGCTCCAGCCGTATGTCCCATAAGTCCAAGCTGTCCATTGTGACAAAGGCGGTGGAGACGGTGCAGAAGGAAGGGTATGACGAAGTGAGCCAGTATGAGGTCCAGATGAAGGCGAAGAGCATTATACAGGAAGAATTGGAGGAAAAAGGCGGTTTCGTTGTGGAAGAGCTGGCGGAGCGTATTTTTGAAGAAAAGCCGGAATTAAAGGTGGCTTTTCAGGATAAAATGGAAAAGTATGATTTGGTGAAGGAGGAAATCCTTCCCCAGAGCGAGGCTACCACGAGGAAATATCAAAAGCAGCATCTGTTTACGGATACGGGAATCGAAATTAAAATTCCCATGGAGCAGTACAAAAACCCGGGGAGCGTGGAGTTCATCACGAACCCGGACGGAACGGTTTCGGTTTTGATTAAAAATATCGGGCATTTGGAGGCGCGGTTCTGAAACCTGGGGCGATAGTGATATAAGGAGAAGTGGCTGGAACAGCGATAGGGTTTTGGAGAAATGAAAAGGGCTTAGGAGCGCCGGATGGAGGAAGAAGGGTCGCGATGGGAACAATTTTGGATTATTTAAAGGAATATGGCGATTATACGTTCTCGGAAAAGCCGTTGAATGAGGTGGACAGCCTGGTGCTGTGCCAGTTCGCTTATTTGAAATTCGACGGAATCGTGCCGGGCATCAAGGAAAATGCCCCGGCAGTTTCCATGGGTTATCTGGACAGCCATCAGGATAAGGATAAGCTTTTTGCAGATGAAAGGTACCGGGAAAACAACATGAAATTGTTTGGCGGCATGTTGAAAAGCGCCCGCTTTTCCACCATGCGCATGAATTTTTATGTGAATATCATTGAGCAGCAGCAGGAAACGCAGTTTTCGGCTGTGACATTTTTCCTGGAGGATGGTTCGGTCTATATTGCTTACCGGGGAACCGATGAGACGATTGTAGGATGGAAGGAAGATTTTAACCTGGCTTTTTCCGAGCCGGTCATCGGGCAGCTTAGAAGTGTGGAATATCTGGAACGGGCAGCGGCGTCTTTTTCCTCTACATTCTATATGGGCGGGCATTCCAAAGGGGGGAATTTTGCTGTATATGCGGCGATGAACTGCAGGGAGGATGTACAGGAAAGGATTGACAGGATTTACAGCCATGACGGCCCCGGTTTCCGGCCGGAAATACGGGAAAAGGGGAATTATGAGAAAATTGCAGGGCGGGTTGTTAAAATTATTCCCCATTCTTCTCTGGTGGGGATGCTTTTGGAATCCCATGCGGCGGGGTATATGGTGGTGGAGAGCAAAACCTTTGGCCTGCTGCAGCATGACCCATATACATGGCTGGTGAGGGAAGATGAATTCGTCCGGGCAAAGGATGTGTATAAAAGAAGGAAGTTTATGGACGAAACGCTGAATGAATGGATTTTGTCCATGGATGAAAAGCAGATTCATACCTTCGTGGATGCCTTATACGAAGTGGTCTCCGCTTCCCAGGCGGAAACGTTGATTGACTTTACGGCTGACTGGAAGAAAAATATGATGGCCGTGGTATCCGCCTTTAAGGGATTGGACGGGGAAACGGCGGCCATGATAAGGAAGATAATCGCTTCGTTGTTTGAGCTGGCCGGCGAGCGCGCTAAAGAGGAAATAAAAGAAGGCTGGCAGGAACGGACGGAAGAGGGGAAGGCCAGGCTGGAAGGAGGGAAACGGAGGCGTAAGAAAGGGGAAGGCCATAAGAATGCGTAAATTTGTCCAAGAGGGCTTATGCCAAAGACGGGGAGCATAAGGACAAAAAGAAGGAAAACAGCATTCTGCCATCGGCGGGCTCATTGGTGGGAGCAGCAGCGCCATCATTCTGGGAATGGCCGAAACGGGAATTGGCAAACTGCCTTTCCGGATGCCATTGAACGCCAAGGATGGGCAGGGTCATATGGGCAATCCCTTCGGGAACGCCGTCATCGGCGCACTGAATGATATGCAGCTTGCGGCCAGGCTGGCCAATGGACTGATGATGGGCGCTGTTGGTAATCATATGGGTGCCATATATTCCGGCAAGAAAAGAGCCGGGCTGTATGGAAGTGGGATGTATTTTGTCATTCCCATCCCAGGCATGGCTGGGGGCTTCCGGGATATGCTGCAGGATGTCGCCCCCGAAAAATACATTGATGAGCTGCATTCCTTTACAGATGCCCAGTACGGGCTTTTTCCATTTTACAAAAAGTTCCAGAGCCTGCAGCTGTTTAATGTCCAGTTCTGTATCGATATTTTTGGAGCCATGGTTTTGCTGGCCGAAAAATGCGGGCGTAATATCTCCTCCCCCGGGCAGCAGGAGGCCGTGGAAGCCGGAAAGGCTGCCGGAATCCGAATCCATGGTGACGGCGAAGGATACACCCATTTCCTGCAAGGCTTTTTCATAGTTTGCCGTATCTTTGCTCCGGCCCACGATGGCAATTTTCAGGCAAGGTGAAATAAAAGGTTTTTGGAACATATGCAAATCTCCTTTTGGATGATACTTCTATCTTATGATGGAAGATGGGGAGAAATGCATTTTGAAATTCTCTATTCATATTTTTTGAGCAGATGTTTAAAAATTGCAATGCCGATGACTATCTGGAAAATAAGATAGCCGCTTAAATACAGCACTATTATGCGCGGGTTATGGATAATCCCCAATTTTCCCAGAATGGAGAATGCCACAATGGATATGCAAAGCGCCATCATTCCGATGACATAGGAATATCTTCCGGATTTATCCCGCAGCATCGACTTCAATTCATCATGAAGCTGGATTTCCTCGTCTTCCATTTTTTGCCGATATCTTTCCCTGTTTTTCGGCGAGCTCCAATAAATATATCTGCCAATCATAACAATGCCGGAACAAATACCTCCGGCGGCAAAACCGACAAGCAGGCTGTCAAACATACTATGGGTCAACAGTTCTATGCACAAAAGGGCAGCTCCCCCTAAAACAAACAGAATACCTTCAATTAAATGACCTTTTTTCATTCGAAATCCTCCCTTTCATGGATAAAAATTTCTTCAATTTGTTTACCGAAAAAATCGGAAATTGCAAAAGCTAATTCCAAAGAGGGATTGTATTTTCCCGTCTCTATGGAACTGACTGTCTGCCTTGAAACTTTAAGCAACTTTGCAAGCTCTTCCTGATTCAGGCCCAATTGTTTCCTTAATTCTTCCACCCTGTTTTCCAACGGGTATCTCTCCTTTCGTTTTGACAAGTTTCCTTTACAATTTAATCATACTCCATGCTTTTGCATTTGTCAAGTTTCCTTTACATTTCGCCTTTCCATTACATTCTTTGTATGGATTCAGGTTACTATTCACGGTGCCTTGCACCCTGCTGCAAGGCATCCGGCCGATAAAGCGGCGGTTTCAGGCATCCAGCCCCTCGCCGAAGGCGACTTTTCATGGGCTGGATGTGTTACAGTTCGCGGACGGTTAGGCCGTGAACTGTAACGGATTCAGTTTTTGAATTATTTAATAATTTATTAACCCCTTGCGCATTCGGCCCTTGATAGCTATGCTATAGATATAATACAATTTTGGAAGAGCATGGAGAAAGGGTATGGTTTTGAACAATCAAACTGTGCAGAAATGGAGATAAAATGAAAAGAAAAGTGTGGATGAAGGTTCTCATATCGGCATTGGTGTGGGGATGTATTCTGTTAAGCGGGTGCGCGTCGGAAGGGGAGAAGGATGAAAGCCCACAGGAGCAGGGTATTGGGGAAAACTCCGGGGATGGGCAGGTATTGGGAAAGGAAGAGGCAGCGGGGCAAGGACAGTCGGCGGAGGAAGGCCGGGCAGCAGGGAAAGGGCAAAGTACAGGGTTCCCGGGGGCGGATAATGATTTCGGAAGCGGCGCATGGCCGGAAAATATGATAGAGGAACAAAGCTTTGAAGCGGAACTGGATGAGTGGGGAAAGGTGATGTTCGTATCGGCATCCCCTGCAGACGGAACGGGGGAACCTGTTTTTTTCCTGTATGAAAATGGGGAAAAGGTGTATGCTTTTCCGGAAAATCCCACGGCGAAAACGGATGAATTTGCGGAAGTGAAGGCGGTATCTTTTACGGATTATAATGGAGACGGGAAGAAGGACGTGATTGTCCTGGTCAGCTATCGCAATGGCGGAGATACGTGGAGCGAAGCGGAAATATTTTTGCAGGAAAACCCGGACAATATGTTTTACATGGATTACCCGGATATGGAAAGCTACCGCCTGGAAGCAAAGTCGGAGGCAGGGCCTTCCTTTTACAGGGACCAATTTCTGGAAGAGTATCTGTCCGCCCGGCGGTATACGGAAAAAATAGCCGATATAACCGGCACATGGTCATCTTATATGGATTATGTGGGCAGCCTTAACGGTTCCTGGGATACGGAAAGCCAGCTGGAATTGCTGGCTGCAAATAAGGACAAATGGATGGAGGATGTGGATTATGCCAATGACAGGTACTGCTTCACAATCAGGGATATGGATTATGACGGACAGCTGGTCATCATCGTTGCCAATCAAGGGGGAACGGGGAATTATACTTATAGCAGGTTTTATGAACTGGACAGGGAAGGGAATTTAAATGAGCTGGAGAGTTCTTTTGCGGAAGGAGAATCCCAGCCCGATATCATAGCGGATGAAATGACGGTGTATAGTATATTTTTGGCCGATGGGATGCGGGATTATTATATTGTTTACGATGATATCAAATTGGCCCCGGATACTTATATGCGGCGGGTCAGCTCCCTTACCATGCAAAATGATTATATTTTGGAAACGCCCCTGGCCAGCCAGACTACGGTTTATGATGAAAATGGTTCGGTTAAGGAAGTGGTGAGCGAAGACTGCAGCGGGAATATGCTCACGGAAGAAGAATTTGAAAATTTTCCGGAAGTTTATTATGGAAATATGGGATGCAGCAAAAGGGTGGAGTCTTTTCGCTGGATGGATGTGAGCAGCCTTGCGGGGAAAAGCGATGAGGAGGCAGCGGAGCTGCTGCGGAGATTGTATGAAGGGGGCAGTGGAACTGCAGCGGAAAATATATGAAGGAGGAATTGTTGCCTGCGAGGCAGAAATGGAGGAAAAAATGAGCATGAATCATTATATGCCCACCCGGCTGATTACGGGAAAGGGCTGTGTAAAGAAATCGTTGGAGGAATGGAAAAGAATAGGGGATAGACTCCTGATTGTGACAGGAAGGAACAGCGCCAGGGCCTGCGGGGCTTTGGAGGATGTGGAGGAAGCCTTAAAGGCCAATGGGCAGAAATGGACGCTTTATGATAAAATCGGGCAAAACCCCAAGCTGGAGGACTGCATGGAAGCCGCAAAGATGGCAACGGAATGGGGCGCAGAAGGGGTGGTCGGCATAGGGGGAGGCTCCCCTTTGGATGCGGCTAAATGTATTGCGGTGCTGGCGGCCAATCCCGGAATGACCAGGGAACAGCTTTACGGCCTGGCATGGAAGAATAGCCCCCTTAAGATAGCGGCGGTGGGAACAACGGCAGGCACGGGCAGCGAAGTGACTAAGGTTTCCGTTATTACAACGGATGGGAGGAAGAAAAGCTTTCACCATGACGGTATTTATCCGCTGTTAGCCTTTGGCGATGCGGGATATACGATGACGCTGCCGGAGCAGTTCACCCGTTCCACGGCGGTGGACGCCATGGCCCATTGTGTGGAGAGCTACTTCAGCAAAGCGGCGGACGGATTATCCAGGAATTTTGCGGTTGCCGGCATTTGCCTTTTGCTGGAAGTCTTTAAAAAAATACAAAAATCGGGCTGTGCGGCCATGACCTATGAAGACAGGGAAAAATGCTACGAAGCTTCCATATACGGGGGGCTTGCTATTAATAAAACAGGAACATGTTTCCCTCATACCATGGGATATTTGCTGACAGAAGAATACGGGATTCCCCACGGAACCGCCTGTGCCGTATTTTTGCCGGAATTTTATGCTTATAATCAAATGGCGGCCCCTGGGCTTGCAGAGAAATTTCTGCAGGATATCCATGCGGGGAAAGAGGAATGGATAAGCCTTGTGGAATCGATGACCCCCGAGTGCAGGGTTTCAATTCCCGAAGAAAAGATTGCAAAAGCCCATGGGCGCTGGGAAAATAATAACAGCATTATGAAATGCCAGGGGGAAATGACCGCGGATATGGCGGACGATATTTTAAGAAGGATATTGCGGTAGATTCCAATGCCCGAAAAATGCCATGACAGAATCAGTTCCTGCGAAAGACTATGGGCAATTGTGGGCTGAATTGTTGCCAATTGTGACAAAATCACAGAAATAAGCCGGATAATAGTGTATATTGAAAACATCAAGCAATGTGATATCTTTTGCATCCTGTTACAAAACGGAGGAATTAAAATGAAGAAAATCATACCGATATTGCTGTTGGCTATTTTTCTTGTAGGGTGTGCAGGGAATGCCGGAGGGTTAGGTTATCGCCAGATTGGCATGGAAGAGGCTGTGTCCATAATGGAAGATGAAAGCGGTTATATTATCCTGGATGTCCGCACGCCGGAGGAATTTGGAGAAAAGCATATACCCGGCGCTGTAAATATCCCTAATGAGACTATTGGCACAGAAGAGATTTCCCAATTGCCCAATAAGGAACAGTTAATCCTTGTGTACTGCCGAAGCGGAAACCGCAGCAAACAGGCATCCGGGAAGCTTGTAGCTTTGGGCTATACAAATATTGTGGAGTTCGGCGGGATTAATGACTGGCCGGGGGAAACGGTATCTGAAAAGAATTGATATAAGGAGGTAGATATGGGATTATTTGATTTTTTCAGACAGCCTGATATTAATGAAGGGGTAAAAGAATTCAAAACGGTTCCGGGCGCCGTTTTGTTGGACGTGCGTACAGCACAGGAATATCGGGAGGGGCATATTCCCGGCAGCGTAAATGTTCCTTTGCAGTCTATCGACAAAGGGGTATCCGCAGCGGCAAATAAAGATACGGCATTGTTTGTCTATTGCTACTCCGGATCCCGGAGCCGTCAGGCTGTCAGCATGCTGCAGCGGATGGGATATGCGAATGTAACTAATATCGGAGGTATCTCCGCTTATTCTGGAAAGGTGGAACGATAATATGAAGATAATTATAGTAGGAGGCGTGGCAGGCGGAGCGACAGCCGCTGCCCGTATCCGCAGATTGGATGAACAGGCTGAAATCATTGTTTTTGAACGTTCCGGCTATGTGTCTTATGCGAACTGCGGCTTGCCCTATTTTATTGGAGATGTGATTACCAATCCGGAAGAACTGACCCTTCAGACCCCGGAGAGTTTTTTCCAGCGGTTTCGTGTGAGCATGAAGGTGCGCCATGAGGTAACAGCGATTCATCCTGACAGAAAGGTTGTTTCCGTTAGGAATTTGGAAACCGGGGAAACTTTTGAGGAGACTTATGACAAGCTGATACTTTCCCCCGGCGCAAAACCTACCCAGCCAAGGCTTCCGGGCGTGGGCATTGATAAATTGTTCACCCTGCGCACTGTGGAAGATACGTTCCGGATTAAGGATTATATCAATAAGAACCATCCTAAGTCTGCTGTACTGGCAGGCGGCGGCTTTATCGGCCTTGAGATGGCTGAAAATTTGAGGGAGCTGGGTATGGATGTAACAATCGTCCAGCGTCCAAAGCAGCTGATGAATCCTTTCGATGGGGATATGGCTTCTTTCATCCACAACGAGGTGCGCAGGCATGGCATTAGGCTGGCGCTTGGCCATACGGTAGAAGGCTTTGAAGAAAAGAATGGCGGGGTGGATATCCTGCTGAAAGATGAGGCGGCCCTCCATGCGGATATGGTGATTCTTGCCATTGGAGTTACGCCGGATACTGCGCTGGCAAAGGAAGCGGGGCTGGAACTGGGTATTAAGGGCAGCATTGTTGTGAATGACCGTATGGAAACCTCGGTTCCCGACATTTACGCAGCAGGCGATGCCGTGCAGGTAAAACACTTTGTCACCGGCGAGGACGCGCTGATTTCCCTGGCAGGCCCGGCCAATAAGCAGGGGCGTATCATTGCGGACAATATTTGCGGTGGAGATAGCCATTACGAAGGCTCTCTTGGAAGCAGCGTGATTAAGGTTTTTGATATGACGGCTGCCAGCACGGGCATCAATGAGACCAATGCCAGAAAGGCCGGACTGGATGTAGACACTGTTATCCTGTCACCGATGAGCCATGCGGGCTACTATCCCGGCGGCAGGGTCATGACAATGAAGGTGGTTTTTGAGAAAGAAACCGGCCGTTTGCTGGGGGCTCAGATTGTGGGGTATGAAGGCGTAGATAAGCGGATCGATGTGCTTGCAACAGCCATTCATGCAGGGATGAGGGCCGACCGGCTGAAAAATCTGGAGCTTGCCTATGCGCCGCCTTTTTCTTCGGCCAAAGACCCTGTGAACATGGCGGGCTTTATGATTGACAATATTTTTAAAGGGATTTTGAAACAGTGGCATCTGGAAGATGTGGACTGCCTGCCTCGTGACGGCAGTGTGACGCTGCTGGATACACGGACAGAGGGCGAGTTTGCCAAAGGGCATATCGATGGGTTCAAAAATATCCCTGTGGATGAACTGCGGGAACGCCTCGATGAGGTGGAGAAGGGGAAAAAGGTTTACGTAATCTGCCAAAGCGGCCTGCGCAGCTATATTGCAAGCCGTATCTTGGAGGGCAACGGCTATGAAGCCTATAATTTTTCCGGCGGCTTCCGCTTTTATGATGCTGTGATGAACGATAGGTGCCTGATCGAAAAGGCAACTGACTGCGGCATGGATAAATGGTAACAGTTCAGCCTTCAATGTCATTTAGTTAAATGTAAAAATGGGAGGAGTTTGATTGAAAAAAATATAGGATAAAGGAATTTTTATTGGTTTAAAGTAGAAATTATAAAAATGAGGGATTCGGATATGCCGCACATGGATTTTAGTGCATGGCAAACAAGCAGATTTACATCTGCTTCTATTGGTACTATAATAAACAGAGGCGTATTCGCCTAAGCCGCCCTGTACAGGAAATACTTTGGCCGCCTGAAATGGGCAGTCTGCAGCCGTGGGAAGCTGCGCCCATTACGGATTGGTATGAGTTTCCGGCTGAGCAGGGCCATTATGTCCGCAGGGTCCTTTCGTGAGAGCAGACGGGAAACGGCCCTGCAGATGTGGGCTGCCGAAGTAAAATTCACTTTATAGCTGTGCTTCGTACCCTTTCCTGTTTCTACTACCACGTGGCTTACGATGGTTTCTGTCAGGTTGTAAGCAATCAGCTTTGCCCAAATCTCCTGTTTGATGAATTCCCACCTTATACGAATGGAAACTGCTCAGTCCAATGGTGTATTTGAGTTTGCGGAAAGAGGTTTCGATCCCCCATCGGGAAAAATAAAGGCGTTTGACCTCTTTCATGGGGGATTCGTCTGCAGGCAGATTCGTCATTAGGCATCCGTAGGAGCCGTCCTCTAATGGGGACCTCACCACCCTGACAGGGAGCGTATAGGTATCCAGGGAGCCATAGGGTACAAAATCAAAGGTACCCGCTGCGTCAACAAAGGCCACATAATCACCGGAAAGGGAGATTTTTTTGGAATGGGAACGTATAATGACAATATCAAGAGTGAGTTGGAAGAATTAATGGGTTTAAGTGAGCAATTGAAAAACTCAAAGGGATTTTGTTTTATAAATACAGATGCATTTCAAGCAAAAGATTATCAGATTGATGAGTTGGGCAAAATTGCTGATGATTTGAAAATACTTATTGACAACGTGAAAGTTAATTTGGATGAAGAAGACGATATATTTGATCAGCAAACGTATTCTGAAAATAAACGTCAGACAATAAACTTACAGACTATACAAGATAATTTAGCTGAAAAAATAGAACAAAAGGTAAAACAATTGGAATGGCTTGCACAGGAAAAGGATTCAAAAGAATATTCTGCGAATAAGAATGAATACGATAAGGTTTTAAATGAATATAAGATGAAGTATGTAAAAAATAGTAGAATAAACTGCTCACCACGCCGCGAAAAATGAATACCAGAAACTCCGCAAAGCCGCATAAACACTATGTTTTTGCGGCTTTGCCCGTTCCTGTGGCTGCGGTACAAAAATCTGTTTTGACGCCCATTTGACGCCCTAACTCGACGGACAGATATAAGCCGCCATAAGAAGCAGTAAAAAGATATGCCCGTCAAAGCTCTAAATCAGTGCTTTTTTTCTTTGCCTTGCCCTTTGCTTTTTTCGGCTCGGCTTCCTTTGCTTTCGGCGGGTCTGCTTTCTCTACTGCGCTATGGTATGCGTCAAGGACTTCTTTCTTCCGTTCAAGCCGCACGTCCACATATCGCGCTGTGACCGCTTCAAAGTTCATAGACAGCCCAAGCGATACGCCGATACCTGCAAGCGTGTGTCCCAAGACTTCGCCCACTGTGTAGAAGTCGCCCGTCAGTTGGTGCATATTCGTAGCCGCCGTATGCCGTTACGGTATAATAACGACAAACGGAAAAAGCCTTTATTTTCAAGGGGTTTGAGCGTTTGCCGTCATTTATTCAATTCCTTTTCCAAGTTGAAATGTGACGAGAAAATCATCGAAAAAAGGAGGTTGTTTCATTAACGACAAAATTTAATAGTGCCAGCGGTCCGGTACATTGCCGGATCGCTGATTGCCGTGGGCGTTTCACTTTTACAGGTGGGCGCCCTTTTTCATACCCATTTTCAGGAGAAAGGAGATTCACATGGAATTAAACGAAATGGAAAAACGGCTGCTGTTTCAGGTTGAAGGTGACAATCAATCCAAAATCCTGAACGAGCTTTACATGACCGCCCGGTACACAAAGAATCCCGAACAGCGGAAGGCAGCGGAAAATCTGATGGCAAAGTTGCGCGTCCTGACGGATGCCGAGTGTATGGACATCGTGCGGGATATTCAGAAGAATTACCGTCTGCCCTACCCGCCCCGGACGATCGGGGAAAAGATTGCCGAGGCCAGGCAGCAATCCGGCGCAGAGAAATTGAAGGGGCATGACATCATGGCGCTGGAACGCTTTGACCCGGAGGTAAGGCACATGAT
>JAETTM010000121.1 GCA_021769135.1 Lachnospiraceae bacterium | reverse complement strand
GAACGGTAATCTTTTGGGGAGCATGGAAATGCTCCCCAAATTATAGGTGATTTTTTTATAAAGACTCATCGGAACCGGTATCCTGGTCTTTGATATTATGAGTGAGCAAACCAATACTATCCAGCCGGAATACTGGTGTGCAGGACACCGCCTGAGCAGCCAGGAAATGTATATGAACCTGGACAAGGAAGAGGCCATAAAATGTTTCGATTTCTCGGTATTTGGGGAAGGGTGCGTTGAAAAGGCAAGGAAAATCCCGGTGATGGAAAAAGAAACGGCAGATTGGAGGAAGGAAGTGCTGGTTGGGGAAAAGGATACGGAGTGCTTCCGGGTGAACAGATATACGGTACATGAAAGTATGGTCTTGCCAGAAGGGCCGGGTATCTATATAATTATGGGTAACGGGTATGTGAAAGGCACAGGATATGAAAGGAAGGTTGCGGAGGGGGATTATTTCCTGATGCCATATTCTGCCGCGGGGAAATATAGGATAGAAGCGAGTGAAGGGAACGATATGGAGGTGTTTGAATGTCTTCCGCCAAAGGGATGATATACACAATACAGAATAAGGATCTAAAGGTCAAAATTAATTCGCTCGGGGCTGAACTGTGGTCGATACAGGATGGAAACGGATTGGAATATCTGTGGCAGGGGGCTCCGGAATATTGGAAAGACAGGGGGTTACAGCTTTTTCCGTATATCGGGCGCCTTACCGGAGGGATGTATTGCTTTCAGGGGATGAAGTATGCTATGGATATCCATGGGTTTCTGAAGGACAGCGAAATGAACGTGTCAGAAAAAACGGAAACAGGGATTGTCTTTGAACTTTCTGAAAATGCAGATACCGTCAGGCAGTACCCATTTTGTTTTCAATTAAAGATTGGATTCCGCCTGGAAGGGAATAGTATACATATCCAATATCTGGTACAGAATAAGGATACTCAAAAGATGTATTTTGGGATAGGGGGGCATCCGGGATTTAATGTTCCGCTGGAGGAAAATCGCAAATTTGAAGATTATTATCTTGAGTTTGCCGGAAATGAGTATTTGGAGAAGATAGAGATGACAGAGGACTGCTTCGTTAAGGGTAAGACATCGATGCTGCCTCTGGAAGATGGGGGCAGACTGCGGCTGCGCCATGAGCTTTTTGATGAGGATGCGGTTATAGTGAAGCGTACATTCCAAAAGCTTTATATGGGCTGCGGAAAAGGGAAGTATGTGGAAGTCATGTGTCCGGATATGCGTTATTTGGGAATTTGGCATGCGCCTAAGACGGATGCGCCGTATGTATGCCTGGAGCCATGGACATCCCTTCCTTCAAGAAAAGGGGTGACGGAGGATATTGCTTTTCAGAAAGATTTGATAGGGCTGGATGCAGGGAAAACATATGAAAACAAGTGGGAAATTAAAGTCGGAGGAGGCAGTGATGAAACCGATTGAGAAAGGGTCTGACGGCTTGCAGGGGATTGGAATCGATATCGGAACGACAACAATTTGCGGGGTTCTGGCGGATGAAAACGGAAATGTGAAAAAGTCGGTGACGCTGGCCAACGATTCCGCAATGGAAGGAGAAAACCAGTGGGAAAGGATGCAGGACGCGGAAAAGATATTCCTGCGCTGCAAAGAGGTATTGGAACAGCTGCAAGCCTGCTCCGGAGAAATCGGAACGCTGGGGATTTCGGGGCAGATGCACGGGATACTTTATGTGGATGAGGAAGGGAGAGCGGCCAGCCCGCTGTATTCCTGGCAGGACGGAAGAGGGGGATTGGTTTTCCGGGAAGGGAAAACATATAGCGAATACTTGACAAGAATAACCGGGTATCAGATGGCGACGGGCTATGGGCTGACAACCCACTACTATAATCTGAAAAACGGGCTGGTTCCGGAAGGAAAAGTAAAATTATGTACCATCGGCGATTATATTGCAATGAGATTGTGGGAAGGGAAGACTCCCATCATGCATAAAAGCATGGCGGCCAGCCTGGGAATGTTTGACTTGGCGAAAGGGGAATTTGACAGGGCGGCTCTGGATAAGGCGGGGATAGACGGCAGTATACTGCCAAAGGTGAGCGGTCCGGAGCAATATTTAAGCGGTAAAAACGGGGATAAGCCGGCAATCGCAATGGCGTTGGGGGATAACCAGGCAAGCTTTTACGGTGCTGTGGAAGAAGGGTGCACGGTACTTATTAACATTGGAACCGGAAGCCAGATATCCGTATTGACAAAATCTTATGATGAAAGCGTAGGTGTAGAGTATAGGCCATATGTTGGGAATTCGTATCTGATAGTTGGCTCCCCGCTGTGCGGAGGGGCATCATATGCCCTTCTTAAAAACTTCTTCAAAGAAACGGTAAGATTATTTACAGGGAAGGAGCCGGAGGACATTTATTCGTTTATGAATCAGGCAGCAGAGGAAGCCTATGAAAAAGAAGATGCCCTGGAAATCGATACGCGTTTTTTGGGATCGCGTCAAGAGCCCGAGGTGAGAGGTGCGGTAAAAAATATTTCGTTTTATAACTTTACACCAGGAGATTTCGCAATAGGAATCCTGCGCGGAATGGGAAGGGAGCTATATGAAATATATCAAAAGATACCGGAGGAATACCGTCGGACGAACATGATTACAGGCAGCGGGAACGGGATAAGGAGGAACCCTCTGTTAAAAAGGGTCTTGGAGGATATGTTCGGGAAAGAGATAAGAATTCCCCAATACGAAGAGGAAGCGGCGTATGGGGCGGCCAGGTACGCCATGGATTTATATGGGGAATAAAATGTAGAAATTGAAATATTGTATATTTTCTTCAAAAAATATGGCAAATTTGGATTCTGAATCTAAATTTGCCATAAAATTTGTAGAGTAGATAAATGGTAAACTTCAATTAATTCGTATGTTGATTCCTGGAAAAGGATAGGAAGTTTGCGGCTTTTTTCGAATGAGATAAAATATAATTGTTGTGGATGATGCGCAATCAAGTCATCAATTTCTTGACAGAAATTGGTGACATATGCTATACTCCTTTCAAAGCATATGGTTTCTTTAGGTGATAACTTATCGTGTACAGTGCATCTGTATCTGTCAGGACATTCTGTTCTCATATTCTTGAAATCCTGCTTTTAAAAAACCCATAAATTAAAATTGAAATTGATAAGGCAGGAAAAGGGAAGGAACGTCCGGGCTGGCGCTTTCGGGGTGTTGGTGTTTTGTATTGGCGGTTTGCATTGTACCGACATTTTGTATCGTATCGGCATGCTGCACTACACTGTATTTCGCACTGTACTGACAGTTTGCATCGCATCTGCGTTTTGATACCCGCGTTTTTGCATCCGCATTTTCCTGCGAAAAGGAGGAAATGTATGGACAATAACGTAGCCACAAAGTTAAAGGACTTAAACCTGATAAACCGGTTCCTGTTCGACGAGGTGATGGAGG
>JAETTM010000034.1 GCA_021769135.1 Lachnospiraceae bacterium | reverse complement strand
CTTACCTTATACTCTTTGATATTATATGTATCAAATGGATGACGAATTGGCTGTTTTACTGATTGAAGCCCACAGGAATATTGGTTTTCTGGAAGGGTTTGCTAATACATTAGATAGGAGATGAAATAAATATGAGCAACTATGCAATTATTCTTGGTGTTGATAAATATAAATATGCTTCCGCATTACCATCTTGTGAAAATGATGCCAATCTTATGGAGGGATTACTAACAGCAACAGGAAAATATAAAGTGTTGCGAATAGCAAATAATGCGGCAAAGCATCAAATACAAGAAGAAATATCTTCTTTTTTACCCATAGATTCTACAGATATTGGTGAGGTTTTGTTTTATTTTAGCGGTCATGGAAAACAGGATGAACAGGGTATGCATTGTGCGATACCGATGTAAGTAAAATCAATAGCACTTCTCTCAACAACTCTGAACTTGATGATATTATTCGAAAATGTGCTCCTAAGCTATATGTCAAAATCATTGATGCTTGCCAATCTGGGGTTGCCTACATAAAAGGCATTGATGAAATAGATGGCGATTTCAAGTACATTGAAGCAAAAGGATTTGAGAATTGTATTTTTATCTATTCGTCATTAAAATCTCAATCATCTTATGCTGAGGATTCTTATAGTAAATTTACCAAAGCTATCATAGATGCCGTTGAAAGTATATCAGCACCAGCCGTAAAATTTACAGACATTCAAAATTACTTGAGTGACATTTTCAATTCAGCAGGAGGCATACAGACTCCATATTTTAGCACGCAGTGTGATGGCACGGAGTTGTTTTTTGAAAAAAACTCAAATGTATTAGCGTATTTGCAAAGTCTTCATCCAGAAACTCCTGATATCAACGATAATTCGCAGTCGAATATTGATGCTGTTAAAGCGTATTTAGGTAAATGCCGGGATGATGGTGATGTGAAATCAATGCTTGAGAAAATTCAAGATGCTCTAAATAATTGGAAATTGGAACACAGCTTTTTGAATGAGTTTTATGAATGTGAGTGCAAAACAAATTTTCCTTATGAATACCATAGATACCATGAAGATACCAGTCTTGTGAAAATGTTACATGGCAGGATGGAAAAGGAAAATTTGTTCATTGAAGTGGAGTATACCTCCGTCAAAAAACAAAATCCTCTGGTGGAATCTCTTTTTTCAGGCTATAAGGATATTCCTGTATCATATCAATCCGTGGCAAATCAACTCCCATCTGTTTTCGCTATCCACTTTAAGGCCTTGGATGGCAATTTGCCCGACTATGTAGTACCATTTATTTTTGTATATAGCCCTACTTTCTTCTATGTTTTTACATGCACAAAACAATTTGTCCGAAAGGGCTGGAAAGAATATGAAAATGGTCGTTACACAAAATATGTTTACACAAAATTTGAATATGATAGTTTCAATGAATCGGATTGGTATCGTTATCAGATAAAGCGTTTACAGGAAACGGTTGACTTTATTGAAAAAACATTACTTGAATATATCGAACCCAAATAACATTTCTGCTCAATTCAACAGATAGTGTCTGTTAAATCAAAGAAAGTGCTAACAATCTGGAAAGTGCCAGCCACTGGCTGGCGTTTTCAAATTGAAACCTAGTATACAGGTATGTATTTTTTTGTCGTGGGCTTGACATACGGGTGCCGGATATCGTGCAGTCGGATACGCTTTACTTCTCCGTCTTTTGTTCCTCTTACCATTTCATGTTCAAAGAAAGACTTTGTATAAGGGAAAATCCTGTCATGCTTATGTATGCTGTAGAGCCATTCTGTATAATACAGGGTGAGGAATCCTGCATATGCTGGCGGTTTGTCAGATACCTTCTCCAAAAACAGTTTAAATTCTTTCGTAGTCCAGAAGCTCATTTCGTCGGCATGGTCTTTTCCGATTGTGCCAGCCTTCCGGCATGGGTTGTCTTTCAGATTGTAATAGCGGACAGCATAGTTCATAATGGCCGCAAGCTGGTTGTTTATGGTGCGGAGGTATGTCGCTGAATATGGGTTCCCTTTATCGTCACGGTAGGCAATTAGGCCGTTCTGCCATTTACGGACATGTGCCGGCGTAATCTCTGATACTGCCATTTTCCCGAAGAAGGGAAGAAGCTTCTTATTGATGACATACTGCTTCTGGAGGAAGGTGTGTTCCCGGAGCCTGTGTTTCATATCCTAGTTGTATATCGTTACAAAGTTCTCAAAACTCATGGACAGAGCGGCCTGCTGTGTTTCCAGAAAGTTCCGTTCCCATTCCTTGGTTTCTCTTTGGAGCTTGAATCCACGCTTCTTTTTCTGCTTCTTTGTACCGGTGTAATCGGTGTAGTAGAATTTGCAGAACCATGTTTTGGTTGATTCGTCATAATATGCCGGCATAAAAATCAGTTCTTTCTTGAAAATGGGTGCATTTTATAAAGGACTGTGATATACTGAATCTGGTTGAGAGATATATTATAATCCTTATGGTATCTATCTGAAAGGCTCCGGTATTGGCGTACCGGGGCATTTTCAAATTATGGTTGAAAAATCCGCATCTATGGCATATAATATGTTTAACAAGGTAGCCGATACGATAGAAGACACCTATCCGTTTCCGGCGAAAATATCGGTAAAAAATAGCACCTTTACTTTGCTAGAGCGGGGGTGCTATTTTTTATTTTTCAGATTCAGAATTGCAACAATCAAAAGTCCAATTGTCAGAATTACCATAAATTCTTCATATGTACTCATAAAAAACGCCTCCTTCCTTCCAAGGCTCGGAACGGAGGTATTCACACCCTATCGGCTACCCGGTTAAGCATATTATATTGTCATGGTGCAGTAATCTCTTAATTTAAGACTACATTAAAATGAAATCCTTCACTTCTTTTGCCGTAATATCCCTTCCAAGGGCAATGCTCGCTGCCTGCACGGGAGTGAATTTGAGGTATTTGGAAAGCGCATGGATATCCATTAAGTCAAAGTTCACGGAACGAGCCTTTTTCTTTTTGAATGTTGCAAGGCTCATATTGAGATACTTTGCGATAGATTCATCGGATATAGCATATCTTTCCTGATTTCCTACTATGATTGCCCGAATGAGACGGTTTCTATCTTCTTGGGGTGATGGTTTTAATCTTGGCATGGTGTGTCTCCTTTGTGCTCTAGCGGTTATTCTTGTCAAAGGCAAGCATACCCCTTTTGGGTTGTTTTGCATGCAAGGTAAAGGTTATATTGAAATATATGAATATCCCAGAGCAGAAAAGGCGGTTATTGTTTACACGGAAGATAATCGGCGAGAAATGATTGAATCCGGTCAAACGGATAATGCATTGAGATACGAAATCCTTGATATGGAACAAGCTGTATCAGGAATGGGAAATGAAATGCATTTGGATTATACATTAGATGTGATGTCTATTATGACTGAAATAAGAAAAACTTGGGGATTATTTTATCCTGAAGAACTATGAAAATAGTATGGAGGTAGAGTAGATTAATGAACCAGACAAATATGATATTTAAAAGATGACAACATATTGGTAACGGACAATCAGATTGTAGATGCTTAGCCCTCCAAACTATTTGGATTTTTGCTTATTCAAAAGTATTCCGCACACAATCGCCGCCGCACAAAATAAAAGAATTGGATACTACAGATTTTCAAGGCAAAACCCGTCATCCAACATCAGCCGGTATCCCCGGGAAGCGGGGAAAATGTGCCCCATGTTTTTCAGGAAGCCGGGCAGCGGGCTGATAAGGAACATGATGCCCGAAAGCATAATCGAAGGCACAAATACAAGTTGCGCTATCATCGTCAATTTTGCCTGATTTTTTACAATCAGCCCTAATATGCTGCCAATGCTCAGCGATACAATAATATATATGGCGAGTGCGACAAAGAAAAATGGAAGATGTATTGGTAAAGCTGCATCAAACAGCACAGGGGCAAGCGGCAATATGATGGCGCAGCTAATCATCAAATTTCTCATTTCGGGCATAACAGAAGTAAAAATGCTGCTCCAGCGTACCGCGGCTAACTTTAATATCCAATACATGGATTTCTTTTTGTTTCAGGTCGCTGTGCAGGGAAATCAAAGTATTTTCAATATTGTCCGTTTCAAAAGTGCTGTCTCCTTGCTGGGGTTTGATATGGATAACGTATTTTTTTCCAACTTTATCCGTTAATTCCGAAGCTGTGCCGCAAAAGACAATGTATCCGTTATTCAAAATGAATAATCATTTACGATTTTCTGTCTTTCTTCCCATGCGTTTGTTGCGGTATCAATGCTGCCGATTTTCATTAGTTTCGGGAGCATGCCCGCATCGCCGTTTGTAAACTCCATAACCAGGCCCCAATATTCGTTTATAACCTGTTGGCATTTTTCACTTTCAGGCGGCACATTATCCCTTTGGAGCTGTACGATTTCGTCGCTCAGGCGATTAAATCTGTCCATAAAGTCCAAACCGCTTTCCTTATCAAATTGGCTGCGGATATGGTCAAGGGTATCATTATCGAAGCGCTTAATAAGATAGTAAAAATCATTTTTCATTTGCAGATTGACAATAATATCTGCGTATTTCTTAAAGTCCACCGTTTGCATTTGCAACAGCATCCGGTGTTCTTAAAGAAATCAGGCGTTGTTTTATATCATCCAAAGAAAACCCCAATGATTTCAAAGACATAATCTGATGAAGAGTAACCAAATCTTTATCTGTATAAAGCCTGCGCCCGCCTTCGCTTTCTGCTGATGGAGAGAGCAGCCCCGCTTTATCATAGTATTGCAGCGTGCGGACGGTAACGCCCATTTTCTTTGCCATTTCGCTAACTGTCATAAACTCCGGCGGTATTGCTCTGTGCTTTGCCATAATCTTTTACCTCCTAAGACGCATTATAAATCATGACGCAACGTCACGAGCAAGGCTTTTTATGAAAAAAATTTAGGCATCAAGGATTTCTGATATACCCCTTGTTCATCGAAAAATTATCCATTATAATATATTTTTTGAAAAGGCATCACATAAGAACGGTATATTTGCTTTATGGAAAATTGGAGGGATGAAAAATGCGTAAAGTAGTTCTGTATATCGCTGTAAGCCTGGACGGGTATATCGCCGATAAGGACGGCAAGGTGGACTGGCTCGCCGGGCAGGAAAAGGATGGAGATGACGCTGACAGCTATGGGGATTTTGAGAAAAGCATAGATACAGTTATTATGGGATGGACAACCTATCATCAAGTCACAACGGAATTATCCCCTGGGCAATGGGTATATGAAAATCTGCAAAGCTATGTAATCACTCATCGGAAGCGCCCGCCTGAAAGGAATATCGCTTTTGTGTCCACAGACCCCTGCTTGTTAGTAAATGAATTAAAGGGCAAGGGCGGCAAGAACATTTGGATATGCGGCGGTGCCGATATTGCCGGTCAGCTTATGCGGCGCAACTTGATTGACATTTACCATATCTCCATTATTCCCACAATTTTAGGGAACGGCATTCGGCTTTTTGACAGGATGGAACAGGAAATTAAACTGCGCCTTGTGAAATCCGAAAGCAACAATGGCATTATGGAATTGGTTTATCAAAAAAGATAAATTCCGGGTTGGGGATATTGATATTTATGGAGGAAAATATATGGAATATATAACGGCAATTCCTGACATGGCGGATGCAATCCGTAATGTTTTGCACACAACTATTAAAGCAGTATATCCAAAGTATTACCCGAAGGAAGTGTCAGATTTCTTTTGCCGGCATCATAGCAAGGAACACGTTTTAGAAGGTATAACGTCCGGGCATATGGGAGTATTGATGGACAGCGGCGCGATTGTGGGAACGGGCTGTTATGACGGCAGCCATATTACAGGCGTATATGTGCTTCCACATTGCCAGAAACGGGGCTGCGGTTCGTGGATTATGGACTGTTTGGAAGCAGAAATTAGAAAAAAACATGATGCGGCTATCTTGGACGCCTCTCTCCCGGCGGTACGCTTTTATGAGCATAGAGGTTATAAAACAGTGGGCCATGGAATTTACGAATTGGAAAATGATGTTAAGCTGGTTTATGAAATTATGGAAAGGAAACTGGGGTAAAACATGATTATGAGAATTGCTGCACAGGATGACATGGAAGTTTTGACCGGATATGAAAAGCATATCAGGAAAGAGGAACTGGCTTCCAGCGTCCGGCTTGGCAGAGTGATTGTTGCAGAGGAGGGTAAAAAAGAGGGGGAAGGGGAAAGAGAAAAGATTATCGGCTGGCTGCGGTGGAATTTATTTTGGGATAATACTCCTTTTATGAACATGCTGTTTCTTCTTGACGGATATCGCCATCGGGGATACGGGAAGGAAATGGTCTCTGACTGGGAAAGGCGGATGAGGAACGAAGGCTATAGGATGGTCATGACCTCTACCCTTGCGAGCGAGACGGCCCAGCATTTTTACCGTAAATTAGGATATGTGGATTCCGGCGCACTGTTGCTTCCCAATGAAGCGCTGGAAATAATATTTATAAAAAATTTTGCATGATGTTCTGTACTGCGCCTCGGCATCTTTTGATAACTGAATCCCGTGGCATTTAATGGAAGGAACAGACTATGCATGGAATGCATTTCATGGTAAAATAAGCCATGCCCTATTTCATGGATTAAACGAAAACAAAACGCCAAGTGCAAGGAGGAAATCAATTCAATGGAAAAACGCATACTTTACGGAGGGGATTATAACCCGGAACAATGGCTGGATGCACCGGATATCTTGGAGAAAGACATACAATATATGAAAGAGGCGGGGATAAATACTGTGACCCTGGGGATTTTCAGCTGGTCGGCGCTGGAGCCGCAGGAGGGGGAGTATCAGCTGCAATGGATGGAGGAGCAGATTAATCGTCTTTATGAAAACGGGATATCCGTCATTATGTCAACCCCTTCGGGCGCACGTCCGAAGTGGATGGCCGATAAATACCCGGAGGTTTTGCGGGTGAATCCGGACAGGCAGAGGATTTTGTTTGGAGGAAGGCACAATCATTGCTATACATCCCCGGTATACCGGGAAAAGGTGAGGAAAATCAATACGCTGCTGGCGGAAAAGTTCGCTTCCCATCCGGCGGTGATTCTCTGGCATATTTCCAATGAATACGGCGGCGAATGCCATTGCCCCCTGTGCCAGAAAGCCTTTCAGGATTGGCTGGCGGAGCGGTATGGGGATATTGAGAAGTTAAACAAGAGCTGGTGGACGGCATTTTGGAGCCATACTTACCGGTCATTTGAGGAAATCGAGAGCCCATCCCCAAGGGGAGAAAGCGAACTCCATGGGCTGACGCTGGACTGGAAGCGTTTTGTGACAGAGCGGACGGCGGATTTTCTGGAGGAGGAAATCAAGGCATTGCGGGCAGGGGGAGCGAAACAGCCCACTACTATAAATTTGATGTATGATTTTCCCTTTTTGGACTATGACCGGTTGTCGAAATCCGTGGATATCGTGTCATGGGATTCCTATCCGGTGTGGCATAAAAGGGAGGATATTGAAACGGCTCTGGACAATGGGATGCAGCATGATTATATGCGCTGTCTGAAAAAGAAGCCTTTCCTCCTGATGGAATCCTGCCCTTCGGCTACAAACTGGCATAAAATCAGCAAGCTGAAGAGGCCGGGGGTGCTTGCAGCTGCCGGAATACAGGCGGTAGCGCACGGCTCGGAAAGCGTTTTGTACTTCCAGATACGTCAGAGCAGGGGAAGCTCTGAGAAATTCCATGGTGCGGTTATCGACCATTCGGGAAGGGATGACACGAGGGTATTTAAGGAGGCCAGCGCATTGGGCCAGGGCCTTGCCGGATTAGGGGAAATCGTGGGGAGCCAGGTAAAATCGGAAGTGGCTATGGTTTATGATACGCAAAACCGATGGGCTATGGAAGGGGCAATGGGGCCGAGGAATGAAGACTTGCATTACCATGAAGCGGCAATGAAAACATATAAGGCATTGCGGAAGAAAGGGCTCAACGTAGATGTAATCAGCGAAACTTCTTCTCTGGAGGAATATCGTTTGGTGGTTGCGCCTATGCTCTATATGTTCCATGATGGGTTTGAAGAGAAAATACGGGGATTTGTGGAAAAGGGCGGCTGTTTTGTGCTGACATATTGGTCAGGGATTGTGGATGAAGAGGACAGATGCTTCCTCGGGGGAACGCCCTATGGCGTTATGGATGTATTTGGAATGCGCCGCACGGAAACGGACAGCCTGTATACGGGAGAGGTGAATGAACTTTGCCCGGCAGCAGGAAGCTTTTTGTCGAAGACATATGAATGCAGGAATCTGTGCGATCTGATAACGGTGGAAGAAGGCAAAGCCCTTATGTCATACGGGAAAGAGTTTTACCAGGGCACACCGGCAGTAGTGGAGAACAAGTATGGGGAAGGGCTTGCATATTATGTAGGTGCGGATGCGGAGCAGGGTTTTTATGATGATTTTTATGCTCATTTGATGAAGCAGCTGAACATAACCTCCCTTGTTGCAGGAATTGTTCCGGAAGGTGTGGAGGTATCCGCAAGAAGCGGTGATGGTGCGGATTATGTTTTTGTGCAGAACTTCCGGAATGCGGCTACAGATATCCGGTGCATGAAACTGGAGGGGCAGATTCTGTATGGGCGCAATATGGAGGAACTTTTGCCCTATGAATCGCTGGTGGTGAAGGCAGGGAAATGATAGGCCTAAAACTACCTTTTCTCCATCATTTTTAGGACAAGCCAACCACCCCTGACATATCCCTGGAATTCTTCCTGTCAGGGGTGTATTGCGTTTCTCTCTTCCAACGCCAGCCCAATCAATCGCTCCGTCTGGTCTGCCATAAACAGCGGAATGTTCAGCACATCATCGTCCAGCTTCAAATTGTTCAGCGAGAACCGCACACGAAGATTGACTTGATTTGAGAACAGTTCCTTGAATTTTTTCAGGCTTTTGCTGGCGGTGTTGGCCTCGGACTTGACCTCTACGGGGAAAATATCATTCTCCCTCTGGATAAGGAAATCTACTTCATAGGGAGGATTATTCTGGCTCCAGTACCGGGGAACCACTTCAAACTGCGTGATTAAAGTCTGTAGCACAAAGTTTTCAGTCAGAGCGCCTTTGAACTCGGTGAACAAACGGTTGCCTTCTCCAAAGGCCGTGGGGGCCAGCTGAGCCAGGCGGCGGAGCAGCCCCACATCCACCAGATAAATTTTAAATGCAGATAGGTCATCATAGGCAGTCATAGGCAGGCCGGGAGCAGTGCTGCGGTAGATTTTATGCACCAGCCTGGCATCCACCAGCCACTGCAAGGCATCTTCATATTCCCGGGCTCTTGCCCCTTCCTTGACCACCTTGTAGATAAACTTCTTATTCTCTCTTGCCAGCTGGGACGGTATGGACTTCCAGACCATAGAGATTTTCGGGAATTCATTGATGTTGGGATGCTTGGAAAAGTCACGCTCATAAGCGCCGATAATCCCTGAAAGGGCTTCCTGCATAGCGGGAACGTCTCGCGCTTCCGTCCACATAAGCACTGGCTCGGGCATGCCGCCAGTGACATAGTACATCTTCAATTTCTCGTAGAGCGGATTAAAAAAAGCATCGGGAATCGGCTCGATGGCATCCGTATTTTCCAGATATTTCGCAAGGTTTTCATCGCCATTGGCCAGCAGGAATTCCGTGAAGGTCATTGGATTGATTTGCAAAAAGTTGACCTTTCCCACTGGGAAGGAGGATGGCTTCGCCAAAGCAATCCCCAGCAAAGAACCGGCACAGGCAATGTGATACTGCGGAGCATTCTCGCAGAAATACTTCATGGAGTTGATAGCCTTTGGGCAGTCCTGTACTTCGTCAAAGATGATGAGTGTCTTTTCTGGCATAATTCTTTGCCCGCTAGCCATCATTATATTCTGTAGAATGCGATTTACATCCTTGGTAGTCTCAAAAAACTGTTTATATTCTTCGTTCTCGTCGAAGTTAAAATAGGCTGTATTTTCATAATAACGTCTGCCGAATTCTTTGAGGGTCCAGGTCTTGCCTACCTGGCGTACGCCTTTTAAGATGAGCGGCTTGCGGTAGGGTGAATTCTTCCAATCCAGCAGCTTATTCAAAATGAATCGTTCCATAGATACACTCCTTCACATTTTTATAGGGATTTTTGTGTCTTATGTTCACATTTTTATTATATGTAAAACACATGAAAAATACAACATGTATCATAAAATTTAGGGTACAATAGTCACATTTTTATTTTTAGTCATTTAAGTGCCAGGCTGAACCGTAACACGGTTTGTAACGGCCATTTCGAATTTTACCTACGGCAAAAGGGGCGGATTCTTTGCCGCATCTGCATTCTTACGGACTTTGAAGCAAATTTATGGAAAAAGCGAGAATATTACCAGACACCCGTGAATTCTTTCTTTACAGGAATTATTTACGATAATAAGATGAGAGTACATCTGATAAAAGCATATCTGGAAGAAAGGAGAACAATTTATGGAGTACAGCGGAATAAAAACCAGGGAGATTTCATTTCCTCTGGGAGGGATTGGAACTGGCTGCATAGGCCTGGCGGGGAATGGCGGATTCAGGGATATTGAAATCAAAAGCAGGCCCAATAAAAATACTACGGGAGAGTTTACCCATTTTGCCATAAAGGCGGAAGACGAAGAGGAAGTGCTGGATTGCAGGGTTTTGCAGGGGGATATGTACCGGGATTATGTGGGATGCACTGGGCGGCCCATTTATACAGGGTATGGTTTTGGACCGGACAGGGGAACGATGGCGGGCTTCCCGCATTTTGAATATATGAAGTTTCATGGGGAATACCCGATAGCGCGGTTGGAATTCGTCCATGATAAATTTCCGGGAACGGTACAAATGACAGCATTTAACCCGTTGATTCCTACTAACGAGGATGACAGCTCCATTCCTGCAGCTTTTTTTGAAATGGAAATCACCAATACGTCGGATAAAAAACTATATTATACAATAGCCTTATCCTGCAGCAATTTTTACTGCCGCACCAACACCAGCCACCGCTATGGGCAGGCGGACAAAAAACACTATATTTTCCTGGGAAATACCGGGCCGAGGGATGCGGTGGGGTATGGGGATTTGACCATTGCTACGGACAGCCTGGACGTGAGTTTCCAGGAGTATTGGTTCAGGGGAAGATGGTTTGATAATTCGGCCGTTTTCTGGAACGAATTTTCTTCTTATGGGCCATTGAAAAACCGGCATTATGAAACGGACAGGACGAATCCGGATTCGGACAATATTTCGGATACCGCCACGTTGGCAGCCAGAGTGGAGGTGAATCCGGGAGAGGCGAAGAGCGTTCGTTTTATTCTTTCCTGGTCAAACCCTTATATGAACAATTTCTGGGATATTACCCACCTGGGCCTGTCGAAGGAAGAGCTGGAAGAAAGAAGGAGCAAGAAGTGGAAAAATTATTATGCCACGCTGTTTGAAACATCCAAAGAAAGCGCTTTATACGGATTGGATAAATTCAGTGAACTGCTGATGTATACCAGGCGGTATCAGGAAGCGATTTTCCGCTCATCCCTTCCCCCTGAGGCGCTTGAGGCGGTGACAGCGAATATATCTATTCTCAAATCGCCTACATGCCTGCGGCTGGAGGATGGTTCTTTCTATGCTTTTGAGGGCGTGCATGAAAATTTAGGCTCCTGTGAAGGTACATGTACTCATGTATGGTCCTATGTTTATGCGCCGGCATTTTTGTTCCCAAAACTGGAAAGAAGTGCCAGAAAACTGGAATATACATATTCCATGCAGGATGATGGGGGAATGGGGTTCCGCTTGCAGCTGCCGATTGGAATAGGCCCTACCAATCATCGCCCGGCGGTGGACGGGCAATATGGCACCGTTTTGCGGGTATATAGGGAATTTATGCTTTCCGGGGATGTGGAATGGTTAAAGGGCATCTGGCCGGAGGTAAAGCGCAGCGTGGAGTTCGCATGGAGCGAGGAAAATTCGGATTGCTGGGATAGGAATAAAGACGGCATTATGGAAGGCAGACAGCACCATACGTTGGATATGGAGCTCTTCGGGCCTAATTCATGGCTGAGCGGTATGTATCTGGGCGGGCTGCTGGCCGCTGCCAAGCTGGCGGAAATCCTGGGGGATACTCCGGCGAAGGAAGAATATATGGAGGTATTTGAAAAGGGAAAGAAGCAGTTGAACGCCACCCTTTTTAACGGGCAATATTTCTATCAGAATGTGGATTTAAAAAATAAGGAGATTCTGGCCTCCTTCCATAACGGACAAAGCATGCACGGGGCCAGCGCCATGAACAGCTATTGGAACGAAGAGGCGCAGGAAATGAAATACCAGATTGCCGAAGGGTGCGCCATCGACCAGGTACTAGGGCAATGGCATGCGGATTTGCTGAATCTGGGTGAAATTTTTGATAAGGAAAAAGTATCTTCCGCCCTCCGCTGCATTTATGAAAACAACTTCGTGCCGAATATGCGGGAGCATGTAAATCCATGTAGAGTATACGGGATGAATGGCGAGCAGGGAACTATTATCTGTGCTTACCCGGAAGGCAGGAAAAAACCGTGGATTTCCGTACCTTATGCGGAAGAGACGATGCATGGCTTCGAATATCAGGCGGCAAGTCACATGATTATGCACGGATTGGAGCAGGAAGGGCTGCGGTGCGTCAGGGCGGTACGGGATAGATATGACGGAGAAAAGAGGAATCCATGGAATGAAATGGAATGCGGAAGCAACTATGCCCGTTCTATGGCCAGCTATGCGCTTCTCCTTGTTTACAGCGGTTTTGTTTTCGACCTTTATCATCATAGAATCGGCTTCCATCCCCTTCACGGCGGGGAAGGCAGATACTTCTGGTCTGCAGATTCCGGCTTCGGAGAAGTTGTTTTTTCAAAAGAGGGAATAGAGTTGAATGTATTGTACGGAACTCTAACGGTACAGTATTTGGATTTTGCGTTAAAGGAAGTAAAAGAGGTAGCAAAAAACGAGGAAAAACTGGCCTTTACAGTGGAAAATGAAATTATTTTGGAGAAGGCAGAGGAATTAAAGGAAGGCGATAGCCTGGTAATTCGTTAAGGGATGCGTAATAGTTCAGCCCCAATGTTAGTTAGTTAATGGCGACTAGTTAAGGTATTATCTAAATGGTATTGGTTCAGCCAGAGCGGCACATGCAAAACCTATGGCTCGCTGTGCCGCTCTGGGCTAAACTGATTTGTATGGAAATGTTATAAATTTTATTGACACGTACATAATATTAGTATATAATAATTGCACAATAAATCGTACAATTATTTGTACAGAACAGGGGGCGATATTATGTTGGCAGTAAACTATTCTACTATTAGAAATAATTTGAAAAAATATTGTGATGAAGCAACAGATAATAGTGAAACGGTTATTGTTACCCGTAAGGATGAGAAGAACGTGGTTATATTAAGTTTAGAAAAATATAATCAGATTATAAAAGCCGCACAAAATGCAGAATATCTTGCAATGATTGACAGAGGGATTGCTCAGCTTTCTTCTGGGAAAGGGCAGCAGCATGAACTTATAGAGGTGGATGACGATGAATAAATTATGGTCAGACCGTGCATGGGATGATTATTTATATTGGCAGATGCAAGATAAAAAAACCTTAAAAAAGATAAATGAGTTGGTGAAAGATATTGAAAGAAATGGTTTATTTGAAGGAATAGGAAAGCCTGAACCCTTGAAACACAGAAAGGCCTGGAGCAGACGGATAGATAAAGAAAATAGATTGGTATATAACATAGATGAATATGGAAACCTATGGATAATCGCATGCAAAGGGCATTATGACGATTGATACATGAATTGGGATGCACGGTTTGCCATTGCCCTTGCCGCTAAAATATGGTTTTAATATATTCACTTGGAGACAGTCCGGTGGCCTTTTTAAATTTCTTGCTAAAATACCCCGCATTATTAAACCCGGTTTGCTCCGCTACATAGCCGATATTGTCAATATGCTCGTGAAACATGCTTACGGCCTTTTCGATGCGTGCCTGGTTGATAAAATCGTTGACGGTCATATTTTTATCCTGCTTGAACCGGTAGCAGATATAGCTGTAATTCAAATAAAGTTCGGAAGCAATCTTGGCGATGGACAATTCCGGGTCAGAAAGATGCTCCACAATGTACTTTTCGATACAAATAGTAGTATCGGAAAAATCGGATGCCTTATCGGCAACTTTTTCCAGCGATTTCAGGTAAAGCGTTATTATCCACTCTTTAATTTCGTCAATATCTTTCATGGAGCCAAGGGTATCCAGTATATTGCTG
This sequence comes from Lachnospiraceae bacterium, assembly GCA_021769135.1. Lineage (GTDB taxonomy): Bacteria > Bacillota > Clostridia > Lachnospirales > Lachnospiraceae > Kineothrix. The sequence continues at coordinate 61,956 of JAETTM010000034.1, read as the reverse complement.
TTGGTATCCAGAACAGAGATGGGCGTAGCCGCCTGTCCGCTTAAAATCTCGGTCAAAAGGCCGGTCAGCTCCATGGTCTGCAAAGCGATACAATCAAATGTGGTTTTTTGCTGTATAAGGTTATCGTATAGCTCCGACAAAAAAGGCCGGATTCTGTCATAAGAGCGGTTTAGCAGCAAAAAACGAAGCTGATTTCTCACTTTGGATTCCAGGCCTGCCCCGGGCGATGAAGGGATATCTTTATAAAAAATTAAATTTTCCCCCAGGAGAGAATGGTTTTTCAAGGCAATGCAGGCTTCATTATAGGACAGGTACAGTTGGTCTAAAATGGGATATGACAGGCCGACGCCGCCGATTACATCAGGGATTTCGGATTGCAAAAAGCGGTGAAAGCTTTCAGCAGCCGAAGAAAAGACTTCCTCATTGGAAGAATCGGTGATAATAAAAATACGTTTTTTCACATCCAGAAAGCAGACGAAGGAGAGGTTCGCAAAATGCTTTTTCAGCTTATCCTGAAGTTGCCGCAGGGAAGCGGGCTCGGGGCGGCTTGGAAAATCGAATACAATTACCCCATAAGCAGGATAGTTAAGCTGGAAATGCCTGGCCAGGGAACTGTCATATCCGGACAGGCTGCCGGTGGTAAAATTGCAGTTGACAAGGTCATTATAACAGCTTTCCAAAAACAGGTTTTCATTTTCCTTCTGAAGATGGCTGAGCTTTCCGGACAACATGTGCTGCCTGTTAATCTCCTCTTTAAGTTCGTTCAGGGACTGCACGAACAGGCCGTAGTTAATCGGCTTTAATATATAGTCATGGACACCCAGCTTCAAAGCCTTTTGTGCATAGGAAAAGGTATCATAGCCGGTCAGGATGATATATCGGCAGGAAATATGTTCCTGGCAAAGTTTTTCAATTAATTCCAGACCGTTATATCCGGGAATATTGATATCCACGATGGCGATGTCGGGAGCAAGCTCCAAAATCATCTGATAAGCGGTTTTCCCGTTGTTGGCTTCCCCCACTACCTGAAAGCCGTTCTCCGACCATGGAACATGTTTTTTCAATGCTGTTCGTTCAAAATATTCATCATCTACAAGAAATACATTTAACATATTTTACTCCGTTTCTGTGCAGCTTTTTGTGTATATCAAGTTCGTGTCTGCAGGAACAAATTTTGCTGTATGCCCTTCTGGCTTATTTTTCCGCCGGAAAGGACAGGGTGACACAAGTATATTCAGATAGTTTGCTTTCGATGAGCAGTTTCGCCTGATTGTTATAATGGATGTTGAGCCGTTTGACCACGCTGGCCAGGCCGAAATGGTTGCTGATATCCGTTTCGGCGGCGACGGCTTCTTCCAATTCTTTGATTTTCTGCGGTGCAATCCCCGTTCCCGTATCATAGATTTCAAATACAACCCGCTGACCGTCCAGATAGCCGGTTACACAGAGGATGCCCGCCTCCCCTTTTTCCTTGATGCCGTGATAGATTGCGTTTTCCACCAGGGGCTGGAGGGTGAGCTTGGGGATGGAATAATCATAAATATTGGGGCTGAAAGCCACCATGTAATCCATAAATTCAATGTAGCGCATTTTCTGGAGATGGAGATAGTTTTCCACCAACTGGATTTCATTTTTTACCGTTATGATATTGGAACCGTTATTTAAGGAAATACGGTAAAAACTGGCCAGATTTTCCAAAGTATCCATGGCTTCCTGATACAGGGAACAGCGTATCAGGCTGCTGGTCATTTCCAGCACATTATAGAGGAAATGGGGTTTGACCTGTTCCTGAAGCATTTGCATCTCCATTTTCTGCTTTCGTTTCTGATTTTCTTTCTGCTCATCCATCAGAGCCTGTACTTTGTCCAAAAGGGAATTAAAAGTAAAACCCAGTTCGGAGATTTCATCTTTCGCTTTGGATTGGAAACGGATATTGAAATTTCCTTCCTTTACATGTTCCATAATACCTATTAAATAGAAGATAGGCCTTGCCTGGAACCGGGCGATAACAAGAGAAGAAACCACTGCAAAAAAGATGCCCCAAATCATAACGGTAAACAAATTCGGATAGACAATGACAGAGTTCTCCCGCAGTTCCCGGTAGGAGGAAATTAAAAGCAGGCGGAAGTCAAGCTGGGGGAAAACCTTGGTGGTGACCACTAAGGAGTCATCTTCCTGGTCTATGATGACGCAGTTGTCATTTAAAAGCAGGCCATAGTTAATCTGGCTGAAGCTGTAGAGGCTGGTATTGACGGGAACTTTCCGTTTGCTTCCGATAATATATACATTTTCCAGTACATAAATATCATCGGAATATGCGGTGAGAAGTTCGCTGAATTTATGGGTATCCAGGAACAGCACCAGATAGCCGGATATGTTTCCCTCCTTATCCTTAACGGGAGTCAAGTGGGCGAGAACCTTTTTTACTTCGCCGGAATCCCGGAATTCGATGGAAAACGTATTGGTCCATACCGGTTCCAGGATAGGCCCTTTCTTCGTAAAGAAATTATGAAAGAAATAGGAAAGCCGGTCAGGATTGAGCATGTGTTCACCAATAAAGAGGCCGGAGGAGTCGGTCAGCCCTGCGGCGAGGATGGATGCATCTATGTCGGAAAAGGGAGCGAGGCACAAGGAAGAATCCAGCTCTTTATATATGGCTTTCCCATGCGACATGGAGGACAAGGATGAAGCATTTATAAAATCCTGAACAGCTTCGTCGCGCACGATAAGGCTGGCAATGGCCTCGATAGAAGCCATGTATGCGCTGATAGAAGAAGCGAATGCATTTAAAGTGGAAAGGTCGGAGCGGCGTTTCTGGTCAAGGACAGTATCGGTATTAAAGCGTTGTGCCAGTATAAAGAAAACCAATATAGGCACAATGATGAAAATACATGTTACAGCGAAGTATTTTACAGCAATGGAGTTCGGGTTAAATTTTTTCTGGCGGTTTATGCTCATAACGTCCTCCTTTCCGGGAAAAGTGCATATCGACATTGTAATTATAGCATTGTGGCAGAAAATTTAAACGTTTCTTACGAAAGAGCCAACAATATTACCAACCACCAATCAATAGTTCATTTACCGAAAAGTAGGAGAATGGTATAGTAAGTCATACAAAACAGCCAGATTTGCGGTTGTGCGGCGCCTGTAAATCTGGCATGTACAAAAAGCCGCGCAGAAATGAGGGTAAACATATGAAAAAGAGATTTTTAGCATTATTGATGGCGGCCTGTATGGTAATAGGGCTGACCGGATGCCAAAGCGGCAATTCCGGGAATGGCGGGGGAAGTGAAGCCGCGGAAAGCAGCGAGACAGCGGCGGAAACAAAACCTGAGGAAGATGCAGGGGGCGCGGAAGATGCAGGGGGAAAGAAGGAGGATATTACGCTGACGCTGGCTATGTGCGGCGACGGCACCACGAAAGAAGCCCTGGATAATCTTCTGAAAATGTATACGGAAAAAACGGGCATTAAGGTAGAGAGTATCTTTGTAGCATCTTCGTGGGGAGAGTATTGTACGAAGATTCAGACAATGATAGGGGGCGGAGATGAACTGGACTGCGCAATCGTTGCCATAGAAGGAATTTCCAAATTCCTGGACATGGGAGTGGCAGCCCCTATTGATGATTGGATTGCGGCAAATCAGGAGATTGCGGATGCCATTTTGGCGGATACCAGCCCGGCTTTCCAGGAAATCTTTAAAGACGATGCGGGCAATACGTATGCTTTCCCGTTTTCCTTCAATAATGTGGTAATGCATTTTAACATGGACAGGTTGAAAGAAGCCAATTTGGAACTCCCGGGGGAGTCATGGACGAAAGAGGAATTCCTCTCCTATTGTGAAGCATTGACTACGGAAAAGGATGGCATCAAACAATATGCAATCGCAGTTCCCTATGGCGAGTACTTCTGCGCCGAGGCATGGCTTTACAACAACGGCGCGTCCTATATGAACGAAGACTTTACGGAAAGTACGATAAACTCGCCGGAATCTGTGGAAATTTTCCAGCTTTGGCAGGATTTGATTTATAAATACGGCTATGCTCCTGTTCCTGAGGAAAACGTAGGCGCTATCGACCAGATTATCAATGGCCAGGTGGCCATGGGCTCCTGGGGAAGGTGGCCTACCGCACAATATGTGGCAAATGATTTTAAAGACGTTGCGGTACAGTATCTTCCCAGCTTCAGCCAGAATCAGCAGATTGGCGGCGTGGATGGTATTTTCACCTTTAACAGTTCCAAGCACCTGGAAGAAGCGAAAGAACTGGCAGCCTGGATGTCTCAGGCAGAGTTCGCAGGGGCATATTTGTCAACAGGAAATATTCCTGCGCTGCACTCACTGGCGGAAGATAAAATTTCCAGCCTGGGCATTCCGGAGAACTGTGAATTGTTCTATTTGGACTCCAATACGGATATTTATAAACCGGTCAGCGCGCCGCCCCAGTTTACGGAGTGCTCCAATATCGTACTCACCGCAATATCAGAAATATGTGTGAATAAGGCGGATGTACAGGCGACTTTGGATGAAGCGGCAGAACAGATGAACAGCGTTCTTGCGGAAAATAAATAAACTGTTTGCGGCGGGGTCATTGACGAATATGAGGATGGGGGAATATGCGGCAGCCTGCCATGTCGAGGAGGGGCAGGCTGCTGCATAAAACTCCGGCCGTGGATAGGTCGGGAGATATGGAAAGGAGTATGGTTATAAATGAAAGAAAAAGAAATACCCAGGAGCCGTTTTATGAAAAAGAAAAAGATGCATGACAATATATCGGGGTATTTATTCCTTGCCCCCGCTTTAATCAGTTTTTTTCTGTTTATCGGGCTTCCCGTGGGCTTATCGGCGGTGCTGTCTTTTTTTAAATATAATCTGATTAATCCGGCGCAGTTTGTAGGCCTGGATAATATCCGGCATATGTTCAGCGACAAGGGGCTTCTTGTAGCATTTGGAAATACTTTTAAATTTCTCCTAATCTTATGCCCAATTCATTGCGGCCTGGGCCTCATATTGGCATTTTTGGTATATAAGGCAACGAGGTTTCAGTTTTTCTTCCGGACAGTGATTTACTTCCCTTCTATTGTGACTACCGCATCGGTGGCAATTGCCTGGGGCTATATTTTTTCCACGGATACGGGAGTTATCAATTATTTTGTAAGGCTCTTTGGAGGGAGCAATATCCCCTGGCTGACGGACAGGACTATGGTGTATGTGACGATTGCGCTGTTTAGCTTCTGGAAATTTATAGGAACTACCTTTTTGTATTATTTTATTGGCCTGCAGAATATACCGAATGTATATTATGAGGCGGCTTCCATAGATGGGGCGAGTACCGTAAAGACCTTTTTCCATATTACTTTGCCGCTGCTTAGCCCGACCATTTTCTTTGTACTTATTACAAATATTGTCAGCGTATTCCAGATTTTTGATGAACCGTATCTTTTGACAAATGGCGGCCCTGGCTCATCCACAAAGACCATTGCTTTTGAAATTTATCAGACGGCTTTTCAGGAGATGAACATCGGGTATGGCGCTACGATTTCCTTTGTGCTGTTTCTCATTATTTTGGCAATTACAGTGATTCAGTATATCGGACAAAACAAGTGGGTGGTGTATGATTATGAGTAAATGGGAAAATAGTGGAGAAATAAAGTTAAACAGGGGAAGAAAGAGAAAGGCCGGAATGAAAAGCAGGGTTAAAATTCCCCAGATGATTCTTATTATAGGGCTCCTTTTGCTTTGTATACTGATGTTGATGCCGTTTGCGTGGATTTTTTCCACATCCTTGCGACTTCCGAAGGAATCCTTTCGGCTGCCGCCATCCTTTTTCCCTACAAGTTTTCACTTTGAAAATTATATAGCGGTATTCCATGCATTCCCTTTTGCAAAAGTGATTTTTAACAGCTTAAAAATTGCGGTTACGGTGGTAATTGCCAATCTTTTTATCACCACTATGGCGGGGTATGCTTTTGCCCGAATCCCTTTTAAAGGCCGGGATGTGGTTTTTATGATTATTTTGGCGGGAATGATGATTCCCAGCCAGGCGAAGCTGATTCCCACTTATATCGTTATGTCGAAGATGGGGCTGGTAGGTACCCATATGTCATTGATTTTACCGTCGATTATCAGCCCATTGAATATCTTTTTTGTGCGGCAGTACATGCTGACGATACCGGACAGCTACGAAGAAGCGGCATATATTGACGGGGCCGGGCGGTTCCGGATTTATCTGCGCATCTTTCTGCCTATGTCCAAGTCGGTGATTATTATGACTTCCCTGCTGACTTTCCTAGCTTCATGGAATGATTTTTTGAATCCTTTAATTTTTCTGTCGAAATATGACAGGATGACATTGCCCCTTGGTTTGAAAGTGCTAAGCGGGGCAATGGGAACGGGAAGCGTATCCGTGATATTGGCAGGGGTTATGCTGTCCATTATTATCCCGACTGTTTTATATGTCTTTGGGCAGAAATATATTTTGCAGAGCGTGGTAATGTCGGGATTGAAGAGTTGAGGGGCAGGGAGTCAGAATGAAATTTTAAGAGAAAAATGGAAAATTATCTATAGCATACCCGTACACAGAGGCCGTTTGTGTACGGGATTTTTTGGTATCATAAGATTTCGGTTCAGGACTTTGCACTTGCTGCAAAGTCCGTACGAATGTGTAGATGTGGCAAAGAATCCGAGGGCTGAACTGTTACTATTGATATAAAGAGGAAGGAGTAGTACAATTAACATATATTCAAGCGAATCAAAAAAGGAGAGAGTATGTTCAGGAGAAAGAAAAAAGATACTGTGGATGAGCAGCAGGAATCCCATATTAGGAAAGCGGGCGTTAAAATGGGGAAAGTGGCCGGAGGAATGGTAGTGTTCCTTGCAGCGGCTTATTTGCTGGTGGGAAGCATTTATTCCCTGAAAGAAAATGAATATGCCGTGATTACGACTTTTGGCGTTCCAAGCGTGGTGGAAGAATCGGGAATCCACGTAAAACTGCCATATATTCAGAGGCTTGCCAAGGTGCCCAAGACGATCAATGGTTTCCCCATCGGATACGAATCGGAGACAGGGGATTTTGTGGATAAGGAATCCTTTATGATTACAAGGGATTATAATTTCGTGAATGTGGATTTCTACGTGGAATACCGCGTGACGGATCCGGTGAAATATTTGTATGCATCGGAAAATCCGATTTCCATATTGAAGAATCTGACGCAAAGCTATATTCGGGATACCATTGGGCTGTATGATGTGGACAGTGTAATTACGACGGGCAAGAATGAAATACAGGCTTCCATTAAGGAGAAAATCATTACCCGTCTGGACGAAGAGGATATTGGCATACAGCTGGTAAACATCACCATCCAGGATGCGGAGCCGCCGACCCAGGAAGTGATTAATGCATTTAAAAATGTGGAGAACGCAAAGCAGGGAAAAGAAACCTCCATTAACCGGGCGAATCAGAAAAGGAATGAAGATATCCCGGCGGCAAGGGCGACGGCGGATGAAACGGTGAAGACGGCTCAAGCTCAAGCGGAAGAACGGATAAACGAAGCAAAAGGGCAGACGGCCAGGCTGAATGAGCTTTACGCGGAATATCAAAAATATCCGCTGATTACAAAGCAGAGGATGTTTTATGAAGCGATGGAAGAGATACTGCCTACAATGAAAGTGATTATAGAAAAAAGCGATGGCACGACCCAGACCATGCTTCCATTGGAATCCTTTGCCGATTTTACAGGGGCAGGAAAGAGCAGTGACAGCGGCAGCGATATGACCGGAAGCAATATCGTTGTCGGAAGCAGCGAGGAAGAAAGTGCTGAAGGCGGGGTTTCGGAACTGGAATAAAACAGCAAAACCCCGGGAAGCGCCCCCGGAGAATTTCAGGACGCAAAGCGGCCGGAAATTGCTCCGGCACAAGATGCGCTGAGAGGGGATTTGCGGAACTGGAATAAAAACAGCAAATCCCTGGGAAGCGCCCCCGGAGAATTTCAGGACGCAAAGCGGCCGGAAATTGCTCCGGCACAAGATGCGCTGAGAGAGGATTTGCGGAACTGGAATAAGATGGAATAGGAGAAATAGAATGAAAAAGAGATTTGGACGTTTAGTACCCATTTGTATTGTGATAGCTTTGCTGGCGCTGGCGAATGCCAGCGTGGTGGTCACATATCCTAATGAATACACGATTATTAAACAGTTTGGGAAAATTGAAAGCATACGGGAAACGCCGGGGCTTAGCCTGAAACTGCCATTTATCCAGACGGTGGAAAAGATTCAAAATGAAATGCTCCTATATGATTTGGCAGTCAGTGACGTAATGACAAAGGATAAGAAATCCATGATTGCCGACTGCTTTGTGCTGTGGAAGATAGAAGACCCTTATAAATATACCCAGACGCTGAGCGCGCAGAAAAGCAATGCGGAATTCAGGATTGACACGATTGTATACAACAGCTTAAAAAATGTAATCAGCAGCTTAAGCCAGGAGGAAGTAATCAGCGGGCGGGACGGTGCGCTGACGAAGGCAATTATGGAGAATATCGGCGGAACGCTGGAACAGTATGGGATTAAGCTTTTGGCTGTGGAGACGAAATCGCTGGATTTGCCGGACGAAAATAAAAATGCGGTTTATGAACGCATGATTTCGGAAAGGAATAATATTGCGGCTACCTACCAAGCCGAAGGGCAGGAAGAAGCCAAACAAATCTCCAATAATACTACCGCGGAGATTATTGTTATGCAGTCGCAGGCCGATGCACAGGCAGCAGAAATTATCGCCAAAGGGGAAGCGGAATATATGAGAATCCTAAGCGAGGCTTATAATGACCCGGAAAAAGCGGACTTCTATCTATTCCTTCGTTCGCTGGATGCGGCTAAGGCGACAATGACGGGCGATAATAAAACATTGATTGTGGATGAAACATCCCCCATTGCCCAGGTGTTTTATTCCCACGGGCAATGATGTGCATTTATTTTTTCTGCAGGATTTTTTCTCGTTGCTGTTGGATAATCTGTTCCAGGTTGTCCAATTCTTCCAAAACAGACTCCGTATCGGTGCTGCGGGATAATGCGTTTACTAAATCGGCGGCAGTGGTAGAAAACTTTTGCATTTCAAAGTCTTTTAATGTGATGGTGGGCTTATAACGCCGCCCATATACATTGCCGCTTTTTACAAAATCCGCCACAACAACCAATTCTTTCTCCAACATTTTTTTCAAGGCCGTATTTACGGTGGCTGGCTTTAGCTTCTTATCTACCGCCAGAATCTCGGATGCCAGCATAGGTTTGCCCGCATTCCATAAAATGTAAAGGATATCTACCTCGCGGGGGCTAAAACGGACGTCTTTTTTCTTCTTTTCCATGTTTCACCTCATTCTTTCGTGCATTCACTATTAGTTTCGTTTGTGTCAACATGAATTTATTGTCTTATTTTGTTTAAATTCTATCATATTTATATCTTTATGTAAATATTTTATTGTACCACATGAATAGTTTTTGCTAAAAATATTAGATTAAGATAGAACAAATAATTGTTGTGAATGTGCAGACAAAACTTGAAGGAAAGAAAAAAGCCGGAAATGCTATCCGGCGTTGTAATGGAAGCTATTTAAAAATGGAAGGAGTATAGCTTCTAAATCCTCTTTAAAATTTTCCCTGCAAGTCAGTTCCACACATACGGCATTGCTGCCGCATACGCCAAAAGCGGATACCCCCCTGTCATATGGGTTGTCTTCGCTGATGCAGCGGTAGGTAATCATTGTATAGGGCTGGCCATTGCATGTGATTTCTTCTTCTTCCAGTATCTCATAATTTGCCTTCCCGGCCGAAAGCCATTGCGCTGCCGAGGCCTGTGCATTTTCCTCGCTGGGAAATTCCCCCGAAAGCAAGTAGAGCTGGGCATCATATAAATCAACGGTATCGCCGTCGCTGTTTTCAAAAGGAATGGAATTTCCTATCGTCCAGGCTGCATAATAGAGGCCGTCGGAGGCTAATGTGTCGATGTTATTCTGTAATGTCAGCCGGCTGTCCGTGTTCTGGATGGTCAGGCTGCTGCCGATTGTAACATAACCTGAGTCCGCCCAGGTATCTTCCGGCGTATTCTCCGCTGCCGATGGAAAATAGGAGCATCCGGTAAGGGTGAGGGAGCAAAGCATCGTATAGAATAAAATTTTTAACCGATTTATTTTCATGTTGGATTCCTACCTTTCTTTATTCCCGCGAGCAACGAGCCAAGTAGCCGTGCTTAAACCAACCTTTGGTTGGATTGGATATTTAGCGACTGCCGCGAGGTTCAAATATCCCGCAGCTTGCGGCGGGGTCTTTGATTATATGATAAAAGAGCACTCTGCACCGTTGCGGACAGAGAGCCTTTCCCCCGGCGTTTGAGGGTTATTGGCCGCGGAACAGGTAATCCCATAGGCGGCCGCACTCATCGGCATAATCCGTTGTTTTGTCTGTATAGAAACAGCGCCTTCCCAGGTAGAGCCCGGAAAGGAGCTCCTGGTTGCTGCCGGTTTCTTCCACGCCGAGTATTGTGGCCGAGTAAGTGCCAAGTTCCATCCCGGACAGGGCCGGACAGTCGGCCCATGCAATCGCTTTGCCGTCAATAGAAAAGTCGGATTCATCGGGGCAGCTTCCGTCGGGGGAAGCGAGGAGCTGGTATTCCAGCTGAAAATGTTCCGGCTCATCCATGAGGAAGAAATAACTGTCGGCGGATGAAATATCCCCAATCAGGGAGGTCTCGGAAGCATATTCATAATATGCCGTTTCGGCATCCGGGTTTGGGGTGCCATATATGTATTGATTGATTTGGACAATAACTTCTCCGTCCTTGTTGAAGTCTTCCGCGACTGACGTGAAGGCTTGTTCCAAAGCGGATATGGTATCCTGCGGAAGTATTTGTTTCCCCACATAGGCAACCTGGAAATCGGGCGCTTTTTGCCAGAGGCCCAAAGCATTCCCGGCGATATGGCAGAGGATGGCCAATAGTACGATTCCGGCAATCACATACCATTTGTAGTAATACCACCAATTTTTAAATTTTTTTCGCCGCGGGGAATCTGCCCGGACATCATATGGCGCCTCCGGCGCTTCTGTGCTGGCAGGATTTGCTGGTTTTTGCTTTTCCATATCTTCCAAATTACCTATTCGCATAACGATAACCGTGTCCTTTCCATAGGCCAATCATCCTTTTTACCGCTCTTCTTTTTCCGGCGCTGCTTCCAATGTGGTTCCGCCATAGGCATATGTGACGGGAAGGCATACGAGGGGCGGTTTGGAGGGCATATTTTCCTGAAGCAGAAGCTCCACGCACATTTCAGCGATTTCAGGTACGGGCTGAACAATAGTAGAGCAGGTATAGTCCTTGTTGCCGAAATGCCTTGTGCCATCGAAGCCGATGACCTGAACGTCATCGGGAACTTTTTGGTTTAGTTTGCGCAATGTTTTAATGATGGAATATGCCAGGCCGTCCGTGACGCAGAATATGCCGTCAAAAGATAACCGGCCCTCACGGATATGGCTGGCCAGAAACTCTTCGAATTCGGAATAAGGGTCTCCGTCGCTTATAATTTTCATTTCATAAGGAAGCCCGCGGGAAAGGCAACCGTTCTCAAATCCGGCCTTCCTTTTGTTGGGCTCATTGGAGAGGGAGGAGCCTGTCCGCAGGAACGCTACATTCCTGCAGCCTAAATCGGCCAGCTTTTCTGCGGCCAACTGTCCGCCGGCAAAGTTATCGCTTGTGACGCAGGGGATATTGGGCCTCATGGAGCGGTCGATAGCGATAAAGGGGGTGCTTTCTTCGATGACCAGGCCGGGGTTATAGGTGAGCCCGATGATGCCGTCCACCTTGTTCTGCTGCGCCATGGCGATATATTCCTGCTCCAGGCCGGAGTCATAATCCGTGGAACAGAGCAGCATACGGTATTTCCGTTTTAAAAGAGCGATGTTGATATGATAAACCAAAGAGGCATAAAAGGGCTCCTGGGTATTAGGGATTAACAGGGCTACGGTATGTGTTTTGTTTGATTTCAATCCCTGGGCATAACTGTTAATCTGATAATTCAGTTTACGGATAGCTTCCTCTACCCGGACTCTGTAAGCATCCCCTACGGGAATGCCGTTGACGACTTTGGAAACGGTGCCAAGGGCAACTCCGGCTTCTCTGGCAACATCTTTCATAGTAGGGGCGGAATTTTCTTTTTTCATATGGGTATTTCTTTCCTTTCTATAATTTATAAATTATCCGTTGCGGTGGAATCCTGCAAACAAAACGTTTCATGAATAAAGAAGAAAAAAACATGTAAAAGCTCTTAATCATAATAAATTAAAACGTAAAAATATTAAAAACAATTAAATTTTTCGTATTTTTATGAAATAGAACAGCAAATATTCATGTTACGAACTGTTTTCATTTATTATAATGCTGTGAGTTTAATTTGTAAAGGGTTAAAAAAGAAAAATTTCATGAAACGTTATATGAAATTAAATAGTGCTTATTAGCCAAAAATAAATAATTAAATTTGGGTAAAATAACGAAATGAATAAAATTTTGAAAAAAATATAATTAAAATATTGATTTTATTAAGATATAGTGATATTTTAATAAAAAGAATCCATATAACGTTTCACGAAAGCGCGCATCGAGAAACGCAAGACTAAAAAATAGGGCCTGTGTCAGTGCTGCGTCCGCAGACTCTATGATAAACAAAAAGCAGCGCAGAAACGAGGGAAAATATGAGCAAAACCAAATTGGCCGCCTTAAAGCCGGGAATACATACGGAAAGGCCATTGAAAAAACGCATACTGGATAATTGGCAGCTATATGCAATGCTATTAATCCCGGTAATATTGACCGTTATTTATAAGTACATACCCATGTATGGGATACAAATCGCTTTCAGGGATTATAAAGCAAGCCGCGGGTTCATGGGAAGCGAGTGGGTCGGGCTGGAATGGTTCCAACGTTTCTTTAGCGCACCTACATTCGCAAGGATGATTAAAAATACCGTGCTGCTGAGCTTTTTCAGCCTCCTGTGGAGTTTCCCGATTCCGATTATCCTTGCGCTGATGCTGAACCAGATGAGGTTCCAGCGTTTTAAGAGGGTTACCCAGACGGTGCTCTATGCGCCGCACTTTATCTCCACCATGGTTATCTGCGGTATGATTCGTATCTTTTTAAGCCCTTCCGGCGGCTTGATTAACCTGATTGCGGGAACGTCGATAGATTTCCTGACGGAATCCTCCGCATTCCGTACCATATATATCGCTTCCGGTATCTGGCAGGATGCAGGGTGGGGGATTATCGTTTATATGGCTACGCTATCCAATATTGATACATCCCTGTATGAAGCGGCTAAGGTGGACGGCGCATCGCTGTTCCAGAGAATCAGGCATATCGATATACCGGAACTCACATCGATTATGGTCCTGAACCTGATTATGAGCGCGGGCGGGCTGATGAATGTAGGGTTCGAGAAAGTATGGCTTTTGCAGACGGACTTAAACAAGGCCACCAGCGATGTCATTGCCGTATATGTTTACCAGCAAGGTATTGAAAATGCCAAATACAGTTACTCCACGGCAGTAGGATTGTTTAATACTGCGGTGAATATTATTCTCCTGATTGCGGTGAATAAGATAGCGGGTAAGATATCCGAGGATACGAGTTTTATCTAAAAGAGACAGAAGTTTACAGATTATGGAAAGGGCATGGTTTTAATTATGAAAGAAAATTCGAAATCGGGGAAGCTGACAGGGCTTTCGGAAAGAAGCAGCGATATCATCCTGGTTGTTATCTGTGCAATTATCCTGTTCATTGTGGCTTATCCTTTATATTATGTATTGATTGCATCGGTATCCAATCCGTATGACGTATATGCGGGAAAAACATTTTTGCTGCCGAGCCAGTTTACGCTGGATGGGTATAAATCGGTGTTTGCCGACCCCAGCATTCTCACAGGGCTTTTTAACAGCTTTAAATATACCATTATCGGAACGGTATTTTCCGTAGTAGTGCTTTATTTGTCCGCATACCCTTTAAGCGTAAAGGATTTGCCCGGCAGGAAAGCATTGAGTATCTTCTTTATAATAACGATGTATTTTGGCGGCGGGATGGTTCCTACCTATTTGATTGTAAAGCAGACGGGGCTTATCAATAATATGTGGGCGCTTTTCCTTCCGGGCGGCGTAGCCGTGGGGAACATGATAATCGTAAGGAACTTTTTTGAAAACAGCATCCCCAAGGAAATGGTGGAAGCGGCGTCCATAGACGGGGCGTCGAAATGGACCACATTCCTGCGCATTGTAGTTCCTTTAAGCCGTTCCATTATGGCGGTTATGGTTGTGTTCAGCATGGTGGCCTACTGGAATGACTGGTTTACATCCATGATTTATCTGCCGTCGCCGGCGAAGGCTCCGCTGCCGTTGGTGCTTCGGAATATACTGATTAAGAGTTCGGCCAGCGCAAGCCAGGCCAGCACCATATCGGGCGGTTTTGCCGAATTGAATAAAATGACGGAAATGATTAAATTTTCATCCATTATCATCGCGGCAGTGCCGATGTTGATTATTTATCCGTTTGTGCAGAAATATTTTGAAAAAGGTTTTATGGCCGGCGCGGTGAAGGGCTAAGCTCCGCACGGAGATGAGATGGTGGGAAAGAACATTGCCTTATTCGATTGCAGACAAGGAAGCGGGAAACGGTAAGGATATGGGAAGCAGAAAGAGCATGAGGAAGCAGAAAGGACATAGGTAATATGTGGAAAAAATCAGAAAATGAAAATTTCGGTATGGGAATGAGGGCGGCATGGAAGCGGAATTGGCGTAAACCTGCAAAAAGTTGGGAAAGGCGGGCCGTATCGGCATTGGCCCTTGGCCTGGCATTGACGTTTACGGCATGCGGAAATAAGGATTACGGGCATCATGAAAAAGGGGTTGCAAATCCCGATACTTCCCAGACGGAATTCGATATTATGGGCGCGCAGGGCGCTTTGAGCCCCGGCTATACGGATAACGTGGTGCTGAACAAGATGCAGGAAGACGCAGGAATCCGCATCGATTGGACCACCATGAGCGAATCGCTGGCGGAGCAGGTGAATATCCGCATCGCGGGGGATGAACTGCCGGACGCATTTTTGGGCGTAGGTTTTAGCAACTATGATATATCCCGGTACGGGGATGATGGAACTTTTATTGATCTAACTCCTTATCTCACCGAGGAATATATGCCCAACTTAAGCAAAATATTAGAAGAAAACCCGGATATCCGCAGCGCGATTACGATGGATGACGGATATATTTACGGCCTTCCTTCAGGGGAGCGCATGGGAACGGCCGGTATCGGCGCACCGGAAGACTACAGCATTTACTCCATTCCCCAGTTTTCCATGATTAATAAGGCGTGGCTGGATGATTTGGGTCTGGAAGTGCCCACAACCTTGGACGAACTGCATACGGCGTTAAAGGCTTTCAAGGACAACGATATGAGCGCGAAATATTATGGGAATTCCCCGGGAAGCACCATCCCCATGAGCACCGGGTTTGACGAGTGGTGCTGGGGGCAGAATATTTTCTATGCGGGCTTCGGCTTTACCAACTGGCCCAATGATGTATGCAAGGACTTGGTTTTGAGGGATGACGGAACGGTGGATTTCGTATGCGTATCGGATGAATACCGGGAAGCGGTGACTTACTTCCATGACTGGTATGCGGAGGGGCTGATGGACCCGGAAATGTTCAGCCAGTCCGATACCCAGCTGATTTCCAAATGCTCCCAAGGCTATGTAGGGGTTTCCACATGGTGGTATATTGAGGAACTGATGGGCGATTATGCAAAAGATTACGTGTTCCTGCCGGTTTTGGACGGGCCGGACGGTACCCATAACGTAACGATACGTACCGGCGGCGGAATAAGCAGCGGAAGCCTGAATATAACAAAAGCATGCAAGAGCCCGGCCAATCTGCTCAAATTTTTTGATATGTGGTATGCTCCCGAAAATGTGATGCAGCTGCAGTACGGACCGATTGGGGTATATTTTACAGGACAGGATGAAAACGGGGTATGGCTGAGCATTTCCGATGAAGAAAGCCGTGAAAAATACGGGAAAGGCTCCGGAGAATTAAAGGGCGAGCAGGAAGTTGCGGGGCCGAAACTGATTCTCAGCAATTATTATCAGACAACATTTAAAATGGAAGACCGGGCCATTGAGCGCTTGACGGATTTGTATGAATTCTGGATGCCTTATGTGGACAGCACGGCGGTTTATCCGGTGGATTGTGTATTTACCAGCAGGGAACTGGATGATATCGACTGGTATAAGGCGAATTTTGAAAGTGCTGTGGCGGAGCAGGAAGGCCTGTGGCTGAGGGACGGCGGGCCCACAGATGAGGAATGGACGACTTATGTCAACTATTTAAAAGAAAAATGCGGCATGGATAAACTGCTGACGGTATATCAGTCAGCTTATGACAGGTACGCAGAGGTGGAGAAGTAGGGCAGGATATACGCCAAATGACGTTTGGCCAACGAAGCGGCAGATAATGGGCGGCCGATTGCCATTTGGCGTAATAGGTGGTAGACTTAAGGAACTAAAAAAATGGAAATGATAGAAAGGCATGGGAACTGATATGACGAGCCAGATTTTACGGGATGCGCGAAAATATGAAGTGGAAATGGAAAGGAAAATAGCGGGTGAGCACAGGCCTGCATTTCATCTGTCCGCCCGTGTGGGATGGATGAATGACCCTAACGGATTTTCATTTTATAAAGGAGAATACCATTTGTTTTATCAATATCATCCGTACAGCACTTGCTGGGGGCCGATGCATTGGGGGCACGCGGTGAGCAGGGATTTGCTGCATTGGGAGCATCTCCCGGCAGCGTTGGCGCCGGATATGGATTATGACAGGGATGGATGCTTTTCGGGAAGTGCGGTGGTGCTGCCGGATGGGAGACATTTGCTTATGTATACGGGGGTTTCCAGGGAAGCCCAGCCGGATGGAAGCATGAAAGATGTACAGACCCAGTGCCTTGCTGTTGGGGATGGGGTGGATTATGAAAAATATGCGGGGAATCCGGTGCTGGATAAGGGCGCCCTCCCCGAGGGCGGAAGCAAATATGACTTCCGTGACCCTAAGCTATGGAGGAAGCAGGACGGCTCCTATTTATGTGTGGCTGGAAATTGCACGGACTCCCATGACGGGCAGATTCTTCTTTACAGCAGCCCGGACGGCTTCCGGTGGAAATACGGGAAAATCCTGGCGGCAAACTGCGAGCGTTTTGGGAAAATGTGGGAATGCCCCGATTTCTTTTCCCTGGATGGAAAACAGGTCTTGCTTACAAGCCCCCAGGATATGATGCCCCAAGGGTTCGAATACCATAATGGGAACGGCACGCTTTGCCTGATTGGCTCCTATGATGAGGCGACGGATACTTTTGCGGAAGAAGGCAATCAGTCCATCGACTACGGAATAGATTTTTATGCGCCTCAGACGGTCCTGGCACCGGACGGGCGAAGGATTATGATTGGGTGGATGCAGAATTGGGATACCTGCAATCTGCATGCCCCGGAAAGGCAGTCCTGGTTCGGCCAGATGAGCCTGCCCAGAGAACTTTCTGTCCAAAACGGCAGGCTGTTCCAGCGCCCGGTCAGGGAATTGGAAGCCATGCGGGGGCAGGAAGTCAAATACGAAAATATCGCATTTACGGATATTATAAAACTGAACGGCATACAGGGCCGCAAACTGGATATGGAACTTACCATCCGCCCGGAGGACGAGCAAAATATATACCGCAAATTTGCCGTCCGCTTTGCCCAGAATGACAAATATCAGACCTCCGTCAGCTACAGACCTTATGAGTCCGTCATAAAAGTGGACAGAAAGCACTCGGGCTCCAGAAGGGCGATTATCCACCAGCGCCGCTGCCTTGTAAAAAGCGAAAAGGGGCCGGGCGAAATTAAAATCAGGATTATCCTGGATAATTACAGCGCGGAAGTATTTGTCAATGACGGGGAATATGTGCTGTCGCTGACCTTTTATACGGACCTTTCCGCGGAGGGCATCTCGTTCTTTGCGGATGGGCGTCAAGGAGCCCTTTGAAAAAGAATGCTTCGCATTCTCTGCAAGTTCGCTGGGCGAACTTGTGAATTCATGCGTCTTGCGACGCAGTTTCCTATAAGGTAAAAAACGCCGGCACTTAGGCGCTGTATTATAGCGCCTTATGTGCCCGCTGCGTTTTTCCCAGAGCGAGAGCGCGGCGACGGAGGATTTTATCATTCTCGCGGCGTCCGCCTCCATTAACCTAACCACATTGCATGCTAAACTGTTGCCAGTAATTTCTATTTTTCTATTTCCCATCTTTACAAATCTCCATTTTTATCGTATACTATTCCAGATTGTTTTCGCAATACGGACAAATGTGTTCGCACAAAAGACTAAAGAAGAGAAAACCATAGCTGGGAAGCTCAAAGGCTAAACTGTTACGGGAAATCTAACAAGTTATAAAAAAGCGCTTGAGGAATGGAGGAAACTGATGGAAGCACTAACGGAAATACGCTGGCACGGCAGAGGAGGCCAGGGGGCGAAAACGGCGGCCCTGCTGCTGGCGGAAGCGGCATTTAATATAGGGAAGCATGTACAGGGATTCCCGGAATACGGCCCGGAAAGGATGGGCGCGCCTATTACTGCATATGACAGGATTAGCGATGATGAAATCCGCGTACATTCCAATATATATGAACCGGATTACGTGGCGGTAGTGGACGACACCCTTTTACATACAGTGGATGTAACAAAAGGCCTGAAAGAATCGGGAGGAATCTTAATCAATACCCGGATGGAAAGGAAGGAAATCCTCCCTTTGCTCAATGGCTATCGGGGGAAAATATATTTGCTGAACGCCTACCATGTGTGTATGGAAACCATGGGAAAATATTTCCCCAATACACCCATGCTGGCGGCGATGGTCAAGATTTCCGGCGTTATCGGCGCGGATGTCTTTTTAGGAGAAATGGAAAAATCGCTGGCCCATAAATTTGCAAAAAAGCCGGAAGTGCTGGCAGGGAATATGGCGGCGCTGAAGCTTGCTTTGACGGAGGTGCAGTAATGGAGTTAAAAGCGGAACAGATAAATGAGGAAACAAAATGGCAGGATTTGACGGAGGGGCTGAAAATTTTCGAGCCCGCCACTTCGCGCCTGTTTGAGACGGGGGAATGGCGGACGCAGACGCCGGTATGGGAGGAAGAAAAGTGCAGGCAATGCCTGTTTTGCGTGCCCTATTGCCCGGATAGCTGCATTCCTGTAAAGGATAAAAGAAGGGGAGACTTTGATTTCATACATTGCAAGGGCTGCGGAATTTGCGAAAAAGCGTGCCCTTTCGGGGCGATTTCGATGAAGGAGGGAAAATAAATGGCAATCAGAACAAGCATGTCAGGAAACGAAGCGACCGCATATGCGGTACGCCAGATTAACCCGGACGTTATGCCCGCGTTTCCCATTACCCCTTCTACGGAAATCCCCCAGTTCGTATCCAATATGATTGCAAACGGGGAAATCGACACGGAATTTATCCCGGTGGAGAGCGAACACAGTTCTATGAGCGCGGCCATCGGAGCCAGCGCAGCCGGAGCCAGGACGCTGACGGCCACGTCATCGGCTGGGCTGGCCCTGATGTGGGAAGTGGTATATGTAGCGGCGTCCAGCCGCCTGCCAATCGTCATGGCGGTGGTGAACAGGGGGCTGACAGGGCCTTTGAATATCAATGCGGAGCATTCCGACAGCATGGGGGCAAGGGATTCGGGCTGGATACAGATTTATGCGGAAAATAATCAGGAAGCTTATGACAATATGCTGCAGGCTTATCGGATTGCGGAGCATAAGGATGTACACCTTCCCGTTATGATATGCCAGGATGGGTTCATTACCAGCCATGCGGTGGAAAATATCAGTCTGTTGGAAGATGAACCGGTAAAAAAATTTGTGGGCGAATATTGTCCGGAGCATTATCTGCTGAATGAAAAGGAAGTGATGGCCGTGGGGCCTTATGCGGTCTCCAATTATTGTATGGAAGCGAAAAAGGCCCAGGCGGAAGCGATGATACGCTCCAAAAAAGTCATTTTGGAAGTGGCGGAGGAATTTGCGGCCATGTCGGGAAGAAGCTACGGGTTCTTCGAGGCATACCGGATGGAGGATGCGGAATATGCGGCGGTCGCTATCGGCTCCGTGTCGGGAACGGCCAAAGATGCGGTGGACAGGCTGCGGGAAAAAGGAGTCAAAGCCGGATTTTTGAAGGTTCGCGTGTTCCGCCCCTTCCCGGGGGAAGAACTGGCGAAGGAGCTGCGCGGCTGCAAGGCGGTTGCCATTATGGACCGATGCGAAAGCTATAGTGGGCAGGGAGGGCCTTTGGGGGCCGAACTGACAGCGGCTATGTACCGGGCGAAGGTGACGGCGGAAACGGTGAATATTGTCTATGGGCTTTCCGGCCGGGATGTCCGGGTGGAAGATATGGAAAAGGTATACGGAGATTTGCGGGAAATGGCGGAAGAGGGAAAAACATTTAAGCAGTATCCCTATCTTGGGCTGCGGGAGTGATGGCATCGAATTGCAGAACGGCGGGCCGCGGGAATAATGATATTCCTCATCGGAAATTTGGGAAAAGAATTTCGATGGGGTAAAGGGAGAATGTACGGAAGGAGTATGTTTAACATAAATATGGAAGCGAAATTTGATTTTAAACAGATACAGGAGCGGGAGGAGCGTTTGGCGCCGGGGCATCGAATGTGTGCCGGGTGCGGCGGTACAATAGCGGTGAGGAATGTGTTAAAAGCGCTGCATCCCGGGGATAGGGCGGTAGTAGGGAATGCCACAGGGTGTTTGGAAGTGTCTACATATATGTACCCTTATACCGCTTACGAAGACAGTTATATCCACAGCGCCTTTGAAAACGCGGGCGCAACTCTGGCGGGGGCGGAGACGGCATATAAGGCGTTGAAAAAGAGGGGGAAAATAAAAGAGGAATATAAATTCATTACGTTTGGGGGCGATGGCGGAACTTATGATATCGGCTTACAGTCTTTGTCCGGCGCTATGGAGCGGGGGCATGATATGGTATATGTCTGCTATGACAATGGGGCCTATATGAACACCGGCACCCAGCGTTCTTCGGCTACGCCTTCTTTTGCGGACACCACTACTACGCCCGCAGGGAAAGAGTCGGCGGGAAAGCCCCAGGCGAGAAAGGATTTGGCGGCGATTATAGCGGCCCATAATATCCCTTATGTGGGGCAGACAACTTTTATCGGGAATATGAAGGACTTGTATGTGAAATCGGAAAAGGCGATTTATACCCAGGGGGCAGCTTTCCTTAATATCTTATCGCCCTGTCCAAGGGGGTGGAGGTATGACCCGCCGGAACTGATGGATATCTGTAAATCAGCGGTGGAAACATGCTATTGGCCATTGTTTGAGGTAATAGACGGAAAATGGATTCTGAATTACGAGCCGAAGAAAAAGCTTCCCATTGAAGACTTTTTGAAAAGGCAGGGCCGGTTCAAGCATTTGTTCAAACCGGAAAACCAGCACTATATCGGCGCATTCCAGGAGGAAGTGGACAGAAGATGGGAAGAACTGAGAAAGCGGTGCGAAACCTATGGGGAGTGATTCTGTTACGGTAACAGGCGGGGGATGAGGAAAAATGGCAAAAGGGGCAAACCAGAAATTAAAAATTTTGTATTTAATGAAGATTTTGCTGGAAAGAACGGACGAAGAGCATAGCATTACGATGTCGGAAATCATAGATTTGCTGCAAGCCTATGGAGTGCAGGCGGAGCGGAAAAGCATTTATGGCGATATCGAAAGCCTGCGTCAATATGGCATGGACATTATCGGCAGGCAGAAGGACCGTACTTATTACTATTCGGTAGGAAAGCGTCAGTTTGAGCTGGCTGAGCTGAAACTATTGGTGGATTCTGTCCAGTCCGCAAAATTTATTACGGCCAAAAAGTCCAACGAATTGATAAAAAAGATAGAAAGCCTGGCCAGCAAGCATGAAGCTTCCAAGCTTCACCGTCAGGTCTATGTGGCGGAACGCGTCAAGACGATGAACGAAAGCATTTATTATAATGTCGATAGAATTCATGCCGCAATCGGGGCAAATTCCCAAATAACATTTCAATATTATCAGTGGAACGTGGAAAAAAAGATGGAGCTTCGGAAAGGAGGGGCGCTTTACGAAATCAGCCCCTGGGCCCTCTCCTGGAGCGATGAGAATTATTATCTGATTGGATTCGATGCCGCAGAGGATAAGATTAAACATTTCCGGGTGGATAAAATGATTCATATCGAAATGACAGGATGCAAAAGGGAAGGCGAAAAATGTTTCCGACAGTTCGATATGGCCATATATGCCAGAAAGATGTTCGGAATGTTCGGCGGAGAGGAGGAAACGGTAAAGCTGGAATGTGAAAATTCCCTTGCAGGCGTGATGATAGACAGGTTTGGCAAAGATGTAATTTTTATGAAAAAGGATGAAGGACATTTTACCGTTCATGTGAAGGTGGCGGTCAGCCGCCAGTTCCTTTCCTGGGTGATTGGGTTAGGGGAAGGGGCCAGGATTGCGGGGCCGGAAAAGGTAATCGGGCAGATGAGGGAAGAGGCGGCCAGGCTGATGAGGCAGTATGGGGATATGTAAAATTGCTGTTTTTTCTGCGTTTGCCGTCCATTTGTCTGTGCAGCGGATTCCGTCGGCAGTAAGCCCTGTGCTTTACCTGAAAATGGATTTATGGGAGCTATGAGCCAAGGCCAAGTGTGGATTGTAGAGTGGTGCCGGTTCCTTTGGATTGGACTAGCCGTCCAATGACAATCCGGGATAAATAGGGTATGATATCCTTATAAACAGAGCGAGGAGGTCGGGAATATGGGCGGTCAGTTATTGGTAACTCAGGCATTGGATGAAAGAGAACTGCTGATTCATAAGATTATGGATAAGATTAAAGCTGCCAGCTTTGTGGACATGGCGAAGCATAATGAAGAGCGGACAGCCGGGAAGCGCCTGTCCAGAGAGGAATACGCGAAGCAGGCCCAGAGTGCTTTCCAGCAGATTATGGATTTGATAGAGCGCTATCAGAAGATTGATGCGGCCATTGTGGCTTCCAATGCAAATACTAAGATTCAAACATCGTATGGGGAATATACGGTGGCCGGGGCGATTTCATTGAGGAACCGTTTAAGGGCGGCGAACGGTTATGAAGAAAAATGTTTTGAGAACAGCCTGTATGATAAGATGCAGGAAGAATACGAAAGGTGCATCCAGTCCATGAATGCGAAAAACCGGCATCTGGACGATACGGCGGAAAACATGAGGATGAGCATCCTGGGAAAGGACGCGAGGACAAAGGAGACAAAGCCTTTGGCTGTGGTAGAGGCGTATGTAAAGGAAAACAAAGCAGAATTGGTGGACCCTTTGAATATTGTGGAGAAGATGCAGCAGCTGAAGGAACGCAGGGAGAAGCTGATTGCGGAGCTGGATACCCAGATTAAAGTATCCAATGCCACTACCCATATTGAAATAGGCTGATGAGACAGAAAAAGCGTAACAGGGAAGCCGGAAAGCTGAACTGTTGCGGAAATGCAGTGCCTGTAATGCGAAAACCTCAAACTCGGTTTCCCTGCAATGGGGTTATATTGATATAAGTAAAAATACGTTGCATGAATTGTTTTTTGGTGGGAAACTTTTTGTGAATGGTAGTCAATAAACTTCTTTGTATGAATGATAATAGCTTGTCGATTACTTGTTTTGCAGGCGTGGAGACACGCTGAAATCCATGAAGATGGTTTGGCATTAAATCGATTGGCCGGAGGTTTACCCCATGGCTGCATTATAGGCGCTTTTATTGCGTGGGTCAAATACCCACACATCGAAGATGTGTTGCCTCTTGGGGCGTTTCAAGCTTGATGCCCCGCTGCTTGCGGCGGGGCCTTTGACTAGGAGAGGAAGAAATACTTATGAATTATGCGAACCGCACATATCCCAACATTAATATGGAAAAAACCGGACTTCTCTTAAGGGATAAGGTATCGGAGCAGGGATATACAGTGAAGGATATTCAGAGATATCTGGGGCTGTCCTGCCCGCAGCCGATTTACCGGTGGTTTAAAGGAAAAGTACTTCCTTCTTTGGACCATTTATTGATGTTGAGCCGAATACTTCACGTTCATATGGAAGAACTGCTTGTATTGGAAATAGATGGGCCGATACAAGAGACGGAAAAAAACCGCGAGGTGCCCTATGATGATATAAAGGCAAAATATGGGAAAAAGCAAGGCCAGCAAGGATTTTTAAAGGAAAGGCTGGAACGCCTGTCGGCTTACTGGAAGAAATTGCATGGCGGTACGGCATAGGCGGCTGTGTGGCAGGAAAAGGTAGTTATAGCATATATTTGATGGCTGTTGCCAGGGATAAATATCATGCATATGGAAGATGGGCTGCGTTTTGCGGCGCCACAAGCTTGATAGATACCCCGTTGTTTGCAGCGGAGCCTTTGATTCGGTTCCACTGGCCTTTTTACTTAGTGCCTGGCTATTCTAAAGGTCCGAATCATTTCGTTAAGGGAATCCCCTTTGTGATTTTTCGATATATTTTCCAAATAATGATAGCAGGAAAGCTGAAAAGCAAATATAAGGTAGAAGCAATACCGACAATACCTCCGATAACAGCAATTAATAAAATCCCGATGTTCATAGTGAAAACCTCCCTATCGTGTATAATATCAATATTAGGCGATTGCCTATGTATTATAGTATAGTAGGAGAATGAACACAGGGGAAGCGATGGGAGGGTTTCTTAGCGCAATCTTAACGTCATTTCTGTTCTTCGTTCTTGACATAACCCCATTTTTGTGAGAATATAGTTTAATAATGAACTGTTCATGACAAAACAGTTTATTACCAAACTATTCTAATCCAACAACTCAAAACGAAACTTTTCTAGCATAAACAAATAAGAGGGTCAAAAAGTGGATACCGAGTTTGAAACATTATTATATGGTCAGCAATTTAAGAAACTTTATGAAAAGGCCAGCAATTTGATTACGGAAAAATACGGGCTTCATAAGGTGGAAATAGAAGTGCTCCTTTTTTTAAAAAAGGGGAGAGGGGATACGGCTCGGGATATTGCGGAAAACAAGTTTTTCTCCAAAGCCCATATTTCCCATGCAATCGAGCATTTGGCGGAGCGCGGATATTTGGTAGGCATACCGGATGGGCAGGATAGGAGATGCATCCATTTGACTTTAACAGAGGCATCGGAGCCTGTATGCGAGGAACTTTTTAAGATGAGGGAAAAGTTGATGGATACAGTCTGCAAGGATATCACGGCGGAAGAAAGACAGATGATGCGGCAGATAGCGAAAAAAATTGCGCGTAATATTAATGAAGAACTGATACATGATTGGGAGAAGTCATAATATTTGCAAAAAAATTAAGTTTTGATTAATGGCGGGGGAGTCATTGAGCAGAAAGTAGAAAGAAACGAAGTCGAGCGGAAAGAAATGGAGGATTGCAATGACGAAAAGCAGCAAAAGAGAGCAACTGGAAAACTATACGGTGAAATATGGGGATATGTGCAAAAAAAATAACCATATAGAAACCAATTTATATGAGGAATACGGTGTCAAAAGGGGGCTTAGGGATAAAAACGGGGAAGGGGTTCTGGCAGGCCTTACCAATATCTCCGTTATTAAATCCCAGGAAATTATCGATGGCAAAAGGGTTCCCTGCGAAGGCAGATTGCTATACCGGGGTTATGATATTATTGACCTGGTTAGGGGATTCGAGCACAGCGCCAGATTTGGATTTGAGGAAATTGCTTATCTTTTGCTGTTTGGGGATTTGCCGGATAAGGATCAGCTGAAAGAATTTAAAGGGATGCTGGCGATGATGCGGACGCTTCCCACTAATTTTACCCGGGACGTGATTATGAAAGCGTCCAGCAAGGATATCATGAGCTCTTTGACGCGAAGCGTGCTTACTCTGGCCTCCTATGATAAACAGGCGGCGGATTTGAGCATTCCTAATGTGCTAAGGCAGTGTATGATGCTGATTAGCGTGTTTCCCATGCTCGCTGTATATGGCTATCAGGCGTATAACCATTATGAACAAAATGACAGCCTTTATATCCACAGGCCGGATGCCAGTCTGTCTACGGCGGAAAACATCCTTCGGCTGCTGCGCCCGGATATGAAATATTCGGAATTGGAGGCAAAGGTATTGGACATTGCCTTGGTTCTTCATATGGAGCATGGAGGCGGCAATAATTCCACTTTTACTACCCGCGTAGTCACTTCTTCCGGCTCGGATACATATTCGGTGATTGCGGCGGCCCTGTCTTCCCTGAAAGGTCCCAAGCACGGCGGGGCCAACATCAAAGTAGTGGAAATGATGGCGAACATCAAAAAGAATGTGAAAGATGTGAACGATGAGGAAAAAGTGAAGGATTACCTCGCCCGGATGTTGAATAAAGAGGTGTTTGACAAAAGCGGGCTGATTTATGGGATGGGCCATGCAGTGTATTCCATTTCCGATCCCAGGGCCACGATTTTTAAAAGTTTCGTGGAAAGGCTGGCACTGGATAAAGGGCGCAAAGAGGATTTTAAACTATATTCCATGATTGAACGCCTCGCCCCCCAGGTGATTGCGGAAAGGCGGAATATTTATAAAGGTGTAAGCGCGAATGTGGACTTTTACAGCGGCTTTGTATACAGCATGCTGGATATACCGTTGGAACTTTATACTCCCATTTTCGCCATGGCGAGAATTGTGGGATGGAGCGCACACCGTTTGGAAGAATTGATTAATGCGGATAAAATTATCCGCCCTGCCTATAAAAGCGTAATGATGGAACGGGCTTATACTGATATGGAGGGAAGGAAATGATGAGACGGGAACGGGCTCTTGCGGAACTGGAATAAAAGGGAGGAAATAAATTGAGGTTGTATAGAACGAAACTGCAGGAAAAATTGATGGAAGCCCTAAAGGCCGTCATCCCTATTATCGGTATTGTGCTTGTGCTTTGTTTTACCATAGCTCCGATTTCCCCCAGTATACTGATGGCGTTTCTGCTCGGGGCAGTGCTTTTAGTAGCAGGAATGATGTTTTTTACACTGGGTGTGGAACTTTCCATGACCCCTATGGGGGAAAGGGTGGGAACCTGTATGACCCAGTCGAAGAAGCTTTTGGTTATTGTTTTCCTAAGTTTAATTTTAGGCTTTGTAATCACTATTTCGGAACCGGATTTACAGGTTCTGGCAGAGCAGGTTCCTTCCATACCGAACCTGGTGCTTATTTTTGCAGTGGCCTTCGGGGTGGGGGTTTTCTTGGTAGTAGCGGTGCTGCGTATGCTTTTTGGGATTCCTTTATCCTATATGCTTATCTTTTTCTATGGGATTGCCATTGTGCTGGCTTTTCTGGTTCCAAAGGATTTTTTGGCGGTGGCTTTCGATGCGGGAGGCGTGACTACAGGGCCTATGACGGTTCCGTTCATTATCGCCCTTGGCGTTGGTATTGCGGCAATCCGAAACGATAAGCATGCCTCGGATGACAGCTTTGGCCTGGTGTCGCTTTGTTCTATCGGCCCTATTCTGTCTGTCCTTGTGCTGGGCCTGATTTACCATCCGGAAGGGGCATCCTATGTGCCGGAACGGATTCCGGATATCAGCAACTCGGTGGAACTTTGGGGGATGTTTGCGGAAGGGTTTCCGAAATATATGTGGGAAATGGCGGTTTCTCTTTTCCCTATACTGGCTTTTTTTGGCATCTTCCAGCTGATTTTCAAGGGGATGCAGAAACGTACGCTGATTAAAATCGGAATCGGCCTGGTTTACACTTACATAGGGCTGTTTCTTTTTCTGACAGGAGTAAATGTTGGCTTTATGCCGGCGGGCAATTATTTGGGCCAGGTAATTGTGTCCAATGCTTTCCGGTGGGTTATCGTTCCCATCGGCATGCTCATCGGTTACTTTATCGTGTTGGCAGAACCGGCAGTTTATGTGCTGACGAAGCAGGTAGAAGAGATTACTTCCGGGGCGGTGTCGGCGAAATCCATGAGCATGAGCCTGTCTATCAGCGTGTCCGTATCTTTGGGTTTGGCCATGATACGTGTGCTGACAGGGATTTCGATCATGTGGTTTATTATCCCTGGATATGGGATAGCGCTTATCTTATCCTTTATTGTGCCGAAAATATTTACGGCTATTGCTTTCGACTCCGGCGGTGTGGCCTCCGGGCCGATGACAGCCACCTTTCTTTTACCTTTTGCCATGGGGGCATGCGACAGTGTGGGAGGGAATATCGTAACGGATGCTTTCGGGGTGGTAGCTATGGTGGCCATGACTCCGCTGATTACCATACAGATATTGGGCCTTGTGTACCGGCTCCGTTCGGCAAAAGCCGTTCCCGTATTGCAGCCCGCTATGGCAGGATGCCAGGAAGCTTTCGATTTGCTTGAGGACAACGCGATTATAGAATTGTAGGGAAGGCATGCGAGAAAGGTAATTTGAGCCAGGGGCCCAATATGCCAGGGATGCGGTAAACAAGGAGGTTAGTATGAGTAAAATATATATGATGATAACGATTACCAACAGAAGCATCGGTTCTAAAATGCTGTCATTTTATAAAGGAAACGATTTGTCGATTATTTTGAGCACTTTGGGGGAGGGAACGGCCAACAGCGATATGCTGGACTATTTTGGGCTTGAGGCCACGGAAAAGGCGGTTATGGCGGCTGCGGTGACAAGGGAAACGTGGCGCCGCCTGAAGCGGGGGCTGCAGAAAAAAATGCATATTGATGTGCCGGGAACGGGAATCGCATTTATCATCCCGTTTTCCAGCATCGGGGGAAAGAAAGCCCTTCAGTTCCTTACAGACGGGCAGAATTTTGAAAAAGAGGAGGAAACCGTATTGAAGGAAACGGAGTACGAATTAATTATAGTTATCTTGAACCAGGGCTATAGCAATATCGTGATGGATGCGGCGAGGGAAAAAGGTGCGGGAGGCGGTACGGTAATCCATGCCAAGGGCACGGGAATGGAAAAGGCGGAACAGTTTTTGGGCGTATCCATTGCTGCGGAGAAGGAAATGATATTTATCGTTACCAAATCAAAAGGAAAAAATGAAATTATGAAAGCGATTATGGAGCAGGCCGGTATGAACAGCAAGGCTAAATCCATTGTTTTTTCCCTTCCGGTGACAAGTACAGCGGGCTTGAGGCTCCAGGAGGAAGAACCCGCTGAAGAGATATAGCAGGGGCTGGCCGGGATATGGCGGCTGGAAAGGGGCAAAAGGTACCGGCTAGTACTCCGTACTAGATATAGTCTGGCGGGGAAATGTAAAATCTGTCAGCTAAAAGAAGCCAGTTGGCCCGGAACAGATTCATAATCTGCCAATATCCGGCCCCCCGCAGCCCATATTCTTGAATTAGGGAAAATTTTTCGTTCAAGCTGCGCACATCTTCAAACCATACTTCATGCAGGACGCCGTCCTGATCATAGGTGAAATGGGGAGACATGGACACCTGGTCGAATTCTATAACGGCGCTGTGGGCAATGGCAATTTCTATGGCCTGGGTATTGCTGATAGTGCTTGCGGCAGTAACGCCCTTTTCATAAGGGAGGGGCCAGTCGTAGCCGTAATTTGGAATTCCCAGGTTGATTTTTTCTGCCGGGATGCGGGTGAGGGCATATTCCACCACTTCCCGTACTTTATTGATAGGGGCTACAGCCATGGGCGGCCCATAGGTATACCCCCATTCATAGGTCATGAGCAGAACATGGTTGGCGGCTTCTCCCAGGAGACGGTAGTCTTTTCCGCCATAGAGAAGCCCAGGCTGGTTATCGGAGGTTTTCGGGGCCAGGGCTACCGATACGGGATACCCCGCTTCATTGGCGGCTATGCGCACCCGGGTGACGAATTGGGCAAAAGATATTCTGTCCTCCGCCAGGATATATTCAAAATCGATATCGATACCGCCGTAATTTTTCCCCGCCACAGTTTCCAGCAGATTGCTGATGAGGTTTTCCTGTACGGAAAGATTATTGACGAGGACGTTGATTAAATAATTGCTGAATTTCCCATCTTCCCCGAAGGGGGTCAGGGTAAGGATAGGCCGCGTATCGTTTGCTAGGGCCAAATCTATCATCCATGTGTCGTCCAGGGCTGGCGGAATCAATTCGCCTTCCGTAGTAAAGCCATAGGAAAAAACGAATAAATCCGTAAGATAGGGGAGCGTTTCCGTAAGAGTGAAGCGCCGGATGAAAGGATAGGCATAGCCTCCGGATACAATAGTCCTTTTTTCTTCCTGGCCTTCCCCATTATATTCATTTGCCGTAAGCAGCAGCGCCTGTCCTATCGCCAGCCGATAGGGATAGGACAGCTGGTTATTGTAAATAATGGAATCTGTACCGATGCCATAGGAAGAGGCAATCGAATCGATGGTATCCCCTGGCCGTACCACATATATTATCATATAATTCTTTGCTCCTTTGCCGAATCAGCCCGGAATTGCGGGCAATAAGGTTTTTTAATATTACGTATATTATTGTATGCGCCAGCCCTGTTATTTGATTGCATTTTACCCAATAATTTGCTATGATACAGATAGTATAGTTTTCGGATGAAAAAATATATTTTGAAGTGAAAGATTGAAGATTAAAATTTTCAGTCTTGAGTTTGTGTCCGCACGGCATCCGCAGACAGGGCATGAGGGCATGCCCCGGAAAAGCTACAATAGAAAAGCCGTGCAGAAATGAGGGTAAAAATGAACTACGAGGAAGCGTATGGGAAGCTGGAGAAGTACGGCCAGCTGCATGTGCTGAAGTATTATGAGGAATTGCCGGAGGAAAAGAAGGAAGCGCTGCTGGAACAGATAGCGGAGCTGGATTTCGGGGTATTGCAATACTGCAAGGAAAATACGACTAATCAAAAAGGCAAAATCGCCCCTCTGGCAGCTATGCAGATGCCGGAAATCGAAAAGCACAGGAAAGAGTACACGGAGGTGGGAATCGAAGAGATACGTAAGGGAAGAATCGGCGCCGTCCTTTTGGCAGGAGGGATGGGAACCCGGCTGGGTTCGGAGTGCCCGAAGGGAATGTTTGATATCGGGATTACCAGGCCGGTCTATATTTTCCAAAGAATTATAGAAAATATGCTGGATGTGGTAAGGCAGGCCGGGGCATGGGTGCATTTATTCATCATGACAAGCGATAAAAATCACGATATGACGGTAAAATTTTTTGAAGAAAAGGATTATTTCGGCTACAGCAAGGACTATGTGAGTTTTTTTATCCAGGATGTGGTACCCGCTTCGGATTATGACGGGAAAGTATACATGGAAGAAAAGTGGAAGGTTTCCACATCCCCTAACGGAAACGGGGGATGGTTTTCTTCAATGAACAAGTGCGGGCTCTTGGATATTGTAAGGAACGGAGACATCGAATGGCTGAACGTTTTTGCTGTGGATAACGTGCTCCAGCGCATTGCCGATCCCTGCTTCATCGGTGCTACCGTGGCCAATGGGTGTGTGGCAGGGGCTAAAGTGGTGAAGAAAAACAGTCCGGATGAAAGGGTGGGGGCTCTCTGCCTGGAAGATGGCAGGCCGTCCATTGTGGAGTATTATGAATTGACGGATGAAATGAAAGAGGCAAAAAATGCGGATGGAAGCCCTGCCTATGATTTTGGCGTAATCCTGAATTATATTTTTAAGACGCAGGAACTGGAAGAAATTATGGACAGGCAGCTGCCGCTCCATGTAGTGGAAAAGCAGATTCCCTATATGGATGGCGAAGGGAAATATGTGGAGCCGGAAACGCCAAACGGATATAAATATGAAACCCTGGTGCTGGACATGATCCATCAGGTGGACAACTGTCTCGCATACGAAGTGGACAGGAACAGGGAATTTGCCCCTATCAAAAATGCAACCGGAATCGATTCCGTAGAGACTGCCCGCGAACTCTGCAAGAAAAATGGGATAGAGCTGTGACAGCAGTTAACATTTTGACAGCCATGTGCAACATTATTGTATTGAAAAATTGTGGTACTGGAGTAGACTAATGAATGAAAAAGGGTAACTGAAACATGATTTCCAGGTTTGTGTCGGCGCTGTATCCACAAACCGGATAAGCTTAAAAAGCTTCAGGAAAAAGCAGCGCAGAAATGAGGAGAAAAATGGCGATTTTAGTAACAGGAGGAGCAGGATATATTGGAAGCCATACGGTGGTGGAGTTACAGAATGCAGGATACGATGTGGTTGTTCTGGACAATTTGAGCAATTCCAGCGAGAAGTCTTTGGAGCGGGTGGAGAAGATTACCGGCAAAACGGTTCCGTTCTACAAAACGGATATTTTGGACAGGGAAGCGTTGGAAGATATTTTTGCAAAAGAAAAGATTGATTCCTGCATCCATTTCGCAGGGCTGAAGGCAGTGGGGGAATCGGTTGCAAAGCCTTGGGAATACTATGAAAATAATATAGCAGGAACGTTGACTCTGGTGGATGTGATGAGGAAACACGGGGCAAAGAACATTATATTCTCTTCCTCGGCAACGGTATATGGCGATCCGGCGGTTATTCCGATTACGGAGGAATGCCCGAAAGGACAATGCACGAACCCTTATGGCTGGACGAAATCCATGCTGGAACAGATTCTGATGGATATGCAAAAGGCAGATCCGGAATGGAATGTAATTCTTTTGCGCTATTTCAATCCCATTGGCGCACATAAAAGCGGAACTATCGGGGAGAATCCCAACGGCATTCCCAATAACCTGATGCCTTATATTACCCAGGTGGCAGTGGGCAAGCTAAAAGAGTTGGGCGTGTTCGGGAATGATTATGATACGCCGGACGGAACGGGCGTAAGGGATTATATCCATGTGGTGGATTTGGCCAAAGGCCATGTGAAGGCGCTGAAGAAGATTGAAGAAAAAGCAGGGCTTTGCATCTATAACTTGGGTACAGGCACAGGATATAGCGTATTGGATATTGTAAAGAATTTTGAAGCGGCTACCGGGGTGAAGATCCCCTATACGATTAAGCCCAGAAGGCCGGGCGATATCGCTGCCTGCTATTCCGATGCGTCTAAGGCAAAAGAAGAGCTGGGCTGGGTGGCCGAAAACGGGATTAAAGAAATGTGCGAGGATTCCTGGAGATGGCAGAGCAATAACCCGAATGGATATGAAGAGTAGGGCTGAGGCGTTTTGGCAAGTTTCAGGATAGAATTAAATCGGGCGGAGGAATAGCGTGAAGCCGGGAGCATCATAGCTATTCTTCCGTTTCAATTTTTTCGCGGGCAGGAATACCCTGTTCCTGGGGCGCTTCAAGTCCGATGTTCCAAAGGCGGGGCCTTGGACTATGCCACATATAAGTACATAAAAATGAAGTGGCAGATGCTTCCTCCCATGACAAAGAGGTGGAAAATTTCGTGGGAGCCGAAGTTGGCATGCCTGGAGTTGAAAAGGGGGAGCTTCAGGGCATAGATGATGCCTCCTGCGGTGTAAATGATTCCTCCGGCCAGAAGCCATAAAAAGGCGGTGGCAGGCAAAGTGTGCCATAAAGGGCCGAAGACCGCCAGGCATACCCACCCCATAGCGATATAAATGACGGAAGAGAACCATTTAGGGCATGTAATCCAAAAAGCTTTGATGGCCATTCCGGCGATGGCGATACCCCATACTACAGTCAATAGAGTATAGCCTAACTCCCCTCCCAATACGATGAGACATACCGGCGTGTAGGAGCCGGCGATGAGGACGAAAATCATCATATGGTCAATCTTGCGGAAAACGGTTATTATTTTTTGGGAAACGTTGATGGAATGATAGGCGGCACTGGCACCATAAAGCAAAACCATACTGAGTATGAAGACTGCCATGGAAGCTAAGCTGACCGCATCGGCTTCCATAGCCGTTTTCACCAATAAAGGAATGGCTGCGATAAGGGCCATCATCATACCGATAAAATGTGTAATCGCACTTCCGGGTTCACGAATTGTAATCTGCATATTCTACCTCCATTTATAACATCCAACAATGCATAACGTGTATACATAAGCTATTACATATAGTAATGAAAACTACATATTATATGTTATAATACTACACTATAGTGTATGGCGTGTCAATAAAAATATGCAGATTTGCATAGGAATGAATTTTCCCGTGGATTTTGCGATTGCCTGTTTAAGATGAATGGAAGGAATGGCTAGTCCTCTTCAATCACGTGAATTTCCAGAAAATCAAAATCTATTGTTTCCATGAAATTGTCCTGAAAGAACCGCGCCTTGTCATGTTTTTTGAATTCATTAATGGTGGCATCCAGCCAAATAGGTTTTCCCAAGTCGAACTGATAGACGATTTCATCCAGGGCATGGAATACTTTATGCGTCCTGGTGTCATCGCTGCTGTCACAAATGACAGTATCTTTTATTAAACGGTTATCCTTTATGATTTTTGCCCATAGCCGAAACATATATAAGAACTCCTTTTTGTTTTTATATATTATAGCATATTATTTTTCCCTGTGCATATACATGTAAGGCGCGTGTCTGGAAAGCTGATTAAAAAATAATAAAAGATTTGTGAATAATGCACATTTCAGGAAAAGTATGATATAATATACGATATAACAAGTCATCAATTTATTCGGGAATTGATGGCATAAAGTTATGCATTACACCAAAGCATAGAAAGCTATCGATTTTCTCAAGAAGATTGATGCCAAAAGACATTATATTACATCGATGGCGGCATTTCAAAAAAGGTGAAGGGGTGAACGGGGAATGCTGTGAGCGATGGATAAGGGGCAGGAAGTATATGGAATTGAAAATAGAACGTGACAGTGATGTGGATAATTGGAAAGAGGTCATACTGATTTATAATTCGGCATTAAAGCAAATCTCTACCAAACTGGAAATTTTAAATGATGAATTCCAACATGTGCATCAATATAACCCTATTGAGCATATTAAGTCGAGGATTAAGACATCGGAAAGTATTGTAAAGAAGCTGAAGAGGAACGGCTATGAATCCACCATAGAGAATATGGTAAAATATGTGAACGATATAGCTGGCATTAGGGTAATATGTTCGTTTACCTCTGACATATACGAAATAGCGGAAATGATACGGGATCAAAGCGATATCAGGGTTATTTCGGTAAAGGATTACATTGTCAGCCCCAAAGCGAGCGGATACAGGAGTTATCATATGCTGGTAACCGTACCGGTGTATCTGTCGGACAGAATCGTGGATACCAAGGTGGAAATACAGATAAGGACAGTAGCGATGGATTTTTGGGCCAGCCTGGAACACAAAATCCATTATAAATTCGAAGGCAATGCGCCCGATCATATCAGGGAAGAATTGATTGAATGCGCCAGGATGTCATCGGAACTGGATGAAAGAATGCTTTCCTTGAACAGGGAAGTACATAGCTCCAGCGAAGGAATACGGACATAGGGAGTCCGCCAGCAAAATTAAAATGAAAAAGCCGGTATAAAAACCTACGGGTTGGCGTACCGGTTTTTTGTTTCCTTATAGAATCCGGATGGCAAAAGCTTTCCCGTCATATCAAAAGCCCTTGGCATATTGCACAAAAATTCTTCTGGCGCAATCCGCAATGAGGAGTGCCCAGACACCTTTCGGCATCTGGGCTATTATGAAAAAATTTATCTATATGTGTAATGAAAAACATTACGTTATCTCTCGTTTTCGATAAATTTAGTATAGCAATCAAATATGAACAAATTGTGAACAAGATGTAAAGATAACGTTAATATTTACAAAAAACGAGAATACGTCAATTAAAAAAACGTCAAATTGCACAAAAAGTTGGGAACAGTTGTAAAACGGAGGGAAAGATGATAAGATGGTTAATAGTAGTCTGCCAGGAATAGCTGCTGGGATATGCAACTGGCAAAGGTGTTGGCGAAAAGTGCAGAAATGAGGAGGACAGATGGATAATTTTATGGATAAAATTGCGCAGAAATTGGGGGCGCAGGAAGCAATACGTGCAAATGCGGCCGCGGATGCGGCGCAAATAGAAAGGCTGGAAGCTCAAGCGGCGGAATATAACGCCTGCATTAAGGAGATGCGCAAGCTGAATTTGCGGAATGCGGAGAATGAACAGAAACTGAAGGAATTGATAGAGGCAGTAAATGAACAGCTAAAATTATCTCTGGAGGAAAACGGCAGGCAAATCGGACAGCTGGTGGAAACAGGCAGCGGGAAGATAGAGCAGCTGACAGAAAAAGGGGGCGTGCAGCTGGAGCGGCTGGCGGAAGAAGGCAGTGCCCAGTTGAAACGGACGGCGGAAGAAGGCAATGTACAGTTAAACCGGATGACGGAAGAATGTATAGCCAAGCTGAAGGAAACAGAGGACAATTCGCTGGATGACGGAGAGGATGAAAGCGCACAGAGGATGCTGGAAGAATTGAAGGCGATATCTGCGGAGAATATGAAAAGGCTGGAGGATTTGTTCCGTCAGTCCGATGATTTTGTGCACAGAGAAAACGTAAAGGTTTACCGGAATGTGCAGGCGGCTACCACAGAAGAATTAGGGAAACAGATACAGGCAGTGCTTGGAGGGCAGCAGGACCTTGCCGGGAAAGGCAAAGGAACCAAGGCTGTAAGTATTTTGACGCTGATAGTGGCAATTGTGAATTTAGCCATGTTGATTCTCCATTTAGCCGGGGTGTTTTGAGGGGAAATAACGCAGAAGCGAGGGAAAAAATGGGAAAACAAAGCTGGAAGCCGGGAAACATGCTTTATCCCCTGCCGGTTGTCTTGGTAAGTACGGCGGATAGGGGAGGGAAGATAAATGTGCTTACGGTAGCGTGGGCAGGAACTATATGCAGCGACCCGCCAATGGTTTCTATTTCCGTGCGGCCGGAGCGATATTCTTACCAAATGATAAGAGAGACAGGAGAATTTGTAATTAATCTGACCACAGAAGAGTTGGCCTATGCCACGGATTACTGCGGTGTGGCCAGCGGACGCGATACGGACAAATTTAAAAATATGCATTTGACGCCGGTTAAGGCGGATATTGTAAAAGCCCCGCTGATTAAAGAAAGCCCAGTAAACATCGAGTGTATTGTAAAAGAGGTAAAAAGCCTGGGGAGCCATGATATGTTCATCGCTCAGGTTGCCGCTGTGCATGCGGATGAAAAATACATGGACGGAAAAAATAAATTCCATCTGGAGGATGCGCATCCTATCGTGTATACCCATGGCACTTATATGTCGCTGGGCAGAAAAATCGGAACATTTGGCTACAGCGTCAGGAAGAGGCGGGATTTCAGGAAAGACAGGAAATAAAATACGGTTATTTTTTATGGAGGAGACTTCCCCTGACAACGGAGTCTGCTCCATATTTTTTACGGATGGAATCCAATGCTTTGTCCAACTTCTGCTGTTTGGAGGCGGAGAAAGTTTTTCCAGATGCCGGACAGGAGGATGTAAGGGGCTGCCCCATATCGAAAAGGCTTAATTGTACTGGCTCGTCCTCCGGCGCCAGTTTGGAAGTGCGGATGCCTAGAAGCCGCACAGGGGTGCCGTCCCATAACTCATCGAATAAAGAGCAGGCCTTTGCATATATTACATCGGTACTGTGGACAGGGGAAGGGAGGGTTGCCTGGTGGGAAACCCTGCGGAAGGTATTGTATTTGATTTCGGTGCTGATCATCCCGGCCAGCTGGTGGGAATCCCGAAGCCTTCCGGCAACAGTTTCCGCAAGGCTTAAGAGGGTCCGATAAGAATCTTCCTTGGTGAGGGCATCTTCTTTCAGGGTAATGGAGTTGCCGATTCCCTTCAAATCCATATGCTCTGTAATTACCTCGGAATCGTCAATTCCGTTGGCGTATTCCCATAGCATAACACCATGGCTTTTCAAGTGGGAAGCGATAACGGACTTGTCGGCTGCAGCCAAATCCCCTATGGTAAGTATTTCCAACTTCCGCAGCGCTTCTACGCTGGACTGGCCGCACATATAGAGGGAGGAAACAGGAAGCGGCCACATTTTTTCCTGTATTTCATCCAGATATAAGGTATGTACCAGATTAGGTTTTTTAAAATCCGACGCCATTTTGGCCAATACTTTCCGGTTGGAAATCCCGATATTTACTGTATAGCCAAATTTTTCATAAATATTGTCTTTGATTTGGGTAGCGGCGGAATAAGGGTTGCCATATTTTCCCGCAACGGAGCTATAGTCCATATAACACTCGTCCACGCTGACCTGTTCTATATCGGGGGAAATATGGGAGAGGAATTCCATTAATTCGCGGGAGCGTCGGTGATAAAGGGCGTGGTTCGGGGGATGGAGAAGCAGGCGAGGGCATTTGCGCATCGCATTTACAATGGGCTCCCCTGTTTTTACGCCGAAAGCTTTAGCCGGGATGGACTTAGCCAGCACTACCCCATGCCGCTTTTCCATATCCCCGCCTATAATGGACGGAATGCTCCGCAAATCCGTACTTTCTCCCTGCGCCAGACGTTCCAGGGCGCTCCAGCTCAAATAAGCGGAATTGACATCAATATGAAAAATAATTTTCTCCATAGGAACCCCTCCCTCCATAAACCGGATATATTTATTGCTCCGCACTGTTACAATTCATTATGGCATATGTCAACAGTTCTTTACAACCCCAATAAATGCTGATAAAATAAGTCTGTTACAATTTTTGCGCAAAATTGGAAAGAATAAGGACGATAAGAGAAAAACGGACGGGCCTGGATAGGCGCAGCTGCTGCAGGAATGGCCATAACGTGCAAAAAAGGATAAAAGATGAAAAAAATTACAAAAAATTATAAACGTTTACAGATACAGGAAATTCGGATAGCCATGCTGGCAATTATTACCTTTTTATTTTTGATGCCAGGGTATATTAATATCGAGAATACGGGAAACAATATGTTTACGGTGCTTTTGAACGGAACTTATGTGGGAACGGTAGGCGATAGTTCGAAAGCGGAGGAATGCCTGAAAATGGCCCGCAGGGCAACGGCCGGAGACGGCGAGGAGCTGGTGCTGATTGATAGTAATTTAGAGTGCATCGGCGAAGAGGTTTTCTGGGGGCATATCGATGATGAAGAAACTATTGTGGCGAACATGGTTCAGGTTTTAAAGGACAACGTTAAGCAGACGCTGCACCGCTCTTACACGGTGAAAGTAAACGATTATACTGTAAACCTGGCCAGCAAAGATGAGGTTCTTCAATTGCTGCGTTCCTCTATCAGAAAATATGATACTAAGGGCGAATATGACGTGGAGCTGGTGCTGGACGGCGCCAGGGAACTAAATGTGCTCACAACCAATATTTTATCCAGGGAAGAGCGCCGGGAGGAAGAAGGGGAAACGGAGGTATTGGCTTCGGCAGGGATTTTCCAGGCGTTGGACGAAATGTTCGATGACGTGGAACCGGCGGTGGAAAAGGATTTCTCGGACTATGAGTTGGGCCTTGTTTCTTTGGAATTCGGGGATGAAATTGAAGTGGTGGAATCCTATTTGGCGGAAGAGGAATTGACGCCTGTGGAGAAAGCTATTAATGAAGTGACGAAGGATCAGGAGAAAAACCAGATATACGAAATTAAGGAGGGGGATTCCCTGTCTAAGATAGCGGTAGAGAATGATTTGACCGTTGAAAAGCTGATAGAAATGAATGAATCCATAGAAGATGAAAATTCCACGATACGGGCCGGCGATGAAATTATTATAACCGTGCCGGAACCGGAGCTTTCGGTAGAACGGCGGGAAGAAGTTTATTATGAAGAGGACTACGAGGCGGAAATCATTTATGTGGATAATGATAATTGGTACACTACCGAATCGAAAACGCTGCAGGAACCTTCCGCAGGCCATAGGAAGGTAGTGGCAACGGTATCTTACCGCAATGACCTGGAAACAGCCCGTGAAATCATAAAGGAAGAGGTAACTTACGAGGCGGTGCCAAAGATTGTGGAAAGGGGAACGAAGATTCCGCCCACTTATATCAAACCTATTTCCGGAGGACGGCTTTCTTCCGGTTTTGGAAGAAGGAGCAGGCCTACCAGGGGGGCCAGCACATACCATAAGGGAATCGACTGGGCCACTCCGGTAGGCACGGCGGTTATGGCATCTTCCGGCGGAACGGTGTCCAGGGCCGGATGGGGAAGGGGCTATGGCTATGTAATTTATATCGACCATGCGGATGGACGGCAGACCAGATATGGCCACTTGAGCAAAATACTGGTGTCCCAGGGGCAGACGGTATCCCAGGGGCAGAAGATTGCTTTGAGCGGCAATACCGGCGTCAGCTCCGGGCCCCACGTCCATTTTGAGATATTGATTAATGGTTCCCAGGTTAATCCGTTAAAGTATTTGAACTAATTATGCAAAATGCATAATAGTGGTGTCCGGCAGGGCATACTCCCGGTTGCGAAATCAACAGTATTGAAAAGCACCATTTACAAATGACATTTTTATGGTATAATGTTGAAACAGAAGAACGTATTTTGATTTAGTTTTGAAGTTAGACTGTATCGTTTGCTGCGGTAAAAGTTTATAGGCAGAAAGTATAATGCTGGGAGGGTTTTTACCGGACAGTGGTTATAATATAGAGTAAATGGCAGCCGGATTATTTTTCCGGGGCAGTATAATAGAGGGTACACCATGGAACAATTTGCAATAAAAGGTGGTAATCCGTTAGTAGGGGAAGTGGAGATAGGGGGCGCTAAAAATGCGGCGCTTGCTATTCTTGCGGCAGCTATTATGACGGATGAAACCGTATTAATAGAGAATGTACCGGATGTCCGTGATACCAATGTGCTGATTCAGGCAATGGAAAGCATCGGCGTCGTGGTGCAAAGGCTGGACAGACATACTGTAAAGATTAATGCATCCAATGTTTATGATGTGGTGATAGAGGACGATTTCATTAAGAAGATTCGGGCTTCCTATTATTTGTTGGGGGCTTTGCTTGGAAAATATAAAAGGGCGGAGGTATCCCTGCCGGGGGGCTGCAATATTGGTTTGCGTCCGATTGACCAGCATATCAAAGGATTTCGCGCCCTTGGGGCGGATGTTCGCATTGAACATGGAATGATTATTACAGATACGGAATATCTTCATGGCAGCCATGTATATCTGGATGTGGTGTCCGTAGGCGCAACTATCAATGTGATGATGGCGGCGGCTATGGCGGAAGGGAAGACTACCATTGAAAATGCGGCGAAAGAACCCCATGTAGTAGATTTGGCCAATTTCCTTAACAGCATGGGTGCGGACATAAAGGGGGCGGGAACGGATGTAATCCGTATCAAAGGCGTGTCCAGGCTCCATGGGAGCGAATATACCATTATCCCCGACCAAATCGAGGCAGGAACCTTTATGTTTGCTGCAGCGGCAACGAAAGGGGACGTAACGGTAAAAAACGTGATTCCTAAACATTTGGAGTCGATTAGCGCAAAGCTTTTGGAAATCGGATGCGAAGTGGAAGAATCGGATGATGCGGTCCGGGTGGTGGCTTCCAAACCATTAGGGCATACCCATGTAAAAACCCTTCCTTATCCGGGATTTCCTACGGATATGCAGCCACAGATTGCGGTGACTCTGGGGCTGTCCATGGGAACCAGTATTGTAACGGAAAGCATATTTGAAAACCGTTTTAAATACGTGGATGAGTTAACGAGGATGGGTGCGAATATTAAAGTGGAAGGCAATACGGCCATTATAGACGGCGTGAAAAAATATACCGGAGCAAGTATCACCGTTCCGGATTTGCGGGCCGGGGCTGCGTTGGTAATCGCCGGCTTGGCAGCGGAAGGCGTTACGGTAGTGGATGACATTAAATTTATACAGAGAGGTTATGAAGATTTTCACCTAAAGCTGAAGATGCTTGGGGCACAGATAGAGATGGTGAATACGGAGAGGGAGTTGCAGAAATTTAAGCTGAAGGTTGGATAAAAATAACCCCTTACTGTTAGGAGCGTTCCTTGCGGTAAGGGGTTTTTGGTTAAATATTATGGAAGGGGCAAAGTCCTAAGGAATCCACCAGGCTGCGCCTGATTCCCCCTTAGGACAAAGCTTGCGGAACTGGAAAACAGCAAGAGCCCGAGGAATGCCCCGGAGAATTTGCGGATGTAAAGCAGCCGGAAATTACTCCGCGAGAAAAAGGGCATGGAAGGGGCACTTGCGGAACTGGAATAGAAAGAGGAGGTTTTCATTATGGTTTATGTTTTGTTTTTTGTGATTAGTTTTCTGGCATCCATTGCGGGGGCTATCTGCGGCATAGGGGGCGGTGTGATTATTAAACCGCTGCTGGATTCCTTTGGCTTGATGGATGTAAAAACCATAAGTTTTCTGTCAGGCTGTACAGTCCTTGCCATGAGTACATATTCCTTTGCGGTATCCAAGATGAAAAAGGAATCCCTGGTGGATATGCGGATAGGAACTCCTCTTGCAATAGGGGCTGCGGCAGGCGGCGTGCTTGGGAAGAGTCTGTTTCAGGCGTTGGTCCAGTCTTTTGATCAAAATTATGTGGGGGCTATGCAGGCGGGCTGCCTGCTGGCGGTGACTTTAGGCACGCTGATTTATACTATTTATAAAGAAAAAATAAAAACCCTTCATGTAACAAGCCTTGTCGTATGCCTTCTGGTAGGGCTGGTACTGGGAGTGATGTCCTCTTTCCTGGGAATTGGCGGAGGGCCTATCAATTTGGTGGTGCTGTTTTTCTTCTTTTCCATGCCTACGAAGACGGCGGCCCAGAATTCCCTCTATATTATATTATTTTCCCAGATTACCAGTTTGCTGAATTCGATTTTTACGGCTACAGTACCGGCTTTTTCGGTATTTCT
Organism: Lachnospiraceae bacterium; assembly: GCA_021769135.1. Lineage (GTDB taxonomy): Bacteria > Bacillota > Clostridia > Lachnospirales > Lachnospiraceae > Kineothrix. Next base: position 19,087 of record JAETTM010000034.1, on the reverse strand, counting down.
TCTAGTGCTGATGGCAGGGGGAGGGATTCTTGGAGGTTTCTGCGGCAGGAAAATCAATAAGAAAATTGATGACCATAAAGTGGATATGCTGTTCATGGGGCTGATGGCGGTTATCATCTTTATCAATATCTATAATATGTACCGGTTTCTTGCCATATAGGAGGCATCTTGGCAGAGAAGTTTTGGACAAGATGAACAAAAAGGGATTGCCATAACTGTGAAAAATATGGATTGACAGTTTTATGAATTGTGTTATGGAATCTATACAAAATAAAAGAGATGTATAAACGGGATTGTTACTTTTTGGAAGGCAAGACCTGGCATAGCATAAGGTAGGATTATGCTATGCCAGTTTTTTTGCTTTATAGGAAAATATTATCAGATAATTAGAGCATGAAACTGTTTAAAAATATTTTTAAATAGCTCTTGTCAACCCCATATATATTTTGTATAATCTATTTAAAGATTTATTGAAATAGGGAGGTGGTATATTGGCGGTAAATGAGATACTTGCGGCGTTGGCAGATGAAAATCGAAGAAAAGTTTTGCAGAAATTAAAGGAGGGAAAAATAAGTTCAGGTGATTTGGCAAATGCTCTAAGCATGACGCCACAAGCCCTGTCATATCACTTATCAAAACTAAAAAAGGCAGATTTGATTTATGAAACAAAATATAAGAATTTTATTTATTATGAATTGAATTTATCAGTACTTGATGAAACTATCATGTGGATTAGTGAACTGCGAGGAGGTCAGAAATGAAAAAAAAGAAAATAGTATATATTTTGATGTATCTTCCGTTAGTGGTTGCCTTAATTGCATTGCCATATCTTCCCGAAAAAATCCCTGCACATTATGGGTTTGATAATCAGGTTGACCGTTGGGGGAGTAAATATGAGTCTTTGTTATTTCCGGTAGTAAGTATTTTAATGGGATATTTTCTGCTTGGAATGGCAAAGCTGGCGGCGAAAAAGGAAGAACATGGGGAAAACAATAAAAACGTTACTATTATTATGGGTATTTTAGTGCTGGTATTGTTTAACGCTTTGAACGTCTATTCCCTTTACACAAGCTTTAATAAAGTTGAAAATTTATCATCTATTTCGTTGGATATTGCCCAGCTTGTTTTTGGTATTATCGGCGTGTTAATGATTATTACAGGAAATGTCATGCCTAAGTTGCGGATGAACTCTATGATAGGACTAAGGACGCATTGGAGCATGAAAAATGAAGCAACATGGAAAAAATGCCAGCATATAGGAGGAATTTCATTTATTATTGGAGGTATTATTATAATAGGCATATGTTTAGCTATGAAAGGCACTCTTTGCTTATTATCTGTTTTAGGAGTATGGGTAATTCTAATAGTTATTGATGTTTTCTTGACATATAAAGTTGCGTCTATTCCATAAAAAATATAAAAAAGAAATGGAAACTTTCATGGGTAACAGTTCAGTTCCAATGTCACTAAGTTAATGGCATCGGACGCTGTGAGAATGATAAAATCCTCCGTCGCCACGCTCTCGCTCTGGGAAAAACGCAGCGGACACATAAGGCGCTAAAACACAGCGCCTAAGTGCCGGCGTTTTTCAAAGGGCTTCTTGAGGATTTTATCATTCTCGCAGCTGGCTAAGGTGTTAACGAAATGACATTGGTTCAGCCCAGGGCTTTGCATTTTGTTGAAAAGGCTGAATTGTTGCCTTTCATGGCAAAAATATTTTCGGGATATATTGACAAGGCTCAAAATATAGTGTATGCTAGTCCACAGATATGAAAATTCAATATTGTGCAGAATCTCTTATTCAGAGTGGTGGAGGTACATAGGACCTATGAAGCCACGGCAACCCCTGATGAGGAAGGTGCCTACCTGAGCGAGTAATGATTGGCAGCGGATAGTATCTGCTGTGATGAATCGAACAATAAGAGGATTTGATTATCGATTATCGAGTCCGCTTATGAAAGCGGATTTTTTTATGCGCACGGCAGCCAAAGGAAGAATGTCAGCAAAGCTGACGGGTGCCCGGCGCACGAGCAGGGAAGAAGGACGTCTCTCGCTCGATTTCCATAGAAAAGCGTTTCTATGGAACCAACCGAAAGAGAAACGGGTAAAAGGAAAGGATTCCTTTATCCGCAAGTTTGCGTCAGCGCGGCTATCGCAAACTTGTTTGGCAAAAGCCGCGCAGAAAAGAGGAAGAAATGGAAAAATTTTTATTTACTTCGGAATCAGTGACAGAAGGGCATCCCGATAAAGTCTGCGATGCCATTTCCGATGCGGTACTGGATGCGCTGATGGCGGAAGACCCCATGAGCCGTGTGGCATGCGAAGTGGCTACATGTACGGGCTTCGTGCTCGTAACAGGCGAGATTACTACGAATGCTTATGTGGACATCCCTAAGATTGCAAGGGAAACGATTAAGGAAATCGGTTACACAAAGTCGGAATACGGATTTGACGGCAATACCTGTGCTGTTTTGGTAGCGATTGACGAGCAGTCTTCCGATATTGCAATGGGTGTTGACAAGGCGCTGGAAGCAAAACAGGAAAGCGCTGAGAAGAAGATGACGGATGAAGAAATCGAGGCGATTGGCGCTGGAGACCAGGGTATGATGTTCGGCTATGCCACTAATGAAACGGAAGAGTATATGCCTTATTCCATAGCTTTGGCTCATAAATTAGTTCGTCAGCTGACAAAGGTGCGCAAGGATGGTACATTGAAATATTTAAGGCCCGATGGAAAGAGCCAGGTATCCGTAGAATACGATGCGCAGGGCAAGCCGCTGCGCCTGGAAGCTGTAGTGCTCTCCACCCAGCATGATGATGATGTTACCCAGGAGCAGATTCACGAGGATATTAAAAAATATGTATTTGATCCGGTGCTTCCTACAGAATTAATTGATGGAAATACGAAATTCTTCATTAATCCTACAGGCCGATTTGTAATCGGAGGCCCTCACGGAGATGCAGGGCTGACGGGCCGTAAGATTATCGTGGACACCTATGGCGGCTATGCCCGTCACGGCGGTGGCGCATTCTCCGGCAAGGACTGCACAAAGGTGGACCGTTCCGCAGCCTATGCGGCTCGCTATGTAGCGAAAAACATTGTAGCGGCAGGAATTGCGGAAAAATGTGAAATCCAGCTGTCCTATGCTATCGGAGTGGCACAGCCTACTTCTATTATGGTGGATACTTTCGGTACAGGAAAAGTGGAAGACGATAAGCTGGTAGAAATCATACGAGAAAACTTTGATTTGCGTCCGGCGGGCATTATCAAGATGCTGGATTTGCGCAGGCCGATATACAAACAGACGGCGGCTTATGGGCATTTTGGCAGGAATGATTTGGATTTGCCATGGGAGAAGCTGGATAAAGTAGATGTACTGAAAAAATATTTATAGTAGGACATGAATAAATTTGCCGGTTGCCATAATCCTCCGGGAGGAGGACAATTTTTGCAAGATGGATTCTGTTTTTGCATGAGGGAAACCGGCGTGTGGAACGCCATAAGGAAAACTTATGGCGTTTTCTATATATAATGATATATTTAGTTCATTTTCGGAATTGTATACCCGTTAAAAATAAATTATAATTACCCTAACAAATTGATATTGAATTTGTAAAGGAGATAACCCTATGAAAAAATTAAGCCCAGAAGCTGAAAAAATAATGATGGAACGTTTTGGAAAAGACACGGTTATTGCGTTGGCAACAGTAGAAAATGAAGTACCCTATGTGCGATATGTTAATGCCTATTATGAGAAGGGTGCATTTTATATTATTACATATGCGCTCTCAAATAAAATGAAACATATGGAAAGCAACCCTACTATTGCAATAGCTGGTGAATGGTTTACAGCACATGGAAAGGGTGTCAACTTAGGTTATTGGGGAAAAGAAGAAAATCATTTAATTGCCGGGAAACTGAAAAATGCCTTTGCTGACTGGATTGATAACGGACATAATAATTTTAACGATGAAAACACTATAATTTTATGTGTAGAATTAACGGACGGACTGTTACTTTCACATGGAACAAGATATGAGTTTTAGACCTGAGATTCGGAAAATTCTTCTGTACAAAAGTATAATATATACAGAAAGGGTATGGACATTAATATGTTTTTGAAACAGCTATATCCAAAAAAAGTAATCGCATCTGTCTATGAACTAGACTGGACAGAGCTCTCGGCCCGTTATGCCGGGGTGATATTCGATATTGATAATACGTTGGTGCCCCAGGATGCGCCGGCAGATGACAGGGCAGTGGGGCTTTTTCGGGTTGTCCACGGGCTGGGAATGAAAACGATGCTGTTATCAAACAATAAAGAAGCCAGGGTGAAAGCCTTTGCGGATAAGGTGGGAACCGGGTATTTATATAAATCGGGCAAGCCCAGAAAAAGCGGTTATCTTTGGGCTATGAGAAAAATGGGAACTATGCCGGGAAATACTTTGTGTATTGGAGACCAGATTTTTTCCGACGTGTGGGGGGCAAATCGGGCAGGGATAGATTCCGTATTGACAGAGCCCATTGACCCGTCCACCGATGAAATACAGGTAGTAGTGAAACGCTGGTTCGAAAAACCATTTCGCAGGGAAGTCCTTTCCAATTAGCATTGAGACAATATATGTTTTGCTTCACGAATTTCACCCCCATCTTCTCTGACAGCTTGATTCTTTTCACCTGTTCATGAATCCGCTTTATCCTCTGGCTCTCCGTTTTTTCTGCCATTTCATCCGTTATCCAGCCTTAAGTCCGGCCATTCCACGTCTGTAAAAAATTTCACAAAATGTAATTTTTTTTAAATAAATAATAAACTTTCTAAAAACTTTATAAATATTTACAAAATTATTCTGAATGATATAATGGGCATACCAATAAATCGGATTGCGCGCATGATGAAAGTGGAAAATTTTAAAAACCCGAAAACGCAAGGAGTGTAAGATTGAAAGAATGTATTTCAATCACCAAGTTTGTGTCCGCACGGTATCCGCAAACCTGGTATGCACAAAAGACCGTGCAGAAATGAGGTAAAACGATGAAAACTTTTATTCAAAAGCTGGGCAAGTCATTAATGGGGCCGTTATCAATTATTGTCGCAGCAGGCTTGTTATTGGGTTTGGCATCTACATTGCAGAACCCGAATGTATTTGGGGATGCATTGGCGAATGTAACGCTGGTAAATAATTTTGTCAGCCTGGTTAACTCATTGGCAGGCGGGCTGTTTGGGCTGTTGCCGATTCTGTTCTGTATGTCCGTAGCACAGGGCATGTCGAAGGAAGATAAAGAAATTGCCACCTTCGCATCAATCATCGGTTTTGTGTTGTTCCACACTACCATTCGTTTCCTTCTCCAGTTAAAGGGGATTACAGCAGAAACGGCCAGCGTGGACTACCTGGTATCTCAGGGGGCATCGGTTCTGGAGGCAACCCAGCAGAACGCTGCTTATGATACGGTGATGGGTATTTTTACATATAGGATGAGCATTTTCGGCGGTATTATTGTGGGCCTTTGGAGCGCAATGATCCATAACAAATTCCATACCACCCAGCTGCCTACCGCGTTCAGCTTTTTCAGCGGCAAACGTTTTGTACCGATTATGATGGTAGTGACCATTCCTTTCTTAGGCGTAGCCATGTTCCTGATTTGGCCGTTGTTCAATATGCTGATTAACGGATTTGGCAATCTGCTGTCTCAGGCAGGGGCTTTCGGAACCTTTATCTATGGATTCCTGGAGAGGCTGCTGATTCCTACAGGCTTGCATCATATTTTAAATCAGTTAATCAGGTTTACACCGATTGGCGGAGCTGCTATGATTAATGGTGAGCAGGTATCCGGTGCTTTGAACATTTTCAATACATTGCTTATGGACCCCAACGCGGATATGGATTTGATGCGCCAGGCTACCCGCTTCCTGACACAGGGAACGCATCCGTTCATGGTATTCGGTTTACCGGCAGCATGCTATGCAATGTATCAGACAGCGCTTCCTAAGAATAAGAAGAAAGTGAAAGGTGTGCTGCTGGCGGCAGGGTTGACCAGCTTTTTCACCGGTATTACAGAGCCGATTGAATTTTCCTTCTTCTTTATTTCCCCGTTGCTGTGGCTGTTCCATGCATGCATGGCAGGGTTGTCCTTCTTAATTAATACGCTGCTGGGCGTATGCATCGGTAATGCGGGCGGCGGTTTAATCGACTTAGTTATCTTTGGCGTTCTGCGCGGTACTGAGACGAAATGGATACTGAATGTGGTAATCGGCTTGATTTATGCAGTGATTTACTACCTGGTATTCAAATGGGCGATTGTGAAGTTTAATATCAAGACCCCCGGCAGGGAAGATGAGTCCGATGAAGTAAGCTACGAAGAAGAAGTAACAGAGCTGGGCAAATCCATTATGGAAGCTTTGGGCGGAAAAGAAAATATAGAAGAAATCGATAATTGCATTTCCAGGCTTCGTCTGGTATTGAAAGATACATCGGCAATTAATGAAAATGGCTTGAAAAAAACAGGTTCTTTAGGCATTATTAGAATAAATGAAAAGAATCTCCAGGTTGTTTATGGGGCAAAAGTGGAAAAGGCGGCATCGGAATTAAAACGGGCTGTAAAATCAAATTAATATTGAAGGGAAGAAGGAAATGGAAACAAAAGTAAATCGAATTCAAACTGATATTGAAACTTTGGCTAAATTTACTTCTACCCCGGGAAATGGCGTGACACGGTCTTCTTATACAAAAGAAGACCGTTTGTCAAAAGATTATTTTCTTGGGGAAATGAAAAAATTAAATCTTACGATTCATGAAGACAGCTTCGGCACCTTATTTGGGCGCAGGGAAGGAACTCTGAAAGATGCCCCGGCGGTTATGTTCGGCTCTCATTATGATTCGGTAGTGAATGGCGGTGCCTTTGATGGGGTAGCAGGAACTGTGGCAGCGTTGGAAGTGATGCGTGTGTTAACAGAAAATGGCTATGCCAATGATTATCCCCTGGAGCTGATTGTAATGAATGCAGAAGAGGGGGAAACTTTTGGCCCCAGCACCGGCGTGACCAATTCCAGGGCAATGATGGGCACTATGACCCAGTATGAGCTGGATACGGTAAAAAACCGTTTCGGGCAGACGAAAGCGGAGGCTATAAGGGAATATGGGCTGGAGCCGGACTTGGAAGAGGCGGCAAGAGACCCTAAAACAATTAAAAATTTCATAGAAATGCATATTGAGCAGGGGCCAGTTCTGGACAGGGAAAATGTGGAAATTGGACTGATTCAGTATTTGGCGGGCATTGGCCGGTATACCATCCGCTTCTACGGTTCAACCGCAGATTCCACCGCGCCGATGGCATCGAGAAAGGATGCCCTGGTGGCAGCGGCCAATTTTATCGCCCAGTTTGATGAAAAAATCAAAGAATTAGGGCCGGATGTTACGGGAATGGTAGGTAAATTGGACATTACCCCGAATTCCAACCAGTTTGTGCCCGAGTACGTGGAAGGGAAAATTGAAATCCGGACATTCAGCAAGGAAATTGTGGAAAAAATTGATTTTAAAGAGATGATAGAGTCTCTTCTGCAAAAAGCAGGGGAAAAACTGGGGATTCGCACGGAGCTGGAAGAAATACGCAGAATCAATTATCCCAACCCCACAGGGCCGAGCATCATGAACGGGGATAATGTGGAGAAAATGCAGCGAATCTGTGAGGAGCTGGGGTACAGCTATTTGCTGATTAATAACGGAACTGGCCATGATTCTATGATTATGACCGATTTCGTGGATACCAATATGCTCTATGTACCCAGCAGGAACGGCGGGGTATCCCATTGCCCGGAGGAATGGACGGATTATGAAAGCATTAAGAAAGGGGCCGATGTGCTGCTTCATCTTGTGATGGATCTGAGCAAGAAGGGCGAATAAATTTTTATGAGAAAGGAGTTTGGAGATTTGATTAATACATTCGAGAACGTTGTTTGCCGGCAGATTCCGGCTCCGGATAAGGACTGTAGCAGGATTCCGGTTCTGCTGAGCGATGCGACCATGAAGGAACGGTATGAAAATGTTCTGGCACGGATGAAGGAAGAGGAAATTGATACGTTGGTAATCTATGGGGATTTGGAGCATGGCAATAACTTTGAATATCTGACCGGTTTCCTGCCCAGGTTTGAGGAAGCTTTGCTCGTCCTGCATTCCAACGGCCAAAATTATATGGTGATGGGGAATGAGAATCTGAATAAGGTTCCTTTTTCCAGAGTGAAAGCGGTTCCGGTACACGCGCCTTATTTTTCCCTTCCCAACCAGCCCATGGAGAACCCTAAAAGCTTCGTGGAAATCCTGGAAGAGGCGCAAATAAGTGGGAATTCCAGGATAGGAATTGTGGGATGGAAGAACTTTACAAGCAGCCGCGAAGATAACAGGCAGCTGTTCGATATTCCTTCTTATATTGTGGAACGGATTCGGGAACTGGCCGGAGAAGGAGGGGAAGTTTTTAACGCCACTTATATTTTCATAGGGAATAAAGGTGTGCGCTGCCGCAATAATGTGAATGAACTGGAGCATTATGAATTCGGGGCGGCACTGGCTTCCGATTGTATGTTAAAGGCTATGGATGGGCTGGAAGAGGGCGTCAGCGAGATGGAGCTGGGCGGTATGCTGAATGCTTATGGGCAGAAAAACAGCGTGGTGACGATTGCCTCATCGGGAAAACGGTTCATAAAAGCCAATTTATATCCGACAGATAATAAAGTAAAGACAGGAGATGCCATCAGCCTGACCATAGGATACAAAGGAGGGCTTTCCTCCAGGGCGGGTTATGCGGTAAAGGAAGCTGAACAATTGCCGGAAGGGGTAAAAGATTATGTGGATGCGGTGGTAAAGCCTTATTTCGGCGCATATGCCACATGGCTGGAAGAAATCCACTGTGGCATGAAAGGGAATGATTTATACCAGATAGTGGAGCAGGTTTTGCCAAAATCCAAGTACCATTGGTCATTATGCCCGGGGCATCTGACCGCGGACGAGGAATGGATGTCCTCGCCGGTTTATGATGGGAGCGAAGAAATACTGGAAAGCGGTATGCTGTTCCAGATTGATATTATCCCGTCGGTGCCGGGATATGGGGGAACCAGCGCGGAAAGCACAGTGGCTTTGGCAGATGAGGCACTGCGGGAGGAAATCAGGGAAAAGGCACCTGCATTATGGAAACGGATTGAGGATAGGAGAAAATATATCGAAACGGAACTCCATATTCGCCTGAACCCGGATGTGCTGCCCATGTGTTCTACCGTGGCTTACCTGCGTCCATTATTGTTGAATAAGGGGATGGCGATGGGGCTTTTGGAAGAGTAAGTAATTGTGAAACTTTAAGTTGTGGGAATATTCTGACAATATAGTTTATTCAAATCCCAATGTGCCGGGCATTCCATCAAGTCCAGTAGAGCAAATCATGTTGGTGATAGCATCTCCATGATTTATGGTCTTGACTCATAGTCCTAAGGAATCCACCAGGCTTCGCCTGATACCCCCTTAGGACAAATGCACAAAAGGGCTTTTCACAAAGAGGAATGAAAGGAGATTAACAGATGTTCCATTTTTTTAAAAAATCATCGGAAGCGGAAAAGTGGGAGATAGTGGCTCCTGCTGACGGAACGATGTTCGCAATTGAAGATGTGAAGGATGCGGTTTTTTCCCAAAAGGTCCTGGGGGATGGCGTAGCCTTCCGCTATGAAGGGGATTCTGTCACCATATGTGCACCTGCAGACGGAACTTTATCTGCAGTCTTCCCTACAGGGCATGCCTTTGGGATTACGATGGAAAATGGAGTTGAACTTTTGATTCACATCGGCATTGATACGGTATCTGCCAAAGGGGATGGATTCCAGGTATTGGGAAAATCCCAGGGCGATAAAGTGAAGGCAGGAGAACCGGTCATCGAAGCGGATTTAAAGAAGCTCCAGGAGAAGTTTGACATGTCCACCATGTTGATTTTATCGGACGATAATGGAAAAAAGGTAACCTTCGAAGCGATAGGGGAAGTGAAGAAGGGGCAGCTTGTTTGTACGGTGTCATAACAGGCGGGAAGTGAGTTTTAGATTTAAAATATTTCTATAGTTTGATACCCCGCTGCCTGTGCGGCGGGGTTGTTGGCTTAATGAACAAAGAGCAGCCGATAACATTCAGGTAGAATATAGTTATCGGCTGCTTGGCTTTGGAAACAGCTATGAGCTGCCGTCAGCTTTTACTCCAAATCCTCTCCGTTGCTTTGAATCACTTTCTGGTACCAGTAAAAACTGTCCTTGCGGTATCGGTCATAGGTGCCATTTCCTTCATCGTCCGCATCTACATAAACAAAACCGTAGCGCTTGGTCATCTGGCAGTCGCCGCAGCTCACCAAATCAATACATCCCCATGGGGTATAGCCCATAACCTGGCAGCCGTCTCCTATGGCATCGGCAATGGCCTTTTTGTGTATCAGTTCCCGTGCATTTTTTCCTATTTGCATTTCCTTTTCAAACAGGTGCTCCACATCATACAAAATCGGCAGTTGGATTTGAAGATTATTTTTGGCTCGCTGTATGGCAAAATTGATATGGTCAGCCAGAGTAAAAACCATATTAGCTCCTACCGGGTAATCCAAAATACTTTTTGCATAATCCACGATTTGTGCTGAAATTTCCAGCACTTGTTCCAGGATATCATTTATCATGGCAGCACGGCGGATAGCCGGGAATTGGAGGAAGTTGTGGGGTAAAACGGGGCAAATCACGGTATTGGAGAAAGCAGGAGACTACGGTTTTACTACGAGTGAGGGAACGAAAAAAGAGCCTTTATTTTAAGCCCTTTTTCCGTAACGAGGCATACTGTGACCTTACTTTGTAATCATTTCTTTTACTTCTGCTGGCAGGTATTTCCCTAAAAATATTGCCTTGCAGTCGGAAAAGCCGAATAGGTAGGCGAGCATCCCATACCGCAAGCCGAGCGCGTTCTGTTCGCTGACGTAGCGGTCGATCAACTGCCGGACATCCACCGGCAGCCCACCCTTTCCAGCTTGCCAGAATATTCGTCAGATTTTCGGAGAATCGCCTGGTATTCCCCGTTTGTGATGCCGTTCATGACTCCATTCATGCGTATGCCCATGAGCTGGTATAGTGCAGAATCCTTTTCCAATCCATTCCCTCCTTGGTGTCGTATCTTAACTCTGTTTTGGAGGATTAGCAAGTGGGAAAAGAAAAAGCTAGAAACTATCTTGTAGAATCTGACAATTTCTGGTATATTATGAGAAATAACACGCAAAGTTATTTATAAATTTTTCTGAACAACATTGACAGTAAGGGACATTTCCATTAATATTAACATATAAATAAGTCAGTAGTATCACTGATTGGGCTGGTCGAAAGACTCTGGTTCACCGAACGGCGGGGAATTTCCCCGTTATTTTTATATTACATCAACACTAAGTCATGGAGGTAATTTGGTATGCCAGATATTAGTGAAATTAAGAAAATAGTTGTTCCTATCGCATATTCGTATGGGGTAAAAAGATTATATTTGTTTGGTTCATATGCAAAAGGTACGGCAAGTGAGAAAAGTGATGTAGATTTACTTGTGGAAAAAGGTAAGCCAATGTCCTTGCTTAAACTCTCCGGGATGCGTCAGATGTTTCAGGAAGCGCTGAATCTCTCGGTTGATTTAGTCACCACGGCGGGCATTGCGGATGAATTTCGTAAAGAAATAGCTGGAACGGAGATATTATTGTATGAAGAGTAAAGATGTAATTATCCTCAACAAGATTTTGGACTACGGCAGGCAATTAGATGAAGCATGTGATATGTTTGATAATGATTACAATAACTTTGTAGGAAATTCGATTTTTCAAAATGCTTGCTGTATGTGTATTTTGCAGATAGGGGAGTTATGCAAAGTAGTATCAGAGGAATTGAAAATGCAGGAAAAAGTTGTTCCGTGGAAAGAATGGTGTGGAATCAGAGATGTTTTTGCCCATCAGTATTCAAATCTGGACTGTCAGTCAGCATGGGATACTATACAGTATGATCTTCCGGAACTTAAAACAGAAATAAATAGAATTCTAAAAGGGAATGGAGAGTGACATAACGGATAACATTGTGTAAAATAGTTTGCCTAAAGCGCAATTTTTCGTATTTCCATTGTTCAAGTTGATATAGTAGAAAATTAATGTTATAATTTTGGATTGTTTTGATATGAGTTTATCAAAACAGTAGAGTAGTAAAACCCTCGATTCCTACTACGTTTTTACTACTTTTGACGGCATCATCTTGCCCCGTTTTGCCTCAATTTGCCAATTTCGTTACATATTTAACAATTTCCACGAAAAATCCAAACCTCGCAAATCGTGCCAAAACAAGGCAAATCAGAGCATTTCAGGAGGAAGAATAAATATGATTTCGATACTTTTTGTGTGCCATGCGGATATACATAGCATCCACGTCATAGAATGTGCGTTCAATTTGGCTTAGTTTAATTTCATAAAGAGGCTTTTTAAAACCGATTCCTTTTCCAAAGGCGATGACTTCAGCGCCGGAACTCGTTATACATACGGAAACATTGTTGTTGATATTTTTTATTACTTTCATGACAGTTCCTTCTTATATTTCAATTTAAAATTCGTTAACTGTTACTTAGTAATGTTATGAAAATATATTAATCCCCTGAAAAATGTCGGATATCCTGTTCCAAACGCTCCATATAATCCACATAAGCATCATAGAGCAGATGGAGGACCAGGTGAAGGGTAAGATAGGAAGAACGGTTTACGTTCATATCCACATCCACATGGGTGCTCTGGAAGTAAAGGTTATATTTGGAAAGAGAAGACAATTCGTTGTTGTTAAAACTGGTGATAGATACAATTGGAATATCCAATATGCTCAGATTGATTAAAGTGTCCCTGTATTTATCAATATTTCCCGACCAGGAGGCAATGAAAAGCAAATCGTGGGTGCTCATAAACTTCTTCAGGATTTTTAATTCCGTGGATGAGGGAACCATAATAAATTTTTTATTTACATTAAAAAAACATCTGGCTGCTTCCTGCAGCATTAAATTCTGCCCCTGCCCTGTGCCATAGGCATAGATGGTATTTGCAGTGTTGATAATCTGGCAGATTTCCTGGATATGCTTATTCTGCTGAAAGAATTTCATCGTCTGGGAAATATCTTTATTTAGAATATCTATCATATTGATATTTTCCGGGCTGTTCTTTTTCTCGTCATCTTTCAGGAAATATTTGAACTCGCTGTATCCGCTGAAATTAAGCTTTTGGGCCATCCTCAAAATGGTAGCGGTGGAAACGCTGCACCTTTTTGCCAGTTCCGCAATGCTGAGGGAAGTACATTCATGCAGATTATTCTGTATATAGGTCAGAATATAAATATCCACGGAATTCAGTTTTGAATAATTTTCATTAATAGCTACATCTAATTTAAATCCCATGGACAGATACCTCGCTTGAAATGATTCTGTTAATTTGTGCTTATGAAAATATTTTTGTAGTTCTTCAAAATTGAAACTGTAGCGGATAATTATCTACTCAATCATTGTACCAAAAAAAGGTAAGGGATTGCAATAGTTCAGCCCAAGACTTCACGGAAATCAATTTTCATGGACGGTGGAGCACTTTGCTGTGAAGTCCGTAACTCTGCGTAAAAATATTTACACAACCGCCGCATTATGCTATAATTCCCAAGTAACTTGGTCTTGTAGCCAAGGATGGAACCTTGACAAAAAAATAGTGTTTACATGTATTGATTTCAGATGTACAGGACGTGCTTCGGCTATAGCCAATGATTTCCCATAGTATCCCATTTAGCGCCATGTACCTGTTCTGCGGCAGGCAGGATGAGGTTGACGAGGAGGAAGGTTATCGAAAATTCGGCGGGTGCCTTCCCGTATGGCTTCCGATGCGTGATATGCTGGAAAAATATGCGGGCAACTGCAAAACAAAGACGGCATAACGGAAGGTAATGGAATAGTATGATAGTATAATGAAAAATAGATAAGAGCTTCGCGGGAAAGACGCGGAGAGGAAAGATGAGGAGAATCTATGTGTGGAATTATTGGTTATACAGGAGTAAAGGAAGCGCAGGAAATAATGCTGGATGCGCTGGAAATACTGGAATATCGGGGCTATGACAGCGCCGGCTTAGCGGTGTGCGGAAGGGATGGCTGTGTGAGGATACGCAAATGTGCAGGACGGGTGAAGGATTTGCGCCTTTTATGTGAAAAGGACGGGATTCAGGGCACATGCGGTATCGGTCATACGAGATGGGCGACCCATGGAGGGGTCAGCGATGCCAATGCCCATCCCCATAAGTTTGGCAGGGTTACGGTGACCCATAACGGCATTGTGGAGAATTACCAGGATTTGGTTCAGCGGTATCATTTGGAAGAGAAACTTAAGTCGCAGACGGACAGCGAGGTGGCAGCGGCGGTGCTGGACCATTTTTACGGCACGGACCCTCTGGCGGCGATTCGAAAAACGGTGCTGAAGCTGAAAGGAACGTTTGCCTTAAGCATTATGTTTGATGACATTCCGGGAGTTATTTTTGCGGTGCGGAATGTAAGCCCTATTGTTATCGCCAGGGCGCGGAGCGGAAGCATGCTGGCTTCGGATGTTACGGTGCTGGGGCAGTATTCCAGGGAATATTTTGTGCTGCCTGAATTCTATGTGGCCGTATTGAAAGAAGACGGCGTGGAACTGTATGACATGGCAGGGGAAACGGCGGAGCCGGAATGGCAGGCGGTGAACTGGGATGTGGACAGGAGCAGCAAGGGCGGCTATCCCTTTTATATGGAAAAGGAAATTATGGAGCAGCCTCAGGTAATTCGGGAAACCGTGATACCCAGGATTCAGGGCGGAATACCGGATTTGAGCGAAGACGGCATACCGGATGGCCTGCTTGCGGACTGCAAACGCATCTGCGTGGTTGCCTGCGGAACGGCCATGCACGCCGGGCTGGTGGGCAAGGCGCTGATGCAGTCTTTGGTGCGCATTCATATGGATGTGGAGCTGGCCAGCGAATTTATGTATACGGATGTGATTGTGGATGAGGATACGTTGGTAATCGCCATTTCCCAGTCAGGTGAAACTATCGATACGCTTGAAGCGGTAAAGCATGCGAAGAAAAACGGGGCGAAGACGTTGGCCATCGTCAATGTAAGGGGCGCTTCGGTAGCACGGGCCAGCGATTATGTGATTTATACCAACGCGGGGCCGGAAATCGCGGTGGCCAGCACGAAAGCCTATACCACCCAGCTGGCGGTGCTTTATCTGCTTACCGGGAGGATGGCTTATGTAAGGGGAATCTTCGGGGCGGAAGAGGCAAAAGCTTTTGCCAAAGAACTGATGCGCGTGCCGGAGGTCATGCAGAAGGTACTGGACAGGAAGGAAGAAATCCACTATATTGCCCGGTCTATTTTGAATGCCCAGGATGTTTTCATGATGGGGAGGGGACTGGACCACGCTATCCTTTTGGAGGGTTCGCTGAAGCTGAAGGAGATTTCTTACATCCATTCGGAGGCTTATGCATCGGGGGAATTGAAGCACGGCACGATTGCGCTTATTACGGAGGATACGCCGGTGGTGGCGGTGGTGACGCAGGAAAAAGTGAAATCTAAAGAATTTTCTAACATAAAAGAGGTGCAGTCCAGGGGCGCAGGGGTTATACTGTTTATAAAGGAAACTTTCGGCCCGGAGAAAGAAGCCTCCTGGGAAAACGTATTTACAAGCGTATTTACGCTGCCCGCCATGGAAGACGGCTTTATGGTAATGCCCGCTTCGGCGGCATTGCAGCTTCTGGCCTATTATGTTTCCCTGGATAAAGGGCTGGACGTGGATAAACCGAGGAACCTGGCGAAAGTGGTTACCGTGGAGTAAACTGACTGGCGGGCAGCTGTCGATACGAAATGGCCATCGGTACGAAATGGTCAACAGCGGGAATCCATCGATAGTAAGAAGGAATCGGCGGCAAGAAACGGTCGGCAGCACAAGAAGGTATTGGCGGCAAGAAACGGCCAACAATAAGAAGCAGGGATATGGGAAAGCAGGGCGGCCGGGGATATGTCCTGTGCATCTGAAAGCAATATAGCGGATAAGGAAAAATAAAGCAGGAGGAAAATGTATGAAATACCTTTTAAGAAGTATGCTGTTTGTTCCCGCATACAATGAAAAATTTCTGGATAAGGCGGCGGGGAGCGAAGCGGATGCGATTATTTTCGATTTAGAGGATGCTGTGCCGCCGGAGAAAAGAGAAGCGGCGCGGGAGATTCTGGGCAGATATCTGGCCGAGGGGGTTTTTGATGGCAGGCAGTTGTTTGTCCGTATCAATGAGCTTGGCTCCAGGGACCTGATGAGAGATTTGGAATTGATTGACGGCAACAGGATTCTGGGGGTGGTGCCGCCCAAGATTAAGGAGGTTTCCCAGATTCAGGAAATTTCCGGCCTGCTGAAAAAATGCGAGGAGAGAGACGGCTTAAAAGAGGGAACGATTAAGCTTTTGCCGATGATTGAGACGGCGGGCGCTGTCGCCAACGTGCAGGGTATCGCCGGGAGCAGCGGGAGAATCATTGCCCTTTTATTCGGCGGGGAGGATTATCTGGACAGCATATGGGGAACCCATGAATATTCGGCGAAGGCATTCGAGATGCCCAGGGCGATGGTGGTGATGGCGGCAAGGATGAACGGCCTTCTGCCCATCGATACCCCTTATCTGGATTTGAAAAATGAAGAGGGATTCATGGCAGAGGAGAGGATGGCTTATTCCATGGGGTTTGCAGGCGCCCTGGTGGTAAATCCCATACAGATTCCATGGGCGAACAGATGCTTTGGGCCTTCGGAGGAAGAGGTGGCCCATGCCCGTGCGGTGCTGGAAACTGTGGAAAAGGCAAAGGAAGAGGGACGCAGTGTGGCCACTCTGGAGGGAAAGCTGGTAGGGCCTCCCATGCTGAAACGGGCAAATAAAGTGATGGAATGGGCGGAGGAAATTGCCAGGCATGAACGAAATGGCGCTAAATGAGTTCAAATATTATGGCAGGGGCCGAAAAGGGCAGGTGGTAAAAACGGAGGAAAAATGGCACAGATAGGCAAAACATGGCTTTTTGTTCCGGCAAAGGAGAAGTATGCAAAGCGTATCCCCCAAATAGAAGCGGATGCTATTATATTGGATTTGGAAGATTCCCTTTCCCCATCCCAGAAGGAGGACGGACTGAGAATTGCGGCGGAGGTGCTGGAAAGGTATGGGGAAAGCCGGGAACTGTATGTACGTTTGAATTCCGGCGAAAGATTTGACGGGGAGTTGAATGCCCTTAAGGATATCAAATTTACAGGCGTTATGATTCCCAAATTTGAGGACGCGGCACTTTGCGAAAAATATCGGGAGCAGCTGAAAGAAAAATCGGTAATAGCGCTGATAGAAAGCCCGAAGGGAATCATAAGCCTTCCGGAAATTGCGGCCCATCCCCTGATAGGGGGCCTTGCTTTCGGCGGGGAGGATTACCGGAAGGAACTGGGATTTGAAGCGGGGGAGGAAGCGGCCTTTTTTGCAAGGGGCCAGCTTGTTTTATATGCTTCCTGTTACCGGAAATATTCATTGGATACGGTGAGTATGGAAATAAGGGATATGGAGAAATTTATGGAGGATTACCGTGGGAGCAAAAAGCTGGGTTTCTCCGGAAAACTCCTGATACATCCGGCGCAGGCCGGAGCGGTGAAGGATTATTACAGGCAAAATGACGGGGAATATTTAAGGGGGATTGTGGAGGCTTTTGAAAAATGCTCCGACGGGATTTTGCGCATTGACGGGAAATGGTACGAGAAGCCCCATATTGAGAAGATAAAAAAATATTTACTGGAACTGGAAACGAAGCAATGAGCTAAGAAGGAAGGGGAGTAGTAAATGGCAGTGGACAAAGAAACAGGGAGCCTGGAAACCAGGAAAGAAAAGGTTCATGGCAGGGAGCAGGAAAAGAAGCAGCATGCGGCGGGCAAGCTTTTGGCCTGGGAGCGGATTATGCTTTTGATGGATGAGGATACTTTTGTGGAGACGGATGTGTATCTGGAGCACCGCTGTTCCTATTTTGGAATGGATAAAAACAAAGTGGAGGGCGACGGAGTGATTGCGGGCTACGGAAAGGTGAACGGGCGGACAGTCTGCGTGTATGCCCAGGATTTCACGGTGTTCGGCGGCTCCATCAGCGAGATGAATGCCAGAAAAATATCCAATATCCAAAATAAGGCGCTGCAGATGGAGGTTCCCATTGTGGGGCTTTTCGACTCGGGCGGAGCAAGGGTTCAGGAGGGGATACTGGGGCTGTCGGGCCATGGCAATATTTTTTATAACAATGTGAAAGCCTCCGGGAAAATCCCTCAGATATCTGCGATTATGGGAACCTGTGCAGGAGGGGCTTCCTATTCCCCGGCGCTGACGGATTTTATTATTATGGTGGACGAAACGAGCAATATGTTTATCACAGGGCCCAAAGTGGTAAAGGCGGCTATTGGCCAGACAGTGACTATGGATGAACTTGGCGGAGCCGAAGTCCATGCGAGAATCAGCGGCATGGCGGATCATGTGGCGGCGGACGATGAGGATTGCATCCGATATATCAAAAAGCTTCTGGGATATTTGCCGGATAATTACCATGAAATGCCCATCCGGGTAAAGAATTTTGCTTTTCATGAGGAGAGGGGGAAAATGATTGCCTCCCTGATGCCGGAATCCAAGCGGCATGCTTACGATATGCATAAGGTGATAGATTGCCTCATTGATGAAGGGAGCGGGCTGGAAATCAAGGAGAAATTTGCCTCCAACATTATTACCATGTTGGCCAGGGTAGGCGGTTATCCGGTGGGGATTGTGGCCAATCAGTCATCGCAGATGGCGGGGTGCATAGATATCAATGCGGCGGATAAGGCGGCCGGGTTTATCCGGGTCTGCGACAGCTTTAATATTCCGCTGCTAAACCTGGTGGATGTGTCCGGCTTTTATCCGGGAAAGGAGCAGGAGCAGGGAGGGATTATCCGCCATGGGGCAAAAATGCTTTTTGCCTACAGCGAGGCGGAGGTCCTCAAAAT
>JAETTM010000120.1 GCA_021769135.1 Lachnospiraceae bacterium | reverse complement strand
GGTCCAGCTTCTGTTCCTCGATTTTCTTCTTATAGGGGGTGGGCGCGATGATGGTGATGCCGCGCTCGCCCTTCTTCACATGGCGCTCAAACTGGTTCTTCCACTTGTTATAGCCATATGCTTTGTTCATAGTTATCCTCCTTAAAATCTGTTTTATAGAAAAATCCGAGAAAACGCAGGTTGTTTTCTCGGATAACTTTTTGCATCGCCACTAAGTTTATTTGTATAAAAATGGCAATGCCTGTGCTAACGGTTTAGGTGACGCTTCCACATTTTTTTCAGGGATGGGTTTCCCACGTTCATCAAGATACTTATTTGCCAGCTCAGGTGTCACCTGTGCGTAGATAGTTGTCGTTACGATGCTTGCATGGCCAAGAAAAGCTTTTATCGTGACAAGCGAATCTCCTGCTTCAAGCATATGGACTGCTATCGAATGCCTGAATGAATGAGGGGAATATCCTTTTTCAAGAAATTTGTCTGGATGTTCCTGCCTACAGGCAGCCAGATATTTTCTTACAATCCCCTCCACACATGATATCGACATATGCTCATTGGTGCGGCTTGAAAAGAGATGCCTGTTCTGTATGCCGGGGTCATTTGAACAAAATCCACGGCTTTTCATATAGCCCTTTAACAGAACCGTACAGTTTTGGGGGATGGTGACAATCCTCGACTTGTTCCCTTTTCCAGTCAGCTTTATTCTTGTCGGGTCAGAGAAGGAAATGTCCTTTATCGTGATGTCACAGAGTTCCTGCGCCCTTGCGCCTGTTGCATAGAGGACACTCAGCAGAGTTATGTCCCTCTGCCCGGTCAATGTATTGGCATTTGGCGCGGAAAGGATGATGCATACTTCTTCTTTGGTAAAATATTTGATGGAAGCATTCTTAGGTTCTTTCTTTTTTGGTATTTTTACCATCGCCGTATAAAAAGACATGGATTCTGTGAAATCCTTATCCGCCGCATATTTTGCGAATGCCATGAGCGCAGCCCTCCGCAGGTTCCGGGTCTTCACTGTACAATGCCGCTGTTCTTCCAGATACGCGAGGAATCTGTCAACAGCACCGCCGCCGAGTAGTTCAAAAGTCACTTTGTCCGGCTGGATCCCCTTTTCATCTGAAAAATATGCAAACAGAAGCCGGAATGCGTACTGGTAGGCTTTCAGAGTATTGCTGCTGACACCTTTGGAAGATGGGAGGTATTCTGTGAAGAACCTCTCCAATAATGGCAGTATTGATCCTTTTTTCATTCGAAATCCACCTCCGGGAAAATATGTCCTATGGACTGTTCCATGCGATCCTGCGAGTCTTTATATAAAGTATAATCTGTTGCAAGATACCGTTCCGTTTCCAAAAGCGATCTGTGCCCCAGGTATGCGGAAAGATATGGAATAAACTGCTCCAGCGTCCGCCCTTTATCTTCTGCCTGCAGGAAGGACTTATAAGTAAAGTAGTGCCGAAGGGTATGCGGGGAGATTGCGCGTCCGTACTTCTCCTGCCGCTCATTGCTTATCCCAGCCTGTTCCATGACTGACAGGAACCAGTTCCGGAAAGTCCATCCAAGGTATGGTGTGCCAGGGACGCGGTCGCTTTCAAAAACATAAACGGAATCCGGGTTTTCAGAAATCCGCCGTTTTTTATATATTTCCAGCAGGCTTGTTAAGGACGGATCCATCGGAACATCGCGCTCCTTATTATTTTTCGCTTTCCTGATGTGCAGGATTCCCGCCCCGAGATCTACATTTTCCCAACGCAGCGCAAGTGCTTCGCCAAGCCTCAGCCCGCAGCCATAAAGCATACGCAGCAGCATGGGGAATGCCCGGGATGACTTTGTGCTTCCACGGCGATTCCCTAAAAATTCATCCGCAGCATGGATGATTGCCCGGAACTCTTCATCCGTAAAAGTATAAGGGATATACTCAGACTGCTCTCTCATATATCCTGGTTCAAAAGCCGGGATTTCCAATGCGTTCAGGTATCTGGAGAATACCCGGACATGGGTTATCCGTCGGTTCTTTGACTGGGGCTTACAGGACAGGGAATCCAGCCATCTGCTGATGGTCTCCTCTGTCAATGCTTTCCCCTGGACAGGGTTTTCCGAGATAAAGATGTCGAGGGACTTAAATGTCGCTTCATATCCACGTGTCTGTTGTCCGGCATCCCGGATCATTATTAGAAAGTTTTTAAATTCGGATGCAAAAACACTTTGAAATATATAAGCCATGAACTCAATCCTCCTTAAGGTAATCTGCAAATTTTCCGCCTGCTTCCGGCACTGGAAGCGCGCAGGAGCGCAGGCTCTCCGTTGAAAGCGCTACATAATGGGATATCGCTGCGTTATCTTCATGTCCCAAAAGCCGGCTTACAGCTTCTAAAGGAACATCCTCGGCAACCAGTTCACTTGCGAAAGTCATGCGCAGTGAGTGCGAGCCGTGATGGCGGCCTTTCGGAGCTATCCCAGCCAGCTTGAAATATTTGTCAGCTACTACTGAGACTACAGACCGGGACAGCTGCGTTTTCCTGTAAGTAAGGAAAATGTATGGCTCATCTGTCTTCGGACGGCCATTTTCAATATAGTCCCGCAATGCATCCTCAATCTCAGGAAGTAATGAAAGTGTCTGCGGGACATCGGTTTTGAATTGGATGTAGGAAATCTTCCTGTTTTTGAAATCAATATCCGGGAGACAGAGAAGGCGGATATCGGAAGCCCTCATGCCCAGCCGGACAGCCAGCAGAAGGATTGCGTAATCCCGCTTTCCCATAGGCGTACTACGATCCACACATGACAGGAGCCTTTCTACTTCCTCATATGTATAAACAGAAGGAACTCTTTGTGGATAACGCACACTGGGGAGAATGCCTGAATAATTGGCGGCTATGGTTCCCTGTTCCACAAGATAAGAAAAGAATCTTCTGGCATATGTGGCAAAGATTGCCCGGTTTGCTGATTTTTCAAAAGCCTGCTGTACACAGGACGCATTAACTTCGCCCCATGAAGTAATCCCGTTTTCCGAAAAGCAACGGAGCATTTTTACAAGCTGCGAATGGTATTGGCGCACCGTGATTTCTTTATAACCGTCATCCCGGAGAGTCTGGAGAAAAGCTTCCAGCTCACATTCGAAGCATTCAGGGCATTGGTATAAAATCCTGAGCCGGGCAAAAGTATAATTCCTTCCGTTTATGTATTCATCAAGACGGCGGATTACTGTAGATTTGAAGCCAAGTGTTTTGGAATCCCATTCTTTCAGCCGTGCTTCAGACTTCAAGAATTCCTGCCCGATTTCAGGTATGTATTCCGTATACCCCAATGCATTGGCATAACGAATCAGGAAATCAATCTGCCCCCTGTAATGCGTAAAGGATGATTTACTATAACCTTTTTCCCGTAAAAAATCTATGAAGTCATCCTTTAGCTGGTACCAATAACTGTTTTTTTCGTTCATTTTGAACCTCCTATGTAATGGATTTGGCCTTAGCAAAGGCCATACATAGAATTATACCGTAACCAAAAGTTATCCGAGCAAACCATGCGGTAATGCCCGGATTTATAGAAAAAACAACGATTAAGGAAGATAACTATAAAACAAGGATATGGGTACTTATCCGAGAAATAGGATAAAAAGCCAGCCACAAGGGTCGCGTCCGGCTTCTGCATATAGATCAGCATGGTATTATTGACCGAGTAGCGGTGGAACCGGGACATCACCGACAGATAGCGCATATACTTTTCGCTCTCA
>JAETTM010000033.1 GCA_021769135.1 Lachnospiraceae bacterium | reverse complement strand
TTTTACAGCAGGAGCCGGATTTTTCAAGTACCCGGCTCCTGTTTTTTGTCCGAAAAATTTAGTTTTTGGAGATGGTTAAAGGGGCTGGTGCACCCTTTTTAGTGCAACAGCCCCAAGCGTTACACTCTTTTTGTGAACGAATTACCAGCGCCTCCTAGTAGCTTCATGTGTAAAAGCAGCTGCGCTGATAGCGCAGCTTATACCCGCTATGATAAGGCCGGTTATTGAACCGCCTGCCACACTTTCCAGTTCATCCTCAGAAAGCTCTCCGCCGTTTTCACTCATTTTTTCCAACTGCTTTTTTAAATTTGTGATGTCGTCAACAGAAACTTCAACCTCTTTTTCACGGAAGGCCGCAACAACCTCTTCCGGAGTTTCAAACTCTACGAGTTTGGCAACAAATGCCTCGTCTTCCATTAATGCTTTGATTTTTTCTTCCATAGTAAGTTACCTCCTTTAAATGTATGTTTTTGTTTTGTGAAGAAATAAAATCCTTTACATTTTTATATACACTTTGCAGGCAAAAACTGTTACAGAAGAAAAGCGGAAAAGTTCAGCCCGTACCATTTGCAGGTACGAGGCTGAACTTTAAAAAAAAACAAAAAATGTGTCACAAAACTGCGTTCCCGCGTGTATATAAAATATAAGTAGTACTATGTCTTTTACACCATAATGAGACAAAACAATGGATTGGGAGATAAGATGTGATGGCGATACCTGTTTATATCATGGAAGAACACCATGAGGCATTTTATTATTGGAACTTCTTTATAAAGAAAGGATATATTCCAAAGAACGGGAACTATCTGCTCCATGTGGACCATCATGATGATATGGAATGCGGCGGATATGAGTATGATTTTTCAAGACTTTTGGAAGAGCAGGATTTGGACAGTATAAAGGAATTTACTTACAGTAAGCTTGGTATTGCTGATTTTATCATACCCGCAGTGTATCAGGGGATATTTACCGATGTACATATATTAAAGAATCTTCTGCCCCGCCGGATTGAGGAAAAACGGAGGTTTGTCAGAGCGGCGTATTCCGGTACGGGGTTGGAAACAGGCAGCATGATTCCCTTTATTCATGGAAGCTATGTGGGAGCGCCGGACAGCCCGTATCGTTTTTACCGTTGGCGGAACGGAGGCCTTGGAGAGATGGATTTGCCGGATGAGCCCCTTGTGTTGGATGTGGATTTGGACTATTTTGCATGGGATGATTCCTTAAGCGGCGTGCCCCCCAAGAGGATGGAAATAACCCGGGAAGCTTACAGGGAATATCGGGAAAATCCCTACCATCCTTTCCGTATTCTGCCGAGACTGCTTTTGGAGATGGTGGAAGAAGACGGAAGGTACTATATGGAATACCGGGAGAAATTCCAGCCTGATAAGCTGCCTGAGAAGGAGCGGATGATAAAAAGAATGGACCGGCTGCTTGGGTGGCTGACCGACCGCAATATCCGCCCTGCTGTAATCGATATCTGCCGTTCCAGATATTCCGGTTATCTGCCATCTAAAGTATTTCCATGGGTGGAGGAGACGTTCCTGCAAAAACTGGAAGCATGTATGGATATTGAGCGGATGGATATAAATTCAGGGAATGGAAAAGCTGCCAACGCGGCGGAATGAGAGGAAATATGAAAACGGGAACAAAGGTAAAGGATTATCTGAATTATTTCCGGGAAGAGAACTTTCCCGAACTTTTTAGCGGGAAATGTATAAAGGAACTGGCAAACATAGAAGGGATTTACGGAGAGACGGAATCGGAAGAAACGATTCTGGAAGTGGTATTAAATAGAGAAGAGAGAGGCTGTGATTACTCTATCAGGATTGATACGGAAGATAAGACAGTACGGGAATACTGGTACGAAATGGATTACGGCTCTTATGGGGAAAGAGAGATTGTTCCCTGTTTGTTTATCGATGCTTCCGCCGTCAGACCGGGAGAGGATAACAGCGCATTTTATGAGAACATTCTTCCGAAGCTGGCAGGAGAAGAACGGGCGAAGAAGCTCCGGCCCATGCTGGAACGCTGTGTGGATAGGCTGACTGGCAGGTGTGAGACGCTTTTCCAGCTGGGTGTGATGAGGGGCAGAAAGCAGGAGGACAGTATTCGCCTGTTTACGGAGGATATGAAGAAAGAAACCCTCGTATCTTATTTGCAGGACCTCCACTGGGAGGGGGATACGGATAGGTTGTCGGGGCTCCTTGCAAAGCTGGCGCCATACAGCAATAAAGAAATGTTTATTCTGGATTTCGATGTGTTTAGCGATAGAATCTCCGGGAAAATAGGCATCAATCTGGGAACCGAAGATAAGAAGCCGGAAACGGTTTCGGCATGGTTGGATTTCCTGTCAGAAGAAGGGCTTTGCCTGCCTGCTAAAAGGCAGGATGTGTTGAAATGGGTGAAAACATTTCCGGCGCACAGTCCTTTTATGATGAATGACATTTCCCATTTCAAGCTGCCCTTCCAGGGAGAACAGGTACTGGCGGCAAAGGCCTATCTGCGGCAGGGAAGCCATCTTATGTCAGAGGATTTCAGAGCCTACAGCGCGCCTGTGCTGATGAATCTGGAACTGACGGACAAATGCCCTTTACGGTGTCCGCAGTGTTACTGTGATTTGACTACAGGTAAGGAGCTTTCTTTGGAAAAAGCGTTGTACTGGATTGGGGAAGCGGCGGCAAATGGCGTGAAGATTATAAATCTAAGCGGCGGCGAGACCATGTGCTACCCCCATCTGACCACATTGCTCCGGGCATGCAGGGATTACGGGCTGGAGCCGAATATTGCGGTATCCGGTTACGGGCTGACGAAAGAGAAGCTACAGGAACTAATCGAAAGCGGTGCGGCGGATATCTGTGTTTCCTTAAACGGCAGTACGGAGGAGATTAACAGCAAAACAAGAGACGGCTATGAGCTGGCCATTCGAACGCTGCAATTGTTAAAGGAGCTGAATTACCCGCGCATCTGCATCAATTGGGTGATGCATGCCTGTAATGCGGAGGATTTTTCGCAGATGATTAGGCTGGCGCAGGAGTATGGAGTAAGGGAACTGGTGGTGATGGTATTCAAGCCGGACGCTTCCCATCAGCTTCCGGGAGTGCCAAATGAAGCGCAGCTTCGCAGTGTAGCAGCGCAGATTAAGGCCTATAAAGGCCCGGTACATATCGTTGCGGAAGAGTGCTTTTCACAGATGAAGGCTCTTCTGGGAGAAAGATTTTTTACAAATATAAACCGCGGCATTGGCAGAGGCTGTGGTGCGGGAAGGGACGGGGTTTCCGTGAATGTGGACGGAAAGCTAACTCCCTGCAGACATTTGGAATTCCCGGAAGAGACGCTTTCTTTGAAAAAATATTGGAACGAATCTTCTGTACTGCAAACTCTGCGAGAAGTGGAGGATGAGAAAAAATCTCCCTGCAGCAGTTGTAAGTATCAGGTAAATTGTCTGCCTTGTATGGCGGTAAGCGTCAAGCTGAACGGAGAGATTGCCATGGGAGGCACAAAGTGCGCCCTGAAGGATAAGACGGAACTAAAAACCGAAATACAGCCGCAATCAGAAGAAGAAAAAAATGCCATGATTCTGACAAACATGAAGGATGAGGACTGCGGAACGGAGGAAAAGCTTGCAGCGCATCAAAAAGGGCTGCTCCACAAGGCATTTTCCGTGTTGCTCTATCATGACAATAAAGTCCTGATTCAGAAGAGGGCGGCAGGAAAGTATCACAGCGCCGGCCTCTGGGCGAATACCTGCTGTTCCCATCCGAGAAGGGGAGAGGAGCTGATTGCTTCGGCAAAAAAGCGGCTTTCTGAAGAGACAGGCATTTCCTGTGAAGTGGACATCGGGGAGATTGGCAGCTTCGTCTACCGTGCGGTGTTCGATAACGGGCTTGTAGAATACGAATACGATCATGTGCTGGCCGGGGAATATGACGGGGAATTTGTCTGCAATCCAAAGGAAGCGGAGGAAATGAAATATGTGGAAATCGACTGGCTGGCAAAGGATATGCAGGATAATCCGGAACGGTATGCCCCCTGGTTTTTGAACGTGTTTACCCTGTTTATGCAGTATATGGAGAAGGAGGCAAAGCATGACGCCCATTGAGCTTTATACATGGAGATATCCGCAGCTTGCACTGGCCATTGAAGAAGGGATGAGCAAAACAGAAGCCTATGGGAACATAGTGCGCAGAGGGATTCTGCCGGAGCATCCCGCTTTTTACGGTAAGGAGACAGGGGAGGAAAAATTGCTCCTGATGGATATGCCGACAGGAGCAATAGAAGTATTGTATTTGCCGGAACGCGAGATGTTCGAATACTTTGTCCGCGCACTGGCCCATCGGTGTGAACCGGCGGCGATTCCTCCCTCCATGGGAGCAGTGATGATTAGCGGGCTGAATAACTGGAGAAAGATAGAATCCCATAAAAAGGAATATCTGGCTCAGGGAAAGACGGACTGGCAGGCAGAATTTAAGCGGTTTACCGCGAAAAAGGAGAATTATAAAGACACCGTTCTTTTAGTCAGCAAAGGTTATTACAGCGCGGTTACGCCAAAGGAGGCCGGTTTTACGCCCGAGGAGTGGATGGAAAAATCCAGAACAATCAGGATTTATCATGAACTGGCTCATGCAGTCAGCAGGAAGCGGTATTCGGACGATGTTCAGACGGTACGGGATGAAGTAGTTGCGGACAGCATCGGTCTTCTGGCCGCCTTTGGCACATATGACGGAACGCTGGCGAAAACGCTGCTGGGTATCCGGGAAGGAGCATACCATGCCGGCGGCAGGCTGGAAAACTATGTGGAATCCCATGAATTGGAAGGGATGGTACGGCGGGCGGAAATCTGGATAGAGACGTTACAGGCATTTTATGAAAACAGTGAAAGGAAGAAACCTTTGGAATATTTGCTGGAGGATTCTTTTTTGAAAAAATTAACTATTATATAAAGGAAAGGAAAATGACATGAACATTCAGGTAAAAGAAGAAAACAACGGAAAAATCTTGGCAGTGGAAGGAAGAATCGATACCACAACAGCGCCGGAGTTTGAAGCGAAGCTGTTAGAGGAACTGGCAACTACGGATAAGCTGCGTATTGATTTAGAACAGGTAGTTTATGTGTCCAGTGCCGGTTTGCGTGCATTTTTGAACGGACAGAAATTCAGCGACAAAAACGGTGTGGAAATGTCCATTTTCCATGTGGATGATACGATTATGGAAGTGTTTGAAATGACCGGTTTTATAGATATTCTTACGGTAGAATAGCAGCAGGACAGAGGTTGGTGTAATGAAAACGTTGGAAAAATGTGAGTTTCGGATTATTTCTATGGAAGATGAGGAAGAGGTGGAACGGATACGGAGCATGAGCGGAGAAACCTCTTCTTCCTATTCGTTTCCCGTGTTGTTTTGCTGGCAGGAAGAACTGGGCCTGTCCATCTGTGTGGAGGAAGACTGTTTTACGGTAAAATATGCTATGGTGGGAGAAAGGGATTATTTCTTTCCCTGCGGAAAGCCGGAGAGGGTGAAAGAGGCGATTGACAGACTGCTGCTTCAGGATGAAGGAGTAAGATTTCACTTTATCAGCGAGAAAAACAGGGAGTTTTTGCAGAAAACATATGGGGAAGAATTGCTGTTCCTGGATGAGGACAGGGCTTCCTGCGACTATGTGATAGATGTAGAAAAATTTCTTGCGCTAAGAGGGAAGGAATACAGCAAGATTCGCTATTATATCAATAAAGTAAGACGGCAGAGACAAATCCGTTTCCTTCCGATAAAGCCTTCTGATTTGTCGGAGGTGTTGGAGATAGAAGCCAGATGGGAAATGGAGCATGATACCATGGATATGGCGGATGAAAAAGCGCAGCAAATGGCTCTTGCCCATTATGAAGAACTGGGTATGCGCGGTATTCTGTTTCGCGAGAACTCACGCCCTGTGGGATATATCATAGGAAGGCTTTTGCATGACGATACCTTTGATGTGCATTTTATGAAAAAGCTTCCGGAGGCCGGAAGAATCGATTTCTATATGCTTTATATTCTTTGCCGGATGCTGAAAGGATATGTGGATTATGTGAATCTGGAAGATGATATGGGACATGAGGGGCTTCGTGAGAAAAAGCTGCTATACAGGCCGGAAGAATATCAAAAGGTATATATTGGCGTAGTAGGTGAGAATGAATGAAAAGAAAAATAGAAAAAGATAAAGAATTATACTTTGTAAAAGGAACCTTTCGGAAATTTTTCCTGCCCTCCATTTTTTCCTCTTTATGGATCGCATTGGGAGGCGTGGCGGATTGTTTCTTTGTTGGGAATGGTATCGGAAGCGAAGGGCTGGCAGCGGTCAGCTTCGGTATGCCGGTTTATTTATTCTATAATATATTGAGCTACGGCATGTCTATCGGCGGTTCCATCCATTTTTCGTCAAGCGTGGCAAAAGGAGAGGAAAAAGAAGGGATACGTATCTTTAATTCGGTATTTAAGTGCCTGCTGGTCCTTTATGTAGCAACGGTGGCTCTGGCAATGTTATTTCTGCCGCAGTTCATACGGCTGTTAGGTGCAGATCCGGCGAATGAAACGGTCAGGACATATATCAGGACGCAGCTTATCTTTATACCGGTGATGTTTTCTCAGGGTCCCTTTTATTATTTTGTACATAATGACAACAATCCGGGCCTTGCGGCATTATCCTTAAGTCTGTCCAATGTAGTGGATATTGTTTTAAACTATATATTGGTGGTAAGATTGCAGATTGGAGTACAGGGTTCGGTGTATGCTACCGTGGCTGGGGCCTGTCTGATGCTGACGCTGACCGGGAGCCATATCATCAGGAGAAAAGGCGTTCTTCGGTTTACCGGCGGGGGTATAGATTTGGGTATTGCCTGGAAGGCGATGAAGACGGGGCTGGCCACCTCGATTCAGTATTTCTATCAGTTTATAACCATGATTGTAGTGAACCGCATGTTGATGAATATGAGCGGTATCACAGGCGTAGCGGCATTCGATGTGATTTATAATATTTCTACGCTGTTTCTGGCTGTGACAGAGGCCGTTTCCATGACTCTGGAACCCATGCTGTCGAGTTACCGGAGTGAGCGGAATATCGGAAATATCAGGAATACATTGAAGATTTCTTTCCGGCATTCCATTGGGCTGGGGCTTTTGTTTATCCTGTTGATTGGAGGCGCTACGGAGCAGCTGGTAGTATGGTTCGGATTAAGCGGGATGCCGGAGCTGGGATACGGTGTGGCCGGTATCCGGATTTATATGGCGAGTGTTCTGCTGATGATTGTTAATACCACTTTCGGATATTATTATCAGTCCATAGAAGTGGAGAGGATTTCTTATCTGATTACTACATTGCGCACTTTTGTATGTTATCTGGCGGCAGTATTTTGGTGCGGACGTTTCGGAATCAATGGATTCTGGTGGCATTTTTTGGTCGCGGAAGCGTTGACGCTGTTGATTTGGGCCGGGTATATGGCCTGGAAAAAGGACTGGCTGCAGTTAAAGTCTATCGATACCAGCCAGGTAAAGGCAATTTTTATCAACAGTTCGGATACGGATATCGGCAGGATTATCGAAGAGGTGGAAGTATTTTGCCAGCAGAAGAAACTGGGCGGAAAGAACGCATATTATATCAGTCTGGTGATTGAAGAAATCTGCTGTGCGATTATGGAGCAGTTTAAAGAAAGTATGGATGAGATATACATACAATTGACCGTTGTGATTGAGGGAGAGGGATGCAGCCTTTATTTAAGAGACAACGCGCTGGCCTTTAATCCTTTTGATATGGATACAAACAGCCTGGATTTGAAGCAGGCGCATAACGTGGAATCTCTGGGTATGAAGATTGTAAAGCAGAAGGCAAAGGAATTTTTCTACCGCAGATATGTAGGGTTTAACGCTTTAGTCGTAAAGCTCTAAAGTCCTGAAAGGAGTATGGAATGAAATTTACGTTAAGCAAAAAAATCAGTTTACAGATTTTCATTATTGCTTTATGTCTTAGCACGGTTATGATTATATTCAGTTACAGTTATTACCGGAGAACGCTTTTTAATCATTATGAGACGGTGGCTACGAATATTGCGAAGATTGCAGCTGCACAGATCAATCCGGACAAAATACAGTATTATATTGATACGCTGGATATGGATGAGGAATATATGGAAAGCTATGACAGGCTGTGCGAGATAAGAGAAAATGGGGGTATTGAATTTCTGTATGTGACGAAGCCGGAACTGGATGAGGTATATTATCTGTGGGATACGGACCCTACGGAGAATGCCATACCGATGGGCTTTCATGAACCTTATTACGAGGGCGCGTTTTCTGAAAATGCGGAAAAGCTGGTAAGAGGCGAATATACGGAACCCATCATCAGCAATGAAGAATTCGGCTGGCTGATGAGCATTAATTATCCGTTGTTTGATTCCAAGGGGAATCCGGCAGGCTGTATGGCTGTGGATATTTCCATGGATGCGGTGATGAAGGATTTAAATAGCTTCCGTATGAAAATGGTTGGCCTGTTAATAATTATTACAATAGCTCTTTCCGCGCTGTTTATTTATATCACCATGAGAACGCTGGTGAAACCGTTAAAAGGATTGTCGGATGCGGCGGACCGTCTGGTAAAGGAAGAAAAGTCACATTCCGAAATGGGAATTTCGGTATTTAGCGGTATAACGGTAAAAACAAAGGACGAAATCGGGGATCTGTATCACAGCCTGGTCAGAATGGAAGAAAATATCAACCGCTATATTACAAACCTGATGTCGGTGACTGCGGAAAAAGAACGGATTGGCGCGGAGCTGAACGTAGCCACACAGATTCAGGCGGATATGCTGCCCAATATTTTCCCGGCCTTTCCGGAGCATGATGAGTTCGATATTTATGCCAGCATGCATCCGGCCAAAGAGGTGGGGGGAGATTTCTATGATTTCTTTATGGTGGACGAAGATCATCTGGCTGTGGTAATGGCCGATGTGTCAGGAAAGGGAGTGCCTGCCGCACTGTTTATGGTCATTGCAAAGACGCTGATCAAGAACCATGCCCAGAACAAAGAAACGCCGGCGGATGTATTTACCAATGTAAATGCACAGCTGTGCGAAAACAATGAAGTAGGTATGTTTGTTACCGGATGGATGGGAGTCATGGATATCCATACGGGCCATATGATTTATGTGAATGCGGGACATAATTATCCTCTCATCATCAGAAAGGACGGAACCGTAGAATGGATAAAGGCACGGCCCGGTTTCGTATTGGCAGGTATGGAAGGCGTCCGTTACAGACAAAACGAATTGCAGCTTGGCGTGGGAGATACCCTCTACCTTTATACGGACGGTGTGACGGAAGCGTTGGACACGAAGGAAGAACTGTTCGGAGATGACAGACTGGAGCGGGCGCTCTCCAGGCCTGAGGTAAAGAATATGATGCCGGAACCGTTACTGGCCTTTATCAGCGAAGAACTGTCCGCTTTTACCAAAGGCGAGGAGCAGTCCGATGATATCACCATGCTGGCGTTGCGGATGGGTAAACTACAGCAGCCTCTAGAGCCTGTTCCGGAAGAAACTGCGGGAAATTTCGGGGGAACTGTTCCGGAAGAATGGGCAGAGATGGTGTGCCCCGCGAAAAAGGATGCGTTTGCGGGGGTGATGGAATTCGTGGAAGGACAGATAGATAAAGCGGGATTCCCCATGGCAGCAGGAATCCAGATTTCTATAGCTGTGGAAGAAATCTTTGTCAATATCGCTTCCTATGCTTATGAAGGTGACGGCGGCCAGGCAACCATCAAATGCCGGTTTGATGAAGAGAAGAAAACTCTTGCCATACGCTTCGAAGACAGTGGGAAGCCTTATAATCCGTTGGGGAAGGAAGACCCCGATGTGACCCTCAGCGCGGAAGAGAGAAAAATCGGCGGCCTCGGTATTTATATGGTGAAGAAGAGTATGGATGAAGTGATTTATGAGTACAAGGATGGGAAGAACTGTCTGACTATTTATAAAAACCGCTGATTCCCGCGAGCAACGAGCCAAGTGGCTGCTTGCAGACATTTGGCGACTGCCGCGAGGGTCACATACCCCGCTGCTCTGCAGCATTGCAAGCTTGATGCCCTGTTGCTTGCAGCGGGGTTGTTGACTGAAACATATGATTGTATCCGCAGGATGGCGGATGATTTAGATAAATAAAGGAGGGGAAAGCTGGCTTGTACTGGATAGCTATACGCTTTCTTTAAAGCAAAATGGCATAATGCGGAATGATAAGGTTCTTCCGCTTAAGTGGGTGGCCAATTCGCCGGACAAAAGCTTCGAATTTGACCCTGTACCATTTGCCCCTCCAATGGATTTAAATATAATTAAATCTAATTCATTTTATATCCGTTATTTGCGTTTTTATCAATCTATTTTATATTCATGGGGATAATAATTTTGCAATTTGGCTACATCGGTTTCTTTCCCGGCGTATGCCTGAATCCAGTTTTCATAGTTTGGGTTGTTCCAAACCGTACCATCTTCATAATAGAGAATATCCGTGCTTTCGTGGGTAATGGCCATAGAGCGTTTATTTGTTCCTGTTTGCGGATTGAATAAACGTTCTTTGCTTATTCAGATGTCGCTGGATGGGAGGTGAGGATGTACCACACGTATAAAATTTTTGTGAATGGTCTGATGGAAGTTGACAGACACTAAGAAAAAGCGTATTATAATGATAGGTGGGAAATCCCACTTTGCTTAATAGGAGGTGACGGCGATGGAAGCAGTAAAAGATTATACGGTTCATGTTGACAGTAAGAAGCGTGTAACACTTCGTGGTGCGGCATACCAGTATTATAATGTCAGAGAGTACAAGAACGGCTGCATTATTCTGGAGCCGAGAGAATTGACCGTTCCGGAGTCTATCTCTGTAAGAACTTTGAGCGATATGGACAGGGCGATTGCCAACTTCAAGAAAGGTGATGTATCGGAGGCGGTTGATTTTTCCGATTTTTAAAGAGGTCAGGCATGGGAGGTTATAGGGAAGTGCGCACCCTCAAAGAAGGAGGAGAAAGCTGGCTTGTACTGGATAGCTACACGCTTTCCAGAAGCCAGCTGCACAGATTTTTATGAATGATTCCGTCTCTCGACATGGGGATTCTGTCAGTAGAAATGACATATTTAGGATAATTATCTTCAATTTTTTTATATGCCCCGAATTCCCGCTCTATGGTTTCGGCATTGTCCAATAAATAAGCAGCCTGTAAATAAAGCTTTTCTTTTCCCTTTTGTGCTATAAAGTCAACTTCGCTTTTATAAGTCTTACCCACATATACCTGGTATCCTCTGGAAATCAGTTCATTATAGCAAATAGTTTCTACGATACGGCTATATTCTTCTTTGCTCCTGTTTTTTTTCAAATGGAAGAATCCAAGGTCGCATACATAAATTTTTTCTTCAAAGGATAACACTTTTTTCCCGCGTATATCGTATCTGGAAACTTTGTCGCAGATGCATGCATCGGATATATATTTCAGGTAATCATAGACAGTGGGCACGGATACAGCAATATTGTCCGCCTTCAAAGAAGAAGCTATTGTATTTCCGGATATGGTAAGGGCGGAATTGGCTACGAGATTTTCCAATACTCTGTCGAGAGCGGTAACAGAAGCAATTTTATTTCGCATCACAACATCTTTCAGGACTACCGAATCATAGATATTAGATAGTATAACTTCTTTTTCGCTGTCATTTTCCTCTTTGCATACCAAAGGAAACCCTCCCCATAACATATATTTATCCAATAACTGTTCAGGAGATATGAGTTTTTCTTTTTCTTCATAAAGCGCAGCGAATTCTTTAAAGCAAAATGGCATAATGCGGAACGATAAGGTTCTTCCGCTTAAATGGGTGGCCAATTCGCCGGACAAAAGCTTCGAATTGGACCCTGTAATAAAAATGCTGATATTGTGTGTGGCACGGAATGAGTTAATTACCAGTTCAAACTCCGGTACATTTTGAATTTCATCAATGAACAGATAATATTTTTTATCATCTTTGATTTTATTTTCAACATATTCATAAAGGGCATCAGGATTGCTGATTTTTCTGTATTTATAGTTTTCAAAATTAATATAAATGATATGGTCATGGGCAACATCTTGCTGTTGGATTTCCGCAATAATTTGTTGCATTAGCGTAGACTTGCCGCATCGCCGGATTCCAGTAATTACTTTTACCATTTCAGAATCGTAAAATGGACGTATTCTTTGTAAGTAACGTTCTCTTATTACCATTTGCCCCTCCAATAGATTTAAATTGATTTTATTCTACAGAATAATATGTAATAGATTTAAATAAAATTAAATCTGATTTATATTATATCCGTTATTGGCGTTTTTATCAATCTGTTTTTTGAAAACTCTCAACGTCATTGAGAGTCTGTATCATCTTTGGCCATATCTTTGCTTAGAAATCAGATACATTACAGCAAAAGTAAAAATGACGTAGAATATATTCCAAATAAAAGATTGGGGGTCAGGATATGGAATATGGTTATGTGCGTGTTTCCACTAAGGAACAAAACGAGCGGAGGCAGTTTAATGCGCTGCAGGAATTTGGGATTGAGAATAACAGGATTTATGTGGACAAGCAGTCGGGGAAGAATTTCGAACGGACACAATATCAGTGGATTTTGCGCAAATTGAAGTATGGGGATACGCTTGTCATTAAGAGTATAGACCGTCTGGGAAGAAATTATGAGGAAATTCTGGAACAGTGGAGGATAATTACGAGAGAAAAACAGGCGGATATTGTTGTGATAGATATGCCCCTTCTGGATACCCGCCGTAATAGAGACTTGACGGGAACCTTGATTGCAGACATAGTTCTGCAGCTTCTTTCATATGTAGCCCAGACGGAAAGGGAGTTTATACACCAGCGGCAGGCGGAAGGGATTGTGAAGATTGCCCTGTATGCGGGCAAGCAGAACGTTTTCCATTTAAACAGCGACCGGCCGATTTACTTTGAGCGCTTCTTGGAAGTGATACGTAAGCTGGGTATTCCTATGGATGTGGTGGAGGGAAGCAAATTTCATCAGGCTCTGGAAAAAACGGTGCAAAGTGCGGGAAAGGAATATATTTTCCAGGCGCTTCAAAATGACATGGATGAGCAGAGAAGGCTTGTTTATGACAGCAATATCCGCATTATGAACAATTTCACCGTATGGTTTTTAAAGAAAGTTGGTTTCCGGTGGAATGAAACGGATTTTGAATATATCCGAGGATATGTGGAGTATTTCCGGAAGCTGGGGTACTTGGAGGTATGATTGAGGAAGGATCTCACATGAATTATTGAAGAAAAATGCAGAATTCTGCAAAAATTTTCATTATGCTATTGCGTTCTAAGAAAATATGACATATAATTTCTATTGAAGAAAAATGCGGAATTCTGCATTTCTATAAAATAGATGGAGGCATAAAATGGAAATTCGCAGAGATATTTATCTCAACAAATTGATATCAAAGAAACACAACGGACTAATTAAGGTAATAACAGGAATCCGTAGATGCGGAAAATCCTACCTTATGTTTAATATTTTCCGTGAACACCTGATAGGCGAGCAAATTGCTGATGACCATATAATAGAGATTGCATTTGATTTGTATGAATATGAAGAGTACAGGAATCCAAAGGTATTTTATCCATATTTAAAGTCACGGATTAAAGATAAGGAAATGTATTATGTGCTGCTAGATGAGGTACAACTTCTGGATGATTTTGAAGCGATTTTAAATAGTCTTTCAAGGATGAAAAATGTTGATGTCTATGTTACCGGAAGCAACGCTAAGTTCCTGTCGAAAGACATTATTACCGAATTCAGGGGGCGGGGTGACGAGGTGCATATGTATCCACTTACCTTTGCAGAATATATGAGCGTATATTCCGGAGACAGGATGGCCGGGTGGAGAGATTATGTTCTTTATGGAGGAATTCCTCTCGTGATGGCGTTTCCTGCTCCGGAGCAGAAGGCGGATTTTTTGAAACGGTTATTTGATGAAACATATATTTCCGATATTGTTGGGAGAAATAAGGTCAGAAATAAATCGGAACTCGAAGAATTGCTTAATATATTGTCCTCCGCAATAGGCTCTTTGACAAATCCCAATAAGCTTTCAGCGACGTTTAAAAGCGTTAAAAATAAGAAAATTAGTCAATATACAATAAAGAAATATATTGGATATTTTGAAGATTCGTTCCTAATTGACAGTGCGCTAAGATATGATATTAAAGGAAAGAAATACATTGATACTCCATCAAAATATTATTTTACAGACCTTGGCCTTAGGAATGCACGGCTTAATTTCAAGCAGATTGAAGAGACGCATGCGATGGAAAATATCATTTTTAATGAATTAAAGGTTCGCGGATATAATGTGGATGTGGGTGTTGTAGTTTCAAATGAAGTGGATAAAAACGGTAAGAAAATCAGAAAACAGAGGGAGATAGATTTCGTTTGCAATAGGGGTTCAAAGCGGTACTATATTCAGTCAGCATATGCAATGCCGGACGAAGCAAAAAGGAAGCAGGAGCAGAAATCGTTGCTTATGGTCCAGGACGGATTCAAGAAGATTATTATAACAAAGGATACGTTAGCGCCTCTTTATAATGAGGATGGAGTGCTTGTAATGAGTGTATTTGATTTTTTGTTGAATGAAGAAAGCCTTGAATTATAGGCGAAGTGCCTTTTTGTTTTATGTGAGAAAAATATAGTTAAATTATGTATGATATATGCTATACTGACGATAAGAAATTTGAAAGAGGGAAGGGAACACACCTATGGGAATTTATCTTAATCCAGGAAATAAAGGCTTTTGGGAGTCAATCCGCTCTAAAATATATGTGGATAAAACAGGGCTGATTAGGTGTACAAATGAGGCCATCAATACAGAACAGAAATACATCTGTGTCAGCAGGCCGAGGCGCTTTGGAAAGTCGATGGCATTAAAAATGCTGGCGGCTTATTACGCCTGCGGGTGTGATTCGACGGAAATAGGTACGATGTGATTTTCCTGAATATGCAGCAATTTCTGATCGGGGCCAATGCAGAGAAAGTGACAGAATATTTGGAACGGGAGGTATTGGAAGAACTTCATGAGGAATGTTAGTGGCGATAAATATTGTGGAAGGGGCGGTAAAAATGACAATGGAAGAAATCCTTTATGGAGAGTCAAAGAATGTGGAATTTAAGGCGATGTTGCCGAAGGATTCAATAAAATATATGAAGACAATTATCGCCTTCGCCAATACTCAGGGCGGCCAGTTGATTGTAGGAGTGGATGATAAGACAAGGGAAGTAGTAGGGGTAGATAAAGATTCTGTTTTTGAGATGATGGATAGCATTGCAAATGCTGTTTCAGATTCTTGTATCCCGCAGATTGTTCCAAATATAGAGTTGCAGACAATAGAGCATCAGACTGTTATTGTTATTACAGTAGCGCCGGGTCCGAATCGGCCATATTATTTAGCGTCGAAAGGGAAAGAAAACGGAACATTTATCAGGGTAGGAGGTACTTCCAGACCTGCATATCCCGAAAAGGTTAAAGAACTAGAAATGGAAGGTGCACGTATTTCCTGGGATGAACTGACTTGTATAGGCTATGAGGTAAAGGATGAGGAAATAAAAAAGTTTTGTAAAGATATCATGGAATATCGGAAAACGATGGGGCTGCCCGAACGGGAGGTAACAAGTTCCCAGCTTTTTAATTGGAAGCTTCTGAAAAAAGGGGATGAGTGTCTGCTTGCATCTAATGCGTTTGTTTTGTTGACATCTGATTATTTTCCGTTTTCTAAAACGCAGTGCGCTTTGTTTAAAGGGAAAGAGAGGACGGTTTTTTTGGATAAGCGCGAATTTACGGGACCGATTTATGAACAGATTGAGAATGCGGTAATATTTGTTTTGCGTAATATTCGGTTAGAGGCAACAATAGAAGGTCTGGTTCGGAAAGAATCTTACGAGCTTCCAGTAGAAGCAATCCGTGAAATGATTATTAATGCGCATTGTCATCGCAATCTGTCGGATTCATCTTGTGTCCAAGTAGCGGTGTATGATGACCGTCTTGAGGTCACTTCCCCGGGCGGGCTTTATAATGGGCTTACTTATGAAGAGGTAATGAATGGGCATTCGAAGCTTAGAAATAGAGCGATAGCTAATGTTTTTAATCAGATGGGTTTGGTTGAATCTTGGGGTACAGGTATTAGGAGGATTATGGAAGCGGCAGAAGAATATGAACTTCCGATGCCTAGAGTACAGGTTTTTGATGATATGTTTAGAATAAATTTGTATCGTAAAATTCCTTTGGAAAACAGTATAAAAAGCATTAATATGTTGATGGAAAGAGGTGTAAAATATGGAGAAGATTTACAGGAAGTTCGGAGAAAATTCGGAGATAATGTGAAAGTGGTTCGGAAAGAAAAAGAGAAAAGTTCGGAGAAAACTTGTGAAAAAGTTCGGAGTAAACAGAAAAATAGTTCGGATAAGCCAAGTGTTAAATTAAATGCGACACAAAGACAAATATTAGAGATAGTTCAAAAAAACGATAGGATATCTGCCAGCGCAATAGCGAAAGAACTTTCCCTTTCTTCAAGGGGCATTGAGAAAAACATAAAATTGTTGAGGGATTTGGGAATACTTATCCGGCATGGTTCACCTAAAGGTGGGTATTGGGAGGTTGTGGAATAAAATTTATAATTACGGAAAAACTGTAAGCTTTTCGGATTGTTTAGGAATTGTTTAATCTGAATAACACTTTTTATTTATCATTGGATTTTATAATCGGGATATAACTTGCTGGGAGCTGAACCAGTTATTTTATTTGTCAAAGCTGGAGACGAGCAATATGCCGCTGAACCCGAATATTATAGAAATATCTGACTTCATCCAAAACTATGTAAAGGGAAGGCAGGGGCTTTTGGAAGAGGAACAGATAGAAATGATTACAGAATTGATTATTTGAGGCAGCATGTGGAGCAAATGCGGGAAGCGGTTAAGAATGGCGTTGACGTATTTGGGTATGCATGGTGGGGGCCGATGGATTTGGTTTCCTCCGGAACCTCCGAAATGACAAAGAGATACGGTATGATTTACGTAGATTTGGATGACTATGGTTATGGAACGGGAAAACGCAGCAAGAAGAAATCCTTCTATTACTATAAAAAAGTAATTGCATCCAACGGGGCGGAGCTGGAAAATGATATATAGGCAGTAATTCCTTCAATGGCGCATTTATATATGAAGCATATCGGCCATATTCAAAAAATAGTCCGATTTCATCAGGGCTAGCCCCTGGCTTTCATCGCCTAAAACTACAAGTTGTTCCCCGGCAGAGATGGAGAATATTTTCCTTGCCTTTGCCGGGATTACTATCTGCCCTTTTTCTCCAACGGTGACCAGGCCAAAGAGATGTTTTCCCTTTGGCGGTATAGGGAGGTTCATGTTTTTTTCCGGCTCGTAATTAGCCAAATCATCCAGGGAAACGCCAAAAATTTCAGCGAGGGCTTTACATTTATCCAAGTCGGGAACGGTGTCTCCGGCCTCCCATTTTGCAATGGCCTGCCTTGTGACGCCGATTTTTTCCGAAAGCTGCTCCTGGGTAAGGCGGTTATATTTTCTAAGCTGTATCAGGTTATCTTTAAACATCGTTCTTCTCCTTTTTATCTGGGATTCGGGTGCTTTTTTATGCCGAGAACGCACCAACGAAGCAGAGGGATTCTGGATATGGTTTCATACATGATTAGGCCGCCGGCAAAAGCCGCAAATGCGGTGAGAAGATAGCAGGGCAGTGCGGAAAGGCCGGTAAATTTGCGGAGCCCGTATGCGGTTGCGGACAATGGCAGATAGTGAAAAACGTACAGCCCAAAGCTTCGCTTTGCCATGAAAGAAGTAAACCCGGTCATGGCATTCCCCCATTTTTTCATGCATCCAATCGCCGCAAGGCAGGCAATCCATGCATAGGCTATAGCCGAAAAGCAATTCACGGCGGGGGCCGCGGCATAATTATCGCCATAATGCAGAAATAGATAAACTCCGGCTAAAAGGGCTGCCCCGGCAAGAAGGGAATTTCGGTATCTGCTGATGCAGATGACGGTTTCTTCCCGGGAAAAGACAAAGTATCCCAGGAAATAAGTAAAGCCGTATATCCCGAACCGGTAGACAACGATAACGGGCGCGTTTAAAATAAGCCCCGACCAATAAACCGG
Organism: Lachnospiraceae bacterium; assembly: GCA_021769135.1. GTDB lineage: Bacteria > Bacillota > Clostridia > Lachnospirales > Lachnospiraceae > Kineothrix. Next base: position 26,449 of record JAETTM010000033.1, on the reverse strand, counting down.
GATAGCCAGAAGGATGAGGGTAAGGATATCTGTTCCTCTGTGGGCATATATCCATGAAAGCACTGTTCTGGAAAGGAATCCGCTTTCCGGAACTTCGGAGGGAATCCTTTGGCCTGTCCGGCATGTTTTTTCCTTTTCCACCTTCCTGGCAAGGCTCAAAAGCATGGCAAGTATCATGGAAAAGAGCCACAGCATCTGAATAAACCATAACACGCCGGTTCCGGACAATGCCATGATAAAGTAAAGGGCAAGCTTGGGAAGCGTCTCCGGTATGGCGGAGAATGCACCGCTGATTTCCATATTGATATAGCCCTGCACCCACCCGATGCTCAAAAGCCCGACGGTGGAGGGAACGAGCAGCTTTTCCGTTCTTGCGCATACAAATTCCCTGATGGTATGGGTCTCAAGATAATAATGGGAACACATTCCGGCAACGATAAAAAGCAGAATCATAAACCACGGATAAAGAATATACTGAATCCCATCCCAATACTGTTTTTCGTAAAAAGGCCCGATGACGCCATCTGTTATAATGCCATTATACATATAGATGACATGGTAAATGACAACGAGCATGACAGTTAACCATCTGATATTGTCTAAATAATATTTTCTCATAAATTTCCTACTTTTGCAATTATTATTAACGTGATGATGGGTTGATTATACAATGTATTTAGAAAATAAACCACCAATTAAACGTAACATTTTTCAGGATAAAATGTTAAATATTGTTGCTAAATGGAAGCGGATGGGCCTCAAAAAATATTTAGTTAAATTGCGCATAAGATGTGTTATACTGATTATATATGAACCGAAAGAGGGAAGGTTAGATGTAAAAGGAAGAGGGTGAAAAATCAATGGCTGATAATATGAAAAAGAAGCTTCCGGTTGGAATTGAGAGTTTTGAAGAAATAAGGGCAGAGGACTTTTACTATATAGATAAGACAGGGCTGATTAAGGAACTGTTGGATAATTGGGGAAAGGTGAATTTATTTACCCGCCCCAGGCGGTTTGGAAAATCCCTGAATATGAGCATGCTGAAGGCATTTTTTGAAATCGGATGCAAGAAGGAACTGTTCGAAGGGCTTGAAATATGGAAGGAAGCAGAAACCTGCGGGAAGTACATGGGGCAGTTCCCGGTGGTATCGATATCGTTGAAAGGGGTAAACGGCGGCGATTATCCCACGGCCCGTTCCATGCTGTGCTCCGTAGTGGGGCAGGAGGCCATGCGGTTTCAGTTTCTGCTGGAAAGCGGCAAGCTTACGGAGAGGGAAAAAAAGCAGTACGAACAGCTGATAATGGTGGATGAGACCAATCGGGAAAGCTTCTGCATGCCGGATTCCGTTTTGATGGAAAGCCTGAAAACCCTTTCCTTGCTTCTGCAAAAGCATTATGGGAAAAAGGTCATCCTGTTGATAGACGAATATGATGTGCCGCTGGCAAAGGCCAACGAAAGGGGGTATTATGAGCAAATGGTTTCCCTGGTCAGAAATGTCTTTGAACAGGGGCTTAAGACCAATGACAGTTTGTACTTTGCGGTGATGACCGGATGTCTGCGGGTGGCCAAAGAGAGTATCTTTACGGGCCTTAACAATCCTAAAGTGCTCTCGATTATAAGCGTGAGGTTTGATGAATATTTTGGATTTACGGACAAAGAAGTCAAAGAATTGCTGGAATGTTATGGCTTGGCGGAAGCTTATCATACAATAAAAGATTGGTATGACGGATACCGTTTTGGGAATGTGGATGTGTACTGCCCTTGGGATGTAATCAATTACGTGGATGACCTTAGGGCAGACCCGGCGGCAGAGCCGCAGAACTACTGGTCGAATACAAGCGGCAATGATGTGGTCCGGCATTTTATTGAAAAGCTGGACAAGGGCCTGACGAAGCGGGAAATCGAGAAGCTGGTGGCGGGAGAGACCGTAGAGAAGGAAATCCATCAGGAACTGACTTACAATAGTTTATATGATTCCGCCGATAATCTGTGGAGCACCTTATTCGCTACGGGCTACCTCACACAGAGGGGCAGGCCCGAGGGCGGACGAATCCGCCTGGCGATTCCTAATATGGAAATACGGAAGATATTCACGGCCCAGATTATGGAGTTATTTAAGGAAACGGCGCAGAATGACGGCAGAGCTTTGAATGCCTTTTGCGAGGCATTGAAAAGCGGGCAGGCCAAAGAAGTGGAAGCGTTGTTCACCGGTTACCTTCGGAAAACAATCAGTATCCGGGATACCTTCGTAAGGAGGGAGACAAAAGAGAACTTTTATCATGGAATTCTGCTGGGTATTCTCGGCTACAAGGGGGGCTGGTATATAAGCTCTAATAAAGAAGCCGGAAACGGATACAGCGATATACAGATAGAAATCGAAAATGAAAAAATAGGAATTGTGATAGAGGTGAAATATGCCCATGAGGAAGATAAAGATGCAGTATGCCGGGAAGCGTTGGAACAGATAGAACGTATGGGGTATGCAGAGCAGCTTCGTGAGGACGGCATGGAGACCGTTTTGAAATATGGGATTGCGTGCAACAGGAAAGAGTGCAGGGTGATGGCAGCTATGGCATAAAGAAGAGGATTATATATTGGACGGAAAAAGTGTAAAGCCTTTTTGCAAACAACTTGGATTGTCAGCAAGGAGGGCTTTACACTTTTTGCGTATTATAATTACTTTTATTCTTTTATTTCGTCAATATCCGAAAGATTGACGCCGGCAACATTAAGTATGGCTTTTAAGGAAAGATATTCCCGTTTTAATTCGCCGTATGTTTCCATAGCGTTTTCTTTTTTGGCCAAATGCATATATTTTTGGACTTTGATAAAATCATCAATAGCAGCTTTGGCAACTTCGAGACTTGTTGGCATATAATCACCTCTTTCTTTATAAGAGAGCATTTTGGTATTACTGTTCCATGAGTCATTATCTATATTATAATAGATAAAGCGCAGAGTGTAAAGCTTGACGGCCAGCAAAAAAATAGAGTAAATGATAATAAAAGAGTATAGCGGCGCTGCATTCCTATGCTAATGTTAAAAAGAGGAGGTGTATCTTTTGGGAATAAAGAAAAAAACTTTATTGGTGCTTTGCGGGATATTGCTGGTGACAGGGCTTTTGATTTCCTGGCTGTGGTATACCAATACGAGAAAAACGGTGGACATCCATCTGGAACTGACAGCCGATTCCATTATGCAGGACGCCTTCGATACTTTCGATTATCTACTGAAGGATACGGAGTATATGCTCACTCTGATTACTTTAAATAAAGAAAATATTGTGAACCCCCTTACAGCTATTTCAAAGGTAAGTTTAAACGAGTACGGGCAGTGCTGAATAATTATAACCAGATTGTCGGCTATACCATTTTATATTTTGATTACAGCGTGATTGAGAGGATGTTTGCCGGAAACTTGCCTCAAGGTAGCAAATTTCAGGTTATCAATAAAAACGGAAATATTATATTTTCCAACTTCGAAGAGGGAACTTTTGATTTTGGACGGGAAGAAAAGAATTATGTTTACAGCGAATACACGGATGAAAAGGTGGAGTGGAGCTTCCATATGGCGATACCTTCCGAACAGATTATATCGGAACTGGATAAATCAATGGTACAGACCGGGATTTCCATGTTGGTTATTTTTTCGGCCGCTGTGTTGGGGTGCGCCATTTTCGTGTCAGGGCTGGTGAATAAAATTAAAAATCTGAATGCCACTATGAATCAGGTGGCGCAGGGAAATCTGAACGTGCATGAAACCATTACCGGAAATAATGAAATCGGGCAGATTCAGCGTACATTTAACTATATGGTGGACGAAATACATTTGCTGATGGACAAAATCAAGGAGAAGGAGGAGCAAAAACAGAAGCTGGAGATGGATTTTTTGCAGGCGCAGATAAACCCTCATTTTATATCCAATACGCTGAATGTGGTAGCCTGGATGGGAAAAATGTATCAGGCGGATAACATTGTCAGGCTGACAGATTCCCTGTCCGCGCTTTTGCGTTCCGTGATGAAACAGACGGATACGTTAATTTTGCTGGAACAGGAACTGTCCTATCTGGACCTTTATTTCCGCATTATGGAATACAGCGGGGCGGTGGACATTGAAGTGCAGTACGATATAGGAGAGAATACGAGAAATTTATATATCCCTAAATTTATCCTTCAGCCTATTGTGGAAAATGCAATTCACCATGGGTTAAAGGAGGGGCCGGAAAATAACGGGGTGATACGGATTCGGTCAAAAACGGCGGGAGATATTTTGGAAATCCTTATTGAAGATAACGGGAGGGGCATGGACGAAGCTACGGTTCAAAATTTGTTGTCAGAGCCTGCCGCAGGATGCGCCGGGAAAGCCTACAGAATACATGGAAGAAGCGGAAGGAAAATGGATGTCAAAGGGGAGTTATGATTTTTATATTGCCCAGTTAAGCACGCTTCCTGTGGAGGATGAAGATTATAAGGGAATATGACCGTTACCGGATGGAGCTGGATGGAGTGGAAGCAGTGGATTTTACATATCCTATGGCCAAAGGAAAAGTAGGGCTGCAAGCTGTACGCTGCCAGGTAAAATGCTATGGTTTTACTTTATCCAAGCATATTAATCTATGGGGAGAATCCTTAAAATCTGTAGGGAGGCTGCTGGAAATATCCCCTCAAATTGTAATCGGCGCCTGTAAGAGATGCGCCAGGGAAAGGCGCAGGCAATATAAAAGGAAGTTGAAGGGGAACGGAGCATTTACGGAAAGCTATACGATTTCGGGGAGGAAAAAGGGAAACAGGGCAGTGGTATGGGTCAAATACGAGGATGGAAAAAAATGCCTGGTTTGCGACGTCAAGGACAAGGAACTGCCCTATGATATCTATCTTAAATTTACGGACGGGCAGCTGATGTGTATGGCTGACGGACAGGTATGCGATGATGTGTTCCGTATGGAAAAGGCCTGCGAAATAGAGGTAATCCTTGAAGATGCAGAACTGGACGGATATTCGCTCCTATGCCTGTAGGAGTTTTGGATTTGTTATTACAAATATTTAAAATAGAAAGCAAAAATATGAAATCCTTAGGAATAATTTTTGGACTAACATAGAGATATCACAGAACAAGGAGGACATTTATAATGAAAAAATTGATGTGCATGTTATTAGGTATGTCGATGGCAGCATCCCTTCTGGCAGGATGTGAGAACAGCGGCCAGACAGGCGGAAGCGGGGAACAGAGCAATGCTGCGGCGGAAAGCAATGCGGATGCGCCGGAAGCGGCGGATACAACGGAAGCAACGGATACGGCGGAAGCGGATGCGGCGGCATCGGGGGAGCAGGTGACCTTGACTTTTTGATCATGGCTGCCTACGCTGGATGAATGGGATAAGATGATAGTGGCTTTTGAAGAAGAATATCCTAACATTAAAGTGGAATACACGCGTTCCGAGGATGTGGAAGAAAAATTGAAAGTAGCAATGGCCAGCGGCACAGGCCCGGATTTATTCGGTATGACTACATCGGTTATCGAACAGTATAAGCCGTTTTGCGAGCCGATGGACGGCCTTGCGGATGAATACCTGCCGGGATGGAGAGATATTATTTCCACTACAGCAGTGGAACAGTGTATGACCAAGGACGGAACTATGGTGGGTATGCCTTTATTGGTGGCTGGAATGACGGATTTGCTTTACAACCGCGATGTGCTGGAAGAATGCGGTATTACGGAACTCCCCCGCACATTGGAAGAACTGAAAGCGGATGCGGAATTAATTAAGGCAAAGGGATATATCCCCATTGCAGTAGGCGCCGCAGATGATTGGGTGAACTCGGACTGGTTTATCAATATATCCAATGAGTTTGAGGAAGGCGCATTGGGGGTTGCTACATATCCGGATGCCAGAGACCAGTATTTCTATGACAAGCAATGTGCATTTTTCTTAACGGGTTCATGGCATCTTGGGGCAACATCCCCCAGCAATGACGAAATCCAGGGAACAAAAGTGGTGGACGATACTATTGGCATGTGCGTATTCCCTTCCATGAGTCCTTCCGGAAAAATATATTCTACTTCCGGCGTTGACATTTTATTGGGGGTAAATAAAGATTCTGCCAATAAGGACGCTGCGATGAAGTTTGTGGAGTTTATGTCTCAGGGAACCGGCCAGCAGATTTTTGTAAACAGCTGCCAGGGAGCGCCGGTATCCAACCAGATTACATATGAAGGCGAAGTGGATGGGGAATTGCAGCAGCAATCCATTGATGAAGTCAACAAATATGTAAGCGAGGCAGTGGGCTCAAGAAAGCTGAAATACAGCGAACTGGAGAATGCAATTTATATTGCAATGCAGAATGTAGCGGCAGGTGGAGACCCGGAGACGGAACTGCAAAATGTACAGTCGGTTTCGGACGAGATAGAAAGATAGTATAATTATTTAGATAAAAGTGACAAGAAGCCCTGTGTATGGTAAGATAAATAAAACCATAGCAGGGCTTTTTAAAGTTATAACAGCACGGATAAGACCGCGTTTATCCGGTGGCTTGGCACATAATACGGCGGGGAAGGCATCGTGGCTATATGGAAGCATTTTATGAATAAAGGAGAAGGCAGGGCATGAAAAAAATTTGGAGATATCGGTTAGGGGCATTTTTGCTTGCAGCAGGTTTGTTTGCAACAGGTTCGTTTGCAGGGTGCGGCAGGGAACAGATGGCGCAGACCCGGGAAACGCAGGGGGTGGAGGAAAGCCGGGAAACAGAGGAAACTCAAGAAGCAGAAGAAAGCCAGGAAACAGGCGAGGCTCGGGAAACGGAAGGTAATCAGGAAACAGGAGAGGCTCGGGAAGCAGAAGAAAACCAGGAAACAGAAGAAATCCAGGAAAGCGGAGAGTTTCCGGGCGGGGGAGGGCAGGAAGACGCTTCGTCCAGGGAACAGGTTTCGGAGAATGGCTCTTATACTTCCAAAGATGAGGTCGCCGAATACATAGCCACGTATGGGCATCTGCCGGGTAATTTCATTACCAAGAAGGAGGCAAAGGCGCTTGGCTGGGTGAGCAGTGAAGGGAATTTGGGGGAAGTTGCACCGGGCAAAAGCATCGGCGGCGATTATTTTGGGAATTTTGAAGGGAATCTGCCGGAGAAGGAAGGCAGGGAATATCATGAGTGCGATATTGACAGCGACGGCGGATACCGTGGGGCAAAACGCATTGTGTATTCCAATGACGGGCTGATTTATTATACGGAAGACCATTATGAAACTTTTGAACTTTTATATGGGGAGGAGTAGGCTGTGGAAATTTTACTGGATGCACGGCGGATGGGCAGCAGGAAAGAAGCCCACGATTATCTTAAGGAAAGGTTGGATTTCCCCGAATATTATGGGAAAAATCTGGATGCCCTTTATGAGTGTCTGTGTGAACTTGCGGATGTGGAACTGGTAATTATACATGTTGGCGAGGCTGAAAGTTACTATTGGAAGGTAGAGAACGTCATGAAAAGAGCGGCCCGGAACAATGGCGGGTTGAGCGTTGCCATTAATGGAACAGAATAAAAAGAATCATCATAAATCATCATAAATCATCATACTTGTTATTGGGGATAAGGTATTGTATAATATCTTTAATAATTGAGGAACATTGTCAATGGCTATTATTTTAGGAAGGGGGGTATGGCGCATTATGAAGCTGTCTGCCTGTGTTGGTCAGAATGTTGTGCGCCGGATTAGATGAAACTGCAGAAGAAAACATGGCAACCAATTATTTACGCATTTCTTTTCCTAGTGGCTGTGCTGATTTTATTCTTTTATTATACAGAGCAAAACAGAGCGCGTATTCAGGAGCAGAACAGGGTCTATGCGGAGGATTCTGCGAGACAGACGGTGGAACGCATTGAGAGCGAATTTGACAATGCGCTGCAGCGTATCCAAAATGATGCTTACCTGGTCAGTATGGGCGGAAATAGTTCGGCAATCAATGCCCCGATGTTAAAAGGGCTTGAGGATAATACGACATTTGATGCCGTTTGTTTTACCAATACAGATGGAATTAATCTTGCCTCCGATGGAAAAACTAACGATAGTTCGGACCGGTATTTTTATGTCCATGGGATGCAGGGGGATAGCGGGCTGGAGGCCGTAGCCGTGTCCAGGTTTACCGGCAGGCCCATGATGGTTTTCTATGCTCCTGTATACGAGGATGAAAAGATTGCCGGTATATTTTTAGGAATGTATTTTTCCGAAGACTATTTGAAGAATATGCTTTACGCCAGTTATTTCGGCGAGCCGGCAGATGTGTTTCTATGTACCCGTGAAGGCATGATAATTGCCCATTCGGGAAACGGTACTTATGGGGATAATTTGTTTGAATCTTTGACCGAATCGGGCATTATTGATGCCGGAACTGCCGAAACAGCGCGGACAGCGGTCAAGGATGGCAGCGATATGGCGCTGCTTTGCAGCGAGGACAGCAAGACGGATAACCTTTGCGTCATGCATTTGCAGGGATATGATTATGTATTGGTACAGGCTTTCCCTAAAAATATTACACAAACAATGGTGAAGAGAGCGAACATGGCAGGGGTGACATTGGAAATCTGCCTCCTGGTGCTGTTCGTAATTTATATTGCGTTTCTTGTAATCCGTGCCGCAGGACAAAGGAAGAGGCTGGAAAAGGAAAATAAGATAATCAATGACGTGCTGCGCGGCATGAATATCCTCTTTTCTTCACGCTATCTTATGGTGGATTTGGAAAACAACCGTTATTCTTATGCGGCGGGAGTCGGCCCGACAGGTGCCAGTGTTCCTTCGGAAGGCGTTTACAGCGAATTGATGGAGCTGCATGCTGCGGATGTTATCGACGATAAGGAAAAGGATGAATTCCGGCATTTCTGCCTTATTGATACGCTTAGGAAGAACCTTGAAGTTGAGGATTCGGTCGTTCATGAATGCCATGTTTCCCGCAATGGGAAGGAGGACTGGGAACATCTGATTGCAATGTGCCTGGAGCGGAGGAACGGGAAGACTATCAGGGCCCTGCTTGTCCGTCAGAATGTTACAGAACTGAAACTGAAGGAAATGCACGAGCAGCGTGAGCGGGCTGTGCTTAACAGAAAGGAACGGCAGTACAGGATTGCCATAATGTCCAATTCTTTCAGCGCCTTTGAATGCAATTTGACAAAGGATCAGATTATGCAGGACATCATCCGTGTGGGCGACGGGAAAAAGATTTCGCTGCTGGAACGTGTGGGGCTGTCTGTGCCGTGTAAGGCGTCGGTATGTTTTGAGAAGTGGAAGCAGTTTATTCTTCCAGAATCGCTGGAGGATTATTCCAAGGCGGTAAATGTTGATTATTTGAAAGAACGCTATGAGCAGGAGGAAATGGAAGTAGATGTGGATTATTGGGGAGGAACGGATAACATGGCGCCTATATGTGTCCGCCAATCCTTCATAATGACCCGCGATGAGGATACCGGCGATATTATTGCTATGGTAGTATCCAGGGATATTACAGAACAGGTCAGGAAGCAGCGTGAACAGACGCAGGCGCTTCAGGATGCCCTGATGCAGGCGCAGCACGCGAACAAGGCAAAAACCACTTTCCTGTCAAATATGAGCCATGACATACGTACACCTATGAACGCTATTATCGGCTTTGCAACAATTGCCGCCAGCCATATGGACCGCAAAGACCAGGTAAAGGACTGCCTGCAAAAGATTCTTTCTTCCAGCAATCATTTGCTGGGGCTGATAAATGACATTTTGGATATGAGCCGTATAGAAAGCGGAAAGCTGCAGATTCATAATCAGGAGTGCAACATCCCTGAACTGATGCACAATCTGGTAAACATTATACAGCCGCAGGTAAAGGCAAAGCAGATGGATATGTTTATCGATACTTTTGAGGTGGTTAATGAAGATGTAATAGCAGACCCGTTGAAGCTGAATCAGATTTTCATCAATTTGATGGGGAATGCGGTGAAATATACCCCTGCCGGCGGAACGGTTTCTTTCCGTATTACCCAGAATACCACTTTTAAACATGGATGGGGCGATTACCTCTTTACTGTCAAGGATAATGGGATTGGTATGTCCCAGGAGTTTGTAAAACACATCTTTGAACCTTTTGAGCGTGAATCGACGGCGACAAGAAGCGGTATACAGGGCGCAGGGCTTGGCATGCCCATCACGAAGAGCATTGTTGATATGATGGGCGGAGAGATTATAGTTGAAAGCGAAGTTGGAAAGGGGAGCACTTTTACGGTAAGGCTTCCGCTGCAGCTTCAGGACATAGAAAAAACCGCAGAACAGATTAGGGAATTGGAGGGGCTGCGCTCCATGGTGGTAGACGACGATTTCAATGTCTGCGACAGTGTGAGCAAGATGTTAAAGAGCATCGGTATGCGTTCCGAGTGGACGACGTCGGGCAGGGAGGCAGTATACCGTGCCAAATCCGCCCATGATGAGGGGGATCCTTATCATACATACATTATTGATTGGCAGATGCCGGAAACAAGCGGGATTGAAACCGCAAGAAAAATCCGCAAGGTGGTGGGGCCGGATGCGCCTATTATCATTCTTACAGCTTATGACTGGGCGGATATTGAGGAAGAGGCAAAGGCGGCAGGCATTACTGCATTCTGCGCGAAACCGCTTTTCATGTCGGATTTGAAGGCGGCGCTGCTGGCGGCGAATAATATCGGCGGACACCAGATGCAGGATGAAGGAAATGTCTGGACAAAGGATGATTACAACGGGAAGAGGCTTCTTTTGGTAGAGGATAATGAGCTGAACCGGGAAATCGCGGAGGTTATTTTGGGAGAAGCCGGCTTCACGATAGAATCGGCACCGGACGGAACGGATGCGGTCTCTATGATAGAAGCATCGGAAGAAGGCTATTATGACGGGGTGCTGATGGATGTGCAGATGCCTGTTATGAATGGATATGAGGCTACGAAGGCAATCCGGGCCATGGAAAGGAAGGACGTAAAAACCCTGCCTATCATAGCTATGACGGCAAACGCAATGGAAGAGGATAAGGAAGCGGCATTGAAAAGCGGTATGAACGCCCATATTGCGAAACCGCTGGATATTGAACTGCTTATGAGCGTGCTGCGCCAGTTCTTGCGTTGAGAGGAAGGGGCATATGACGGAAAGGGAAAAAATGTTAGCCGGGCAGCTTTATGACTGCGGCGATGCGGAACTGCTGGAGCAGTGGCATAAAGCGAAGGACTTAGTAAGAAACTATAACAATACTGCTTCGGCAGAAACGGAAAAGAAGGAAAAAATATTGTCCGATTTGCTGGGGGGAAAAGGAAAAAACCTTTGGATAACAGCTCCGTTTTTCGTGGATTATGGCAACAACATTTATTTTGGCAATAATTGTGAAGTGAATATGAACTGTACATTTTTGGACGATAACGTTATCCGCATCGGCGATAATGCGCTGATTGCTCCAAACGTACAGATTTATACAGCATTTCACCCCACCAATGCCAAGGATCGATTTGGGGCGCCAAAAGAAGATGGTTCTTTTGAATTTTGTAAAACCCAAACGGCACCGGTGACGATTGGAAATAATGTGTGGATAGGCGGCGGGGTTATTATTATGCCCGGTGTTACCATTGGCGATAATGTGGTAATTGGGGCAGGGAGCATTGTGACGAAAGACATTCCGAAAGATACAATAGCGTATGGAAACCCCTGCCGGGCAGTGCGGGAGAATAAATGATTTTAAAATGTTAATAAAACGGGCGAAAAGGGAAAACTCTGTTGGTGGATTTTGGCCAACAGAGTATTTATAATTCATTTATACAAAATACAGGAGGGAATGATTATGAATTTAGGAAATAACCTTTTTAACGCCCGTAAAAAGAGCGGTTTATCCCAGGAAGAGGTTGCAGGAAGGCTGGGGGTCAGCAGACAGACTATTTCAAAATGGGAATTGGATGAAACGCTGCCCGACATCCGGCAATCCAAAAAACTTGCAAATTTGTATGGAATGTCATTGGATGAATTGATTGAATTCGATATGGACGTGAAAGAAATTCAGGAAATCATAGACAGGACGGACGATGCCGTTTCCGAAAAAATCGACTGGACGAAAGCATGGAGCAAAAAGTACCCTATCCTTGCCGCTTATCAAAATGAGGTAGAAACAGAAATATATGCGGCGGAACTGAAACGGCTGCTGGAAGATTTGGAAAAGAAATACGGCTATAGTGAACTGGATGCTATGCTTGTTTTGAAAGATATACTGGCCTGCGTTTGGAAGAGCCGTTGAATAAAGAATATCGGATTGGAAAGAAGGAGCGCAATGAGCAAAATACTACTGTTAGAAGATGATTTAAGCCTTATCAACGGACTTTCGTTTGCCCTTCAAAAGGCGGGGTATGAGCTGGACATCGCCCATACGCTGGATGAGGCGGACAGCTTCTGGCAGGAAGGCGAAGGTAAATATGATTTGCTTATTTTGGATGTATCCCTTCCCGATGGCTCTGGCTTCTCGTTTTGTAAAAAGGTCCGGCAGACATCCCGGGTTCCCATTATTTTCCTGACCGTTTCAAATGCGGAGATTGATATCATTATGGGGCTGGATATGGGGGGCGATGATTATATCGCAAAGCCCTTTAAGCTGGCGGTCCTTATGTCCAGAATCAACGCCCTGCTGCGCAGAAGCCAGAATTTTCAGCAAAGCCAAAGCCTGGGGGAATTGCGCTCTAACGGAATTACCCTTCAATTATTGGAGGGAAGGGCCTATAAAGACAACGCGCCGATAGAATTGACAGCCGGGGAATACCGATTGCTGCGGCTTTTTATGGAAAATCCCAATATCATACTTTCGGCGGAGCAGATTATGGGAAAACTATGGGATTTTGACGGAAACTATGTGAATGGAAATACGCTGGCTGTCTATATCCGCCGCCTGAGGGCGAAGATAGAGGATGACCCGGCCAGTCCGGTGCGGATTGTCACAGTCCGCCGCATGGGATATAAATGGAATACGGAAGGTGCTGCGGAATGAGAACCCTGGCTGGAAATAAAGTTTTTTTCATAGAGATATTGTTTTGTGCGCTGGCGGTTCCATTGGCGGCAGCAATACTGCTGTGCTTTCGTCCGCAAAATGCGCTGCCCTTTTTGCTGATATTCTCCCTTGGCGTGGCCGGAGGGGTTTTTGCGCTTTGTTATCGGCACCTAAAGGAAAGGGAGCAGATGATGGAGGATGCTGCATTGCAGATAGGGGAATATCTGCTGGATAACCGGAAGGGAAGCATCGAATGCAATGAAGAGGGCGCTATGTACCACCTGTTCCATGAAGTGAATTCCCTGGTAAGGATTGCTAATGATTATGCTGATAACGAGCGGAGGAGCAAGGAGTTTTTGCGGGATATTATTTCCGATATCTCCCATCAGATTAAGACGCCCATCGCGGCGCTGAATATTTACAATGCCATTATCCAGCAGGAGGCGGCGGATACCGACACGGTGCAAAAGTTTACCAGCCTTTCGGAGCAGGAGCTGGACAGGATAGAATTGCTTGTGCAGAATCTTTTGAAAATGGCATGGCTGGATGCCGGTGCGATTACATTGGACCAGGCGCCGGAGAACATTTCGGATTTGATGGAATATATTAAGGAACAATATGATTTCCGCGCAGGACGGGAGGGGAAAGAAATCCGCCTGAAAGGGGATGAGCAGAGTGTTCTCCTTTGCGACCGCATATGGCTGACGGAAGCCATTGGAAATCTTATGAACAATGCTTTGGCCCATACAGGTCCGGGAGAGCATATCTCGATTCAATGGCAGCAGTCATCATGCCTGACGCAGATTATTGTGAAGGACACGGGAAGCGGCATCCATCCGGAAGACCTGTACCACATCTTCAAGCGTTTTTACCGAAGCCGCTTTTCCAAAGACAAGCAAGGAGTCGGTTTGGGGCTGCCTTTGGCGAAGGCGATTATTGAGGCCCATCAGGGCAGTATCGAAGTACGAAGCGAATTAGGGCGCGGAACCATCTTTACGATTAATTTTCCAACTATGACAAAATTGTAATCTGCGATTCATCTGTCTGTAAAGTTGGCATGCTATTGTATAAACCGTAACGATTCAGCTAAGCTGATTTGTTACGGTTTATACAGTTTAATAGAAAGGAGCACTACGTTTATTATGGCATTATTACGAGTAGAGCATATTGGAAAAACTTACGGCAGCGGCGAGACGGCGGTACACGCCTTAAAGAATGTCAGCTTTTCCGTTCCAAAGGGGGAATTTGTTGTCATTGTCGGGGAATCCGGCTCTGGCAAGAGCACGCTGCTCAATATGATAGGGGCGCTGGATACCCCCACTTCCGGCAAGGTTTTCATTAACGATAAAAATACCTTTGCCATGAAGGAGAAGGCGCTCACAATTTTTCGCCGCAGAAATATCGGATTTATTTTCCAGGCATTCAATCTGATTCCGGAGCTGTCCGTAGAGCAGAACATGATTTTTCCCCTTTTGCTGGACCACAGGCGGCCGAACAAAAAATATTTGGAGGAGTTGCTGACCGTTCTGGGATTGGAGAAGCGGCGGGACCATCTGCCCAGCCAGCTTTCCGGAGGGCAGCAGCAGAGGGTGGCCATCGGAAGGGCGCTGATGACCCGCCCTTCCCTTGTCCTGGCCGATGAGCCGACGGGCAATCTGGATTCGCAAAACAGCAGCGAAGTCCTCGCTTTGCTTAAGGATACCGCCCGGAAATACGAACAGACAGTGATTATGATTACCCACAATCCGGCCATCGCCCATACGGCGGACCGGGTTTTCCAGGTGTCCGATGGCGTATTGACTGATCTTGGGGAGTGCAGGGAAAGGGGGTATCTGGAATGAAAAGCTATCTTGGTTTAATACCTATTTCCGCTAAGGTAAGGCGGCGGCAGAACCGTATGACGCTCTTATGCATTATTTTCTCCGTGTTTCTTGTAACCGCCGTGTTCAGCATGGCGGAGATTAGCATGCGGATGGAGCAGTCCAGGCTGACCGAAAAGCATAATCGGGAATTTACATTTCAAGCCATCATGGACACTTCCATGGGCCAGAACCTTTTACTGGTGGCAGGAGGGCTGTTTGTTCTCATTCTGATTGCGGGGGTGCTGATGATTTCGGGCAGCATCAACAGTACGGTAGCCCAGAGGACAAAGTTCTTCGGGATGATGCGCTGCATCGGCATGAGCCGTGGACAGCTTTCGCTTTTTGTAAGGATGGAAGCCCTTAACTGGTGTAAAACGGCTATCCCTGTGGGCATTATCCTGGGAATGGCCTTCACATGGATACTGTGCGCTATCCTGCGCTTCGTTGTCCGGGAGGAGTTTACCGCCATTCCGCTCTTTGGCGTCAGCCCGATTGGCATTATCAGCGGCGTTGTGATGGGAATGGTCACAGTGTTGATTGCCGCCAGAGCCCCGGCCAAACGGGTATCGAAGGTATCTCCTATTGCGGCGGTTTCAGGAAATGCGGACCATACAAACCGGATGCGCCGGGCAGGCCGCATCGGCGTATTTCCAATCGAAATCTCCTTAGGTATCCGTCATGCGGTGTCGGCCAGAAAGAATTTAATTCTGATGACTGGCTCCTTTGCCCTGAGCATTATTTTATTTCTGACGTTTTCCGTTCTGTTGGACTTTGTGGGTTATCTATTGCCCCAGTCGGCCAGCGATGCCGACATCCATATTTCCGGAGAGGAGGGCGTAAACTGCGTTCCGTATGAGATAGTGGAAACTATTCGGGGAATGGACGGGGTGAAGAATATCTTTGGACGGCGGAGCGCTTTCGGCGTTCCGGCGCAGCTGGGGCAGGAAGGCATGCCGCAGGCGGTTGACCTGATTTCCTATGACGATTTTGATTTGGATGCGCTGAAAAAAGACCATGTGCTGAAAAGGGGCAGCAGCCTTTCAAAGGTTCGTGGCAACAGCGCTTATGTGCTGGCAATTTGTGACGAGGATGCGCCTCTTGATATAGGCGATACCATACAGGTGGGGAGCGAAATCCTGAACGTGGCGGGCATATTGAAATATGATATTTTCAGCGGGGATGGGCTTTCCCATGGCCGGGTTTCCATTATCGCATCCAGCGAAACCTTTGTCCGCCTGACGGGCGTTACGGATTATTCCCTTGTGATGGTGCAGACCACAGGCGATGTGACGGACGAAGATGTGGCGGCCATAGGCGCTGTGCTGGGCGGAAGCTGCTCCCTTAAAGATGGGAGGGAAGAGAAGACAGCCGGAACCTATATCGCTTTTAACCTGTGCGTTTATGGTTTTTTGGCGATTATCGCCATGGTTACGGCGCTGAACATTATGAACAGCATATCCATGAGCGTTTCCGCCAGAAGCAGGCAGTACGGGGCTATGAGGGCCGTAGGTATGGATGGCCGTCAGGTTACACGAATGATTGCCGCAGAGGCCGTCACCTATGCCCTGGCGGGCTGCGTGATTGGGTGTGTTGTGGGCCTGGCGATTGGGAAGGCGCTTTTTAATATTCTGATTCGGGGACATTTTGCCTATGCCGTTTGGACGCTGCCTGTTTCCCGGCTGCTAATCGTCCTGTTATTTGTTGTGGCAGCCACCTCTGCCGCTGTCCATGCCCCGTCCAGGAGGATGCGGAACATGGCGGTGACGGAGACGATTAATGAATTGTAGAGGTGGCGATAAATATATTTTGAAGACGCCCTTGACCATGGATTTGAATGGGTATAATATTTGATTAAAATAAATTCAGATATACGTATATTTTAGGAAAAGGCCCAATTGGAATAGAGGAATGAAATGAGAGAACGAATATTAGATGAATTGGAGAAAATAGAAGAAACAGAAAATGTTAAAATAGTAATGGCCATAGAGTCCGGAAGTAGGGCATGGGGGTTTGCATCTCCAGATAGCGATTATGATGTGCGCTTTATTTATGTGAGGGTAAGACAAGATTACTTAAAACTTGAAGGTATTAGGGATGTGATAGAATGGCGTTTGGATGAGACTCTGGATATTAACGGGTGGGATTTGAAAAAAACACTGCAATTGTTGTACAAGTCCAATCCTACAGTTTTTGAATGGTGCGCTTCACCGATTATATATTTCGAACGGAAGGAATTTGCGTGGTTAAAGGAAGTGCTGCCACAGTATTTTTCTGTGAAGAGAAGCTTGTATCATTATTTGCATATGGCGGAGGCAAATTATAGGACATATTTAAAAGGCGAGGAGGTTCGGGTAAAGAAGTACTTTTACGTGTTAAGGCCATTGCTTGCCGCTAAGTGGGTCATAGACAGGAAAAGCGCTCCGCCAATGTTATTTGTAGAACTGATGGAAGCGGAATTAGAAGATGAATTAAGGCCAGAGGTATTGCGGCTTTTAGAAATGAAAAAAGAAATGCCGGAAATGGGATGGGCATCGAAAATCCAGAATATAAACGATTACATTGAAAAGGAGTTAGTGGAAATGAAGGCAATTGCAAATGCAATGGAAGAAAACAGGGTAGATTGGGAGAAACTAAATGAATTATTCTTTCGGATGGTAGAATAATTGGAGGAAAATAATTTCAATTGCTTCAGGGAAAGATTTAGGTGAAGAATATCGAAATCAACAAAGGCGATTGGGGCTGATAGTATAAAATGGTTGAACTTCCAAGCATAAATGAAAGAGGATGTAAAATGAGCGATAAAGAGTTGGTAAGGCAGTTTTTGTAGAAGGCTATGGAAACAAAAACTATGATTTTGTTATGGAATGCCTGGCTGAAAATTATATTGACCATAGCCCCGCAGGGGTAAGACAGTAAATTAAGATTGTTGAAGAGGGATAAGACCATTCAGGACTTTATCCCTCTTTTGCTGTACATGGGCATCCCAAAGAAATATGTTAGCAGAGCTGACGGATGCCCGGCGCGCGAGTAGGGAAGATTAATCTTCTATACTCGATTATATAGCAGAGCACAACTCAAAAGGTTTTATCTTGTGATTTTACAAAAATTTGACATAAATTATGTTTTGGATTTTACAGGCGGCATTTATCATAACAAGTGTAGAACAAAATATCGAGAAAAAAGGAGGAAATGTATTATGAAAAAATTTGTCACTTTTATCGCTATTTCAGCGTTGGCGCTTGCGGCCATGACGGGGTGCGGGAAAACGGAAAGCGGAACGGTATCTACGGATGGCTCCACATCTATGGAAAAGGTAATCGGCGCTTTGGGAGAAGCTTTTGAGGAAAGCAATTCCGGCATAACCTTTACATATAATCCTACCGGTTCCGGCTCCGGGATTACGGCGGTTGCAGAGGGGCGCTGCGATATCGGCCTTTCCAGCCGTAATTTGAAGGAAGAAGAAAAAGCACAGGGATTGACCGAAACGGTACTTGCCCTTGACGGCATAGCCGTTATTGTAAATCCGGAGAACCCGGTGAATGACCTTGATCTGGAAACGATTGGAAAGATTTATATGGGTGAAATAACCAACTGGAAAGACATAGGGGGCAATGACCTGGAAATTGTGCTGATTGGCCGAGAAGCGGGAAGCGGCACAAGGGATGGCTTCGAATCCATTACAGGTACGGAAGATGCCTGCCAATACCGCCAGGAGCTTACATCTACCGGGGATGTGATTACAACGGTGGCCGGCAATCCGGCGGCAATCGGATATGCTTCCCTTGCATCTGTAAAGGAAACGGTAAAACCCCTTTCCGTTGGCGGCATCGTGCCTTCTGAAGAAACGGTAAAAGACGGCAGCTATGTAGTGCAGCGCCCCTTTGTGCTTGTAACAAAAAGCGATACGAAACTTTCGGCGGCGGCACAGAAATTCTTTGATTATATTACTTCATCCGAAGCGAATGAAATCATCTCATCTGCGGGCGCGGTGCCGGTAAACTAAAGCGTATTGAAAGGTGGGGTCAGATGAAGAACAAAAATAGGCTTATGGAGAATGCCATACATGGCATTTTCCTGATGCTTGGCCTGATTACGGTCGGCTGCGTGCTTCTCATTACCGTTTATCTCGTCATATCCGGGATTCCGGCTGTCCGCGAAATAGGCATTTTCAATTTCCTTTTTGGGAAAAAATGGGCTTCTACGGCAGCGCAGCCTCAGTATGGGATTTTACCTTTTATCCTTACAAGCATTTACGGTACGGCTGGCGCAATTCTTGTGGGTGTGCCGATTGGATTTATGACGGCGGTTTACCTTTCTAAAATCGCGCCGCCCAAAGTAAAAACTGTTATTGAAACGGCGGTCAGCCTGTTGGCAGGCATTCCTTCGGTGGTTTACGGGCTTGTAGGAATGATGGTGCTTGTTCCCGGGATACGGATTGCTTTCCACATCCCGGACGGAGCCAGCCTGCTTGCTGCCATTATTGTGCTTGCTATTATGATTTTGCCTTCAATTATCAAAGTATCGCTTACGGCGTTGGAAGCTGTTCCGAAGGAATATGAGGATGCTTCGCTGGCACTTGGGGCAACGCCGATTGAAACGTATTTCCGGGTATCCGTTCCGGCAGCGAAAAGCGGCATTGCGGCAGCTGTTGTGCTGGGCGTTGGCAGGGCTATTGGAGAGGCAATGGCTATTATGATGGTGGCGGGGAACGCGCCCAATATGCCGAAAATGTTTCAAAGCGTCCGTTTCCTTACAACCGCTGTGGCGAGCGAAATGTCCTATGCGGCTGATGGGAGCTTGCAAAAACAGGCTTTATTTTCCATTGCATTGGTGTTGTTCCTTTTTATCATGCTGATAAATGCCATGTTGAATTTCTTTTTGAAACGCAGTAAGGAGAAATAAGATGCAAAAACATTCGATTTCGCTTAGAAGGAAAACATATATTACGGCTATGCGCGTGCTGATGGGGATTTCGGTATGTATCACATGCGCATTGGCGCTATTTTTGATTGGCTATGTATTATGGAAAGGAATCCCCAATGTATCATGGGAGCTGCTTGCCACAAAGCCAAGCTATCTGTCCGGCCGGATAGGGATACTGCCGGATATTCTGAATACAGTCTATATTGTAATTGCAACTTTGGTGCTTGTCCTCCCCCTTGGAGTAGGCGCGGCCATTTACCTTACGGAATATGCCAAAAACAAGAAGCTGGTGGACATGATTGAATATGCCTCTGAAACCTTATCGGGTATTCCGTCCATTATTTATGGCCTTGTAGGCATGCTGTTTTTCTGCCAGTTCTTTGGCATGAAAACTTCTCTCCTAGCGGGGGCGTTTACACTGGTAATCATGAATCTGCCCACCGTCATGCGCACCACACAGGAAAGCCTGAAAACAGTGCCGCAAAGCTACCGTGAAGGCGCTTTCGGGCTGGGGGCCGGAAAATGGCGTGTGATTCATACCGTTGTGCTTCCTGGCTGCATTGATGGCATCATAACGGGGTGTATCCTATCGGTGGGGCGTATTCTTGGAGAATCGGCGGCGCTTCTTTTTACGGCTGGCTTTGCCCATGCCCTGAATGGGATTTTTGAAGGGCTTGGCAGCGCAGGGGCGACGTTGACGGTGGCATTATATGTATATGCGAAAGAAAATGGGGAGTTTGAGATTGCCTTTGCCATTGCCGCTATTCTGATGATTTTGACTGTGTTCATCAACCTGTCGGCTACGCTGGTAGGCAAGTGCTTCCAAAAAAGGGCGCAGGATGCCAAAGAGACATCGATTCTGCGCCGGCCAAAACGGAGTGGAGAAAATGTATGAGTGATGCAATGAATCATGACAAAGAAAATGTTATGACGGTAAAAGATTTGTGCCTTTGGTATGGCAATACGGAGGCTTTGAAAGATATAAAAATCGAAATCGAGGAGCGGAGCATTACAGCTTTAATCGGCCCCTCCGGGTGTGGGAAATCTACTTTCCTGAAAACATTAAACCGGATGAATGACCTTATTTCCAGCGTGAGGATTACAGGGGAAGTGCGTTATAGGGGCAATAATATTTTTGATGCGGATGTTGATGTGAATGAGCTGCGCCGAAGCATTGGTATGGTTTTCCAAAAGCCCAACCCTTTTCCTATGAGCATTTATGATAATATTGCTTACGGGCCGAGAACCCATGGCATTAAAAATAAGGCAAAGCTGGATGATATAGTGGAACGTTCCCTGCGCGGCGCTGCCATCTGGGATGAGGTGAAAGACAGGCTGAAAAAGTCGGCATTGGGGCTGTCGGGCGGCCAGCAGCAACGGCTTTGCATCGCCCGGGCATTGGCGACCAGGCCGGATGTGCTTTTGATGGATGAGCCTACGAGCGCCCTTGACCCGATTTCCACATCTAAAATCGAGGAACTGGTAATGGAGCTGAAAGAAAAGTATACTATTGTCATTGTTACACATAATATGCAGCAGGCTGTGAGGATTTCCGATAATACGGCTTTCTTTCTCCTCGGCGCTTTAATTGAATATGGGAATACGGAAAAGATGTTTGAGCAGCCAAAGGATAAACGGACGGAGGATTATATTACGGGGAGGTTTGGATAATGAGGAGCCATTTTGATGAGCAGCTTGCAACGTTAAATAAAGAGCTGACCCAAATGGGGGCTATGTGCGAGGAAGCGATTGCCGTTGCTTCAAAGGCGCTGACTATGGGCGATGTGAAGCTGGCGGATAAGGTTTTAGCTTTTGACGGGGAAATTAACCGGATGGAGCGGACGATAGAAACGCTGTGCCTTAAGCTGTTGCTGCAGCAGCAGCCGGTGGCAAAGGATTTGCGGCAGATTTCCGCGGCTCTTAAAATGATTACCGATATGGAGCGGATTGGGAGGCAGGCGGCGGACATCGCGGAAATCATCCCCTTCCTTGGCGGAAGGACCGGCGGGGAGTGTGAACATATCCGGTTTATGGCGGATGCGGCAAGCCAAATGGTTACGGAGAGCATTGATGCCTTTGTAAAGCGGGATATCTTATTGGCTGGCGAGGCAATTGACCGGGATGATGTGGTTGACGATTTGTTTTTACAGGTCAAGTCATCGCTGATTAAGCTGATAGCGGAAAAACCGGCGGACGGAGGATATGCGCTGGATTTACTGATGATTGCCAAATATTTTGAGCGCATCGGCGACCATGCGGTAAATATTGCGGAGTGGGTAGTATTTTCTGTGACAGGAACTCACAAAGGAAAACAGATATAAGAGAAGGGGAAAGTGAAAGATTTTGGAGGGAATATATGGAAATTTGGTGTGTTGAGGATGACGCGAGTATTCGGGACATTGAAGTATATACACTCAATTCTACCGGCTTTGAGGCAAAAGGTTTTCCGGATGGGGCAGCTTTCCGGAACGATTTGGCCAAAGGTAAGCCGGATTTGATTATTCTTGATATTATGCTGCCCGGAGAAGACGGTGTGGAATTGTTGAAGTATTTGAAAGACAATCATGAAACTTGCATGATTCCTGTTATCATGGCGACTGCAAAAGGCATGGAGTATGATAAAATCCAGAGCCTCGATTTAGGGGCGGATGATTATCTTGTGAAGCCTTTTGGGATGATGGAAATGGTTTCCCGGGTGAAAGCTGTACTTCGCAGATGCCAACCCGCAGAAGTGAGGCGCCTTTTGAAAACAGGCGGCCTTGTTGTTAATCTGGATGAACATACCGTTGCCATTGACAATGAAAGGATTCAGCTTACCTTGAAAGAGTTCGAGCTTTTGCGGCTGCTGCTTTCCCATCCGGGCATGGCATTCACCCGTGACCAGATTTTTAACGATATATGGGGCGTTGATTATTTCAGCGAAACGAGGACGGTTGATATGCATATCCGTACATTGCGCAGCAAGTTGGGGGATTATGGGAAAGTGATTGAAACAGTGCGTGGCATTGGCTACAGATTAGAGGTGCGGGCATGACAAAGAAAATTTTTAAGTCGATTATGATTGTGGCGGGCGCTGTCCTGCTTGCAAGCCTTGTTATCATTATGGGGTGTCTCTATCGTTATTTCAGCGATGTGCAGGGAAAGCAGCTGGAGGATGAATTGTTCCTGGCTGCTGTAGCCGTCGAAGAGAACGGACGGGAATATCTTGAGGAAATACAGTCGAGCCAATATCGCCTAACATGGGTTGCTGAAAATGGAGATGTCATATATGATACGCAGGCCGATGAGAAAAGTATGGAAAACCATGCGGACAGGGAAGAGATACAGCAGGCATTGCACAGCAAAGAGGGAAAAAGTTTGCGCTATTCCACAACGCTTTTGGAAAAAACGCTTTACTGCGCAAGGAGGCTTGAAGACGGTTCGGTACTTAGGATTTCGGTCAGCAGCGTTACGGTGTGGGTGCTTGTTGTTGGCATGATGCAGCCTATTTTAATTGTGCTTGTGGTAGCCCTCAGCTTATCGGGGGTGTTGGCCAGCCGGATTTCCAAACATATCATGGAGCCTTTAAACAGCCTTGATTTGGAAAAGCCGTTGGAAAACGATACTTATGAGGAATTAGCCCCTTTATTGAACCGTATCAATAAACAGCATAGGCAGATAGATATACAGTTATCGGAACTTCAAAGAAAAAATGATGAATTTACGCAGATTACCCATGGCATGACAGAAGGCCTTGTGCTTTTGGATGAAAAAAGCGTGATTTTGAGCATCAATCCTGCAGCATTGAAGCTGTTCCATACGAGCTATTCCTGCAAAGGAAAAGATTTTCTGACGGTGGAACGAAGCCATGACGTAAGCCGTGCAATACAGGATGCTTTTGTGAACGGACACGGTGAAACGCGTATGGAACGCGAGGGGAAGGAATACCAGCTTCATATTAACCGTATTGAATCAAACGGCGCTGTGATAGGAGCGGTTGTACTTGTTTTTGATATAACAGAGGCGGCTTTCGCAGAGAGGAACAGGAGGGAGTTTACTGCAAATGTATCCCATGAATTGAAGACCCCGCTGCAATCCATCATGGGGAGCGCGGAACTGATGGAAAACGGCCTTGTGAAATCGGAGGATATGACCCGTTTTGTAGGGCATATCCGCACAGAGGCGGAGCGGCTGGTAACGCTGATTGACGATATTATCCGCCTGTCCCAACTGGACGAAGGGTGCGATATGCCTTATGAAGATATTGATTTGTACGAAGCCGCAGCCGATGTGGCCGGCCGGCTGGCAGATATAGCGGCGGCAAAAGATGTCAGGATTACCGTGACGGGGGAAACAATCAAAATAAAAAGTGTCCGGAGGCTTTTGACAGAAATCATATTCAATCTTTGCGACAATGCTATCAAGTATAATAAAGACGGCGGTACGGTAGAAGTTTCCATAAACAGAGAAGGGAACATGGCTGTGGTCTCTGTAAAGGATTCAGGAATCGGCATACCGCCGGAACACCAGACAAGGATATTTGAACGGTTTTATCGTGTGGACAAGAGCCGTTCTAAGGAATCGGGAGGAACGGGTTTAGGGCTTTCCATTGTAAAACATGCAGTACAGTATCTGAATGGCAAAATTGATTTGCAAAGCAATCCTGGCGAAGGAACGGTTATACAGGTGAAATTTCTGCTATAGTCGCCTTGCCCGTAAAACGGGTGGAGGCGACTTTCTCCAATTATATCGGAATAATGGCAGGTATCGGAAAACGGGTGGAAAATTTTTTGGGCGCGTGCTATAATGAAGCAATCAGATGCTATTTATTTGCCGCATTCAACGAGAAGAATAACCCCGCAAAAATGCAGAACTTTACCAGAATTCAGAGGGGAACGCAGCGATGAAAAAGAAAATAACTGTTTTGCCTGTTTTTACAATTGCCGCCGCTGTATTGGCTATTTTATCAATTGTCATTTTTACGGTAGAGAATCAGAAAAACATTTCAAACAACAACAGAGAATATCTGCTCGATAATACAAGCCAAATGGCCGTACTTGTGGACGATTCCCTGATGCATGGATTAACGAATATCCAGGTGCTGAGCAGTTTGGCGGGAGAATTGCTCACATCCCCGGAAATCGATGTCGCTATCTTACAGCGCATTTTGGACAACTCTATTTTTGACTTTATCGAATTCGCCGATAAAGAAGGAAAAAATCATAACACCACCGGCGGCATATCCGAGGCAAGCGACCGCCAGTATTATCTGGATGCGATGCAGGGAAATTCCGGCGTAGAACTGATATTCAATTCCCGTGCCACGAGCGAAACTCTCTTAGTCTTTTATTCCCCCGTATATTATCAAGGCGAATTTATCGGCTCGCTAATCGGAGCGTATAAAGAGACAGGGCAATTGAATAAGCTTTTGACCATGGATGTGTTTGGTTATCGTGCGGAAGCCTATCTGTGCAATGAAGACGGGCTTATCATTGCCAGCAGCCAGAACATCGACACAACGGCAGAGGTTTCCATCCAAGCTGCGCTCGGCCCGCGAATTTTAACGGATGCCGATATGGCCGATTTTATCTACGAAAACGAAACAACGGTCATCCCCTTAGCAGGGAATGAAACCGGAGCCTGCATCATGGGGCTTGAGAACAGCGGCTGGTATATCGTTCAGGTTTTCCCGGAGCAGGCTAACAAAATAATGATTTCAAACGCAAACCGAATCGGCATTGCATTAGCTGTGTTTCTCGTGGCTGTTTTGGCGGTTCTTCTTATTTTGACTTATTTGATTTTAAACAAATCCAGATTGGAGACGCAAAAAGCGCTTGTAAAAGCGGAGGCTGCCAGCAAGGCAAAGACAGATTTCCTGTTCAGCATGAGCCACGATATCCGGACCCCCATGAACGCAATCATGGGATTTCTCCATCTGTTGAACGAACAACAGGAAGAACCGGACAAGCGCAAAGAATATATCCACAAAATGGAAGACTCCAGCGAGCTCCTTTTATCCATTATCAACAACGTTCTTGAAATGTCCCAAATCGAAGGCAGGGAAGCCGCGCTGGAGGAGGCGGCATGGAGCGCGGAGGAAATGATGGATTCGGTCTGCTCCCTGTTTATCCCTCGGATGCAGGAGAAAAATATCTCCTTTGAAAAGGCCCTGGAAGTGCAGCATCCCTTCGTCTGGTGCGATATGGCCAAGCTTCAGGAAATATATCTGAATATTCTGAACAATGCCAATAAGTATACTCCGGCCGGCGGGAAAGTATCGATGCGGTTGACAGAGGTCCCGTCGGATAAGGAAGGGTATGTTTTTTTCAAAACAGAGATTGAAGATAATGGAATCGGAATCGCGAGAGAATTTATGCCCCATCTCTTTGAAGCGTTTTCAAGAGAGCATGACACGACGCATAGTAAAATTGCCGGAACCGGGCTTGGAATGACGATTGTAAAACGGCTTACCGAACTGATGGGCGGAACTGTTGAAGTAGAAAGCGAGACAGGGAAGGGCACAAAATTTACTGTCATCATACCTCATCGCATTGCATTGGAAACGGATATCCTGGACAGGAAGACAGGGGAAAAGGCCCTCGTGGATTTTTCGGGAAAAAGGATTCTGCTTGCGGAAGATAACGATTTGAATGCTGAGATTGCAACGGAATTGTTGGCTGA
>JAETTM010000032.1 GCA_021769135.1 Lachnospiraceae bacterium | reverse complement strand
AATCAAAAGAAAATCAGCTTCCCATAATAAGCAAAAAGCATGCACAGCAATATTGCACCATGGGCGCGGTTTAATTTCTTATTTTTAAATACGCAAATAAACAAGACAACCGAAGTGATAATACAAACGACACTATCAAAATTAAAAGAGTAATTATATGGTACATCGGTAATTAATGATGTAGTACCTATTACAAACAATATATTAAAAATATTGCTGCCTACAATATTCCCAACTGCAATATCCGCCTTCTTCTTCATGGCAGCGGTAATGGAAGTAATCAATTCCGGAAGAGATGTGCCGAACGCTACAATAGTCAGCCCAATCAGGCGCTCATTCATTCCAAATATCCTGGCTAATGCCGTAGCTGCATCCACCGCAATATTGCTCCCGGCTACAATTGCAATAATCCCTATTACCAGAAGGACCAAAAGCATAAAGATATTCTCATTTACCTTTATTTCCCCTTCCTCTAATCCAACGCTGATTTGCCCCTTCTTTGCCATTAAAATCAAATAAACAAAATAAATAATCATAAAAATCCATAAAATAATCCCGTCTATCTTTCCAAGATACCCTTTAAAGTACCCTATTCCGGCCAAAAGGCAAGTAATAATTATCATAAAAGGAATTTCATATTTTACCGTCGATAATTGCACCGGAATGGAAACAATTACCGCAGTAACGCCAAGAATAAGCAGCACATTCAAAATATTGCTTCCAAGGATATTCCCGATAGCAATCGCCGCGCTATTATTTTCCGCTGTATTTTTTACTGCTGCCGATATGCTTACAGCCGCTTCCGGCGCGCTGGTTCCCATTGCCACTATTGTCAGGCCGATAATCAACTGGGGAATCCCAAACTTGTCCGCAATTTTAGAAGCCCCTCCTACAAACCAGTCCGCGCCTTTTATTAATAATAAAAAACCTACAGCCAATAACCCAAATTGAATAATTACTTCCATTTTATCCCCGTTTCCGTGCTTTTTACACAAATTTTTACATTTTTAATATCTGTAAGCATTGAACTTTTTTGCTTTTGATTCTTTGATTATTGTAGCCTATTATAAAGAAAAATAAAAGGACATTTTTTAATTTAAAAATGTATTTGATAGGGCGGCGGCAAAATTCAGTATTTTCATTTACTGTTTTGCCGCCGCCCCATTACTGTTCCGATACTTTATTCAAATATCATTCATTCTCTTCCTTTTCTTCCTTTGGCAAGGTAACCTCTTCTTCGCCATCAGGAATCTCAGGATGTTTTTCGTTTTCAGGTATATCTTCCAAGGCATCTTCAAAATTATCGAATTCATGATCCCCATCCGATACCTTTTCCCTTACTTTAGCTATTTTAGCTACCTTTGATCCCTCATCGAGATTTATCATTTTAACGCCGGAGGTAACTCTGCCAAGAGTGGAAATATCCTCCATCCTCAATTGTATGATAGTACCTAAATTGGTAATCATCATAATTTCATGGTCATCGTTAACTCCCTTTACTCCCACTACATATCCTGTCTTTTCTGTAATTTTATAGCATTTAACGCCTTTTCCTCCCCTTTTTTGAACCGAAAATTCTTCCAGATAGGTCCTCTTGCCCATACCGTTTTCCGATACGATAAGCAGGGAATCCCCTTGGTGGTCCAGCTGCATGCCTACCACTTCATCCCCGTCATTCAGGTTCATTCCAATTACGCCCATGGACATTCTTCCTGTAGACCTTACATCCGTTTCTTTAAACCGGATACATACCCCATGTTTCGTCACAAGGAAAATATCAGTATTTTGATCGGTTATTTTAACTTCAATTAATTCATCGTCTTCACGAAGATTAATAGCTGCCAGCCCATTTTTCCTTACATTACTATATTCAATGATATGGGTCTTCTTTACGATACCTTTTTTTGTTGCCATGAAAAGATTCTTATTGTTTTCATAATCCTTAATGGGAATAATAGCGGATATCTTTTCCCCAGGGTTGAGCTGCAGAAGATTTATAATAGCCGTTCCTCTGGCGGTCCTGCTGGCTTCCGGTATTTCATAAGCTTTCAGCCTGTAAACCCTTCCGTAATTCGTAAAAAACATAATATAATGATGGGTTGTAGTCATAAGCAAGTCTTCAATATAATCCTCATCTATGGTCTGCATCCCCTTTATTCCTTTACCGCCCCTATTCTGGCTCTTAAAGTTATCGATAGTCATCCTTTTTATATAACCAAGGCTGGTCATGGCGATTACCGTATTGTCTTTCGGTATTAAATCTTCCATGGAAATATCATAGGCATCGAAACCAATTGTACTTTTCCTGTCATCGCCATATTTATCGGAAATAATGGATATTTCGTCCTTGATTACCCCAAGCAGCAGCTTCCTGTCGGCCAGAATCGCCTTCAATTCCGCTATTTTAGCCAACAGTTCCTTATGTTCATTTTCAATTTTATCCCTTTCCAATCCGGTCAGGGTGCGCAGCCTCATATCCACAATAGCCTGCGCCTGGGCATCGCTGAAACCAAAACGTTCAATCAGCCTTTCCTTCGCCGTTTGTACGTTTTCGCTGCTCCTTATTATCTGGATTACTTCATCGATGTGGTCAAGGGCAATCAACAACCCCTGTAAAATATGGTCTCTTTCTTCCGCTTTATTTAAATCATATTTTGTCCTTCTCGTTACCACTTCTTCTTGATGGGCAAGATAATTCGTAAGCATATCGAGAAGATTCATAACCTTTGGCTCATTGTTGACCAATGCAAGCATTATAATGCCGAAGGTATCCTGCATCTGGGTATGCTTATAAAGCTGGTTTATAATAACATTGGCATTGGCATCCCGCCTGAGTTCAATTACAATCCTCATGCCTTCCCTGTCGGATTCATCCCGAAGGTCGGTAATCCCATCTATTTTCTTTAATTTTACCAATTCGGCAATCTTAAGTATAAGGTTGGCCTTATTTACCATATAAGGCAGTTCTGTTACTATAATACGGCTTTTTCCGTTAGGCATGGTTTCTATATCCGTTACGGCGCGTACCCTTACTTTTCCTCTTCCGGTCCTATACGCCTCTTCGCTGCCCCTTGTTCCTAATATGATTCCTCCGGTAGGAAAATCAGGCGCCTTTACTATAGAAAGGATTTCTTCTATTTCCGTATCCCTGTCCTCTTCTATCCGGTTATCTATAATTTTAACGACAGCGCTTATAACCTCCCTTAAATTATGAGGGGGTATATTTGTAGCCATACCAACGGCAATGCCGGTCGTGCCGTTAACAAGAAGGTTAGGAAAACGGCTGGGAAGGACAGAAGGCTCTTTTTCCGTTTCGTCAAAGTTAGGAACGAAATCTACTGTATCTTTATTGATATCGGCAAGCATTTCCATGGAGATTTTTGACAGCCTTGCTTCCGTATAACGCATAGCAGCGGCTCCATCTCCATCCACAGAACCAAAATTTCCATGGCCGTCCACCAAAGGATAATGGGTGGACCAGGGCTGCGCCATATTAACAAGCGCACCATAAATGGAACTGTCTCCGTGGGGATGATATTTACCCATTGTATCACCTACGATACGGGCGCATTTCCTATGGGGCTTATCGGGGCCGTTATTTAATTCTATCATGGAATACAGAACTCTTCTCTGTACCGGCTTTAACCCATCCCTTACATCAGGCAATGCCCTGGAAGCGATAACGCTCATAGCATAATCTATATAAGAGTTTTCCATCGTTTTTTTCAAATCCACTTCATGGATTTTATCAAAAATATTATCTTCCATCAATTACTCCACTTCTGTGCGGTTTTTATGCATCTCACTTTTATGTTTAAATTATATATAGTCATCAAATATCCAGATTTTTCACAAACCTGGCATTCTCTTCGATAAATTCCCGCCTTGGTTCCACCTTGTCCCCCATAAGGGTAGTAAATGTCAAATCAATTTCCGATTCCGCTTCTTCATCCATGGTCACCCTCAGCAAAATCCTCTTTTCCGGATCCATAGTGGTCTCCCAAAGCTGTTCAGGATCCATTTCCCCTAATCCCTTATACCTTTGTATCTTATTGTTCTGATCCCTGCCAACTTCCTTTAAAATACTGTCCAGCTCTTCATCGCTGTAGGCATACCATACCTTTTTGTTCTTTTCCAGCTTATAAAGGGGCGGCTGGGCCAAATAAACATATCCCTCTTTAATCAAATCAGGCATAAAACGGTAAAGGAAAGTAAGGAGCAACGTAGCTATATGGGAGCCGTCCACATCGGCATCAGTCATGATAATAATTTTATGATATCTTAACTTGCTGATGTCGAAATCATCATGAATTCCCGTACCAAAAGCTGTAATCATCGCTTTTATTTCCGCATTGGCATATATTTTATCCAGCCTTGCCTTTTCCACATTCAATATCTTTCCCCTAAGGGGAAGGATTGCCTGGGTTGCCCGGCTTCTGGCCGTTTTTGCACTTCCTCCGGCGGAATCCCCTTCCACGATATAAATTTCGCAGTTTGCCGGGTCTTTATCCGAACAGTCCGCAAGCTTTCCTGGAAGGCTCATCCCTTCCAATGCCGTCTTCCTTCTCGTCAGTTCCCTGGCTTTCCTGGCCGCATCCCTGGCCCTCTGGGCCAAAATGGATTTTTCACAGATAATCTTAGCCACTGTAGGATTCTGTTCCAGGAAATAAGTAAGCTGTTCGCTGACTATGCTGTCCACCGCGCCTCTCGCTTCCGAATTCCCTAACTTTTGCTTTGTCTGGCCTTCGAATTGGGGATCTTCTATTTTTACGCTTATAATGGCCGTAAGGCCTTCCCTTATATCTTCGCCGGAAAGGTTTGCTTCACTTTCTTTTAAAAGCTTATTGCTTCTCGCATAATCGTTAAATGTCTTTGTCAAGGCATTGCGGAAACCAATCAAATGGGTACCGCCTTCCGGCGTATTGATATTGTTTACAAAGCTATAGGAACTTTCCGTATAGGAATCGTTATGCTGCATAGCCACTTCTACATATACATTATTTTTTGTTCCTTCGAAATACAAAATATCTTCATAAAGAGAATTTTTACTTTTATTCAAGTAAGAAACAAATTCCTTAATGCCGCCTTCATAGTGGAACTGTCTTTCTATAGGCTTTTCGCCTTCCTCAACCCTCTCATCCCTAAGTATGATTTTAAGATTTTTGGTAAGGAATGCCATTTCCCTGAGCCTTTGCTTTAAAATATCAAAATCATAAACCGTCGTTTCTTGAAAAATCGTTTTATCAGGCTTAAAACTTACTTTTGTACCCGTTTTATCCCCAGGACACTCTCCTACTTGTTTTAATGGACAGCTTACATGACCTTTTTCATATCTCTGCATATATACCTTTCCCTCTTGGTATATCTCCACTTCCAGCCAATCGGAAAGGGCGTTGACTACAGAAGCTCCTACCCCATGAAGCCCGCCTGACACCTTATACCCGCCGCCGCCAAATTTGCCGCCTGCATGAAGAATCGTAAATACCACTTCAACACCCGGTATTCCCGATTTATGATTAATACCTACAGGAATCCCCCGGCCGTTATCGGTTACCGTTATAGAATTATCTTTATTGATGACAACTTCTATTTTGTCGCAATAACCGGCCAAGGCTTCATCTACGGAATTATCCACAATTTCATATACCAGATGATGAAGTCCTCTTGAGGAAGTGCTCCCTATATACATACCGGGCCTTTTTCTTACCGCTTCGAGTCCTTCCAATATCTGTATCTGATCCGCCCCGTATTCATTATTATTTTCCATTGTTACCTCACATTCTGCCGTAATTACGGTCTTATGATATAATTATAGGGGTATTTTGGCCAAAAGCCATTTTACTCCTGTATCGTTCCTTCCACCACTTTAAATACTTTATCTATTTCAAACCGGTTATTGACGAACTCGTCCAAACCGGTACAAGTTATAATGGTTTGTATATCCCCTATACTGTTCAAAAGATAATTCTGCCTGCTGCTATCCAACTCCGACAAGACATCATCCAGCAACAGTACCGGAGTATCTTTTGTTATTTTCTTTACCAGCTCTATTTCCGAAAGCTTTAAAGATAAAGCGGCTGTCCTCTGCTGTCCCTGGGAACCAAACTTACGGATATCTATATTATCAGCTATAAAGGAAAAATCGTCCCTATGAGGGCCTACATGGGTCTGTTTCAACTTTATATCCTTTTCCTGGCTGTTTTTCAAAGTATCCTCAAAATTTTCAATTTCCACATCCGGCTCATAATGAATCACAAGTTCCTCTTTATCCCCCGATAATTTTTTATGTATCCCATATATGATTTCATTCAGCTGGTTTATGAAAACACGCCGTCTTTCTATAATCTTGCTCCCAAAAGAGACTAATTGGGAATCCCATATATTCAAGGTATCTTTCAGCTGGGGATTGAAATACATATCTTTTAATAGTTTATTTCTCTGATTGACAATTTTATTATAATGATTCAGATTATACAGATAAAAATTATCCAGCTGGCAAAGTTCCATATCCACAAATCTTCTTCTTTCAGCAGGACCATTTTTAATTATGCTCAAATCTTCAGGGGAAAAAAAGACAACATTCAATAAACCTAAAAGTTCTGCCGCCTTTTTTAATTTTTGCCCGTCAACAGCAACTCCTTTAGACTTGTTTTTACGAAGATGCATGTCTATCTTATATTCATTTCCTTCTTTTTCAAGATAAGCCCTTATATGGGCTTCTTCTTTACCAAAACTTACAATATCCCTATCTTTGCTTCCTTTATGTGATTTCGTAGTAGCAGACAGATAAATCGCTTCCAGCACATTCGTCTTTCCCTGCGCGTTATCACCATACAGAATATTGGTTCCTCCACTGAACTTCAAATCCAAAAACTCATAATTCCTGAAATTCATCAGTTCCAACGATTTTATAATCATATATTACACCTTTTGTCAAATTGGAATTAATTCTCCACTTTCAATGAATTTCCATCGAATTCCACAATATCCCCATGATATATTTTTTTACCTCTTTGAAGCACACATTCCCCATTTACTTTTACTTGTCCATCTAAAATAACCGTTTTGGCATCTACGCCGCTTCCGACCCAACCCGCTAATTTAAGAACCTGTCCAAGCTTTATAAAATCATCCTTAATTTTTATTATTTCCATATTTTCCCTTTTTAATCTTTCCCTTATATGCCATTTTCTAATCAGATAAAATTTTAAAATATCGGTACGCTAATTTACGGTTGTAAAGTTCACCGGCAAAATAAGATAAATATATTTTTCATCGGAATCCCTGATAAAGCAAGGGGCTTTTGGATTCACCAAATAAATATCAACTTCTTCGTCGTCGATTACCCTCAAAGCGTCGATAAGGAATTTCGGATTGAATCCAATCATAATGTCTTTCCCTTTTTTATCAATATCTATTTCCTCATTCATACTTCCCACGGCGGAATTTATTTTAAGTTCCATCATTCCGTCGGTTATATTGATAATAATAGGCTTTTTATCCCCTTCTTTTACGAGAAGGGTCGCCCTGTCGATACAATTGAGGAATTCCTTTTTATTAATCCTTACTTTCGTCTCGTAATCACTGGACAACATCTGATCGATTTTAAAATAATCCCCTTCAATCAGGCGTGAAACTACCGTCGTATTGTCAAATTCGAAAACGATATGCTTATCCGTAAAGAAAATATGTACATCCTTATCCATATCTCCGGATAAAATTTTGCTTATTTCGTTCAAAGTTTTTCCCGGAACTACTACTTTCTTAGGCATATAAAAATTTTTCAGCCTTATCTTGCGGATAGATATCCTATGACCATCCAAGGAAACTACTTTTAAAATATCTTCATTGATTTCAAAAAGTTCCCCTGTCATCAGTTTATTATTGTCGTTATCCGAAATGGAAAAAATCGTCTGCCTTACCACTTCCTTTAAAGTGAACTGAGAAACAATAATGGAATCGATTTTTTCGATAACAGGCAGATAAGAGAAATCCTCCCCCGATTTGCCTATAATATTAAACTTCGATTTTTCACATGTAATCGTAGTTTTAAAATTCTCATCGGTAACAATGGTAATATCGTTGTCCGGCAGTTTTCTCACAATCTCAAGGAATATTTTCGCATCCAGGGCTATAATTCCCTTTTCTTCAATCTTACCTTCAATTACCGTTTCTATCCCCAACTCCATATCGTTGGCTATTAATTTAATGTCGGCACCCCGTGCATCCACTAAGATGCATTCTAAAATAGACATTGTAGTTTTATTTGGAACGGCTTTCGATACAATCTGTACCCCGTTTAACAAGTTGGCTTTCGATAAAATTAATTTCATAATTTCCCTGCTCCCTTCCCGAAAGGCTTGAAATAAATTAAGAAAGAATTTATTAATATATATATTAAAGGCTGTTGATATGTGTATAACATTAATATTATACTATTTTTCAAGGAAAAAAGGAATCATTATCTATGTGAAAAACTAAATATAACTTCTGTTTTTTTCCTAAGTTATTCACATCTATCCTTTTTTTATCATTTACGATGGGCTTATTTTCTTTTTTATTATCTCAATTTTGTTTTTCAGGTCATCGTTTGTTTTTAATTCATCGGTTATTTTGTTAACTCCGTGGATAATTGTGGTATGGTCTTTTTTTCCAAGGATTTTCCCTATGCTTTGATAGGAAGTGTCCGTCATGGAACGGCAAAGGTACATAACCACTTGTCTTGGTTCCACAAATTCAGAGTTGCGTTTTTTGGAAGTAATGTCTTCGGGCCTGACGCCGAAATGCTCCGCTACCACATTGATAATGATGGAAGGGCTTATTTCCTTTGGCTTGTCCGGATAAATAATATCCTTTAAAGCCTCCTGCGCCATTTCAAGGTCTATTTCTATGTTATTTAATTTAGAGAAAGCTATAATTTTATTGAAAGCCCCTTCCAGCTCCCTTATATTCGATTTAATGTTGGAAGCCACGTAGCTGAAAACCTGGTCGTCTATTTTTTTGCTGAAGTTCTCCGCATTTTTCTGCAGAATAGCCATCCTTGTTTCATAATCCGGCGGCTGTATATCAGCGATAAGCCCCCATTCAAACCTTGAGCGGAAACGTTCTTCCAATGTTTCCATTTCCTTCGGCGGTTTATCGGAGGATATAATAATTTGCTTTTCCGCGGCATGAAGCACATTGAAGGTATGGAAAAATTCTTCCTGTGTGCTTTCTTTTCCTATAATAAATTGGATATCGTCGATTAACAGCACATCCACCGTCCTGTATTTTTCCCTCAGCTTTGTCATGTCCGCAGCATTACCGCTCCGGATGGAACTGATAACTTCATTGGTAAATTGCTCGGAAGTCACATAAAGGACTTTTTTGTTTGGCGTCTGTTTCAAAATAAAATGGCCAATGGAGTGCATAAGATGGGTTTTCCCCAACCCGGCCCCTCCATATAAATAAAGGGGGTTATAGGTATTGCCGGGGGATTCCGCCACGGCCAGGGAAGCGGAATGGGCAAATTTATTGTTGCTTCCCACGACAAAAGTGTCAAACCGGTATTTAGGGTTCAGGTTCGCCTTTTCATAATTAATATTGTAATAAGGCTTTAGAGCCATGGAATCTTCGTTTTCGTTTATGTCTTTTTCCAATATAAAATTTATTTCGTAATCGTGTTCCATCATTTCTGAAATGGTAACTTTAAAATAGCTGTTATATTTATTGGCAATATAACTTAAGGCGTGCGCCTGCTCGGAAGGTATGGTGATAGTAATAATATCGTTTTCACAGCTATGGAATTTAAGCTTTTCAATCCAGGTATTGTAGGATATATTAGATAATTCATATTCTTTTTTAATTGTCTGTTTGATTAATTCCCAATTTTTTTCAATGAAATCCATAAAGTCAACCGTTCCCTTTCCGTACCATGTATATTTATCTTAATATAAATGCAATAAAATTTCAAATAATTAATTTTATTAACAGAATTATACACATTTTGTGGATAATAATGTAGGCGGATTTATAACGAATATTAAGTTAAAGGAAAGTATGTGTATAAAGACAAAAAGATATAAACAGCTAAAAATTTGATGAACAGGGGGTTTTCGAAAATAAAACATTTATTTTTCACATCTTATATTTGACTTATCCACAAATTATACACATATTGTGTATAATTTTAAAGAATAAAAAAATAGAAAAGAATATTGTGGATAACTTTTTCAGTTCTATATTTTGTGGTTTTATCCTGCCATTTATATCTATATGTTGGGTTAGTAAAAATCACGATTTTTCCGGCTTTTTTTGGGTATTTTTATTTTACGGAAATTGGCTTTATTTACTTGACGGAACGGTTTTTATCCTTTATAATTGTAACGATATTTTTCAATACATTTGTTTAAATATAATTGCTTTTCACGTAATATAGATGAAAGGCTGGAAAAGGAGGTGCATCGATTATGAAAATGACATTTCAGCCGAATAACAGGAAGAGAAAAAAAGTTCATGGTTTCAGAGCCAGAATGAGTACTAAAGGCGGAAGAAAAGTGTTAGCTGCCAGAAGAGCAAAAGGAAGAAAGAGATTATCAGCATAGGCCGCAGTTTTGTGGCCTTTTTACCTTATAGGGAAAAAAGGGGCATATAATATGAAATTCTCGGATTCCTTAAAAAAGAATGATGATTTCAGGAATGTTTATAAAGAAGGAAAGTCTTATGCCAACAAATATCTTGTAATGTATGTATTGAAAAATAGCATGGAGATAAACAGGATTGGAATATCAGTGAGCAAAAAGGTGGGAAACAGCGTTGTGCGCCATAGGGTGACAAGGCTGGTGAGAGAAAGCTACAGGCTACATGAAAATATATTTAATAGTGGTTTAGATATAGTAGTCGTTGCAAGGAACAATGCGAAATCGGCGGGTTATGCCGAAATAGAAAGCGCATTATTACATCTTGGAAAACTTCATCATATTATTAAGACGTTTTTTTATGAAGTTTGATTTGAAAATAGCTATGAAAAAATTACTTATTTACATGATTAAATTCTATAGAAAGTATATATCTCCTATGAAATCGACAAAATGTCCATATATACCTACCTGTTCGGCATATGGCCTGGAAGCGGTGACAAAGTATGGGGCTTTGAAGGGCGGGCTTTTGACAGTTTGGAGAATATTAAGATGTAATCCTTTTTCTAAGGGAGGATATGACCCTGTTCCGTAGAATCAAAAATTAGGAGGAAAGAAATTGCCGGGTATAATTTTAACGCAGAATAGGACTTTTTTAATAGGGCCGGTGGCAAAGCTTCTCGGTTATATTATGGAAGGAATCTTTTTCTGTTTGGACAAGATTGGAATTCCTAATATAGGTTTATCCATTATTTTATTTACAATTGTAATTTATCTTCTTATGATGCCGCTTACCATTAAGCAGCAGAAATTTTCAAAACTTTCCGCGAAGATGAACCCTGAGCTTCAGGCTATTCAGGCGAGGTATAAGAACAAAAAAGATAATGAATCCATGATGAGGATGAATGAAGAAACTCAGGCGGTATATGCGAAATATGGGGTTTCCCCTACGGGAAGCTGCTTACAGCTTTTAATTCAGATGCCTATTTTATTTGCCCTTTACCGGGTTATTTATTCCATG
Source organism: Lachnospiraceae bacterium (assembly GCA_021769135.1). Classification (GTDB taxonomy): domain Bacteria; phylum Bacillota; class Clostridia; order Lachnospirales; family Lachnospiraceae; genus Kineothrix. The sequence goes on along the minus strand of JAETTM010000032.1, from coordinate 33,549 downwards.
CCCGCTTATGTAGGAAAAATTAAGGATGCCTTTTTCCCATTGGTGGACGAGCTGATTTCCCAGACAGGAAGCGCTGATTTTATTCAGACTTTTAAAGATGCGGGAATGTTTGCAAGGCAGTTTACCAATGAAGCCTTTACAGGCGGCAATATGGATTATATAAGGAATACTTATATTGATGTTTTGAACAGGGCATCCACCTTGGAATGGCACAGCATAGCCGAAAAATTCCCTTCTTTGTCCGCCGATGTGACAAACACAGTGGAAACATTGGAAAAATATAATAACTTTTTAGGATTGAATATAGGTAATTCCCCTTCTTTTATAGTAAAGGAATCCCTTGCATCCGGGGCTTACCTGATGGTGGCGGCTGCAATCGCTGTTCCCCTTTTGGCGGCAGTGACCCAATGGATTAATACGAAGCTGATGCCGCAGCCGGAAAACAATAATTCACAGGAAAATGCAATGGCTTCTTCCATGAAAACGATGAATTATATGATGCCTATCATGTCGGCCATTTTCTGCTATACCCTTCCTGCAGGTATGGGGCTTTACTGGGTAGCGGGTGCTGTAGTGAGAAGTATCCAGCAGGTTGTTATCAATAAGCATATTGATAAGATGGATTTGGATGAAGTCATTAAGAAAAATGTAGAGAAAAGAAATAAAAAGCTTGCAAAAGCCGGCATTGATCCGAATAAAATTAACAGCTATGCCAATATGAGCACAAGAAATATCGCTTCCAAGGCCAATTCTTCTACATCCCAGATGACTCAGGCACAAAAAGATGCAGCGGTAAAGAATTCTACGGAATATTATAATAAAAATGCCAAGCCGGGAAGCCTTGCATCGAAAGCGAATATGGTGAAACAGTATAATGAAAAAAATAATAGAAAGTAAAAGGAGGGCGCTGTAATGGAATATATGGAAATATCAGCAAAAACAGTTAACGATGCGATTACGGAAGCATGCCAGAAGCTGCTTGTGACAAGTGATAAATTAGATTATATCGTTGTAGAAGAAGGTTCCTCAGGTTTTCTCGGACTTGGTTCGAAACCTGCCGTTATTAAGGCAAGGGTAAAGTCTTCCGTTACAGATAATGCCAAGGATTTTCTGGATAAAGTCTTTGAAGCGATGAACCTCATTGTGGCAATTGATATTAAATATGATGAGCTGGACAATTATATGAATATCGATTTAAGCGGGGATGAAATGGGCGTCTTAATAGGTAAAAGAGGGCAGACTTTGGATTCTTTGCAGTACTTAGTATCTTTGGTGGTAAATAAAGATTCGGAAAATTATATCAGGGTAAAAGTGGATACGGAAAATTATCGCCAGAGAAGAAAAGAGACCCTTGAAAACCTTGCAAAGAATATCGCTTATAAAGTAAAGAGGACAAAACGGCCGGTTTCCCTTGAGCCTATGAATCCTTATGAAAGAAGGATTATCCATTCGGCGCTGCAGGGGGATAAATATGTTACAACCCACAGTGAAGGGGAAGAGCCTTTCCGGAGAGTTGTCGTTACCTTGAAGAGATAGATAAAGTAAATTTTAAAAGTAGCTGTTGCAGAATAACTTTTTGCGCTGCAAATTTGATGCCCCGTTGCTTGCAGCGGGGTATTTGACTTTGCAGCAGCTTTTTTTAGGAAAGAGTGAGTTGTTATATGAAAAGCGATACGATTGCAGCTGTGGCTACCGGGATGACGGATTCAGGCATTGGCATTGTGAGGATAAGCGGGAACGATTCAATCAATATCGTGGATAAGATTTATCGTTCAAAATCTGGAAAATATCATTTTCATGATTTTAAATCCCATACGATTCATTATGGGTATATTGTGGAAAAGAAAGAGGGGAAATGTACGGAAGAAAATATGCCGTTTGATGAATCGGATATTGTAGATGAAGTGATGGTAAGCCTGATGAAGGCCCCTAACAGCTATACTGCAGAGGATACGGTTGAAATAAATTGCCATGGCGGCGTTTTAATGGTAAATAAGATATTGGAGACCGTTATCCGAAATGGGGCCAGGCTGGCGGAGCCGGGAGAATTTACAAAGAGGGCTTTTCTAAATGGAAGGATAGATTTATCCAGGGCGGAAGCAGTAATGGATATTATCCATTCGAAGAATAAATTCGCCTTGAAAAATTCCGTCAGGCAATTGAGGGGCTCTGTGTTTGATGAGATAAGGAAACTGAGGAATGAGATTATATATGAAATCGCATTTATAGAATCGGCATTGGATGACCCGGAACATATCAGCCTGGAAGGATACGGCGATAAACTTTCAAAAAAAACAGATGATATTTTATATCATTTGAAGAAAATGTTGGATTCGGCGGATAATGGGAAAATATTAAAGGAAGGTATCCATACGGTAATTGTAGGAAAACCGAATGCCGGAAAATCTTCTTTTTTGAATTTGCTTGTTGGGGAAGAAAAGGCTATTGTCACCGATATTGCGGGAACTACCAGGGATGCTTTGGAGGAAAGCATTAACTTAAACGGTATCTGCCTCAATGTCATAGATACTGCGGGCATTAGATTTACAGAAGATGTAGTGGAAAAAATAGGAGTGGAAAGGGCAAAAAAATATGCCTGTGAAGCGGATTTGGTTGTTTATGTGATAGATGCTTCCATACCTTTGGATGAAAATGATGATGAAATTATCGATATGATAGCCGGAAAAAAGACTATTGTACTTTTGAATAAAACGGATTTGGATGCTTTTGTCACGGAGGATATGGTATGGGAGAAAATGTCCGGCCGGTGGGAAAAGGATTTGGTTTCCCATATTCATATGATTAAAGCTTCTATGAAAGAAAATATAGGGATGAATATATTTGAAGATACGATAAAGGATATGTTTTTCCAGGGGGAAATTTCTTTTGATAATGAAGTTGTTATTACAAATATGCGCCATAAGGAAGCGCTTATGGATGCTTATGAAAGTATGCTTCAGGTGAAGAAAAGCCTTGAAAACCATATGCCTGAAGATTTTTATTCCATTGATTTGATGAGCAGCTATGCATCTTTGGGAAAAATCATAGGGGAAGAAGTGGAAGAAGATTTGGTAAATGAGATTTTTTCTAAATTCTGCATGGGAAAATGATATATAAATTGGTTCATAATTGGTATATGAATTGACTCATAGTTTTATATACAGGAAGGAAAAAGGATAAATGCCTGGATTGGAAATAAGGGAAAAAGTGGATGTTTGTGTAGTGGGGGCAGGCCATGCGGGATGTGAAGCGGCCCTCGCCTGCGCAAGGATGGGGATGGAGACGGTTATTTTCACCGTCAGTGTGGATAGTATTGCTTTAATGCCCTGTAACCCAAATATAGGAGGTTCTTCCAAAGGACATCTTGTAAGGGAGGTGGATGCCCTTGGGGGAGAAATGGGGAAAGTGATAGACAGGACTTTTATTCAGTCTAAAATGCTGAACCAGTCCAAAGGCCCCGCTGTTCATTCGCTTCGGGCACAGGCCGATAAAGCGGAATATTCCAGGGCTATGCGAAAGGTACTTGAAAATCAGGAAAGGCTCACTATAAAACAGGCGGAGGTCTGTGAATGTTTAACGGAAGGAAACAGGATAGCAGGGGTAAAAACATTTACAGGCGCTGTTTATGAATGTAAAGCGGTGATTCTTTGTACCGGAACTTATTTGAAGGCCAGATGCCTTTGCGGGGAAGCCATTACTTATACCGGGCCTAACGGATTGCAGGCGGCAAACCATTTGACGGATTCCTTAAAGAGCCTTGGAATTGAGATGAGAAGGTTTAAAACAGGAACTCCTGCCAGAATGGATGGGAGAAGCATTGATTATTCTAAAATGGAAGAACAGTTTGGGGATGAAAAAATAGTTCCTTTTTCTTTTTCTACCAATCCGGAGGATGTACAGATAGACCAGGTTTCCTGCTGGCTGACTTATACTAATGAAAAAACCCATAATATTATAAGGGAAAATTTAGACCGTTCCCCTATATATGCAGGAGTTATTGAAGGTACAGGGCCTAGGTATTGTCCTTCTATAGAAGATAAAGTGGTTAAATTTGCGGATAAGGAAAGGCATCAGGTATTTATAGAGCCTGAGGGCTTACATACAAATGAAATGTATGTGGGGGGAATGTCTTCCTCTCTTCCGGAAGACGTGCAGCTTGCCATGTACCGGACAGTGCCGGGATTGGAACATTGCAAAATCGTTAGGAATGCTTATGCCATTGAATATGATTGTATTAATCCGAAGCAATTGTATCCCACTTTGGAATTTAAAAAGATAAAGGGACTTTTCAGCGGGGGCCAGTTTAACGGAAGCAGCGGATATGAAGAGGCGGCCGCCCAGGGGTTGATTGCGGGGATAAATGCGTCCCTTTCTATTCAGGGAAAGGAGCAGATTACCTTAGACCGTTCCGAAGCTTATATAGGAGTGCTGATTGATGATTTGGTCACTAAGGATAATTTTGAACCTTACCGGATGATGACTTCCAGGGCGGAATACCGGCTTTTGCTGCGGCAGGATAACGCGGATTTGCGTTTGAGGGAGAAAGGGTATCGGGCAGGGCTTGTATCCGAAGAAGTTTATCAGGCTACTTTGTTAAAAAAGAAAATGATAGAAGAAGAAGTGGAGCGCTTGAAAAATTCTCCTGTGGGCGGTTCAAAAAAAATACAGGAGTTTCTCATTTCAAAAGGAAGCACGGAATTAAAAACGGGCACAAATATGGCAGAGCTCATGTGCCGCCCTGAATTGTCCTATGAGATGCTTTCCGAAATTGATGAAGGCAGGAAGCCTCTGCCGAAAGATGTGATAGATCAGGTGGAAATTGAGATAAAATACGAAGGTTATATAACAAGGCAGTTGAGGCAGGTGGCCCAATTTAAAAAAATGGAGAAGAAGAGGATACCGGATAATCTGGATTATAATGATATTGGAAGCCTCCGTCTGGAGGCAAGGCAGAAGTTAATTGATTTTAAGCCGGTATCGGTGGGCCAGGCTTCGCGGATTTCCGGCGTTTCCCCGGCGGATATTTCTGTGTTGCTTGTTTATCTGGAGCAGTATAACAGGAAATAGCACCGTCCGGAGCGATTCCGGCCGGTGCTGCAAATATCTTGAATTTAATTTAAACTTATAATTTTGCAAATTAAATTTATGCTTCCTACGTTGTAACCGCTGCATCCATATATTCCTGTCATCCCTTGTTTTGCTACGATAAGAAGAGGGAGCTTCTCCGGGTCCACATACATGCATCTTGCTATCGTTTCTCTGTTATTAAAATCTTCATCAAAAAACACGCGAATATTTGGAAATTCTTTTAATACCGCTTTTAATGCAGGATTATCAACATCTTCCGTTTCCCGGAGAATAAACAGGATTTCGGGAGAAAGAGCTTTCAAAAGTTCTTTCTGGCTTAACATTTCATTTAATACATGTTCCGTTGGTTCCTGTCCTACTTCCAGAAAAGCAAGGATAGCTTTTTTATTATGATTTATATCATTATTAATTAAATCTGATAAATAATTTACGCTTCCAGTTATAGCAGTAATTTCAAAATCGGATAATTGATGGCTGCATAATAAATCTTCTGTCTTACTTTCAAACATGGATAAGAAAAGTTTTTTTGTTGTACCTTCTTCCATTGTAAATCGATAAATTAATACATGCTGATTTCCGTTTGAAATACGGTTAGCGGAGATTATTTGATAAATACCTTCTTCTAATTCCAGAGATAGCGCATTATTGTCAAAAGAAATACCGTCATAGTTTAAAGTCTCAAACCGAATGCCCTGAAATCTGCCGATGGTCCATGTTTGATGGTAAATCCATTTTGTTCCGTCTTGTACGGATAAAAGCAAAGTACATTTTTTCCCGGATTTCATTTCCGCGAGCAATGAGCCAAGTGCCGTGCTTTCAGCGGGGTTATTGACTTTTTTCCATGATGGCTGCCCTTGCTTTTCTTCCATATATATTTCTAATTCCATATCCTTTTGACATAATCTTGCAGGAATACCGATGCTTCTTAAAATAGCTGCAAAAAGGATTTTTTTGCTTATATATGTTCCTTTTTTTAATTTTAAGCAGCCGATTGGGGTAGAATAAATCATTTCATAGGTTTCCCCAGCCATATCTTCGATATTTTTTTCAATATAATCCCAAACGCTAAAAGGATTCTTACGAAAAGACTCCAATTGTTTTTCCGAAAAATAACTGCGGATAAAGGGAGGATACGGGGTCAGCTCTTCATTATAAATTCTTGGACATAATATATAATTTATATAATTATTTTCTCCTATATGGGATAGGGTTTCTTTATTAACAAAAGGATTGTTTAAAAAAGCTTCCAGAGTTTCCGCCGTTACATCTTTATAATCTTTTTTGGAAAGGCTGTGCAATATAGCTTTCCTGTCAGGGTTGGAATCGGCGGATAAAAATTGTAAAATTTCATGAAAATTTCCTTTTGATATTTCCAATATTTCTTTTTCTTCCGGAAATTCCAAAGCTTTTTCCCCATCGAAATAATTTATCAGTTTTTTTGCCCGTTTTTCTTCCGCTTCCTGTCTCCTTTTTCTGCCCCTTTCCTGTTGTATTTTACTTAAAGATACTTGATTTTTGTATGATTCCGTGGGCGCTTTTATAATCGCCTGATATTTGGATTCATTTGAGGCATTATGAGTTAAAATATTTTTAAAATCCCTCTCTATGTTCCAATTCAGTTTTATGCAGACCTTGTCCTGTTCTTTTGTTGAGCAATTTAATTCTCCCATCCATCCGCCTTTATACGCCAGAATACGGATATCCCCAAAGCCTATGGTAATGGAAGCACATCCATTTTTATCCGTTATAAGTTTAGCCAGCTTTTTATATTCCGCCATATTCATTACTTGCAGAATTATTTCCGCATTATCTTGCAAAATTCCTTCCTGGTCGATGACTTGAATATGAAAACGGCATGTTTCAGCGTACAGAGATGTACTGTTATAATAATAAATGCTTCCTTCTTTGCCAATATAATCTTTTTGCATTGGAGGTGTCGATTTTTCCGTCCAATAATCGAAAAAAGTCCTGCTGTTTATAAGGAGGGCTCTGGAAGCAGCCCCCAAAAACCATCCTTTATTCAATACTTCTTCCGGTTCGCATGCTCCTAGAAAGCGCCAATGTCCATCTACATACGTTTCTACCCAGGCATGGTTATCATCGCAGTGAGCCCACCAGGGAGCGTAGACTTGTCTTGCAGGAATTCCCACGCTGCGAAGGGCGGATACGGTGAAAGTGGACTCTTCCCCACAGCGCCCTGTGCCTGAAAAGTAAACGCCTATGGGAGAAATGGTTCTTTCGTCCGAAGCTGCATAGCTGGCTTGCTCAGCGCACCAGTAATTTACTTCCAGAATCGCTTCCTCCATTGTTTTTCCTGAAATACGTTCTTCTAGGTGTTGGTAAAAGAATGTCCGGCAGGGACTAATGTTTTCCGTATTGATACGATAATATAATACATAATGCAAGAATAAATCTTCAGGAAGCTCCCTGCACCATGGCAGAGCTTTACGAAGCTTCAGGGCATGGTCCACATAGGATAAAAATATGGAAAAATCGTATTCCCCTGCATCCCGAAGAGGCATCGTACCATATAGGAATTTCATTAATAAGGCTCTTTCAAATTCTGATAATTCCTTTATTTTTTCTGTTATTTCTTTATTCATGCCTCCAAAAAGGGGCAGCCTTGCATTATATTTTTCTTCCGCGTATTTTTTGAATTCTTCAGAAAACATAATCCCTCCCAATATTTAATCTTCCATTTCCACTGCTAATACATAATCAATGTCATCCGGCAAAACAGGATTCGGCCCTAAATCTGCAAATACGATATCCGGGTAATCGCTATGAACCCAGTTTGTAGATATGGGAATTTCATAACCTGAAGCCAATGCCCGTATTTTTTTTACCTTGGATTTATCCAGTCCTAAAAGAGGTACCGGGCCGATGGTATTTTCATACATATGAAAATAATATGTATTCCCTTTTTTTGTTACGCGGCCATAATCCGGCTTGGGTACATTAGCCATGCCACATCCGTAAATACTTTCATAATTTTTATCCATCCATTTTCCAATTTCCTTTAAAATAGCAGTGGATTCCGGAGGAAAATTCCCATAAGCATCCGGTCCTACGTTGAGCAGGAGATTGCCTCCTTTTGAAACGCATTCTACCAGTTTTTTAATCAACATAGGAGCGGGCTTAAAGAATTTATCTGTTCCGTGGTAGCCCCAGTTATTGTTCATTGTTACACAGGCTTCCCAGGCGAGGGGGTTTCCTTCGATGTCCTTAAGCCCTTCGGGCGGAATGATTTGTTCCGGGCTGACGAAGTCGCCATGATAAGGGGAAGGATTGCATTCTGCCAAAGAACCTCTCCCTTCGCCGCTTACTTCAAGCCTATTGTCAATGATAACTCCAGGCTGAAGTTTTCTTACCATATTGATGAGTTTGGCAGCTTCCCATTTTTCGCCCCTCATATCATCATAAGAGAAATCGAACCAAAGTATATCCAATTTTCCATAGTTAGTACAGATTTCTTCTACCTGCTTATGGAGATAATCTATATATTTGCTGAAATCCCGATGTTCGTTGCTGTATTCCGGATGGTTGCGCATAGGATGGTTTCTGTCTTTGTAATGGGGATAGTTTTCGTCATACCAGTCGAGCAAGGTAAAATATAAACCTACTTTTAACCCTTCCCCGCGGACGGCTTCCACATATTCCGCAACCAAATCTCTTTTACATTTCGTATTGGTGGACTTAAAATCCGTATACTTACTGTCAAAAAGGCAAAATCCATCATGATGTTTTGCTGTAAATACCATATATTTCATGCCGGCTTCTTTTGCCGCTTTTGCCCATTTTTTCGGGTCATAATCACGGGCATCGAATTCATAGAAATATTTCATATATTCTTCTTTTGTCATTTCTTCCGTGCTGCGAATCCACTCGCCTCTGGCGGGAATGGAGTATAATCCCCAATGGATGAACATGCCGAACCTGGCATCCTGATACCATTCCATGCGTTTATTGTATTCTTCCCGATTAAATTGATACATATTGTTTAATCCTCCTCTTCCGCCCATTTGATTGTTTCCCAAATGGCCTGTCCGTTATTTTTTTGTATGGGTCCCGGCGTGCTTCTTCCCCGGAAAATATGATTTTTAAGTATTTTCTTAAGTTCGGAAGCTTTTTCGGGATATTGGTTAATGATATTGTTTTTTTCGCCAATATCCATGGATAGGTCATATAGCTGGAACCTGGGCGCTGCAGGGTCTTCTTCTCCCGGTTTTGGGTCCGACCAGCCTCCGGAGCCAGGACACATTTCAAGTTTCCATTTACCTTTTCGAATGGATAGGGAGCCGTCGATACTTTGATGAATCAAATCTTCCCTTACGTCTTCCCCTTCGGGGTTTTTCCACAAAGGAAGATTGCTGACACTGTCAACCCCATCCCTTTCTCCCATATCTATTTCCAGTATATCGCACATAGTGGCCATAATGTCGCTTAAACATACTATTTTTTTACAAGTAGTTCCGCCGGGTATTTCCCTGGGCCATTGGACAATCAATGGAATTCTGTGCCCTCCTTCATAAATATCTGCCTTGGTTCCCCTAAAGATATAGCTTGGGTTGTGTCCTTTTTGCAATAATTCAGGGTAGTCGGCCATAGGAGAGCATCCATTATCCGAAGTATATATTACAATGGTATTTTCAAGCAAGCCTTCTTCATTTAATTTTTGGTTAATTTGTCCGACTACATGGTCTACGTGAAGGACAAAATCCCCATATTCGTTCGTTCCCGATTTTCCCTGGAATTGTTTGGAGGGAAGAATAGGTGTGTGCGGAGCGGGCATAGGAAAATAAATAAAAAATGGATTTTCTTTATTTTTTTCTATTTGTTCCAATACTTTTTCCGTCAATTCATCCAATACTTTTTCATGGATAAAGCCGGGGGCAGTAGGGCCTTCCCGGAAAAATCCTTTTCCGGTTCCTTTTGTCATATGGTCAGGCAATGCTGTAAAATGGTCATTTTCAATATAAATATAAGGAGGCATATCCAGGGAACCGCTGATACCGTAAAAGTAATCGAAGCCGTTGGAGATAGGGGAGCGTTCGATTTTTCCGCTATAATCCACATAATCGCAAGCGGCAAAATCAGGCTTCTCTTCAAATCCCGGCTCTTTTGCAAAATTCATGCCCAGGTGCCATTTTCCAATCATAGCCGTATGATATCCATCGGCCTTTAAAAAATCGGCAATCGTTTTTCTTCCTTCTTCAATCAGCGCTTCTGAATAACCTCCCATTACATAAGATTTTAAACGGGAACGCCAATTGTAACGTCCTGTTAAGATACCGTATCTGGATGGGGTGCAGACAGCAGAAGTGGAATGTGCATCTGTAAAACACATTCCCTGTTCGGCCATTTTATCCAGATTAGGCGTTTTAAACCCGCAGTTTTCGTTCAATGCGGAAATATCCCCATATCCCATATCATCTGCCAAAATATAAATTAAATTTGGTTTATTCATTTTTCTTTTTTCCTCCATTTTATAATACGGCGGCCGATTTGACCGCCGTACTATAATACATTTAGGTATTTCAGATATAAGATTAATGATTATAGGCCGTAGTTATTTTCTGCGTTCCAGTCATTTTCGATTTTGATTTTATCAAGGACAGTTACAAAAGATTCCTGTACATATTGTGCAAATTCATCGGTGCTGTAGCTGCCTTCCAGGTAAAGCTGGCCGCCGCGGCAGAAGAAGTCGCGAAGTTCGCCGCTGATGCCGGTATAATAAGGAACCCTTAAAGCGTCTTCGGTAATAATGAAACCTGAGAGACGTTCAGGAAGTTCTGTGCTGGTTGCTAACGGGATACGGTTGATAGCTTCCATATATTGGGTCTGTACTTCAGGAGAAGACATATATTGTACGAAATCAATAGCTGCCGCCAGCTTTGCAGGGTCGGATTCCAGCGCTTTATTTGCTCCATAGATAATATCCGGCTGCCCGCCTAAGATTACAGACTGGCCCATTGCATATTCGGAAGTTTCATCGGTAATAACCGGAATGGGCATTACGCCGTATTCAAAACTGTCTCCTACGTTTGCCGCAATGCTCGTAAGGTTGGTGGACATAGCCTGTACCATGGCAACTTCCCCGCGGATGAACATATCGATAGCGGATGCCTGGTCAAGTCCGTTATAATCAGAGGTCCAATATTCGGAAAATTCTTTCATCAGTTCATACGATTGTTTCATCTGGTCGGAAGTAAAGTTCAATGTTCCGTCGTCAAAGCCTTTTACAATTTCATTCAATTCCGCATAGCCATTCCCTGATATATCCAGTTTACTAGTCATATCTCCGTTTAACTGGCTGCATATGGAATTGTTGAACCATAACCAGGAAAGGTCATCTTTGGAAGCATTGGGGAATCCAAAAGGCGTAGTTCCCGCCTCTTTCAGCTTTGCACAGGCATCCATAAATTCGGCCCATGTAGTGGGAATGGCTGCCCCTGCCGCATCAAATAAAGTTTTGTTATAGAAAATGCGGACTACCGACGTGGATGATGGATAGCCTGGCACGTCATTTTCAGTAATGTACATCCTTTCGGAAATGGATTCCGGAAGTGTATCTTTCCATGGCTTTCCGGGGTCATAGGCGCTCTCCTGCTGGTAAAGCTCTGCAAAATTATACAGATAGCCTGCTTCATAATCGCTGGACATGTCATAAAGGATGCCGCTGTATACATCGGGCCCCTGTTTGGCTGTAAACTGGGTAGTTAACCAGGTTCTGTAGTCAGTAGGCTGGTTTTCAAACTGAATGGTTACGCCTGTTTTTTCCTGATAAGCTTGAAGGATTTCATTGGTTATATTATTAGCCGTTTCATCGATTCCAAGGTCCTGTGCGAATATAAGGGTAATATCTGAATTTTGAGTTTCTTCTGCTGCCTGCTCATTTCCGCTTTCTTCTTTTGTATTATCCGGTGCTTCGGCCTGGGTATTGTCCGGAGTGCTGGTTTCCCCATTCCCGTTTCCATTTCCGCATCCGGTAAGCAGCATAGATACTGTGATGGTGGCGCATAACAGCGAGTTTAGCATTTTTCTTTTCATAGTATTTCCTCCTTAATTTTAAATTTTAATAAGTTAATTGGTATTATAATAGTTTAACTTTTTCTGTAATTGTGCGGACGGTATGTTAACCTTTTACGGCGCCGGAAGTCAGCCCTTCTACAAAATATTTGCTTGCAAAGCAGAACAGTATAATCAACGGCAGGGAAGCGATGATATAAGCTGCAAATTTCACGCCCTGCCCATCGGATACGGAAACGATAATTTTGGTCAGAGCCACTGCTATTTGCTGAGTCTTTTCTCCAGTAGTGGATACAAGGGGCCAAATGTAGTTATTCCAGGCATTAAGTCCAGTCATAATAGTTACCGTGGAAAGGATAGGTTTCGATAGAGGAAGCACTACCTTTACCAGGATATCCATATCGTTGGCTCCTTCAATTTCCGCCGCTTCAAAAAGGCTTTTGGAAATAGATTCCATGGAAGACCTGGTCAAAAAAGTTCCCATGGCTACCTGATAAGCGGCCGGCGGCAAAATTAACCCCAGAAAGGTATTGTACATGCCCAGGTTGGTAATTTGTACAAATTGAGGTATGAGCATTACAAATCCGGGTATCATAAGAAGAGCGATGATGCCAAAATAAAGCACTTCTTTCCCAAAAAACCTATCATATCGAACGAATGCATAGCTGGCCAGCAGCGATACAATAATGGTTATTATGATAATGGCCGCCGTTACAAAAAGTGTATTGACCATAGGGCGTATTATCTGAGGAGCAGCTTTTGCAAAATTCTGGAACTGCCAGCTGTCCGCCCATTGGAATGGGTTTAGTATGATTTCGCTTTGGCTTTTAAATGCATTGATAACTAACAGATAAAAGGGCAGCAGGGTAAGAACTAACAGGATTCCTAATAGTATGCGGCTTAAAAAACTGATTATTTTACTCATGAAATCCTCCTTTTAATCCATTTTCTCCGTATTCTTCATCATCATCTGGTTGATAATAGTGAGAACCATAATAATTGCAAACATGATAACGCCGATGGCGGATGAATATCCCATTTTTTTGTAGGTAAAGCCTTGCTCATACAGGACCACGGACGGCGTGATGGTTGCTGTTCCCGGCCCTCCCTTTGTGAGAATATATACCGAATCGAAAACCTGTACCGCATTGATGATTGCCAGGGTTACGGTAAGTTTCATCTGGCTGGCAAGCATAGGAACATCGATTTTAAAAAACCGTTGTAAAATATTTGCCCCGTCGATTTCTGCAGCTTCAAACATATCTTGCGATGTGCCTTGCAGCGCCCCGTAATAAAGAAGGAATTGAAGCCCGCCAAGGGATGCGCTGCCAAGCCATGGAAATCCTATGGCTATAATGGAGCCAAGGGCTGTTTTCGTGCTGCCGAGCCATGGTGCAGTCAGGCTTTCCAGCCCCATATTGGTTAGTATATTGTTTAATACGCCATTGTCTCCGGCTAATATCCATTTCCACAAAAGTATAATGACTACAGTGGGTACAACCATAGGAAAGGTAAAAGCGGTCCGTATGATATACTGTTTTTTCCTGGAATGTACCGCGTAGAGCAATTCAGCTGCTAGGAGCGGCATGGTCAAAACAATTACAATATATGCGATGGAAATTACACCTACGTTTTTCAGGCCAATCATAAAAGTCGGGTCTTTAAGCGCCTGAATATAATTGTCAAATCCGATAAACTGATTGATATTGGCGCCGTTCCAGTTGAAAAAGGATTTCTCAATCGCTATTCCAAAGGGAATATATTTAAAGGTTATCATTAATAGATAGATTGGCAGTAAAAAAAGATAGGGTTTTATATACTGCCATGGTGTTCTTTTTTTACGCATATTTCACCTCATTTCTGCGTGGTTTTCCTTTTGGCGTTTTGTTGATTTTGTGCATTTTTTTATTTAGTCCTATTTAGTTTTATTTCCTTATTATTAATATAGTGGATTTAATTTCAAAAAACAGTGTACTATTTTAATAAAAACAGTGTATTATTTTAACTTTAATTATAGATTTTTTATAATTTGCATGAAAAATACCTCCAAAGCAACAGATTTCTATATTTAATCTGTCTACTTTAGAGGTATCATATCATTATATTTCTAAGCGGTTTTTAATAAATTAGAATGTCTTTTCCTTTTGCTTGTGCAGTTTCATCCGTACAATAACACGGCAGCCTCCCTCGTCTCTTGGATAGAGACGGACTCCGTAGCCTTCTCCGTCTTCAAGCATAATCCGGTTATTTACGTTTTTAAGGGCAATGCCGGAGCCGGAGCTGGACGTGCTGTTATCATAGTTTATCTGCTCTAAGCTTTTATTGATTTCCTGGCTTTGTTCCAAAGAAATACCCACTCCATCATCCAATACTTGTATGATGCAAGTATCTTCTTCTACGGAGATATGAAATTGGATGGTTCCGTGGTGGCCTTGCTTTGGAAGAATGCCATGATTCCATGCATTTTCTGCCAGAGGCTGCATGGATAGTTTTGGAATTTCAACATCCCAGGCATCTTCCACTTGAAATTCAAGGAGGATAGAGTCATCGAAACGTACATTTATTATATTTACATAGCTTTTCACATGCTCCAATTCCTTGGCCAACGGTACATAATGATTTTTCATACTCATACTGTAGCGCATCATTTTGGACAGATTGTCCGTTAAGCTGATGATATGTTCGCTTCCTTCTACTTGGGCAATACAATAGATATTATCCAGGGTATTATAAAGGAAATGGGGATTTATTTGGGCCTGCAAGGCGCTTAGCTGGGCTTCTTTTTCCTGCATTTTGCTTAAGTACATCTTTTCAGCCATATCCTGCATGCGCCTTTTCATCTGATTGAATCGTTCTCCAATCTGTCCCAGCTCATCCTGGCTTTGAATATCTAAAAATACATCTTTTTCTTCTATTTTATTTATCATCTGGTTTAAAATAGTTAAAGGCATGATAATTTTTCTGGTCATATATAAAGCCAGAAGAATAGCGGCCCCGCCGGCTGATAAGATAATCAGGTATATATTTCGAATCAGTTGGTTCATATCCCGAAAAACATCTCTGGTAGATTCTGCGGAGTAAATAATCCATCCGAAATTATTATTAAAAGTCCGGGTAATGGACCATTTCTTATTAAAATAAGTTTCCCGTTCCTTAAAGTCTAACATTTGTTCCTTTATAATGCCTGTAATCTGCTCTTCTTCCTCTTTTCCCATATTTACTGTAAATAGGGGTTGATGATAGTAATCGGTTACAAGAACTACTTTTGTATTGCCGGAATATTTTCTAAAAATATCCATAAATATGGAAGAATTGATATTAAAAAGGATGAATGGGTATTCGCCTCGGGAAATGCCGCTGCTTATAGGGATGTTCCAGTTCCGGATAAAATATATGACATTATTCCTTTTGCTGTTCTCCGATTTAAAGTCTTCATTCAAGGGGCCGTAAAGGAGCCGTCCGGTTTGAACTTTAATAAATTTTTTATACCAGTCGGACTCTTCAATTTTAAAATCCGGATTGATAGCCCCTGTTCCTATATAACTATTGGCGTCATGGTTTGCATAGAGCAATATACCGGAGATATGTTCCTGTAGATTGTTCGCATTGATAATATTTTTAATAAGGCTCTCATATTGCAATTCCTTATATACATTTTCAAAATTCGAATTATTGTCTTCATTTAAAAATATTTTGTATAAATCCTGGTTATTGAAGGTAGTATATAATTGGTTGATTTGGCCGTAGATGCTGTCGAGTTCCGCATTCATCTCCTTCATAATTTGTTTGTTGCTTTCTTGTGTCATGTTGCTGATAAAACGTTGGTTATAATAATTAATGGCAAAAGTAACCCCTGCAGCGATAACGAAAAGCAATAAGAAAAAGGTAAGAAGCAGCTTATATCGGATAGAAATGTTTTTAAAGAAATTTATAATTTTTTTAATCATTATCAAATTCCTTCCGTATAGTTTCTTTGTATTCCCCAGGCGTTTTACCAGTTTCTTTTTTAAATACTTTTGTAAAATACTGATAATCCGCATATCCTACATAGTTGGCAATTTTAACCATTCTCCAGTTGGTGGAGCTTATAAGTTCACATGCTTTCTCAATCCGAATATGGGCCAGATAATTCATTGGCGACATTCCCGATACTTTTTTAAACAGACTGGAGAAATACACTTCGGAAAGACAACATTCAGCTGCAAGCTCCGTGAGCGTATATTTTTCTGTCAGATTGGATTTCATCCGTTTCATAATGTTTTCTATTTCTTCTTCGGAAGTTTTTTCCGTTTCCTCTTCCATTGAGTTTTTAAGATATTGTGAAACGGCATGGTTATCCTTTTCGCTCTGTCTTTTTATTTGTTCTATGCATTGAGAAATTACTTGATTCAGCTGTTCTTTGCTGACAGGTTTTAGCAGATAATCTACGGCCTGGTATTTAATGCTTCTTCTGGCAAATTCAAAGTTATCGAAGGCTGAAATCATGACGATTCTTGTTTCCGGTTTTATGGAAAAAACCTGCTCGCAAAAATCGCATCCGTTTTCTGTGGGAAATATTACGTCTGATAGAATGATATCCGGTTTATGGAGTTCGAATTGGGAAAGCGCTGACGTAATGTTGTCGGCTTCATAGATTTCTCCGATTTCCAGTTTTTCGGCATCAATCATCTTTATGATTCCTTTTCTAATCCATCGTTCGTCATCTGCTACTAAAATACTGTACATTACCCCTGCCTCCTATTTTATAGTATATCATATTTTATCCGGACTAAGCCAGTCAAGCTTTTTTGCGGTTTCTCTTGTTGATTCCAGAAGACAGGAGTATAATATTTTTATCAAAAACAGGGGTTAGGGTTAAATGGTATGAAAGATTATGATTTGCGTCAATTTAATAATGATTTGCATGAATTGGGCGTGATATTGGATGAGAACCAAATATCATTGTTTATAAAATATTATGAATTGCTCATTGAATGGAATTCGTTTATGAATCTCACAGCTATAACTGATTTGGACGGGGTTTTAAAAAAACATTTCATAGATAGTTTATCCCTTGTGAAAGCTTATAACTTTTCAGATGAAAGAAAATATCAGGATGGGGAAATTAAGCTCATAGATATAGGAACGGGCGCAGGATTTCCGGGTATTCCTTTGAAAATTGCATTTCCCCATTTAAAAGTTACTTTATTGGATTCTTTGCAGAAAAGAGTGAAATTTTTGGATGAGGTAATAGAGAAATTTGGGCTTAACGGAATAGAAACGGTTCATGGAAGGGCGGAAGATTACGCAAAGCCGGATAAATTAAGGGAAAAATATGATTTGGCAGTTTCCAGAGCAGTAGCTAATCTGGCTACGCTTTCTGAATATTGTATTCCTTTTGTAAAAAAAGGAGGCAAGTTTATTTGTTATAAATCGGAAAAGGTTTCGGATGAATTGGTGAAAGCTGAAAATGCAATCGCTGTTTTAGGTGGAAAAATAGAGGGAAAAGTTGACTATACTTTGCCTTTTTCGGATATTTATAGGAATTTAATTGTAATCCGTAAAGTAAAGAACACCCCTACGGGTTTTCCAAGGAAGGCCGGGATTCCTTCTAAAGAGCCTATATATTGAATCTTTTGTTTTTGGGGAGGGAGCATATATTGGACATCAAAAATAAGCACCGAAAGCGTATCCTTTTTTTCATTGGCCTTTGTGCTGGCGCGATATGTATAGCAGTATTTTTTGTATATCAATATCAGACTCGGGATGATAAGGGGCCGAAACAGGATAATGAGGGCTATTATTTGTTGTCCACCAAAGAAGATTTCAGGTGGTTTATTTCTACAGTCAGAAAAGGAAATATGGAACTAAATGTCCGTTTGATGAATGATTTGATTTTAAATGATACTTCTGACTGGGAAAATTGGGAAAATGAGGCTCCTGAAAATGGATATTATCCTATTGTATATTATAATGGCCACTTCGACGGGCAAGGATATGCATTGGAGGGATATTATGCCGATACTTCAAGTACATGGCAAGCTTCTATATTTACGGTGTTAGAGGAGAATGCGAAGATTACAAATCTTAAGATTCGTAATTCTTTTTTTCGTACCACTTTTGAGGATGCATGGTATGAAGATGATGATGAATCGATAGATGTTGTTACCGCTGCCCCTCTTTGCTTTTCCAATGATGGTATTATTGAAGGCTGCGATATCGATGTAAAGGTTATAGGGGCATGGAGTGCCGGCGGTATTGTGGGGGTAAATTATGGTCAGATAAAGGATTGTCATTTTAGAGGAAGTGTGGAAGGGGGAATGGAGGAAGATGCCGAGAAGCCGGAGAATAGGTTAGGTGTTGATGCGTTATATGTTGGAGGAATTTGCCGTTCTAACTACGGTGTTGTCAGCGGCTGTATGAATGAGGGGAGTGTAACCCTTTCCTCTTTGCCTGAGCCTTTTTATATGGATTATGCTGCGGGAGGAATTGCCGGACGGATTTCGGATGATGGGATTATTGAGAATTGCGGGAATATTGGAAGAGTGGAATGCGTCCAGTTATCGGGCGGTATTGCAGGTGCAAATTGGGGTATTATCAGGCAATGTATTAACGGCGGACCTGTTCATGTGGAGCAGGCGGATTGGGAATATACATCTTCTTTGATTTCCGCCGGTATTTGTGCCTCCAATGGGGGTACGGTAGATACTTGTCTGAATTTGGGTTCTGCTTCTATTAATCAGCATTCCGTAAGTTTTTATGCCCCTGTTTATGGAATTGCATGTAATACTGTGAATCCTTCGAAAGGCACGATTTCGAACTGCTATTATTTGCCTGAAAGGACAGTGCAGGATTACAGGCAGTCGGGTGTATATAAATTGCCCGATTATACTGGACTGGATTTGTTTGCTTATTTTTCGGGATATAGAAAAATTTCGGATACAGATACATGGAGTCTTTTAACTTCTTTGCCTGATTATTCTGGAACGGATGTTGACGATTATATTCATTTGGGATTGGGTCCTGCTTTTGATATGAATTATGTAGTGGAGCCTGGAGACAGCCTTTGGAATATTGCGGAAAAATTTTATGGAGAGGGTTGCCTGTATAGCCTTTTGGAAGGGGAAGGGCAAATGGATTCTTATCAGCCGCTTATTCCTGGAGAACAGGTTAGAGTTCCCCATAAAGATTATTATTTATTATGTGCCAATGATCTGGAAGGACTGGGTTGGTCTTATTGTATACTTCCATCGGGGGAAACTTGTCCTACACATTTCATTGCTGTCAAGCCTGTTAACTGGTATTACGGTTATATGGATTTTGAAGCAGGCGGGGAATTGGATGCCATGTGGCCAAAGGATAGAGAAAAAGGCCACGATGCGGCTGCTTCGGATATTCGTATTTTATATCGCTTTGACGGCAATCCTGAAGGAGATTTTTTTTCCGATTGGAACGATGCCATGGGCCGCATCAGGCGAACCGCTGATATATATTGTGTCGATGCTCTGGATAATTTTCATTTTTATCGCTATGCATTGGATAGCGGCGATAATCTTTACGGATTTTCCTTTCGGATACACCGTCGGACAGATTCTTTGGAATGCGCGGCCTTTTATCGTGTGAAAGATGGCTTTTTGGCGGAATATATCGGAGTTGCGCCGACTACGGAAAATGAAAATGTTTTGGAGCGGGTGCGTTATTTCGCCGCTGCGATTGATAATGAAGTGTCTTCTTTGGAAGTAGAGAGTGAATGCGATGAATTTTACGGTAAGGAAGGGTGGGATTTTCCTCTTCTGCATAATCCATTTGCCATCGCATTGGCATATGACAGGAAAGCGGATTGCAGTTCTTACATGCTCTTTACAGGAGCCCAGTAAATAATTTCTTGTGCGGTTTGCTAATGGTTGTGGGCTGAACCAATGTCATTTAGTTAATACCATAGCCAGCCGCGAGAATGATAAAATCCTCAAGGAACCCTTTGAAAAACGCCGGCACTTAGGCGCTGTGTTTTAGCGCCTTATGTGTCCGCTGCGTTTTTCCCAGAGCGAGAGCGTGGTGACGGAGGATTTTATTATTCTCGCGGTGTCCGCCGCCATTAACCCAATGACATTTGTGCTGAACTGTTACTATAAGATTAGAATTAATCAATAAATATTTTTATATATTCAATTGTCTTATCCCCCATTTCCATATGAGGCAAATGTTTTGAATTTTTTATAAATATAGTTTCGATAGAACTGTTATAATAAATATAATTGTCAATGGTATTGTGGATATTTTTTTCCTCTTCCCCTGCAATGATAGAGATGCTGTGGTTGATTTCCTTTAGTGCATGAACAATATTTGCGTTCATGTATTTCCCTATATAGCTTGAAAATGCGTATTTTGAACTATAGTCAGGAAAATGGGCGGCTTTCATATAAGATAAAATATCTTTTTCCTCTATTTTGCTGGAATCGCAGAAATATTTATTTTTAAATTTCTTTTCTATTAATTCTTTTTTGCTAAATAAATTGTAGATAAAAGTTCCTAATATGGGTGTATCCAGTAAGAGTTTAAATAGTTTGGTCTGCTTAGATGGAATCTTATTTGATTCATATATATTTTGAGGGTTAATAAAAACCATATGCCTGATGACCTCGGGGTCATTATGGCAGGCCATAATTGCTATCTGGACGGAATCGCCCGTGACAATAATATCTGCTTTTTTCCCGATAACATTTTTAATAAAATCAATGACAAGCTGTACATAAAGAAAATTAGTATAAGTAATATTAGGTTTATCCGACAGGCCATAACCTAATAAATCAATGGCATATACTTCATGGTTTTCGGACAGTTTGTCAATGATACGGTTAAATTCATAAACTGAACTTCCCAATGATAAATCATGAATAAGAAGAACTGGTGAGCCAGTTCCTTTCTTTATATATCTTATTTTTCCAAAACGCCATTCATAATAATTATTTTCAGAATATATTAAATATTTATTTGAAGTGTATAGTGAATTTTCGATTCTATTAATAATATGGATAATTCCAGCGGTGAATCCTGAAAATATAACTAATGTTTGTAGTTTTCGTTTCATTTTTTACTCCATTTTCATTTTAATTTATGCTTAGATGCTTTTACTATTATATCATATTATTTATAGGATAGTGTTAACTTATTATAAAAATTTTTTTGATGTTTTTTTTAGAATATGTTATAATGTAATTATCTATAAATTTTTTTAATCTGCTAAATAGGGGTGTTAAGGATGTATTAAGGGTCTTTTTGTATTTATGGGGTTATTTCATGTTAAATGTACTATATGAGAGTTTAAGGGAAATATATAAGAGTTATTTTGCTGAGAAGGAAAATATAAGGGAAAAATTAGAAAGAAGAAATAGCCAATATGATTATCAATTTTATATTGATTATATTGGCCTTCTTGATTTGAGAATATATACTTTAAGCGGCGTCTTAAAAGTGTTAGAGAATTGTTTTTTATCTGAGGATAAAACGGATTCTTATGGCAAAATGGACAGTTTAGAAAGAATAAACAAAAAGAAGGTGATAGATCAAAGGCTGCAGATTTTGGATATTCAGGAGAAAGAACGTCAGCGTATAGCCAGGAATCTTCATGATTCTTCTTTACAGAATTTATCACATTTGGTTCATAATGTGGAATTAAGTTCTATGTATGTGGATGAAGATCCAATTAAGGCGAAACTTGAATTAGCAGTGGTAAATAACAGGTTAAAAACTATTATTCAGGAAATAAGGGATACCATTTTCGATTTGCGTCCTATGACTTTCGACGATTTAGGTTTAAAGGAAGCTTTTGAAAGGTTGGTATATAAATTAAGGGAATCTTCTAAGTTGAATATTTCGTATTATGTTGAAGATATCAATTGCAGTAATTCCTTAATTTTAATGACTATATTTAGGATTATAGAGGAGTGTTTAGATAATGCTGTTAAGCATTCGAAGGGAACCCATATATATTTTGAACTGAAAAAAAATACTGATAAAGATTGTTTAATTGTAGTCTCGGATAATGGAATTAGTTTTAATTGCGACGATGTTTTATTTTCTGAGGACAGACATTTTGGGTTATGCATATTAAAAGAACGGGTTGAACTTTTATCGGGTACCATGGAAATCAATTCTAAGCCTGAGCACGGAACTATTATTAAGATTATAGTTCCTTTACTAGAATAAGGGAGAAATTAACATGAGTATTAAGGTAATGATAGCGGATGACCATGTCTTAATGAGAGAAGGGGTGAGACAGCTTTTAGAATATGATGGAACAATTAAAGTTATTTCTGAAGCTGCGGATGGAGTAGAATGTTTAAAAAATCTGGAAACTTTAAAGCCTGATATTTTATTATTGGATATTAATATGCCAAATAAAAATGGTATAGAAGTTTTGGAGGAAATTAAAAAAAGCGATATAGACATTAAGATTTTGATTTTGACTGTTCATAATGAAATCGAGTATTTAATTAAAGCAGTAGATATTGGAGTTGATGGATATATTTTAAAGGATAGCGAGTCTGCAGAATTAAAGAAGGCAATCAATTATATTTATAATGGTGAGAATTATATTCAACCTAGTTTAATTCCTGTTTTAAATTCCAGGTTAATGAATAGAAATATGGATAAGGAAAAAATTGATTCCTTGACGAAAAGGGAACTTGAGGTTTTGATTCAGCTAGCATATGGAATGTATAATAAGGAAATAGCAAACACTTTAAGTATTAGTGAACGGACTGTTAAAAATCATATATCAAATATATTTAAAAAGATAGATGTAAATGATAGAACACAGGCTGCCATTTTTGCAATTAAGAATAATTTAGTACAATTATATTGAACTTTTTATATGGATTCCATGTTTCACGTGAAACATGGAATTTTTTAAAATGAAAAATACTAGATAATGTTTCACGTGAAACATAGCAACCCTAGATATTGTAATATAAAGCGTGAAACATTTTTTTGTATAATTTTTCAGTGTGAAACCATATTATTTTGATTAAAAACACAATGGATTATGAAGATATTTAATGTTATAATTTGATAGATACAAAAAATATGGACTAAAAAGTCGATAGTTTTACAAAAAAATGGAATTTTTGAATTATTGATTTATGGAGGGATTTATGGGAAAAGTAATTGCAATAGCAAATCAAAAAGGAGGGGTAGGAAAAACTACTACTTCAATCAATTTATCTGCCGCATTAGCCGCTAAAAATAAAAATATTCTGGTTATTGATACCGATCCCCAAGGAAACACTACCAGTGGGTTTGGTGTGGACAAAAATAATTTGGACAATACAATATATGAATTGTTTCTTGGAGAATGTTCTATAGAAGAATGTATCATTAAAAATGTAATAAATGGGGTTTCATTAATTCCTTCCAATGTCAATTTAGCAGCTACAGAAATTGAATTAATAGGGGTAGATAAAAAAGAATTTATATTACGGAATGAAGTGGATTGGATTAAGGATCGATACGATTATATTATTATTGATTGTCCTCCATCTTTGAATATGTTGACAATAAATTCTATGACAACTGCTGATTCAGTATTGGTTCCGATACAATGCGAATATTATGCCTTGGAGGGATTGAGCCAATTGATACATACTGTAAACCTGGTAAAAGAAAGGTTAAATCCGGAATTGGAGATGGAAGGAATTGTTTTTACAATGTATGATTCCAGAACAAACCTATCTGCCCAAGTTGTAGAAAATGTAAAGAGTCATTTGAACCAAAAAATATATAAAACAGTTATTCCGCGAAATATCCGTTTAGCTGAGGCTCCAAGCTATGGGTTGCCTATAAATATGTATGATCCAAAATCAGCTGGATCTGAAGCATATATGACGCTGGCAGAAGAAATTATCGAAAAGTAAGATAAGCAAATTAAGGAAAAAATATTAAAAGAAAGGATAATATTGAAATGGCAGCCAGAGGACTGGGAAAAGGACTTGATGCATTAATACCGAATACAATTGAAAACACAAATTTAAAATCTAAAGGTAATAATAAGAATAGCGAAAAAAATGAAGGCGATAAGCTGGTAAAAATAACAATGATAGAGCCTAACAGGGAACAACCTAGAAAGAATTTTGACGAGGATGCTTTGTTGGAACTAGCGGAATCAATTAAACAGTTTGGCCTTCTCCAGCCTATTTTAGTTCAGGATAAAGGAACATATTATGAAATAATTGCTGGAGAAAGAAGATGGCGTGCGGCAAAGCTGGCAGGCATAAAAGAAGTTCCCGTGATTATAAGAAATTTAACGGAACAGGAAATCGTTGAAATTTCCCTAATAGAAAATATCCAAAGGGAAGACTTGAATCCAATCGAAGAGGCTATGGCGTACAAAAGGCTTTTAACCGAATTCAATTTGAAGCAGGATGAAGTCGCCGAAAGGGTTTCTAAAAGCAGAACTGCAGTTACAAATTCAATCCGGCTTCTGAAACTTTGCGATGAAGTTCAGCAGATGATTATAGATGATATGATTACTACAGGACATGCAAGGGCTCTTATATCTATCGAAGACCCGGAAAAGCAATATATGATTGCACAAAAAATATTTGATGAAAAGCTAAGTGTCAGAGATGTAGAAAAATTAATGAAGGAGCTGAATAAACCCGTAAAAGAAGTTAAAGAACCTAAAAAGAATGAAAAACTGGAAGTTATTTATGATGAAATAGAAGAAAAACTAAAGCAATCATTAGGAACTAAAGTAGTTATTTCATCGAAAGGGAACGGTTCTGGAAAAGTTGAAATAGAATTTTATAGCCATGATGATTTGGAAAAAATTGCGGACAAGCTTACCAATTAAAAATGATATTCACTCGAGACCACTTTATTATTAAGCGTTTACACGTTTTACTATATAATTTAACTTACATTGGGAGAAAAATGAAAAGATGAATAGTCAAATATTAAATTACATTGGATTAGGCAACATTGATATTGGATATATCTTAATAGGCATGGCAGTTTTAATATTGATTTTCTGTATATTGACGGTTATCCAAATGATGAAAATATCAAAATTAAAAAAGAAATATTCTGTTTTTATGCAGGGAAAAGATGCAAAAAGTATGGAACAGGATGTAATCGGTTTATATGAAGATAATAAATTTATTAAAGTGTCCGTAGAAAAAAATAAGAAGGATATCAATGAACTGTATAGAAAACTGGAATCTTCCTTTCAAAAAATGGGAATTGTTAAATATGATGCATTCAAGCAGATGGGAGGTCAGCTGAGTTTTAGTTTAGCGCTTTTGGATGAAAATGACAACGGATTTATAATCAACTCTGTACATAGTACAGATGGATGTTATTCCTATTCGAAAGAAATAAGAAATGGACAATGCGATATATTGCTGGGAGAGGAAGAAAAACAGGCATTGGATATGGCAATGGGAGATTAACTATCTCTTTATAGAAGGCAGGGGAAGTATTATATGAAAATAAGGAAAATTTCCGACTTGATTGGAGGGGAAATACTTGCCAGGACTGTGATGACTTCTGATTATGAAATATTATTGTCTAAGGGGATTGTACTGAGAAAAGAATATATTGAAAAATTAGGAGAACTTGATATTAAGGAAGTATTTGTCGAAGAAGAAATAGGTACAGAGGAAGTTGAAATCGTAAAAGACGAAACAGGTATAGATTTCAAAAATAAAATAAAAAGGATTATTGAAAAACATACTTTTGGCCATAGCAAAGAATTGATTGAACTTAGTAGGACGGCAGATAATATTATAAATAATCTTTTAGAAAAGGAAGGGGTACTTGAAAAAATTTATGACATAAAGGAAAGGAGTTCCGATATATATGAACATTCCATCAGCGTCTGCTATTTAGCTATATTGGTGGGCCTGAAAATGAAAATTCCTATGGAAAGAATCCATGACATAGGGGTTGCATGTTTACTGCATGATTTAGGGCTTAGATACATTATGGTAAACTATACTGATAGAAATATTGATGAATTTTCCAAGGACGAACTGATGGAGTATAAGAAGCATCCTATATACGGTTATTCGGCATTGGAGAAGGAATCATGGATATCGAGTTTGAGCAAAAATATTATTTTGTATCATCATGAGCATAATGATGGATCTGGTTATCCTCTTAAAATCACCAGTTTGCCATTTGAAGTAAAAATAGTTAATATATGTGAACAGTTTGATGAAATGATATGCGGAATCGGTTATAAGCGTTTAAAAGTATATGATGCAATCCAGTATTTGAAAAAATACAGGAATATCTATTATGATGGAACAATTTTAGATATATTTTTAGATTTTGCCGCTGTTTATCCTGCAGGCTCTTATGTACTTACAAACGAAGGTGAAATCGGAATTGTTTTAAAGCAGAATAAAAGTCATTCGGACAGGCCGATAATTAAAATTATTTATGATAAATACGGAAAAAAAATTCCTTATGATTTGGAAAAAAAACCTATTGACAGATGATAAAATTTTTATTAAAAAAGTAATTGAAAATATTTAAAA
The DNA here is from genome assembly GCA_021769135.1 of Lachnospiraceae bacterium. Taxonomy (GTDB): domain Bacteria; phylum Bacillota; class Clostridia; order Lachnospirales; family Lachnospiraceae; genus Kineothrix. Next base: position 6,913 of record JAETTM010000032.1, on the reverse strand, counting down.
GTATTGATAAATTTAATATTGCAATATTAAATAAGGAGAAAGGAATAGAATTATGATTGACATTAAATTTTTGAGAGAGAACCCGGAAGCAGTGAAAGAAAATATTAGAAAAAAGTTCCAGGAAAATAAATTATGTTTGGTTGATGAAGTAATTGCATTGGATTTGGAAAGCAGAAAGGCAAAACAGGAGGCGGATGATCTGCGCGCCAATAGAAATAAAATATCCAAAGAAATCGGCGGATTGATGGCCCAGGGAAAGAAAGAAGAAGCAGAGGCAAAAAAGGCGGAAGTAGCAGCAGGGGCAAAGCGTCTGGCCGAGTTGGAAGAAAAGGAAAAACAGCTGGAAGAAGAAATCAGTAAAAAAATGATGGTGATACCTAATATCATTGATCCAAGCGTACCCATCGGAAAAGATGATACGGAAAATGTTGAAATCAAAAAATACGGGGAGCCTGTTGTTCCGGATTTTGAGGTGCCGTACCATACGGATATTATGGAAAGGTTACGAGGCATTGATTTAGACAGCGCAAGAAAAGTGGCAGGTAATGGTTTTTACTATTTAATGGGGGATATTGCCAGGCTGCATTCTGCTGTAATTTCCTATGCAAGGGATTTTATGATAAACAGAGGTTTTACTTATTGTATACCACCATTTATGATTCGCAGCAATGTGGTTACCGGCGTTATGAGCTTTGCGGAAATGGATGCAATGATGTATAAGATTGAAGGGGAAGATTTGTACTTAATCGGTACGTCTGAACATTCCATGATAGGAAAATTTATTGATACAATTATTCAGGAAGAAGAACTTCCAAAGACGCTTACCAGCTATTCCCCGTGCTTTAGAAAAGAAAAGGGGGCACACGGGTTGGAAGAAAGGGGAGTTTATCGTATCCATCAGTTTGAAAAGCAGGAAATGATTGTTGTCTGCAAGCCGGAAGAATCCCCTATGTGGTTTGATAAATTGTGGCAGAATACGGTGGATTTGTTCAGGTCAATGGATATTCCCGTTCGAACAATAGAATGCTGTTCCGGAGATTTGGCAGATTTAAAGGTGAAATCCTATGATGTAGAAGCTTGGTCCCCAAGGCAGAAAAAATATTTTGAAGTAGGAAGCTGCTCCAATCTGGGCGATGCTCAGGCAAGAAGGTTGAAAATCCGTGTGAATGGGGAGAAGGGAAAGTATTTTGCGCATACACTAAATAATACAGTGGTGGCACCTCCCAGGATGCTTATTGCATTTTTGGAAAATAATCTTCAAGCGGACGGAAGCGTAAGAATTCCGGAAGTGCTCCGGCCATATATGGGAGGACAGGAACTGATCAAATAAACTGTTGTATAAAATTTGAGTGTCAAAAACCTTGCTCTTTGGAAGGTTTTTGGCATTTGAATATTTTTTAGAAAATGTATAAAAGGAAAAGAGGTGAAATCTTTGCATAAATATATGAGGGCGATTGGTTTTAGCAAGCTGAAAAAAAGGAACGAACTTCAAAAAATTATCGTAGATTCTATTGTAAATGCGGATGAGCGGGCATATGTTTCAAATGAGGATGATATTATTTTAGCAGAATTTTGTAAAGATTTTGCTGAAAATATAGGGATAGCTGTTTGTGGGGAATTTGATTCCGAGGATAAGTTTTCTTTTGATTATTATTATCCGTATTTACGGGGAACGGGAATCAGTTCGGAAGAGGATGTATCCGTAGAACGCCATGCTGGAACGGAGTCTTTTGCAGGAGTATGTGATGATGTAAAGGTTGGCGTATCTCTGATTTTTTATTTACAAAATAGGATTCCGTATATAAAAGCACGGGATAGCAAAAGGCTTCCTGTAAGGGGAACCACACTTACTTTATCCGCCCTTTCCTTACAGGGAAAAGTAATGATGCCAATTATAAAAAATGAAAAAGATAAAAAGATGATAAATAAAGTATCTAAAAATAGGAATTCATTAATCGATGCGGCTAGAAGGGGCGATGAAGATGCCATCGAAAGCCTTACATTGGAGGATATGGATACTTATACTGCCATATCTAAAAAAATCCAGAAGGAAGATGTTTTTACTCTTGTAGATACTTATTTTATGCCTTATGGGGTGGAATGCGATCATTATTCTATACTGGGGGAAATTTTGGATTGCAATAAAGTTACAAACCAGTTAACTTCAGAAGATATATATCAAATGACAATTAGTTGTAATGATTTGGTTTTTGATGTATGTATAAATGCAGAAGATTTGTATGGAGAACCTCAAGTGGGAAGGCGCTTTAAGGGTTTGATTTGGATGCAGGGATATATTAATTTTCCAGATGGAAATTAAAAGATGGAAATTAATATAAATATTTTGTTGATATTGTTTTGAATTTGTGTTAAAATAATTTGCGGTAACAGTTATAATTAAAAATGTGTTTCCGTAGCTCAGATGGATAGAGCGACCGCCTCCTAAGTGGTAGGTGTTCGATTGCCGGAGCAACGTAGAATCAACAATTTCATAGCTGAATGACTTGCCTATTAGCAAGTTTTTCATACAAGTCCTCGTAGCTCAGTTGGATAGAGCGATCGCCTCCTAAGCGATAGGTCGGACGTTCAAGTCGTCTCGGGGACGCTGGAAAGCATTGAAAACACTGGATTTTTCAATGCTTTTCCTTTTTTGTCTCAAGAGAAAACCAAAAGTCAGAGGACTCGGTTTTTTGGATATTTGTTATCACCCATGTTGCTAACAGGGAATCGAACATAAAACTGCACTTTCAGAGCCGTTGCTAATAATCTGCTAATTGCAGAATTAGCAGGAATTAGCTGCTAATAGCATTTCCTTTCAGTGCCTTTGTCAGCATGGCAAGACTGTGGATGACCGTTTCTTCATCCTGACGCTGTTCGCGGTGGCGATGGAGGCGGAGAAGCAGATGCTTGACACAGAAAGCACCATCCTTCAGGCAGCGCTGCCGGTGGGGCTGCCTCCGAAGCATTACGGCGCACTGTACCGGAAGTTCGAGGATTATTTCAGGGGCAGGGGCATCCAGAAGTTCACCTACAAGGGCATCCCCTATAAGGTGGAGATTACCGATGCGGCTGCCTTCCCGCAGGATTATGCCGCAGCCATGACCGTCTACCAGAGGATAGCGGAGTTCAACAAGGTCGTCACGGTAGATATCGGGGGCTTCACGCTGGACTACCTCCTGATCCGGGGCGGCAGGCCGGACTTAGGGGTATGCGACTCGCTGGAGAAGGGCGTCATCAAGCTCTACAACGACGTGGCTTCCCGCATCAACTCCGAGAAGGACATCCTGCTGGATGACACGGACATCGACCGGATCATCCGGGGAGAACGGACGGATTATGACGGGGAGGTCCTGCGCATCGTGGGGGACATGACCAGGACCTTCGTGGACGACATCCTGGGGACGCTCAGGGAGCGGGGGTTTGACCTGAAGACCAGCTGCATGGTGTTCATCGGCGGCGGGGCGATGCTGCTCAGGAAATACCTGGAAAGCTCGGACAAAATCGGGCGCAGCATCTTCATGGAGGACATCTGCGCCAACGCGAAAGGCTACGGCCTGCTCTACCAGATACAGAGGAAAGGCAGGTAACTGCCATGGGGAAAAAGAACGCATTTGTGACCACCATAGGGTTCAACAAAAACGATCCCGCCCATGTGCAGGTGGCGGAGTTTTTAAACAGCATGGAGCGGGGGAAGGCGCAGTACATCGTCAATGCGGTGCTGGCATACCAGAACGGGGCACAGGCCGGGGATATGCCCCATGCAGGGCAGGCGGTGGACTATGAGAGGATACGGCAGTTTGTGCTGCAGGTGATCAGGGAGCATGAACGGCAGGAGGCTCCTTACACAGATATGGCGGAAGAGCCGGCCAGGCCGGACGCTGCAGAGGAAAGGGAGGGAGCTTCTTTCGGGTTTGACGAGGATGCCCTGAACGGCATCATGTCATCACTGGAGGCGTTCAAGAGGTAAGGGAAAGGGAGCCTGTCGGACATTGTTCATTGTCCCGGCTCCCTTTTCCCAAGCAGCTCGTCTGTGGATATGTTAAAATATTCGGAGAGGATCGCCACCTCATAGTCCGGGACGAAGCGGCTGCCCTGTTCGATCCGCAGGATGGTCAGGTCGCTGCATTCCATGCCCAGGAGCTGGAGCCTGCCTGCGAGGGCGGCCTGGGAAAGCCCCTGGGCAGTGCGGTGCTGCTTCACTTTCGGGCCTATGATGTTTTTGGATGTACCGTTCCAGTAATTTTCATATACAGCCTTCCCTTCTAAAGATGAAGCATATGAATTGATTTTACCGAAATGGCGTGATAATATACTTCTAAAGATGAAGTATAGAAGAACAAGGGAGAGATATTGGCGGGATTGGGGAATACTGGGAGATAAGAAAGATATGGCAAAGGAGATTTTTACAATGAGTGACGTATGGTTAAAGTTTGCCCAGTTTTTAGGCACTCTGAATGGGGAGAATGTGAAAAGGGAGAGCTATGTGCGCACCCCGGAGTTTGAAGCGGCGCTGGAGGCATGGAAGGAGACAGAGCAGGAATGGGAAGTATTTCTGAAAAGCCTGCCTGCAGACGAACAGGAAAAGGCAGAGGAAATGAAGGAGTGTCTGGAGGATTTTTCATCCGCCCAGGAGAAGCGTGCCTACATCCAGGGCTATGTGGACTGTGTGCAGGTGCTGTACCATATGGGGCTACTGAAAGAGAATACACAACTTAAATGGAATAAATACACAGATACACTATAATTATTTCTATTATTATTTTGATGCAATGTATCTATTGATTTATACTTTGGAAGGAGTATTCAGATGCCTATATCTCAGTCAGACAGGATAATTAGCAGCTGTTTTGTGTTGGCAAATATTATTTTCAAATCTGTATTCTATGTGAATCAAGATCTGGAGAATTTGAAGTCCTTCCATGGAGTTCAGGATTGAGAAGCCGGAAGAATGCTTAAATTATGCTATAGACGATAGGGAACTTCTAAAGCAGCTCTATGGCCTGTAAGCTCTCTCAAATTATACCGAATTTCTAAAATGAGGCAAAATTTTTTGTTCCCTGCTGTATAAGATCCAGTATAAAGCTATACTGAAAATCCCCGCAATCAGCCATGAATTACCAGCTAATTACAGGGATTTCAGTATAAAACAAGTTTTGATATAACTAAGTAGAGTAACTGCTGCGTCAGGGGTTTTTCCATCTTGACGGCTGTTGTCGGGCAAAAGGCTTCATTGCGGATCATTTTCTTCCTGTTGTTTCATTAGAGTAGCATAACGAAGAAGTTGTTTTCGGGATGAAACACCCAGCTTGTTATAGATATTCTTGTTGTGAAACTTTAACGTATTTTCTGTGACTTCTAAAATTGCAATAATTTCTTTCGCGTTCTTCCCTTCGAGATACAAATTGAAGACTTTCTGTTCTGTTGGGGTAAGTTGACTAATTCCTTTCAAAAAGTATTGAAAGTCATCGGGATCGATTTCCTGCTTTCTGGAATATGCAAGCCGTGCGATTTCTGTTTGTGCCGACTCATACTCACTGTTGGCCTGATGGAGTTCATTTTGCAGACGTTCCTGTCTGATCTGTGCTTCCAGTTTTTCTTGATGCAAAGTAGATAATGCTGCCTCATGCTCTCGGTCCTGCTGTTCAAGAAAAGCGAATAAATCTCCAATCTCTAAAACACGGGAACTCCCCTGCTCAAGGCCTGTGCCGTCCTTGATCCGCTCCAGATCTTTCAAAATTGGGGCAACATATTTTTTACTGCCCCAGAGAGCGACAGCTAAAATAGCAAAGGCTGCGATGAACAGAATTGCCGCAATTTTTAGCTGCACGGTCTTTACAAGATTCTGATATTCTTCTGCGGGGAGCATTACAGCGACAACATGGGTGGTTGTCCCTACCGCCAGTTCCCGCATTTTGCCGATGAATTCAATATCGCCACTGTGAAAAACAGTCAAACTCAGATTATTTTCAACTGTAAAGACGCTATCCACCGGCGGGAAATAGCCGGATTGGTTTCCAGCAATTTGACCTACATATCCATCAGAGCTGCGGTCAAGGAGAGCGCAGAAAATATGGGATTGCTCTGTTTCCGATGCCTTGTGCGAAAGCATGAAATACAGATTACTGATTTCAAAACCGCACACACCGATGGTGGTGCCGCGAGAGTCAAAAACAGGAATGCAGAGCAAACGCACATTTTCCCAGGTGTCTGGCAGCCGATAAACGGATGTCAGAAAGTAAGCCTTGGAAATGCTGTCACTTCCTGAAGACATCAACGTATCGACTTCCGGGAACAAACCCTTTCGGGTTTCCAGCTGCCAGGTGCTGTGCAGATTGATGTCGTTTTCTCTCGCAATCGAGGAAAAACCGCGGTATAGGCAGACATCATTATGGATTGTGTTTTCCGCATACAGGTTCGCAAATTTTAAGTATAATCCCTGATAGCTTTCATCGGGCAGTGTATCATTCACCGTAGTGTTCAAAAAACAGAATGCCCCGCTGCAAGGTACAAGCTGCATATTGTTATAGACAATTTCAAATATTCTGTCCTGCATAGATGTCAAGGCATCCGGGTTATTATGCAGCTGGTCAAAGGTAATCCCGGAATCAGTCAGTTCATCCCTGACCGCCGCCGTCAGCTGCTTTGAAAAAGCAACCGCATAGGCTGCCTGATTGTTGCTTTGTTCCTCAATAAAATCGGCAGAATTCTCAAGCTGATTTTTTAATGCCTGTTCCATCTCAGAGCCGATAGGGTCGATTGCACCAAACAGAAACAGCAGCATGGTAATCAGGAGCGCAAAGAAGAACATGAACGCAAAGAGGTAAAGCATAAGGCGACGGCGCATAGAAATCCCCTGCGTTTGAGCTGATTCCAGTGCGGATTTGATTTCTTTCAGATGCAGTATCATAGCGAT
>JAETTM010000119.1 GCA_021769135.1 Lachnospiraceae bacterium | reverse complement strand
CCCAGTTCATTGATGGTAGTTTTCCCGGCTTTGCCATACTGGTAGAGCTGGTCTAAGAATTCAATGGCCGCACGGATTTTGGTGCGGAGCAGATAGCCGCCGGACTGGGCGGACTCTGCCAGGGAAGAGACAGGGAGGTTCGGCGTCCAGCCGTAGGCTCTGCCGTGGAAATCTTGTATTTTAGTCAGTACTTCGTTAATTTCTTCCGTAGTTAAAGGCAAAAGCTGTGGAGCCTTGACCAAAAGGTCCAGCACCGTTTTGGCAGGTTCCATTTCGTCCGGATAAATGGCCTCCAGATTTTCATATTCATGTTTCCCTTCGATTACATCTTCTCCATAAGAGGCGCTGAGGGCAAAAATAGTAAAAGATGCCTCCGGGCAATTTTCAGGAAGGAGAAAACGGGCCATATTGCGGTAAGCATTTAAACGGGCCTTTTTGCTAAGGCGGCCCATCAGTTCCGTTTCATCGATGAGCAGCACCCATCCATGATAGCCCATTTGGGTGAACAGATGGCTCATAAAAGAAAAATAGTCGCCGCAATGCTTTGTCTTTGTAAAATTCGTATTATATTTTACCGCCTGGTTAAAAATGCGGCGGTATATCTTCTTCAAAGGGGCATTGGCGATGAAATCCCCTTCCAAATCAGCCTGCAAAAGAAACTTTTCATCCGGGTCTTCCGTATTCAGGTAGGAGCGGAAGAGGTAATAAAGTTTATCCGTCTCCAAATGTTTGGCCGCATAAAGGAGCATTTCATTGGCAACAGGGCTGCCTGCGGATAATTTTTCCACTTCATGCATGAAGCCCGGCTGCTGGCGTTTGGGCAGATAGGTATTCTGGATAATTTTCTGGTAGACCAGATAAAGCTTATCCATAGGCGTTTCCTTGCTGAGGGAAAGGTAGGAAACGACCATGTTGTTGGAATGGGCCAAATTAAAAACGGTGTTCAGCAAATGGGTTTTCCCTTCCCCATATTTTCCGCTGATAATCATTCCGCAAGATTTTCCCTTTTCGCATACCATGTCCAGGCGGTCTGAAATTTCCTTCATAATTTTCGGCCGTGCTTCGGAAAAATATTGGCCGATAGCGCGGGAGGGGATACCTGAGCGCAAGGCTTCGATGATGTGTCTGGCTTCAATATCATACATCTGCTTTTACCTCCTGCATAGCGATTTGAATCAGCCGGGGAATGCCGATAGCCCCGGTTCGCGCCTGGACGGCGATTTCCCTGGCGGTATTTATATCCAGAGGTGAAACGGGGGCATTGTTCTGTAAGTCTACCAGGCTTTCGGAAATAGAAACGATTACATCAGGAGTGTATTCCTGCGCCTCCAAGCGGTCCAAATCCACCATATCCGCAAAGCGGTTAAAACGTTCCCCTACGATTTCATTTTGAATCCTCATCCAAAGGGCCTGATAGGACTTCAGCCCGGCGTTTTCATTATCGATTAATTCACGATCAAAGGCATACACGAACATGATATTTTTCATGCTGTCAATGTCATCGATTAACTGGCGGATACTTTCATAGGTATCTTCCCGCTTCATCTTCGTATAATGCAGCGGCTCTAAGCTGGAACGGCTGATTAAGAGTTCCAGGTTGTCCACAGCAATGAAGAGGCCGGAATATCCTCCCATACGGACAACTTCAGCCAAAGAGCGCAGCATATGCCTCGCATTATATTTTGTAATCCGGCTGGGATAAAAATCCAGTGCGCGCAGCTGGGAAAGCTTGACGGAACGGTCGCCTTCCAGCCAGGCCAGAAGCAAATCCCGGTTTTGCTCTTCCAGGACAGGATAACCTAAAATGCTCCCGGTGAGCATGCTGCAAGCCAGCGCGAAATTATTGTCCAGCATGGGATTATCCAGAAAAATCTGCCGCAGCTGGGAACGGATTTCCCGTTTATTCAAAGCATCGCCCATATTATTCTGGGAAAGATAGTCGATGAATTTCATGCCTTTGGGGATATCCCGGTAATCAAAGCCCATTTCCTTTATGAGATGGCGGCTTGCAGCTTCCAGGCATTCCATAATATTGGATTGGCGGAAAATCTCTATATATATTTCTTTAAAATCGTGCATCCAGATATCTCTGGCGGAAAACTGGACGGTTTTATAGTTTTCTTCCTTGGCGATAGCGGTTGCCAGGCGCAAAAAATGAGTTTTTCCGCTGCCTGGACGGCCGCAGATGAATTTGATTTTGCTGCCGCCGTTGCGGATAAATTCCTGAAAATATTTTTCCCTCCAGAAATCGGTGAGAAACCGGATTCCGCATGTGAGCTTTTCGGCGGAAAGGATGCTGTAAGGCTCTGAAACATCCGTTTGTCCGGAATTTTCCTGAGTTTCGTCAAAAATGTTTGTCATAGTGTCCTCCATGCACTTTTTCCAGCTTTCTCTGCAAGTACCTCAACGTTTAAAGTTCAGATGCAGGGTCTTGGTAGAACCGGATGGTGGCCAAAAATACCTCTTTTCCATCCGCATCGAGGATACGGATGCACTTATTGCTGTTCCGGCTTGGCCCAAATTGGAGTTTTTTCCCGTTTTTCGTTTCATTAATCCCGGAAATATATAGCCTGGCTAGGTCGAAAGCGAAGCTTTGCTGGTCATAATCCTTCCGGAAACGGCTCATGGGAGCCAGGAATTTGTAAAGGCTGGTTAAGTAAAGGTCCGACCCAGGGTTTTTCTTCAATTTTAATACGGCCAGTTCATAGGCATCCGCCAGTTCGCTGGCAAAGGTAAGGGCATTGAAAGAGGCTTTGTTCAGCTTTTCCTGGCCGCTTTGGACGGTGCTCACAAGGCTCTGCGGACGCATGCACTGGACTTTCTTCCGGTCCAGATATACATCCTGATTCTCGGTATCCAGCCTTACCCGGTAGGGGAACATTTCATATACCGGGAAATCCCCGCGCACATCCACGCCTTTTTCCTCACAGGCGGCCAACATCTGTGCAGCAAAATCTCCGCTTTCGAAATAAGCTTTTGTATCAAAAGAACCAAGGCTGTCTTTTATCTCTTCCAATGCGGAAGAAAGGGCAAGAGCCGCATCCGCCATAGAGCCGATATCCCGGGAAAGGCTTTTGATATCCCCGCTTTCCGTTTCCCTCAAAACAGCTTTAAAAAGCTTTTGAAGGGAAGAGAGGCCGTCTTTGACGGATTTTTCCTGGGGCTGTAAAGTCTGGTATAGATTTTCGTAATTCATTTTCTCCTCATTTCTGCGCATATGGTGCGCTCTTTGATATTTAGAAAATTACGCCGCAACATTGTAAGCCGCCAAGAAAGAAGGAAAAGCATTCTTTGGAGTTGGATGCCAATTTGCCATCATCCTTTGTAATGTGCGGCGGGTGCACCATAAAATGTAGAATTATGGCGATTTGTTTGCTAATAGTATATAGGAAATAACAAGGGGTTTCAATGGTTTTGTTTTAAAAGTGGATGAAAGAAGTAGCAGTTTAGCACATAATGTTATAAGGTTAATGGTGTCGGACGCTGTGAGAATGGTAAAATCCTCCGTCGCCACGCTCTCGCTCTGCGAAAAACGCAGCGGACACATAAGGCGCTAAAATACAGCGCCTAAGTGCCGGCGTTTTTCAAAGGGCTCCTTGAGGGTTTTATCATTCTCGCAGCTGGCTAAGGTGTTAACTAAATGACATGATGCTGGGGTCAAAAGGTCAATTCGTAGAATAGTTATTGTAAAATTGCATAATAAATGAATTGAAAATCTATTCCAATCAACACTTTCAATGGTTATTTTTAGTTGAACTTGCATAACCCATTTTTTAAAAATACCCTTTTGACCCCAGCATCATGGCATGAGTTGCCCGACAAATGAGCAACTAATAGCACCTTGAAAACTTAACACATTAACATCAAATATAGTATAATAGAGACAGATTTTAAACGAGGAGCGTACAAAAAATGTCATTT
>JAETTM010000118.1 GCA_021769135.1 Lachnospiraceae bacterium | reverse complement strand
GTAGTGTGTCAGTCTTATAAGAAGATAATATCAGAAGGGCAACAGATTAGATAGCGAAAGGTTGTGCACCAGTTTCATGACGCATTGGTGCCTTTCGCAGAAAGGCGGATTATACATATGGAAAATAAAGCGGAAGGTAAGCACTATTGGTGTTCGGAATAATTTTGGAACTTGCCGGTATTGTAGTGACGGCCATCAGCATCATCGTCACGATAATCAGTATTCGGCAAACCGGAAGAAATAACAAGCATCAAAAAAGCAACCGCCCTGACCAAAGTTAGGTTGCTTTTTTGATTTACACTTAACCGAGGCGAACCGTTGCTTCACGGTAACACCTTTTTCTATAAAATATGTTAGCACTTATCAGTGTTTCCGTCAACAACTTTCTCAAAATGCGCCATTGGCTAAAAATTCCATTCTATTTCCCCTGCCCTGCCGCCAGGGCCGCCATCATTGCCCCAATCATAATCCCAAAATCCGACAGGTTGAAGACAATCCGCGACAGCCATTTCCACCTCACGCCAAAGCTGAAATAATCCACCACATATTTTCTTTTCAGCCTGTCATAGGTATTGGAGAATGCCCCTCCCAGCAACAGGGAAAGCCCTGTCTTCAGCAGCCGGTTGCCCTGCTGCCCAAGGGAAAGGGCAAACACTGCCGCAACCCCAGCCGTCAACAGCAGGGAAAGCACAGCCACCACAGGCCGCATTTTCTGGCCCGCGTTGAGGAAGGCCCCTTTATTATGATGTTTCTTAAGCCGGATGAAGCCATTCAGCTTCTTATTCTCTTCCCCCTCCGCCAGCGTTCTCTCCATATAGTTTTTAATGCACAAATCCCCTGTAAAAATTGCCATTACAATACCTAAATAAATCATCCCTCGCCACTCCTACTCTAACAGATATCAGCTCTCCTCCAGCACGGATGTACAATGCGGACATCGCACCGCTTCCAACGCTATTTCGCTGCAGCAGTACGGACATTTTTTCGTTGCAGGCGCCTCCGGTTTCTTTTCCTCTTTCCTAATCAAACGGGAACTCAGACTGTTGATTGCCTTAATCAAAATGAAAATCACAAAGGCGGTAATCAGGAAATTAATAACTGCCGTAATAAAATTGCCATAGCAAAGCACCGGCGCATTCTCCCCGCTGCCCAGCGTTACCTTCAGGCTGGAAAAATCCGTTCCCCCGAAGATTCCCAGAATCGGTGTCAGGATATCCTGATTCAGCGAAGTTACAATTGATGTAAACGCCCCGCCAACAATAACGCCCACCGCCATATCCATCACGTTGCCGCGCATAATAAACTTTTTAAATTCCTCCATAAGCCCTTTTCCTTTTCCCATCTTTATCATATGCTCCTTTCTTTTGTATCTTTCTTTTTGCGATTTGCAATATTGGTAATATATATTTGTGAGTATAGCAAATTCTATATAAGGAGACAAGCTATTCTTGGAATGGAGCATTTTCCTATGCAAGAACAAGGAAATCCGGCTCCAGGAATTGCGCTGATAAAATGTGCAAAAAAATTTCATTCCGCCTATTGACTCTTACCTTACGTCATAGTATATCATACAAAATGCAGGGCGGCGGCAAGCCAATGTGCTAACCCCCGCGGCATCCGCCAAATATACGCACAAGCGCGTCTACTTGGCTCATTGCTCGCGGGAATAAAAACCCGCCCCCAAAAGATTCCGGAATCTTTAAAACTAAAACAAGGAGGACGCAGCATGAAATCAGTGCATGAAATAAGCATGCTTACCGGGGTAAGCGCCCGTACGCTTCACCATTATGACGCCATCGGGTTATTAAAGCCAACGGAAAAAACTGCGGCAGGATACCGTCTCTATGACGATGATGCCCTTCGTCGGCTGCAAAATATATTGCTGTTCCGCGAATTGGAATTTCCGCTTAAAGAAATCAAAGCTATTCTCGACAGCCCAATGTTCCATCCCCAGGAGGCGATTGCGCAGCAGATTAAACTGTTGGAGCTTAAGAAAAAGCATATCGAAGGTCTGATTTCTTTTGCCCGCGAAATCCAGCAAAAAGGAGGATATGAAATGGACTTTCAAGCTTTTCAAAAAACAGAATTGCAGCAGTATGCCGATGAAGCAAAGAAAAAGTGGGGCAATACTGCAGCATATAAAGAATATCAGCAAAAAACGGCGGGGAAAACCCCGGAAGAGCTGAATGCAGCTTCCAAGGAACTTTCAGGCATATTCAAACAGATAGGGCTTCTCCGGCATCTTCCGCCAGAAAGCGATGCTGTACAGGAAAAAGTGGCTGCACTGCAGGCATTCATTTCCAAAAACTATTATGAATGTACCGACAGCATTCTGCGGGGATTAGGGCAAATGTATGTGGGAGATGAGCGCATGAAGCGCAATATCGATGCGGCCGGCGGCAATGGCACCGCCGAATTTGCGCAGCAGGCTATTGCCGCATACTGTTCGGGCAAATAGCCGGGCGGGCATCCGCTCCACTATCTTTACTCCTGGGGGCAGTGGGCCAGATGCTATGTCTAAAACCGTCCTTTGGTTAGGCTTAAGCACCCCGGCGAATGCCATGAGGGCCAAAAGCCCTCCACTGCCCGCAGGTTTTTTTCAAATGATACAGTAAATTTTGACATTTTAGCTTGTTGGGAGTATGATAAAAATCAGGTGACAGCCTTTTCCACCATACATTCAATTTTGTAAGCAACCGATAAAAATGTAGCATTTCAGCTCACACCCATTGGCAAAGCAATGACAAAGACAATTTCATCGATTTATATAACGGGAAACGGAGGAAATATATGTCCAATATTACCCAAAAGAAATGCAGCGGCATTTCCATGAAATCTAAAATACAGCTGGTTTCGCAGGCATTGCCCCATCGCCTGCATTTGCTTTCCGCGGCGTTATACTTTATCTGCCTGCTGCTCTTTACCGGGGCGCTTGCCGCCTGTGGGCAGGAATCCGGTTCCAATGACAGCACCCCTATAGAAAACATCTCAACCGAAAGCCCTGAAAATAATTCCGGCAATGGCCAGTCCATGGACGCCCCCGGCACAGGCAATGGCCAGGAGGAATTTGGGGAAAATTGCATTGCGGACCAGACATTTAAAGTGGAACTTAGCCAATATGAGGGAAAGGTTTATTTCGTGCCCTTTGCACCTTCACAGGATAACCCAGATTTTCATATCCAGCTGATACAAGGCGGGAAAGTGCTCGCCGAAATCCCTCAGTATATCCCTGAATCTCTGGCGGGCGAAACATTTTCCAGCCTGGATGCCGTATCTTTCTATGACATCAACTATGACGGCACTACGGATATCCTCCTGATTGAAACATATGGCAGCACAAGCTTTGCCGCCATTTATTATGGCGAACGTTCCGAGTACTACGAAAAAAACTTTTTCCCCCAGGTAACGCTGTCCGAGAACATCACCCGGCAAATACAGCCGCTCACCGTTTCCGAAATCCGCAGCTTTCTATCCTTCGGAAAAAAGAACGGCGATTTTTCCAATTATCAGGAAGCATATCGGGCCATAAGCCGGTTATGCACTATGGAGGATGAAAACGCCAAGGACCTCAAGTTTAACTTAATCTACTTTGACGATGATGAAATCCCCGAACTTGTTACCGGGGTCAATGGTTATTATATGAGCTTATACACCTTTCAGGACAAAACCGCATACCGCCTCATGGATGATTGGGGATATGGCGCCATGGGAAACGCCGGATATGAGTACTCGCCAAGGAATAACAGCTTGCGGAATTATAACTCCGATTATGCCGGGGCTATCGTATATACTACCTATATGACCATTGGCAGCCAGCATTCTTTGGAAACTACCGCCCAGATAGAAACTTTCAATTTCGATGATGTAAATGGAAACGGCATGCCCGATGAAGAAGAATATGACTCTGTAGGCAATTACAGCGTCAGCTATTTAGGCGATACGGAAATCACCAATGAAGAATGG
>JAETTM010000117.1 GCA_021769135.1 Lachnospiraceae bacterium | reverse complement strand
GGTACGAACCCAGGCACCTGTTTAAAATCAGGTATTATCCAATATTCAGGCAATACCGGTGTGGTGTGATTCCCTTATACCGTTTAAATGTTTTGATAAAATAGCTTACGTCGCTAAAACCACATCGATAGGCTACCTCTGCCAAGGTTAAATCAGAGGTGCTTAATTCGCTGCAGGCGCGCTCAATACGATAGTAATTCAGATAATCAATGGGGGTTCTGTGAATGATGGAATGAAAATAGCTGCAGAAATATTTGGGAGACATCCCGGCAATTCTGGATAATTCATTCAGTGTAATGGTCTGCCCGTAATTACTGTCTATGTATTCCAGCACAGGTTTGAGCTGCATCATCTTCCGGGAAGATTTTGTATCATCAGCCTTATCCTGATAAAGCTTTTTCTGGTAGATGATTCCAAATATTTCAAATAAAGTGCCCATGGTTATCAGTTCGCTTCCAGGCTCACTATGCTGCATGGATCTGAAAAGATGGCCGATGATCCGATGCAGGGAACGGTTGCTTTTTGTAAAATGATTCTGGACAATAATCTGATGCTTTGTAATGAGCCGGATATAAAAGCGGCAGGTATCTGTGTGCATGAGAAGACGCTGGATATCAAACACAATACATTCATAAATACAATTTTGCGGCAGACCGCCATGAATAACCCCCTCGTTAATAAAGATGATATCCCCGGCTTTGGCTTCAAGCTCTTCATCATCTAACTTTAAATAGAGGATTCCCTCTAAAATCCGGATGATTTCCAATTCTTTGTGACAGTGGAATGGCATGTTATAACGGGGATGGTGCTCATCTACATGGTAATATTCAATAGGAAAGTCTGGAGTCCCGTGCTGCTTTTTTTCATTATAGTCCAAATAGTGCATATTACCCCCTCTCGAAAGTGGAAAAATCACTATAAATGCGTGGGATTAAATTGAGCAAATAGGTAAAATGACCAATAAAGTGAATATTGTCATATTTTTTGCCATTATATCACAGCAAATAGCTGTTTATCAATAGTATAATACAATTACGCAAAAAGAAGACAAAAATATAATGAGAACACAAATTAAAAAGAACACAAATTAAAAAGAACACAAATTAAAAAGAACACAAATTAAAAAGAGCACGATTAAAAAGAGCACGATTAAAAAGAGCACAATTAAAAAAGAGCACGATTAAAAAAGAGCACAACTAAAAAAGAACACGATTAAAAAAGAACACGTTTTAAAATAAGCACAATATAAAATCAATACGATTTAAAATGGACACAATCTAAAATCAAAAGGAGGAAGCACTATGGCAGCAAACAGATTGATTGGGGCTTATCCGGTTATCGGCATCAGACCCACAATAGACGGAAGACAGGGGTATATGAAAGTACGGGAATCCATGGAAGAGCAGACCATGAATATGGCCAAAAGCGCGGCGGCCCTGTTTCGGGAAAACCTGTTTTACAGTAATGGGGAACCGGTAAACGTAGTGATTGCGGATACCACCATTGGACGCGTGGGGGAAAGCGCGGCCTGCGCGGACAAATTCCGCAGGGCTGGAGTGGATATTACCCTGACTGTGACCCCATGCTGGTGTTACGGTGCAGAGACGATGGACATGGACCCGCAAACAATCAAGGGCGTGTGGGGATTTAATGGAACGGAGCGGCCCGGCGCCGTATATCTGGCCTCTGTACTGGCTACCCATGCGCAGAAGGGGCTTCCGGCCTTTGGTATCTATGGACATGATGTCCAGGATGCGGATGATACAAGCATACCGGATGATGTAAAAGAGAAACTTCTCCGTTTTGGGCGTGCCGCAGTGGCAGCCGCTACCATGAGAGGGAAGTCATATCTCCAGATAGGTTCTATCTGCATGGGAATTGGCGGCTCCATCATAGACCCGGCATTCATTGAGGAATATCTGGGAATGCGGGTGGAATCCGTAGATGAAGTGGAATTAATCCGCCGTATGAGCGAGGAAATATACGATAAAGAGGAGTTTGAAAAAGCCCTTGCCTGGACAAAGGCGAATTGCAAGGAAGGCTTTGACAAGAATCCTCCCGAAGTCCAGAAGACCCGGGAACAGAAGGATAAGGATTGGGAATTCGTTGTCAAGATGATGTGCATCATCAAGGATTTGATGAATGGGAATCCCAACCTGCCGGAAGGAAGGGAGGAAGAGCGGATTGGACACAATGCCATCGCCGCAGGCTTCCAGGGACAGAGGCAGTGGACGGATTTTTATCCAAATGGTGATTTCGCGGAGTCCATGCTGAACACTTCCTTTGACTGGAACGGCGCAAGGGAGCCATACATACTGGCTACGGAGAACGACGCATTAAATGGGCTGGGAATGCTGTTCATGAAGCTGCTCACCAACAGAGCGCAGATTTTCGCGGATGTTCGTACTTACTGGAGCCCGGAGGCTGTTAAGAAGGCGGCCGGATATGATCTGGAAGGAGTTGCAAAGGAAGCAGGCGGTTTTCTGCATCTGATTAACTCCGGAGCCGCCTGTCTGGATGCCACTGGCAAAGCCCTGGATGAAGATGGACAGCCGGTCATGAAGCCGTGGTATGAGGTGACGGCGGAGGATCAGAAGGCGATTATGGAAGCAACCACATGGAATGAGGCTGATTTTGGATATTTCAGAGGCGGAGGCTTTTCTTCCAGATATGTAACAGAAGCCCAGATGCCATGTACCATGATCCGCTTAAACCTGGTAAAAGGACTTGGGCCTATGCTGCAGATTGCAGAAGGCTGGACAGTGAAACTGCCGGAAGATGTAACTGATATCTTATGGAAGAGGACGGACTATACATGGCCGTGCACCTGGTTTGCTCCCAGGGTGACGGGCCGGGGAGCATTTGCCACTGCATATGATGTGATGAATAACTGGGGCGCCAACCATGGTGCAATCAGCTACGGACATATCGGGGCGGACCTCATTACACTCTGCTCAATCTTAAGGATTCCTGTCAGCATGCACAATGTGCCTGAGGAAAAAATATTCCGCCCCGCGTCCTGGAATGCATTTGGAATGGATAAAGAGGGGCAGGATTTCCGCGCCTGTGCTGCTTATGGGCCTTTGTATAAGTAAGGCGGTGTGTCTATGAACCATAAAAATGTGCTGGCAGTGGATTTCGGCGCTTCCAGTGGAAGGGTAATGCTGGGGAACTTTGACGGGAACCGGATATCCATACAGGAACTTCATCGTTTCCCCAATGATCCGGTTATATTAAACGGGACCATGTACTGGGATTTCCTGCGGCTGTTTTTTGAGGTGAAGCAGGGATTGATTAAAGCAAAGAAGTATGGAAAGATTGACAGCATCGGCGTGGATACCTGGGGCGTGGATTTCGGCCTGATAGACAAGGAGGGGAATCTTTTAGAAAACCCGGTACATTATCGGGATGCCCGGACCGTGGGAATGCTTGAAAAGAGTTTCAGTAAGATGGATAAGGACCGTTTTTATCAGATTACGGGCAGTCAGTTTATGGAAATCAACACGGTATTTCAACTTATGGCACTGATGGAAAAACGGCCCGGGCTTCTGGAGCGGGCTTCCAGGCTTCTGATGATGCCGGACTTATTTAATTATTATCTGTGCGGGGCGCAGGTCAGTGAGTATTCCATCGCGTCTACCACGCAGATGCTGGATGCCCGAACTAAAATGTGGTCAAAGGAAGTATTGGAAAGCCTCGGTATCCCGGAAAGGATCCTGGGCAGTATCGTTCCGTGCGGAACCAGGCTTGGTCTCATGAAAAACGGGATTTGCCAGGAGCTGGGGATTGAGCCTGGGGAAGTGATTGCTGTGGCAGGACATGACACGCAGAGTGCGCTTGCGGCTGTTCCTGCCAGGGATAAGGATTTCATCTTCATCAGCTGCGGGACATGGTCGCTGTTTGGCACGGAACTGGATGAACCCGTTATCAACGGATTGTCAAAGAAGCTCAATATCACGAATGAAGGCGGTTGTCAGGGGAAGATATCCTTCCTCAAGAATATTATTGGTTTGTGG